>JAFAGC010000021.1 GCA_023423065.1 Pseudomonadota bacterium
CCGACCAACCAGGAAAAGACCCGTTGGGATCGTTACGGCTCGAGCGTGGTCACCGACGGCAAGACGCTGTACGTCGCGAGTCGCGACAGGAATCTCTACGCGCTCGATCTGGCGAGCGGGCGCGGGGGGGGGGGCGGCGCCGGCGGGGGGCCGGTCGCCAGATCGAGCGCGTAGAGATTCCTGTCGCGACTCGCGACGTACAGCGTCTTGCCGTCGGTGACCACGCTCGAGCCGTAACGATCCCAACGGGTCTTTTCCTGGTTGGTCGGAATGCGCGGCTCGCTGCCATGGTCGATGCGCGCGCGCCAGGCTTCGGCGCCGGTCTCGATCTCCAGTTTGTGTAGATAGCCCGAGTCGGAGGAGACGTACACGTGTTTGCCGAAAGCCTTGGGCTGGCCGCGGATCGGCTTGCCCGTTTCGAATTTCCAACGCGCCTTGCCCGCGGCGTCGATCGCGTGGAGATCGCCGCGCTCGTTGCCGACGAACAGCAGGCCGGTGGTTTCGTCCCGCTCGAGCCCGGCCCAGACCGCGGCGCCGGTGTCGAAGGACCATTTCACCTTCGGATGCGGCGCCGAGGTTTTCCAGTCCCGCGGCGGCGGTCGCTCGACGGCAGCGCCTTTCTTGAATTCGATCGGAATGTCGTAGACCGGCGCGGCTTCCGCGGGAATACGGCCACTGAGCGTCTGCGTGGCCGGGTCCCAGGTGAGCGGAAAAGCCAGGCCCTTGGTGGCGATCGAATGGCCGTCGATCACGACCTCGCCGAGGTTGATGTCGTATGCGCCGATGGCGATCAGCGAAACATGGGCTTCCTGTTTGCCGTCCTTTTCAAGGAACTGCAGGGCGACGGGAGAGGATTCGCCGCCGTGTGCCGGATTGGCGGCCCACCAGCCGGAGAGGTCCGCGAAGCGCAGGTCGGGTTGTGCGAGGACGGGCATCGTGAATACGATCAGCAGGACTATGCGATGAAATTTCATGGTGCGAACGCTGGCGGTGTTCGAAAGAGAAGTCAATGAGAGGCTTGCCTGCGCACTGCTGTCGCGTCGCGCTGGCATCGGGTATGCGACGAGGCGATACCCAACGCGCGATGAGCTGCAATTGCAGGCGCGACGATCCACATCGACACCTACCATCCCTTCGCTCGTGTATTACCTAACAACCTTCAAATATTCACGAGCATTAAACGTGTGGCTGGCATATACTGTACGCAACCACAGTAGCTAGTCTGGCCACACGGAGGTGTCCATGCGTCCCATCGACGAACTCGCCGCGGAGATCTGCGGCTTCACCGGTCACATGAATGCCGCGCATCATCGCTGGCTCATGCTCATTGCCGAGTTCGATCGGCGCAACGGATGGGCCGATGCTTCTACGAAGTCCTGCGCGCACTGGCTCAACTGGAAGTGCGGCATTGCGATGGGCGCCGCGCGCGAGAAGGTACGCGTCGGGCGTGCGCTCGAGAATTTGCCGAGGCTTTCCGCGGCGATGGAGAGCGGACGGATCAGCTACTCGAAGGTGCGCGAGATCACGCGGGTGGCGATTCCCGAGACTGAAGACTACTTCCTGATGATCGCCGAGCACGGCACAGCGAACCATGTCGAGAAGCTCGTGCGCGCCTTCCGCCGTTGCAGGGAGGCCGAGGAGCTATCAAGGGAAGAGCTTCAGCGACAAAACCGCAGCCTGATGTACCGTTACGATGATGACGGTTCACTCATCATTAATGCGCGCCTGACCGCTGAGGTCGGTGCGCTCCTGCTCAAAGCGCTCGACATCGCTGTGGAAAACGTTCCAGCTGGAACGTCCGAGGAGAGGGTGCGGTTCAGTGCCCGCCGGGCGGATGCACTCGCGCTGGTGGCCGAAAGCTTCGTCGCGCATGAGGCCATCGAGGCGCCGGGCACGGATCGCCACCAGATCGTGGTTCACGTGGCGGCGGAAACCCTGCGTGACCGCACTGCCGGCTGCTGTGAGTTCGAACACGGGCCCTCGATGGCCGCCGAGACCGCGCGCCGACTTTCCTGCGATGCCAGCATCGTGGCTCTGGTCGAGAACGAAGACGGCGAGCCGCTCAACGTAGGCCGCAAGACCCGCACGATCTCCGCCCCACTCCGACGTCTCCTCTGCGCTCGCGACAAGGGCTGCCGCTTCCCGGGCTGCTCCAACTCGCGATACATCGACGCCCACCATATCGAGCACTGGGCCAATGGCGGCGAGACGAAGCCCTCGAACCTCGTTTCGCTTTGTCGTTTCCATCATCGCGCAGTCCACGAAGGCGGCATCCGCATCGAGCGACTGGACGATGGGGCGTTGCGCTTCGTGAAAGCGAACGGAGACGCAATCGATAACGTCGCACCCGGATTCACACAGCCGCTCGGCGACTGGCAGCGCATTCCGCCCGCGACCCAACCGATCTCCGTCTGGCGTGGCGACCGCATGAACCTGGACCTCGCAGTCGACGTCGCCTTGCAGCTCACCAACAAGGCTACCGGCGCGAGGCACGTTCCAGCTGGAACCTAGTTAGCGCTCTTTCCGACGGAAGGCTTTCGCAGCCGCCCATGAAAATTGGATCGAACGCCCGATCGCTGGCGTCCCTTGGTGCCGCCGCCATGCTGGCTGTGTGCCTGCTCGCCTGCGGTCGCCGGGAAATCGAAGCGACCGGGCCCACTGAAGAACCCACGGCTGAAGCCGACGTAACAACAGGCACCAATCCGGCTGCCACTCCCGGAAACACTCCCGACACGGACACAACGCCAGGCGGCATCGCGGGCGCCCGAAGTCAAACCTGCAGTAACGCCTTGATCGCCCGCCGTTCATCCATCGCCCGATAACCCTCCGCCACCTGCTCGAGCGGCAGCGTCAGATCGAACACTCCCCCGGGATCCAACTTCCCGCTCTCCACCAGCCCGATCAGCTTCGGTAGATAGCGCCTCACCGGCGCCGGCCCACCGTGGAGATGCACGTGCGTCGAGAACAGTTGCGCGCCATCGAAATTCACGCCGTGCGGCACGCCGACATACGAAACATACCCGCCGCGCCGTGCCGAACCGATCGCCTGAGTCATCGACTGTTGCGTGCCCACACACTCCAGCACCGAGTCCGCGCCGATCCCGCGGGTGAGCTCGCGCACTCGCGCCACTCCCTCCTCGCCCCGCTCGGTCACGATGTCCGTAGCGCCGTAACGCCGCGCGAGCGCTTGGCGCTTCTCGTGGCGGCTGAACACGATGATCCGTTCCGCGCCCATCTGCCTCGACGCCAGAACACCTAGTAAACCGACGGCGCCATCTCCAACCACCACCGCCGTCTTCCCGGGACTCACGCTCGCCGCGTCCGCCGCAAACCACCCGGTGCCCATCACATCGGACAGTGTCAGCATCGCGGGCACCATCTCGCGCGTGGGGTTGGCCGACGTGGCCACCAGCGTCCCGTCCGCCAGCGGAACCCGCAGGTACGGCGCCTGCGCCTTGCTGAAGAATCCGCCCTGCACACAACCGGACTGGTAACCCGCCTGGCAGTTCGCGCAGGTATTGTCGGAAAACGCGAACGCACCGATTACGAACTGCCCGGCCCTTACGGTTTTCACGTCGCGCCCGACTTCCTCGACGATGCCGCAGTACTCGTGCCCCATCGGCTTCGGTCCGTCGAGCGGGTGGGCGCCGCGGTACGGCCAGAGGTCCGACCCGCATACGCAACTGGCGGACAGGCGGACGATCGCGTCGGTCGGCTGTTCGATCCGGGGATCGGGGCGCTCCTCGAAGCGCACATCGTGGGGCGCATGCAATACGGCTGCTTTCATCCGGTGCATTGAAGACGAGCGCCGCGATATTGGATGTCAGTCTCCTGAACCAGCGATATGCTCCAACAAACTGCCCATCAGGGAATGACATGAACAAGCAGAAGAAGGAATTGCCGTTGTGCGCTGCACCGACGCTGCTCCTGTGCGCCGCCGTCTCACTACCGGGCAACGTTGCGGCGCAGGAGCAGGGTCAGCTCGAGGAAGTCGTCGTCACGGCCGAGCGCCGCGCGGAAAACATCCGCGACGTGCCGAGCTCGATCTCGACGATCAGCCGCGCCGATCTCGACGTACTCTCCACCGGCGGACAGGACGTGCGAGTCCTCGCCGCGCGCGTGCCGAGCCTCAACGTCGAGTCGTCCTTCGGCCGAGCATTCCCGCGCTTCTACATCCGCGGCTACGGCAACAGCGATTTCCGGCTCAACGCGTCGCAACCCGTCTCGCTCATCTACGACGAGGTCGTGCAGGAGAATCCCATCCTCAAGGGATTTCCCATCTTCGATCTCGACCAGATCGAAGTGCTGCGCGGTCCGCAGGGCACCTTGTTCGGGCGCAACACGCCCGGTGGCGTGGTCAAGTTCGATTCGATCCGGCCGCAGTCCGACTTCGGCGGATACATCAACGTGTCCGACGCCACCTACAACACCATGAATCTCGAAGGCGCGATCAACATCCCGTTCGGCGAGGGCTGGGCGGTGCGCGTCTCGGGGCTCTATCAACATCGCGACGATTTCGTCGGCAATGCGCTCACGGGCGAGGAAGACATCTACGAGGGCTACGACGACCGCGCCGCGCGCGTGCAGCTCAAGTACGAACGCGGCGACGAGTTCAGCGCGTTGTTCAACGCGCACGCGCGCAACCTCGACGGCACCGCGCGCCTGTTCCGCGCCAACATCATCCAGGCGGGCAACAACGACCTGGTCGACGACTTCGACCAGGACTGGATTTCGGTCGACGGCCAGAACCGGCAGGAGCTCGACATCCTCGGCGGCAGCATCCAGCTGCGCTGGAACTTCGGCGCGGTCGCGCTGTATTCGATCACCGGTTACGAGTCGCTCGAGGCCTACAGCCGCGGCGACATCGACGGCGGTTACGGCTGTGGGTTCTGTAGTTTGCCCAACGGTCCGGGTTTCATCCCGTTCCCGAGCGAAACCGCGGACGGCATTCCCACGCTCGACCAGATCACGCAGGAAATCCGGCTCGAATCGCAGTCTTCCGGTCCGTTCAACTGGCAGGCCGGCGTGTACTACTTCGACGAGGACTACGACACCGAATTCTTCTCCTACGACAGCCTGGCCGGCGGCGTGCAGAACCAGTACCTGCGCGCGAACCAGACCAACACGGCCTGGGCGCTGTTCGGATCGGTCAACTACAAATTCTCCGATGCGTTCGAACTGCGCGCCGGTGTCCGTTACACGAACGACGAGAAGGATTTCGTGACAGGCACGCCTGAGGGATTCGCATTCCCCGACCCCTCTCTGCCGACCACCGCGAGCCTGAGCGACGACAACGTGAGCTGGGATCTTTCCGGGACGTTCTCGGTTACCGATTCGGTCAATCTATACGCGCGTGTGGCGACGGGCTTTCGCGGCGCGAGCGTCCAGCCCGCGGGACCGTTCGGCAATCAGTCCGTGGCCGAACCCGAGACCAATACTTCGTATGAGGTCGGCGTTAAGGCGGATCTCATGGACCGCATGGCCAGCGTGTACTTCAACCTCTTCTACTACGAGGTGGAGGACCAGCAGCTCACGGCCGTGGGCGGCGCCAGCAACGCGGTGCGCCTCCTGAACGCGGACAAGACCGTCGGCAAGGGCGCCGAGCTCGACGTGCAGGCCTACCTCACGCCCCAACTACTGATGACGCTGGGCGCGAGCTACAACGACACCGAGATCCAGGACGACGGCATCTCCGTCGGCGTCTGCTTCGCGTGCACGGTCACCGATCCCGTCATGGGCGGCCTGGCCGGGATAGACGGCAACCGGCTTCCGCAGGCGCCCGAGTGGATAGCCAACCTCACGCTGCGTTACGGCGTTCCCGTCGGCAACGGCGAAATCTTCGCGTACACCGACTGGTCGTATCGCGGCGAAGTGGATTTCTTCCTCTACGATTCCATCGAGTTCACGGGCAACGAATTCCTCGAAGTCGGACTGCGCCTCGGCTACAACTGGGGCGGCGGCAAGTACGAAGCCGCGCTGTTCGGGCGAAACATCACGGACGAGGAAGTCGCCGTGGGCGCGATCGACTTCAACAACCTGACGGGTTTCCTCAACGAGCCGCGCATCTGGGGCGTGCAGTTCAAGGCGAGTTTCTGAGCTTTACGGACCACCCCTCCATGTGTCACATTACTGATGTGACACTGGAGGGCGCATGGTCCCGTTCAAGCTGAAGCTGGTCCCCGGCGAGTCGATCTTCGACCAGGTCTGTTTCGCGGCCGTCAAATCCATCCTGGCCGGCGAACTGAAGCCGGGAGAAGCCTTCCCTTCGGTTCGCGCGCTCGCGCTCGATCTCAAGATCCATCCGAACACCGCTCACAAGGTGGTTCAGCACCTGATCCAGGAACGCTGGCTGGTCGCGCAGCCGGGCGTCGGAACCGTCGTGGCGCCACCGCCGAAGGCGCGCACGGGCGATCGCAAGCGGCTGCTCGAAGACGAAGTGGAAAAGCTGGTCGTGGAGGCCATGCGTGTCGGGGCCGGCCTCGACGAAGTGCAACGCGCGGTGGAAGAGACCTGGACGGAGCTGCGCGGGCTCAACGTCAAATCGGTCGGGTGACGCCAGATGATCATCGAGACACGGGGCCTCGCGAAGAAGTACGGACGCTTCGAGGCGATAGAAGACCTGAGCCTCCAGGTGCCGGAAGGCGCGGTCTTCGCGCTCATCGGCCCGAATGGCGCGGGCAAGACCACCACGATCCGGCTGCTGATGAACATCCTGCGAGCGGATCGCGGAGAAATCACGGTGCTCGGCACGCCGTCGCGACGACTGGCACCCCGGGACTTCGAAAAGATCGGCTACGTGTCGGAGAGCCAGAAGCTGCCGGCCGGACTCTCGCTCGCGCACTACTTCGAGTACCTGCGAGCGCTCTACCCTTCTTGGGATCGTTCCCTCGAAGCACAGCTCCGCGAGCAGTTCGAACTGCCACCCTCGCGGAAGATCGGGCAACTCTCGCATGGAATGCGCATGAAGGCGCTGCTGGTCGGCGCCCTCGCGTTCCGTCCCCAACTACTCGTGCTCGACGAGCCGTTGAGCGGCCTGGATACGCTGGTGCGCGACGAGGTGGTAAACGGCCTGCTCCAGCAAGCCGCCGGCACCACCATCCTGATCTCCTCTCACGAACTGTCTGAGATCGAAAGTTTCACCACCCACGTGGCGTTCATGCAGAACGGACGGCTGCTGCTGCAGGAAGAGATCGAGAGCCTCCAGGCGCGGTTTCGCGAGGTGCGCGTCACCCTGTCGGCCGTCAAGGAGCTGCCCCGGCCGGCGCCGGATGACTGGCTGCTGCCCGAAATCGAAGGTCACCGGCTCCGTTTCTTCGCGTCTCACTACCGGGACGACTCTTCGCTCCACCGTGAACTGGCGAAGCACTTCGGCGCGATTCAAATGGAAACCGAACCGATGTCCCTGCGCGCCGTCGCCAACGCGCTGATGCAGCAGCGCAAGCGGAGCCGGCCGGCATGAATTTCAGGATCGTGGGCGCCATCCTGATGAAGGACGTGCGCAGCCTCTATCCACTGCTGCTCCTCGCGGCGCTGCTGTTCGGCGCCGACGTGTTCATCGAGCGGCTGGAATTGATGCCGACGGCCTGGGCGATGTTCCGCTGGCCGGTACTGCTGCTCGCCGGCACGGTCATGATCTTCGCGATCTTCCAGGCGGATCCGGTCGTCAGCATGGTGGACGACTGGCTCTGCCGGCCGGTTCCTCGCGCTGAACTGCTCACCGCGAAGCTGGCCTTGGCGCTCGGAGTGCTTTACTTCTCGCGCTTCATTGCCGCGCTTGCGCTCGGCCCATTCCTGGGCGCGTCGCTGGCGGAATCCCTGCAGATGGCCCTGCTGCTCGAGGATGTGGTCTATCTGCTCGTCCTGGCGATCGTGCTTTTCACCGCGCTCGTCACTCGCACGATCGTGCAGGGCATCGGCGTGCTGATCGCGATTTTCACCCTCGCGTTCGTCGTTCCCACCCCGATCGTGAGCGCACCGGGCCCATTGGAACCCGCCATCGGCGAGGCGTTGCTGTTCGGCGGTCTCGGCTGGCTGGCCTACATTCCCGCCACGATGATTTCCCTGGGCCTGTTCGTGCTCGCCTGCTGGCTGGTGTACTGGCGGCGCAAGGTGACGGCCGCGCGCATCGTGCTCGGCGGTACGGCGCTGCTGGCACTGCTGCTGGTGCTCCTGCCCATGTGGCTCGTCCCCTGGCGGCCGGTGTTCAAGGCGCACACCACGCTTGCGCCCGCCGGGACAGCCGCCCGGACGGAGCGGACTCGGCCTATCTACCTGCACGACCCGAGCGCGTGTTTCCCCGCCACGCGGCTGCGAAACATCGGCCAGGATCCCGCGTTCACCGCCGCGCGCCAGGCAGTCGGCGTGCCGAACTGGTCCTTCGAAGATCAGCGGGAGTCCGGGCCGGACTCGGTCGTCTTTCTGAGCTCCATCGCGCCCCGGAGGGTGCCGCCGGACTGGCGCGTGAAACTCGCCTACGTGGAAGCGGAGTATCACTCGGCGCCCGGCACGCCGCCGCTTTATGAATTGAGGCCCACGACCTACAACGTGGATCACGACGGCGTGGATTTCTCGCATGCATGGGTGTTGCCCGAGGCGGCGGTTCGGCGCCTGGGCGCCGAGCCTGACGTCCAGCTGGAGTTGCGCTACTACTTCACGCTGCTGGAGCCGCATTCCTTCCGCATGCCGGCCGATGGGCGCCGGCATTCCGTTCCGAAAGTCGGGTACTGCGCCGCAAAGCTGGACGCCACCGGGAGCCACGTCGAGGTCGACTGCTTCACGGGCTTCGAAGAACCCGCGCAGATCAGCGCCGAGCTCGAGGAAATTCCCTCGAGTCGCGTTCATGCGCCGGCCGACTATTCCCCGCGATGGACGCGCTGGCCGTTCGGTTCGCGTCACAAACTCTCTATCCAGTCGCCGCGGCTCGCGAAGAGCGATCATGTCGTCGTTACCGCATGGATTGCCGCGGGTCATCGCGAGGAATCGCTGGTATTGCCCGGCATCCTGGGCGGCGACGCCGATACCTGTCCGCTGCCCACCGCCGGGAACCGGCAGTTCCAGCAGGCGATGTGGCGCGACACTGCGCCGCACGAGGCCATTTCCATCACGGTGGACGAAGGCGTGCAGCTCGAGGTCCTCGACTTCGGCGGCCGGGGCTCGCCCATCCTGCTGTTGCCCGGCCTGGGCGCGACCGCGCACAGCTACGATGAACTCGCGCCGCGACTCGCGGAGAAGCATCGGGTCTTCGCGATCACCCGCCGCGGCACGGGCTTCTCAAGCAAACCGGATTTCGGTTTCGATACGCCGCGTCTCGCGCAGGATGTGCTGCGCGTGATGGACGCGCTGGATCTGAAACAGGCCCTGCTCGTCGGCCACTCCATCGCGGGCGACGAGCTCACGTGGCTGGGCGGTCATCACGCTGAACGTTTCAGCGGGCTCGTGTACCTGGATGCCGCCTACGATCGCTCGGAAGGCGTGGACCTGCGCGTGCGCGAGCTCAACGGCATCCTGCCGCCCGAACCGCCGATACCACCTTCGGCGCTGCGCGACTACGCCGCCATGAGCAAACTGATCGCCGAGCGCGGCCACGTGCGGCTGACGGAAGGCGAGCTCATCGCAGCCTTGAACATCGACAAGCCCTTCCTCGCGGGAACGCCGACCATCGACAACCGCACGCGACAGGCCATCATGGCAGCCATCGAACCGCCTGATTACGGCGCGGTGAAAATTCCGGCGCTGGCCGTGTATGCGTTCGAGGATCCGGCCTGGCCGTTGCCGCCGTGGTACGACGCGAACGATGCCGAACTGAAAGCGGCGCTGGAGGAACTCGGCCGAAACCGCGATGAGAAGCGTCGCAAGGACATCGAATCGTTCCGGCGCGGCGTGGAGAAGGGACAGATCCTCGAACTGCAGAAGGCTTCTCACTACCTGATCCAGTCGAACCAGCAGCAGGTGCTGGAAGCCATCGAGGAATTCAGTCGGCGAGCTCTCGTTCCAGCAAGTGATCGCCGATGATCGTGGTGAACCCCGCCTTCCTCTTCAACCAGGACGTCGGCGACGTGCCCATGAAGTCCCTGAACTCGCGATCGAAGTGAGATTCGTCGTAGTAGGCGTCCAGGTAAACCCGGCGCCCACCCGACCGGTACTGGCCCAGCAGGCGGTACGCATGTTTGAAGCGCTCGACACGCGCGAACTGCTTCGGCGTCATCCCCACGCGCGCGACGAAGCGCCGTTCGAGCGTGCGGGCATCGAGTCGCTGCTCGCGCACCCACTTCATGATGGGCTGCGCACCCCGCGTGGCGCCGATCTTCGCGAGCAGTAGTTCGGTCGCGGCGTCGTCCGGGATCCGGCCGCCCAGGCGGCGCAGGAAGAACCGATCGAGCACCTTCGGCATTCGTTCGACCGATCCGAGATTCGCGATCTCATCCTCGAGGTCGAGCAGCTCCCGGCATTCGAGGTCCGCGCATGCAACCGTGATGTCCCGGAAGTCGGTCAGCGGCCGGCGCAGCAGTGCTCGCATGGCGCGCGGATCCAGCTTCACGCCCGCGAGGCGTAGTCCGCCCGGACTGTGCGTGAACACCGACTTCGATCTGCCGCCGATGACGTAGCTGCGGCTCATGCACGTGCGTTTCGCCGGCTCGCCGAGCTGCCAGCGCGTGAATTCGCCAGCCGTGCGGAACACGATCTCCGAGTGGCCATCGGGAATCAGCAGGTCCGGGGGCTCGACCCGCGCGCACCCGCCGGCGCACTCGTGCTCTTTCACCGACTCGACCCACCAGTAACACTTGATCCACGGAGCGAGACGCGCATCGGGCCGCAGCCGCCAGTAGCGCATTCCGTCGTCTGACATCGTGGGTACGATCACTGCCGCTCCGCTGCCGAATTTTTACAAGACGCCTTCGGCGTCGCACTCGATACTGATTCGCGCATGAAGACCGAGCTCAGTATCAATGGTGAGACGCGCGCCGTCGAGGCCGATCCCGACACTCCTCTTCTATGGGTGCTGCGCGACCACCTGGGGATGACGGGCACGAAGTTCGGCTGCGGCATCGGCCAGTGTGGCGCCTGCACGGTGCACCTGGACGGCACGGCCACGCGCTCCTGCCTCATGCCGCTGCAGGCGGCGGTCGGCATGAAGATCACGACGATCGAAGGCCTCTCTTCCAACGGACCGGATTCGGGTCACCCACTGCAGCGCGCGTGGCTGGATCTCAACGTCGCGCAATGTGGCTACTGCCAGGCGGGCATGATCATGGCGGCCGCTGCATTGCTGCGTGAAAACCCGAATCCCAGCGACGAGCAGATAGACGCCGCGATGACCAACATCTGCCGCTGCGGCACGTACCAGCGCGTGCGCAGCGCGATTCGCAAGGCGGCGGGCAAATGAACCGCCGCGAGTTCATCGTCGCGACCAGCATCGTCGGCGGCGGCATGGCCATCGCCCTCGTGCCGCGTGCCGAAGGCGCGGCGCCCACTTCCGGGCCGTCGGAGCTGACGCCGTGGATCGTGATCGGCGCCGACAACATCGTGACGGTGCGCGCGCCTGGCCCGGAATCGGGCACGGGAAATACCACCCAGGCGGCGTTGTACGTGACCGAGGAACTCGGTTGCGACTGGAACGACGTGCGCGTCGAGTCGATCTCGTTCAATCGCAACACGCGCGAGGGAAACCTCTACCTCGGCGCCACCGGCATCTGGTCCACGTTCGCCGGTGCGGGCGCGTCGGGCGATCTCATGAAGACGCTGACGCAGGCCGGCGCGAGCGCGCGCGAACGGCTGCGCGCGGCCGCGGCGGCGCAATGGAAGGTGCCGGCGAAGGAAATCGAACTGAAAGCGGGCGTGCTCACCCACCCGCGCACGAATCGCCGCGCGACGTTTGGCGAACTCGCGGCCCGCGCCGCGACGATCCAACTACCGAAGGAGCCCGCGCCCAAGCCGCGCGACCAGTGGACGGTGTTGACGAAGCAGATCCTGCCGATGACGCATGCCCGCTCCGTGGTGAACGGCACGTCCGTTTACGGCATGGACGTGCGCCTGCCGGGCATGCTCTACGCCGCACTGCTGCAATGTCCGGTGCACGGCGGCCGGCTCGTGAGCTACGACTTCGAGAAGATCAGGGACATGCCCGGTGTGCGCGGCGTCGCGGTCGTGGATCCGGACGAACCTCGGCGCAACTTCGAGAAGCCCGCCCACTGGGCCAACACGGACGCACAAGCCGGCATCGCCGTGGTCGCCGAGCACTACTGGCAGGCGCGCAAGGCGCTGGAGGCGCTGCCCGTGACGTGGGACTTCGGCGCGGGCGCGGAATGGAAATCCACGCAGCAGATCTACGACGCGCTGTATGCGCGACTGAAGGAGCCCGCCGACGATCTCATGAGCGACTTCGGCGACGCGCCGCGGTCGGTCGAAGCGGCCGGCGCCGAGGCGGTCGCGGCTATCTACCACACACCGCTCAGCGATCACGCGACGATGGAGCCGCTCAACGGCACGGCGCTGGTCACGGCGGAACGCGTGGACCTGTGGCACCCGACCGCGCTGGTCATCCAGGCTCTGGTGATCGCGAGAGAGGAAACCGGCTTGCCCGAGGAGAACATTCACTTTCACCAGACGCTGGTCGGCGGCAGCTTCGGCCGGCGCGTCGGCTGCGACGACGTGCGCATGGTCCTCGCCGTCGCGAAGAAATTTCCCGGCACGCCGATCCACGTGATCTGGTCGCGCGAAGAGACGTTCCGCCAGGGCAAGTATCGCGATCTGCAGTCGGTGCACCTGCGCGCGTCACTGGGTGCCGATGGTCTGCCCGACGCCCTTGTCTCGCACGTGGCCGCGCGAAAGCCCGTGATGTTCGGCATGGAAGACCCGCCTTACGTGAAGGGCGTCATCCCCAACGTGCGCATCGAAACGTCCACGCTCGATACACACATCCTCACCGGGCAATACCGCGCGCCCGGCTACAACTCGCACTGCTTCTTCGTCGAGAGCTTCGTCGACGAGTGCGCCGCGAAGGCCGGCATCGATCCGCTCGAGTACCGCCTGCGCATCCTGGCCAAGTGGCCCGACGCCGGCTGGAGCAGATGCCTCGAAGTCGCCGCGAAACACGCCGGCTGGGGCACCCAACTACCCGCGCGCCACGGCCGCGGCATCGCCATCGGCAATTTCGGCAGCGGGGGTGGCAAGCCGCACGCGGGCATGACCGTGGCCTGCGCCGCGACGGTGGAAGTCACCGCGGCGAACGAGCTCAGGATTCATGCCCTCGACATCGCCTTCGATTGCGGCCAGGTGCTGAACATGGATGCCGTGCGTTCGCAGCTCGAGGGCTCGGCCGTATTCGCCCTCAACATGTGCCTCAACGAAGAGATCAACATCGAGAACGGGCGCGTCGTCGAAGGCAATTTCGACACGTACCCCATGCTGCGCCTCGCCGACATTCCACGCATCGACATCCACACAGAGGCCTTGAGCGGCCACGAACGCCATGCCGGCGCGGGTGAAGCCGGCGTCGGTCCCATCGCGCCCGCGATCGCGAACGCGGTGTTCGCGGCCACGGGCGTACGGATGCGCAGCATGCCGTTCCGCAAATCGAAGCTCGGCTGACCGCTCGTCACGGCGAATCGACCGCTGCACATCGATTCGCGCGAAGGCTTTCCTGAAGCGCTAGCCTAGCTTCATGAAAGCCACTCGACTCCTCGCAGCACTGCTGCTCGTTCACTGCACCGCGTCCGGCGCCGCCGATGCACTGCTCATCGAAAACGTCACGCTCGTCTCGCCGGAGCAGCCGCAGCCGCTCGGCAATCGCAACGTGCTCATACGGGATGGGCGCATCGCGCTCGTCAGCGAGAAGGCGATCCCGCTGCCCGCGGGCGCGCGCAGGATCGACGGCACCGGCAAGTTCCTCACGCCTGGATTGACCGACGCGCACGTTCACGTGTCGGATGCGATCGGACTGCCCTTCGGATCGGAAGACCCGGCGTTCGCGGAGCTGGAGAGAGATTTCTTCGCGCAGCAGCCGCGCAGCTACCTGTACTTCGGCGTGACCCAGGTGCTCGACACCGCGAATCGCCCCGATCGCGTCGAGTTGTTCGCCGCGCAGAAACAGCACCCGGACATCTTCCGCTGCGGCGCCGCGCCGATCGTCGATGGCTATCCACTCGTGTTCGTCGACAAGGAAATCCGCCACAAGATCTTCACCGACTACATCTTCGAGCCCGCCAACGCGCGCGAACATCCGCTGCCGGAGGGCGCCGATCCCGCCGAGCACACGCCCGAGGCGGTGGTCGCCCGCATCGCCGCGAGTGGCGCGTTGTGCGTGAAGATCACGATCGAGGACGGCTTCGGCGAAGTCTCGGACTGGCCGATCATGAGCGCGGATACGCTGCGGCGCATTCGCGCCGCGACGCGGAAGCACGATGTGTTGCTCGCGGTGCACGCCAACGCGCTCGACGTGCAGCGCATGGCGGTCGACGGCGACGTGGACGTCATCCTGCACGGCGTCTGGAGCTGGAACGATCTCAACGGCCAGGACGGCATGCCCGACGCCGTCGCCGCGCACCTGAAGAACGTTCACGCGAAGAAGATAGGCTACCAGGCGACGCTGCGCGTCCTCCCGGGCGTCACGGAACTGTTGGATCCCGCGCTGCTGGACGATCCGGTGCTCGTCAAGGTGGTGCCGCCACGCCTGCTCGCCTGGTATCGCACCGATGCCGGACAGTGGTTCCGGAAGCAGATATTCGGACCGGAGGTCGGACCCGCCATGCTCGAGGGACAACGCAGGGCGAACGAGACCTGGGCCACTTCCGAGCAGGGCATGCGCGCGCTGCGATACCTGTACGAGCTGGGTCAGCCGCTGTTGTTAGGCAGCGATACGCCTTCGGCTCCGACATACGGCAACCAGCCCGGGTATGACACATATAAAGAGATGCGGCTGATGGCGCAGGCCGGCATTCCCCTGTCGGAGATCTTCCGGGCCGGCACGATCAACAACGCCCGCAGGCTCCGGCTCGACAAGGACTACGGAACCATAGAGAAAGGCAAGATCGCGAATCTGGTGTTGCTCGACGCGAATCCATTGGCGAGCATCGAGGCATGGACACGCATCGACAAGATCATCCTGCGCGGCGAGCCGATCGATCGCCAGGCGCTGGCCGCCGACGCAAGGTAGGCGGCAGCGCGCTCGCCTACTGGGCGCTGCAGCTCTTCGGCTGGGGCTTCTACTACTTCGCGCAGACATCCGGCGAAGTCATCTTCGCCTCGCAGCCGTGGAGCAAGGCGAAGATGCTCTGGGGCGGAGCGGCGCTCGGCGGCATCGCCCTCACGCACCTGCTGCGGTGGGTCATCCAGCGCTACCGCTGGCTGTCGCTGCCGCCCGCCGCGCTGCTGGGAAGAGTCATCGTCGGCACGCTGGTCATCGGCACCGCTTCCTATCTACTGACGCTGGCGTTGTCGCAGGCGGTGTACGGCACTCCGGTCCCGCCGCTGACGTCAGCTTTCTACCACCGACTGTCCGAAGGCGGACAGCTGCGCAATCTTTACATCCTGATCCTGCTGCTCCACATCGCGTGGGTGGCGCTGTATCTCGCCTTCGCGACGATGCGCCATCGGCACCAGTCCGAGCTGCTCCTGCTCAAGTCGCAGCTCAATCCGCATTTCCTGTTCAACGCGCTGAACGGGCTGCGCTCGCTGATCGCCGATGATCCGGCCCGCGCACGCGAGGCCGTGACCCAGCTCGCGCGCATGTTGCGCTACACACTCGCCTCGGGCGAGGACGACCTCGTGACGCTCGAACGCGAGCTCGAGATGGTCGACGACTACCTCGCGCTCGAGGCGCTTCGGCTCGAAGATCGGCTGAAAGTCGTGCAGGAGATCGAGCCGGCGGCTCGCGGCGCGCGGGTCCCCGCGATGCTGCTCCAGACGCTGGTCGAGAACGCGATCAAACACGGCATCGCGCAGCTTCGGGAAGGCGGCACGTTGCGCATCGTGGCCCGCATCGACGGAAGCAGACTCCTGCTGCGAGTCGAGAATCCACGGCCGGAAGCCACGATGTCGAGCGAAGGGGTCGGCCTGCGGAACGCGGCCGGCAGATTGCGGCTGCTGTTCGGCGTGCGCGCGAGCCTCAGGCTAGAACTATCGAATCCAGGCCTCGCCGTCGCGGAAGCGAGGTTGCCCGCGTGAAGGCGCTCGTCGTCGACGACGAACCCCTCGCCCGCCGCGAACTGCGGCGGCTGCTCGACGAGTTCCCGGCCGTCGAAGTCGTCGGCGAGGCCGGCAACATCGACGAGGCGCGCGCCGCGATCGAGCGACTGTCGCCCGACCTCGTGTTCCTCGACATCCAGATGCCCGGCGGAACGGGCTTCGATCTGCTGACGCAGCTCGAGCGAGTGCCGCGCATCGTGTTCACCACCGCGTACGACCAGTACGCCGTGAAGGCATTCGAGGTCAACGCGCTGGACTATCTGCTCAAGCCCATCGAGACCGAGCGGCTCGCGGCCGCGTTGCGCAAGATCCCGGCGCCCCCGCTCGAGCAGCTCTTCATCCGCGACGGGCATCGCTGCTGGTTCGTGCCGCTGCGCGAGGTCAGCACTTTCAGCGCCGAAGGCAACTACGTGCGGCTGCTGTGGGGCAAGGAACGCCCGCTGCTCGGCCGCTCGCTCACCGCCGTCGAGTCGATGCTCGAACCGGGGCGTTACTTCCGCGCGAACCGCGCGCAGATCGTCAATCTCGAATTCATCGAGCAGGTCACCCCCGGCGAAGGCGGCCGACTGCACCTGCGGTTGCGCGATGGGCAGGAAGTCGAGGTGTCCCGCCGCCAGGCGCGGCTGTTCAAGGCGAGAAGTTCGGTGGGTTAGGCCTGGTTCGAAGCGTTGAATGCCGCGAGCTGCGCCGCGAACGCACGCTGGTAGGCAGGCCGCGCCTCACCGCGCGCCACGTACGCCGCGAGATTCGGGAATTCGTTCACGACTCCCGTCGACTTGAGTCTCAACAATACCGAGACCATGAGCAGGTCGCCCGCGCCGAACGCGCCGTCGAGCCACTGCGAATCGCGCAGATGCGCTGCGAGCTGGCCCAGCCTGGCGCGCACGCGATCCCTGACCATGAGCTGCCGCTCCTCGTACCAGGGCTTGTCGCCCTCCTGGAACTTCGCGTACGTGAACTCGAGGATCGGCGGCTCGACGGTATTGAGCGCAGCGAACATCCACGTGATCGCGCGCGCCCGGGCATTCCCGTCCCGCGGCAGCAGCCCCGAGTGACGTTGCGCGATGTGGAACACGATTGCGCCCGTCTCGAACAGCGCGAGGCCTCCCTCCTCGTAGGTCGGAATCTGGCCGAACGGATTGAGCGCCAGGTGCGCGGGCTCCTTGAGCGCGGCAAACGACACCGGCCGGACGTCGTAGGGTTGATTTACCTCTTCGAGCGCCCAGCGAACGCGCGTGTCGCGCGCGAGGCCCCTGCCCCGGTCGGGAGAACGCTCGAATGCGGTGATAATGGGCTGCATGGAATGGCTCCGGGGGATGTTCCCTGTATAGCCGAACGGACACACGGATAATCGACGAATCACCGCGATGAACGAACTAGTCGACTTCATCCGCGCTCACACGAACATCGCCGTGCTCACCGGGGCGGGCGTGAGCACGAGCGCGGGCATCCCCGACTACCGCGACGAGCACGGCGAGTGGAAACGCGCGCGGCCCGTGGAATTCCGCCCGTTCATGACCGACCCGCGGGTGCGCCAGCGCTATTGGGCGCGCAGCACCGTGGGCTGGCCCCACATCGGGCGCGCGCAACCCAGCGCCACGCATCGCGCGCTCGCGCGGATGCAATCGAACGGCCCCGTGTCGCTCGTCATCACGCAGAACGTGGATGGGCTGCACCAGGCCGCCGGCAGCCACGACGTCATCGACCTGCACGGCCGACTGCATCTCGTGCGCTGCATGCAGTGCGGCCATTCCCTGCCGCGAGCGGAACTGCAGATTCAACTGCTGGCTCGCAATCCCGAATGGGCCGGGATCGAAGGACGCGTGGCGCCCGATGGCGACGTCGACATCGATGGCCGCGACTACGGCGGATTCGTCGTACCCGACTGTCCCGAATGCGGGGGCCTCCTGAAACCCGACGTCGTGTTCTTCGGCGAGTCGGTGCCGCGCGAGCGCGTCGATCGCGCGTTCGAGGGAATCGCGCAGGCGGATGCGCTGCTGATCGTGGGCACGTCGCTCATGGTGTATTCGGGATTCCGCTTCGCGGAAGCGGCGGCGGCGACTGGAAAACCCATCGCCGCGGTCAATCTCGGCCGCACACGCGCCGACCATCTGTTGACGTTGAAAGTCAGCGCGCCGTGCGACGAGGTATTGGACCGGGCATGGTGAAACTCCTAGCGCGCGCGTATCCACGCAACGATCTCGGCCAGCACCTGTTCCTTGCCGATGTCGTTGAGCAGATCGTGAAAGTGCCCCTCGTACAGCTTGAGCGTCTTGTCGGCGGAGCCCGCGTGGTCGTAGAACTCCTGGCTGCCGGCGGGGACCGTCGCCTTGTCGAGTGTGCCGTGCATGATCAGCAGCGGGAGTTTCAGCGTGCCGAACTCCGCCTTCATGCGATCGGTGGCTTTCAGGAGCGCGGCGACGGTTCGCGCGGGCTGAATTTCGCCGCGGCACAGCGGATCGGCCTCGAGCTCGGCCAGCGCCCGCGGGTCGCGCGTGAAGTCCTTCATCTTCAGTTTGAGCACGGGTAGTTTGGGCGCGATTCGCCCGAAGAGGCGCACCAGCGCGAGCACCGGCGCCGGCGCCGGCACGCGATACGCAAAGCTTTCGCAGACGAACCCCGCGATCTCCTGCTGGTGATCGAGCGCCCAGGTGCACGAGACGACACCGCCCGCGCTGTGTCCCAACACGAACACGCGTAACCCCGGGTCGCGGGATTTGGCGAGCGCGATCACCGCGCCCAGGTCCTCGGTGTAGTCGCTGATGTCGTCTATGTAGAAGCGCGGGCCGGCGGATTTGCCCCGACCTCGATGATCATGCGCATATACGACGAAGCCCGCCTTCGCAAGCTGTTCGCCCGCCCAGAGGTACTGGCCCCCGTGCGAATTCACGCCGTGCACGATGACGACGATCGCCTGCGCCATTTCGGGGCGCCACGACCGCAGGTGAAGTTGCGTACCACCGCGCCCGGAGAATGTCTCTTCTTTCATTCGCTCAACATATCGGCGAGGCTTGCCACACGGGATGGCGGAAAATGACAAAAACCAAGCCGAAACTGCCAAGCGCGAAGAAGCCGATCGAGATCGCCATCGTGCAATTCGCGGGCGCGCAGACGACGTCCGTTCACGGACTAACTGATCTCTTCAGCTACGCGGACTTCTTCGCGCGCCAGCATGCGGGTTCGGCGGAGCCCGTGCTTCGCGTGACGCATTGGCAGGCCGACAACCGCGGCCGGTTGCGCTGCACGTTCGAAACCTCCGCGGGCGATGGTCGCCAGCCCGAGGTGGTGATCGTGCCCGCGTGCCAGATCGCTCCGCCCCAGCCGCGCATTGCGCCGGAATGCGTCGAATGGGTGCGCGAACGACATTCCGGCGGCGCCATCGTTGCCGCGGTGTGTGGCGGCGTGTTCCTGCTGGCCGAGTCGGGTTTGTTAGCCGGGCGGCGCGCGACCACGCACTGGATGTTCGCCGAGGAGTTGCAGCGCCGCTTTCCCGACGTGACCGTGAACCCCGACCTGCTCGTGATCGACGATCACGATCTCATCACCGCGGGCGGCGTGCTCGCGTGGGCGGACATGGGGCTCAAGCTGGTCGAGCGACTGCTGGGCGCCACGGTGATGAGCAGCACCGCGCACTTCATGCTGATGGACCCGCGCGGCCGCGAGCAACGTTACTTCGGCAATTTCGCGCCGCGGCTCCAGCATGGAGACAAGGCCATCCTCGCCGTGCAGCACTGGCTGCAGGCGAACCCCGCGCGGACCGGGAGCGTCACGACTCTGGCGGCGCGCGCGGGACTCGGTGCGCGTACGTTTCAGCGGCGCTTCGCCGCCGCAACCGGTGTGACGCCCGGGGAATACCACCAGCGCCTGCGCATCGCGCGCGGCCGCGAGCGGCTCGAGTTCACGCGCGACACGGTCGAACAGATCGCGAACTCGGTGGGTTATGAAGACGCCGGCACGTTCCGACGCGTATTCAAGCGGGTGATCGGACTGTCGCCGGCCGAATACCGGCGCAGATTCCACCACGCCTCGGTCAGTGGCACTCGCGGACGTTCCGGCCGGAACGTCGACGAGCAGATGCTGGGTGAGAGGAGATTGGCGCCGTGGGGCTGAAGATCGCGGTCTGACTTGCTCTCGCGTCGAGTTGTCAGGCGCCCCCTGACGGGCGCGCTCGGGACAGCTTCCCGAGCAGTTCCCGGTCCCGCGGCAGCGGCGAAGCAGACAGGAGTCGGGTGGCACGTCGCCGATGTTCCCGCGCAGCGTCGTGATTGCCGAGACGCTCGTGGCAGAGCGCAAGCCACGCGGCCGCCTCCCCGCCCGCGAAATTCTCCGGGTCGGTTTCCCGCCAGAACGAGTCACCGCGCCCGAGCAGCGGCAACGCGGCGCGTGGATCCTCGTCGAGCAGCAACGCGCCTTGCAGCGTCAACGACTCGGCGAGCGCCGGATGCATCGCGATCCGCAACTGCGCGAACAACTTCATCGCCTGCGCAATGGAGCTCGCGGCCGCGGACCGGTCGCCGCTCGCGAACTGCGCGAGCGCGAGTTCCGGATACACGCGCACCTGCTCCCACGGCGCGCGCGGGCCCGGACTGATCAGTTCGAACGCTTTCTTCTGCGCCTCGATGGCCGCCGCATTGTCTCCCGAGAGTCGATACACGATGCCGGCCTCGTGCGCTTCCCACCACGCCGGATTGGGCGCCTCCGGGTCATGATCGAGCGCAGCGGCCAGCTCGTTGCGTGCCTCGTCGAAACGCCCGAGATAGGCGAACGAGACGGCGCGATACATCCGCGGCGTCAACGTGTCGCGGTGTCGCGGGCCGAACAGCTCGTGGTAGTTGGACTGCGCGAGGGTCAGGTCCTCGAGCGCCTGCACGGGCCGGCGCGACATGACCAGCGTCACGCCGCGCGCCACCAGCGGAAACGAGTAGTCAGCCGACTTCTTCTCGATGAGCGGATCGAGGATGCGCAATGCCTCGGTGCTGTCGGCCAGCGAGCGCTCGAACTCGCCGAGCCGCCGCTCGTACGATGCGAGGTTGGTGATCAGGTTCGCCGATTCGAGCGTGTGACCGCCCAGCACGCGGCGCAGTTGCTCGACGATGAGGCGCATTTCCGCCACCGCCTCCGGAAACGACCCGGCGACGGCCAGTGCCCGCGATCGGATCTCCCGCATGCGCAGTACCTGGGCGTGGTCCGGGCGATCCGGGTGCGCGGCGAGCGTGTCGCGCAGCGCGGCATCCGTCTCGCGCAGCATCTCGTCGATGTCATCCGTGCGCAGCACGTATGTTTCGGCGAGCAGCGCACATACCGCGTCGGTGAGCGGATGATCGCGGCCGAGCTGCGCCCTCGCGACGCTCACCGCCTCGCGCACCGGCCCGCGCATGCGATCGAATTCGCCGAGCTCGATCGCGACGTCCGATTCGAGCTTGAGCGCCCGCACGAGGATTTCCGGATTCCTTTCGATGTGCCGGCGCGCGGCCGGAACCAGCTCGCGTAACGCCTCGCGAGCGGCCGCCGCATCGCGCCGCACGCTCTTGACCTCGGCGAGCAACACGCGCGCCTGCAGGCTGTAGGCGTCGTCGCCCCCGAACGCGGCCTGCGCCTCCGCGTGCGCGCGCCGCAAAGTCTGCTCCGCCTCGACGAGCTCCCCCAGGCCGATGAGCCCGGCGCCGATCACGTTGAGCAGCTCGATGCGACGGTCTGGATGTTCGGGGAAACGCTCGGCGAGGTCGTCGCGCGCGTGCAGCAGTAGTTGGGCGCCGCTCAGCTTCGAACCGCTTTCGTGGTAAGGATCCGCGCGCTGCAGCACGGAGGTGATGAAGGCGTTGATGTCCTGGGCGCGCTGACGTTCGCGCTCCGTGGCACGCGCCTGCAACAGCGCGCTGGCCGTTCCGCCGAAAACCGCGACGACGACCACCACGCCTGCGGCCACCGCGACGCGATTGCGCGCCACGAGACGCCCGAGCCGGTACCAGCGGTTGTCCGGCCGCGCGAGCACCGGCCGCGACCCGAAGTGCCGTTCGATGTCGTCGATGAACGCATCGACCGTCGCATACCTCGCCTCCGGCTTCTTGCGCAGCGCCTTCAGCACGATCGTGTCGATGTCGCCGCGCAGCGAGCGGCGCAGCTCGGGCGACGCGACATCGCTCGGCCGCGGCGCGTCCGCGGTGAGGATGGCCTCCTCGAGCGCGCCGCGCGATTCGCGGCTCAGCCGGTACGGCATTTGGCCCGTGAGCATTTCGAACAGCAGCACGCCGAGGCTGTAGATATCCGACGCCGTGGAGATGGGCTGACCGAGGATCTGCTCGGGCGAGGCGTAGTCGATCGTGAGCGCTCGGCCGGAGATCGCGGTGAGGCGCGATGCGCTCTCGCCGCCCTCGGCGAGCAGCCGCGCGATGCCGAAGTCGAGCAGCCGCACTTCGCCCACCCCTGTGACCAGCACGTTGGAAGGCTTGAGATCGCGATGCACGATGAGCCGTGCGTGCGCATGCGCCACCGCGCGCGCCACCTGGACGAAGAGCTGCAGTCGCTCGCGCGGCGGTAGTTTCCGGTCGCGGCAGTACTCGTCGATCGGCACGCCTTCGACGTATTCGAGCGCGAGAAAGGGCTGGCCGTCCGCGGTCACGCCCGCGTCGTAGAGACGCGCGATGTTGGGATGCGAGAGCGTCGCGAGGATCTCGCGCTCCTGCGCCATGCGCTGCGCGAGCCCGGCCATGCGCCACGCGCCGTGCGGAAACTTGAGCGCGACGGGCCGATTGATCAGCCCGTCGGTACGCTCGGCGAGCCAGACGCTTGCCATGCCGCCGCTGCCGAGCTCGCGCAGCAGCCGATAGCCGCCCACCATCGAACCCGCGCCGAGCTCCGTACCCGTGACGCGATCGATCAGTCGCGCCGCGCCGATGCGGCCCGAGAGCTTCTCGAAGTACTTCTCAGAATTCGCCGACGCGACGAGCATCGAGGCGAGCTCGCGCAGCAGTTCGGGCTCTCCTTCACAGGCCGAACGCAACCACTCGTCGCGCGCGGCCGGCTCGAGCTCGAGCGCTCGAAAGAACAGTTGCTCCAGGCGGTGGTCGTGATGCATGTCGGTTTTACAGGATCGGCCCGAATACCGGCTCAGCCCCGCAGGTCGCGATACAGCCGCGCGCTCGCGACCTGCCAGTCGCGCTTCACGGTGGCCGGCGACAGCCCGAGCGCCTCGGCGGTCTCCTCGATGGTCATGCCGCCGAACACGCGGCATTCGACGATGCGGCAGTGCCGCGGATTCTCACTCTCCAGCTTGAGCAGCAACGCCTCCAGGTCGAGCAGTTCGTCCGCCGTCGTGGCCGTGACGAACTCGGCTTCCTCGAGCGGCACCTGCACGCGGTCGCCGCCGCGCTTCGCGGCGTGCTGCTGCTCGGAGTAGTTCACGAGGATCTGGCGCATCGCGCGGGCCGCGGTCGCATAGAAATGAGTGCGGTTGGCGAAGTCCGCGGGCTCGGGCGCGGCGAGCTTGATGAAGGCTTCGTGGATGAGGGCCGTGGTGTTGATGGTCTCGTTGCCTATCCACCGCCGGCGCTGCGAGCGCGCGATGGCGCGCAGCTCGGCGTACACCGCCGCGAACAGCCGGTCCGTGGCGTTCGCCTCGCCCCGACGCGACGCGTCGAGCAGCGTCGTGATGGATTCGACCATGCCCTTCTCCCTGCTGGCCGAAGTTTGCCACAGGCCGATGAGCCGGTTTCCGAGCCGATCCTGTATGCCTCCCCGGAAACGGAGGATTTCTCATGCGTATACATAACGTGCTGATCTCGCTGTTCGTTGTTTGTTTGCCCGTCGCGGGGACCGCGGGCGGTTGCCCCGAGCCCTGCCGGCCGAACCAGCCGCCCGTCTCCGACGCCGGCCCCGACCAGGTGGTGCCGACCGGCAGCACCGTGGAATTGAACGGCTCGGGTACGAGCGACGCCGACGGCGACACGCTCAAGTTCCACTGGGTACTGCGCGTGAGGCCCACGGGCAGCCAGGCAGTGCTCGACAATCACAAGAGCGTGATGCCGCGTTTCGTCGCGGACCTGCCCGGCCGCTACGAGATTGACCTCCTGGTGCACGACTGGCGCGAGTTCAGCGACCTCGAAACGGTCGTCGTCACGACCGGCGAGGCCAATACGCCGCCCGTCGCGAATGCGGGTGCGGATCGGCAGGTGCCGGTCGGCGCCACCGCCGTGCTCGACGGCAGCGCTTCGAGCGACGTCGACGGGGACGTGCTCGGGTTTGCGTGGCGATTCGACTCGGTTCCGGCGGGTAGTCAGTCGGTGCTGCTGGATCCTGCTTCGGTTCGGCCATCGTTCGTGCCCGATCTGTCGGGCAGCTACGTGGCGCGGCTCACCGTCGATGACGGCCACGGCGGATCATCGACCGATACGGTCGAGATCCAGACCGTGCCCGGCAATCGCGCACCGGTCGCGAACGCCGGCCCGGATCAGGCGGTGACCGCGGGTCAGACCGCGATTCTCGATGGAAGGGAGTCGTCGGATCCCGATGGCGATGCGCTGCAGTTCCGCTGGTCGTTCGTGTCGCGGCCCGACGGCAGCAATGCGGCGCTGGATTCCACCGTGCTCGCGGTGCCGCGTTTCGTCGCGGACCGCGCGGGTGACTACGTGCTGCAGCTCGTCGTCTCCGATGGCGCGCTCGAGAGCGCGGCCGACACGGTGCTCGTGACCTCCGACAACACGCCGCCCGTGGCGGTTGCCGGTGAGGATGTCATTGCCGAGGTGGGCGAGTTCGTGCGGCTCGACGGCGACGACTCGCACGACGCGAATGGCGATCCGCTGGCCTTCACTTGGTCGCTGCTCGCGCGCCCCGCGGCCAGTGCCGCAACGCTCGCCGATGCGTTCGGCCCGACACCGGGCATCACGGTCGATGCGAGCGGCCTCTACGTCGTGCAGCTCATCGTCAACGACGGATTGGTGGATAGTTTGCCGGACAACGTAGTGATCGATGTTCCGGCGCCGCCGGATCCGGAGCCGGATGGCGTCGTAAGCGTCATCACTTCCGACGAGACCGCGGGTGAGCTCGGACCCGAGAGCGGTGCCTTCACGATCTCGCGCACGGGTCCGACGGACGAGGCCCTGACCGTACATCTCCAATTGCTCGGCAGCGCGACGAATGGGACTGACTACCAGGCCTTGCCGACCAGCGTCACGATTCCGGCCGGCGCCTCGAGCGTCGTCGTGACCGTCACGCCGATTCAGGACACGGTGTCCGAAGGCGCGGAAAGCGTGTTGTTGTTCCTGAGTCCGGGCAGCGGCTACGAGGTCGGCACGCCCGGCATCAGCTCGCTCAGCATCGCGGACAGCGTCGTCGTGAGCGCGAGCGCGCCCGATGCGGCGGCGTCCGAGGCAGATCTCGATGCGGCGTACTTCGAAATCACGCGTACGGGCGATCTGTCGCAGTCCCTGCTGATCCAGATCTCGCTGACCGGCGCCGTCAACGCGCTGAACAGCAATGACGCGGGCATCTCGGGGGTCGTCGGGGGCAGTCTCGTCACGATCCCGGCGGGCGCCGCGTCGGCGCGGGTCACGGTGACACCCAACCGCGACAATCGCGCGGAAGGCGACGAGGACCTGGTGCTGACCGTCGTTCGCGGCAACGCGTACGTGGTCGGCAATGAAAGCGCGACGATCATCCTGGCGGACGATCCGGCGATCATCACGGTGGGGGCAAGCGATGCCCAGGCCGCGGAAGCGACGCTCGATCCGGGCGCGTTCACGTTCGCGCGCAGCGGCGGCGACATCAACGGCACCATCGTCGTGCGTTGCAACTTCGGCGGCAGCACCGCGTCCCCTGGCCTCGACTTCACGCCGGCCACGTGCGGAATCACCATCCCCGCGGGCGCGACGTCGGCGACGCTGAGCATCGTGCCGCGCGCCGATGCGGCGAACGAAGGCAGTGAGACCGTGGTTGCGAACGTGTTGTCGAGCAACATCGGCGCGTACGTGATCGGTACGCCGTCGCAGGCTACGGTGACGATTGCTCCGTGATCGATGCGTGCGTCGATCTATTCGCAGTGGGCTTCATCGCGGCTCGCGCCCTGTTCGATGGGGGCGCGA
>JAFAGC010000023.1 GCA_023423065.1 Pseudomonadota bacterium
GCTGCGCGCGTCTCGCCTTCTGTCTTCACTTGTCTACTCCTTCACTGCTCCTTGCACAGCAAAGGGCGAGACAAGTGCTAAGTGATTACGCCATCATCGCATCGCGCAATTGGTGGTTCGCGGCACAATAATTGGACGTATTGGGAGTCTCGACGGAACCTTTGTCAGTCCGTTCGGAACGACCGCTGATTCGATTTCCCTGCGCCCAGGAACTGACCTTACTGATTTCAATGTCTTTCGAATTGTCAGGGATATTCCCAATGTTAAAGTTGGGCCCGCGGCCCCTGCGTTCGACATGCCTGGATATGGCACACAAATTAAACTCGAGTTTCCAGTCCGAAGATTGCTCGACGAGGGATACATTGTTCCTGTAACTGCTCGATGAGGAATCACATGAACAAGGAAGATTTGCGTGCAATCCTGGTAGAAGAGCGATTTAAGCCTCGTGCCTACTCACTAGACCCCGAATTTAGGGACGAAGCGTTGTGCTTGCGATTTGAAGACGAGAAGTGGTGTGTATTTTACAGTGAACGTGGTTTGGAGACAGGGAAGCAGTGTTTCGCGGATGAGGGTTCAGCTTGTGAGTACTTTCTAGGAAGAATGAGAGCGGATCCTACTAGGAAGATTGACTACAAGAGTGGCTTCGTCATGCCGAGACGATAGTGTCGATGTTTAGGAGTCGGCGTCATTTTTCGATCTTGGAATCATGCACAAGTTTGGTATTTACCCGACAGTCCCGGCCTCGGGGTAGCTAGTTAGTGGCCGTTGCGCCTCCCGCACAATAGCATCCACCACCGCCTCTATCGCGGCCTCATGCCGATAGTTGCGATACTTCTCCGCGAAGGCCCGCGCCGCATTCTTATAAGGGGGCTGTGACAGCAACGCGCGCAGCGCCGCCTTCGCCTTGTCCTTGACCGGAGGATCACGGAAGGCAATCGCCGCGCCAAGTCGCACGGCTCGTTCCGCGTTAAGCTGCTGTTCCATGTAGTTTGGAAACAGCAACAGTGGCGCGCCGGCCTGCAGCGCCGTGGAAACCACGCCTGCGCTACCGTATCCCACCACCACATCCGCGCGCGTGAGCATCCCAAGGTCCACGGGTTCGGCCAGGATGCGGAATGACTCGGATCGATACTGCATCGCGATGCGATCCGTGACGCCGGGTATCACGCAGAGGACTTCGGCAGCGGAATGCTGCAACGCCGTCAGGATGACATCGAGTCCGACTAATGACGATTGCAGATAGGCGAATACGCGCGCCTCGCGCGTGCCCAGCCACTGCACTTGCGGAAAGCGCCCCTGGATGGTGATGGGGCCGACGTACTGCGCATCGCCGCGCGGGCTGAAAGGATCGAGCTCCTCGAACGACGTGATCTGTGCCGCGGGATTCGCGAATACGGCGCTGACGCTCGGAAACGGCGCATGGCCGAACGATTCGGAGACTTGGTTGAGTGCCGGCAAGAGCTTCGCGTCGGCGGCCCGTAACGCCGCGTCGGATTTCGCGTCCTTTTCGCGGAACGCGGGCATGGGGTCGCGAGCGGGAGGCACGGTGAATCCGGGCCCCAGCGGCAGGTTCGGAATGCCGGCGATCCTGGCGCTGAGCGTTGCCGTAGGCGCGAAGTCCGTGACGATCACATCCGGCGACAGCAGCTTCCAGATCGCGATCCAGGCGCGCACCAGTCCGCGCAGGGTCTCGGCATCATCGTATCCGCCATCGATCAGCAGCTCGCTGAAGTTGATAACTGACTTCCGGCGCCCCGCGGGCCGGCGCACGGCGGGCGAGGGCAGGAACGGAAACCCGGCAGGCGTGAGCAGCTTCTCCGCGGTGCGCAGATCGGCCACCAGGAAGTGCACGTCCGCGCCCCGCTGCCGCAGGTGTTGTGCGACGGCGAGATCCCTTTCGAGGTGTCCTAAGAACGCGCCAAGTTCCCAGGCGAAGACAACCCGCATCATTCGATTCGCGGCTAATGACGCGTCTGCGAAGGGGCGCCGAAACTTGCGAATCCCTCACGTGGGGTAGAGGCCTGCGGCTCGGCGATCACACTGCCATCGCGTACGCGCTCGATGAGCAGCGACATGTCGTCGTTCAGCGTGGCGTTCTGCTTGTTGAGCGAAATGCCTTGCTGCAGGAATCCGATGCAGGCGTTGAAGTCGTCGCGGATCAGCGCTTCAAGTCCGCGCTTGAAAGCCTTCAGCGCCGCGCTCTCGTCGAGGTCCTCGAGCGGCGCCCAGATCGCGAGCGAATCGTCCGGCTGCGCCATCGTGAGGTAC
This sequence comes from Pseudomonadota bacterium, assembly GCA_023423065.1. Lineage (GTDB taxonomy): Bacteria > Pseudomonadota > Gammaproteobacteria > Steroidobacterales > Steroidobacteraceae > CADEED01. Next base: position 2,269 of record JAFAGC010000023.1, read on the forward strand.
AGGAGTCCCAGTTGCAGGCGCGCGAAGTGCAGCTTCGGGTTGATGTCGAGCGCCGTGCGCATCTGCGCGACGGCCTCGCCGTATTCGCGGCGCTGCGCGAGTTCCGCGCCGAGCAGGTAGTGCAGTTCGGCGTTGCCGGGATCCCGAAGGATCGCGGCGCGCAGCCGCAGCAGTTCTGAAGGTTCCATGACTTACCGGTTGCCGTGCAGGGCCTTAGCATAGCCCAGGGAAACCCCGGAAGCGCCTCTTTTTCGAAGAGCCGGCCTGCGTTATGCAATGCCCGCGCCGCCGCAAAGTGGTTAGTGCGGGCACGATTCCACGACAACGCCAGTACCCATCGCGCCGAGGCCGATCCGGATCCTTTCGACGCCGCGCACGCGTACGAATTCGCGAAAGAGGGCGGGCACGCCTTCGGCCCGGAAATCGGGACCATCCATCAGCCGCCCAGTTCCCACCCCGCGCGGTACGTGCGCTTGAGCAGCGCATCCGAATCCGGCACGTTCGTGACCTTCATGTTCGCGCCGTCGTAATCGATCTTCTTCCCGGCGTTCAACGCGACCACGCCCAGCAGCATGATCTCCGTCAGCTTCGCCGAATATTCGAACGGAGTCGAAGTCTTCTGCGTGCCGCGAATCGCGTCGACCCAGTTCATCTCGTGGCTGGTCGGAATGCGCGCGAGGGTCCCGGGAGGTTTGCCCACACTATCGTGCAACGACTTCGGCAGCAGCCGTGGGTTGTACCCGTACGTATCGTGCAGCAGTTTGCCCTTGGTGCCGACGAACAACGTGCCTCCGCCCTTGTTCAGTTCCTGCGCGCCCAGCTCGACCGGCTTGGGTGGCGTGAGACCCCCGTCGTACCACGTCATCTTCACGGCCGGGCGCGAGCCCTTCGCCGCGAACTCGTAGTAGGTCGTGGTCGCCAGTGGATAGGTGTCCCGGTTGTAAGGCGTCGAAACCGTTTCGATGGTCGTCGGGTAATCGAGATCGAGCGCCCAGAACGCCGAGTCGATCAGGTGCGCGCCCATGTCGCCGATCGCGCCGGCGCCCCAATCGGTCCAGCCGCGCCAGTTGAACGGGTGGTAGATAGGGTGATAGTCGACCCAGCGCGCGGGCCCGATGAACAGGTCCCACGCGAGCTTGTCGGGCGGCGCGTACGTGCCGAACGAGCCGGCGGCGCGTTTCATCACGCCGTCCATGTTCCAGGGCAGAGCCTTGGCGTCCGGCGGAAGCGCGGCGGGGCGCGGAATGCCCTGCGGCCAGTACGCGAGCGGACGGTTCGTCCAAACGTGGACTTCCGTCACGGTGCCGATCGCGCCGGACTGGATGTATTCGTTGACGACGCGCGCATCGTGCGAGGAATGTCCCTGGTTCCCCATCTGCGTGTGTAGTTTGGTGTCGGCCGCCCTGCGGGCGAGGCGCCGGCACTCGTCGACCGACCACGCGAGCGGCTTCTCCACGTACACGTGTTTGCCGAGGTCCATCGCCGCCAGCGCGATGTGCGCATGCACGTGGTCGGGCGTCGCGATCATGACCGCGTCGATGTTCTTCTGCTTGTCGAGCATCTCGCGGAAGTCGGTGTAGCGCTTCGACTTCGGGATCTGCGCCTGCAGCGCCTGCCACTCCTTCACCTGCTGAAGCGCGCGCTCCTTCTGCGCCGCGTCCGGCGCTTCGTCCGCGCGCTTCCGCGCGTTCGCGATCTGGTTGGCGATGTCCGCGAATCGGCTGTCGACGTAACCCCAGTCGACGTCGCACATCGCGACCAGGTTCTGGCTCGCCATCGCCTGCATGACCGAGCGGCCGCGGCCGCCGACGCCCACCGCGGCGATGTTCACCTTGTCGTTGGCGGAGATGCGTCTCCGCCGCCCGTAGGACAGTCCCGGCAGGAACGTGAAGGCGGCGGTCGCGGCAACGGCGCCGCGCATGAAGTCGCGTCGCGGCATTCCGCCGGCGGCAGTTTTCCTTGTCGGCATGGCGTCGTCCCCCGTCGAAGCGAGGACTGCACTGTAGCCTGACTCGATGGACTATTGCGACGCTACTTCTCGAACGCGTCAGTCCGACTTCGCGATCAGCTCCGGCGCGCTCGTCACGCCGTATCCGGGGCCGAGATGTTTCCAGAGGAACGCGCCGATGCTCGACATCGCGTACATCTCGTTCTTCTTCGACCAGCCGCCGTGGCCCTCGTGTTCCAGTTCGATGAGTTCGGTCTTGCGGCCGGACTGATCGAGCAGGCGTTTCATGATGCGCGACTGCGAGATCGGCACGATGTAATCCTCGGTGCCGTGAACGAGCAGGATGGGCGCCTTCACCTTCGCCACCTGCTGGGCGGGCGACGTCTCGCGAAGTCTCTGCGCGTCGGTTTCGGGGTTGCCGATGGCCTTCAGCATGTAGACGTAGCTGGCGGACTCGCTGCTCCAGCCGCGCTTGCGCCAGGTGATGAACTCCTGCAGGTCGGAAATGCCGGCGACCGACACCGCGCACTTGTAGAGATCCGGCGTGAGCGTCGCGCCGGCGAGCGCGGCGTACCCGCCATAGGACGCGCCGACGATGCACACGCGCTGCGGATCGACGACACCCTGATCGGCAAGCGCCTTGATGGCGTCGCTGATGTCGTCCTGCATCTTGCGGCCCCACTCGCCGTATCCGCCTTCGGCGAACGCACGGCCGTAACCGTCGCTGCCGCGGAAGTTGGGCTGGAACACCGCGTAGCCGCGCGACACGAAGTACTGCGCCCAGCTGTCGAAGCTCAGGCTGTCGCGCGTTTCCGGTCCGCCATGCGGATACATGACGAGCGGCAGCCGCTGATCTTTCGGCGCCTTCGCCGGCACGGTCAGGTAGCCCGAGAGCTGCTTGCCGTCGCGCGCGGTGTAATTCACCACCGAAGCGCGCGGCAGCATCACTTCGGTCATCGCCTGCTGCGTGGGTCCCAGCGCCTCGATGCGCCGGGATTCGGTGAGGTAGTAATAGAAGCCCGGCGGGTCGCGCGGGCTCTCGATGAACAGCAGGAAACTCTTGCCGTCCTCCGAGGAGTCGTAGACGTACACGTTCGCCGAATCCTCGAACATCTTGCGCAGTCCCCGCATGTGCGCGTTGAGCTTCGGATCGGGGGACTCGCAGATCCGCACGTGCGCGACGTGGCAGTAGTGGATCACGCGTTTGCCGTCGCGCGAAATCCGCGCGGACGTCAGGTCGTACTGCGGATTCTCGAAGATCGGTTCCCCGAACTGCTCCTTCTCGAGGTCGAATAGATAGAGTCCGACGCGGTCGTGGCCCTCGGGGCGAGCGAGCACGTAGAACTTGCCGGGCTGGTCGGAAGGTCCCGCGACTTCGTATTCCGACCGCTCGCGGAATTCGCGCACCCGCATCCGCAGGAACCGGACCCACTTGTCGTTCTTCCTGCGATACAGCGTGACGTTGCCGGAGCTCGACTCCATGCGCACGACCGGACTGCCGGCGACGTCGAACCACCAGCCGAAGACGTCGGTTGCCGGCCTCTCTATCTGTTCGCCGTTGCCGGTCTGAACGTTGACCTTGAAGAGGGTGCGTCCCGAGAAGCCGTCGATGAGCAGCAGCAGGTGCGCAGGGTCGTTCGGCAGATAGTTCGCGACGTCGCCGAGGTCGGTCGCGCCGTTCAGCGCCGAATTACGGTTGTCCGCCAGCAGCCCGACGGGGCTGCTGCCATCGCGGTTGATGGCGTAGAGCCGGCGGCCCATCTTCGCGTACATCCCGGGATTCACGGTGCGCACGCCTTCGGCCGGGCGAAAGCTGAGCCCGTAGACGAGGCGATCGTCGGACTTCCAGTAAACGGCGCCCATCGTCGCGACGATCATGCTGCCGGACGAATCGTGACGGATGTCGTGGATGATCCGCTGCTCGCGGGTGGTCAGATCCATGACCATGAGCCGGTCGATTTTTTCGCGGCGCACGATCGCGGCGAGGTGGCGGCCCGAGGGCGATATCGCGACGTCGACGATGTGCCGGTCGGAGAACAGGTCCTCGAGCGTGGGTGACCGCAGCGCGGGCGGAGCCGGTGTGCCGCCCGAAGCCTTCGCGGTTTCCGTGGTCGTGTCCTGAGCGAGCGCGCAGGAGCAGGCGAGGACCAGCGGCAGTATTCTTCTCATCATCGGGGCGCCCTCCCAGGCATCGACCCGCGCGAGATTTTAAGTGCCTTCGTAACCGCCCGCTACGGGCTGATCGAGTCCGATGCGCGCAAGTTCGAAACCGCGACGGAAGTCACGGATATGTTTCGCCATCCAGTCGGCGGCCTGGGCGCCGTCGCGCGCCTCGATCGCGGCGAGGATGCGTTTCTGGGCGGTGGCGATGCGCGTGGTGGCCTGGGGGACCTTGTCCATCATCGCGCCGAGCGCCGGCACGAGAAGTGCGAGCAGGGGCTCGTGCGCCAGCATGAAGACGCCGTTGTGCGTGGCCTCGCCGATGGCGCGGAAGAAGTCCGCGGTCTGGGTGACGCTGACGTCGTCGGTGGCGACTTCCGCGAGTCGCGCGAGATCGCGGGCGGTGCGCTCGCGCGCGGCGGCCATCGCGATCGGCGGCTCGAGTGCGGTGAGCGCCTCCCAGATGTCGTGGTAACTCACGTCGTGCAGCGACAACGCGCGCGAGACGTTCGCGGCGACGGCATGGCGCGTCGGTCGCGTGACCATCATGAGCTTCGAGCCGCGCTCGCGCTTGAGCACGCCGTTGGTCTCGAGCTCGCGCAGCGCCTCGCGCACGGTGCCGCGATGCACGCCGAACTGTCGCGCGAGCTCGACTTCCGGGGGCAGGCGTTCGCCTGCGTTGATCGTGCGGTCGGTGATGCGCTCGAGCAGGGCGGCGGCCACCTTGCGGTAGGCAGGCTCGACACGGATGGGTTCGAATCCCGTGGCGCCGTTGCGTTTCTTTTCGTTCTTGCTGGATCGCGCCATTCGTCAGGCAGTCAGCTCGTAGATCTCGCGGCCGATGAGCATACGACGGATTTCCTGGGTGCCGGCGCCGATTTCGTAGAGCTTCGCGTCGCGCAACAGGCGGCCCGCGGCGTAGTCGTTGATGTAGCCATTGCCGCCGAGCGCCTGGATCGCCTCGAGACACATCTGCGTCGCGCGGTCGGCGCCGAACAGGATCGCGGCGGCGGCGTCCTGGCGCGAGCAGCGGCCCGCGTCGCAGGCACGGCCGATCGCGTAGGCATAAGCGCGCGCGGCATTCAGCGAGGCATACATGTCGGCCAGTTTGGCCTGCATGAGCTGGAAGGTGCCGACGGGCTGGCCGAACTGCTTGCGTTCGTGCACGTACGGCAGCACCAGGTCCAGGGCCGCGGCCATCAATCCGAGCGGGCCGCCGGCGAGCACGGCACGTTCGTAATCGAGGCCCTTCATGAGTACGCGCACGCCCTGGTCGAGTTCGCCGAGCAGATTTTCCCCGGGTACGAAGCAGTCCTCGAACACGAGTTCGGAGGTGGAGGAGCCTCGCATGCCGAGCTTGTCTAGCTTCTGCGCGGTGGAGAAACCCGCGAAGCCCTTCTCGACGATGAACGCGGTGATGCCGCGCGGGCCGGCCGCGGCGTTGGTCTTCGCGTAGACGACCGCGACGTCGGCGTCCGGGCCGTTCGTGATCCACATCTTGCGGCCGGTGAGGGCGTAGCCGCCGTCGCGCTTGACGGCCCGCAGCTGCATGCCGACCACGTCGGATCCGGCGCCGGGTTCGCTCATCGCGAGCGCGCCGACGTGTTCGCCCGAGACCAGCTTCGGTAGATAGCGGTCGCGCTGCTCGTCGGTGGCGTTGAGCACGATCTGGTTCATGCACAGGTTCGAATGCGCGCCGTACGACAGGCCCACGGATCCGGACGCGCGCGAGATCTCTTCCATCGCGACGATGTGCGCGAGGTAGCCGAGGTTCGCGCCACCCCAGCGTTCGGGGACGGTGACGCCGAGCAGACCGGCGGCGCCGAGCTCGGGCCACAGGTCGCGCGGAAACTCGTTGGTGCGGTCGATTTCCTCGGCGCGTGGTGCGATGCGCTCGCGCGCGAAGCGCCTGACCTGGGCGCGCACCTCGTCGAGCTCCTCGCCCAGTCCGAAATCGAAATCACAGCGATCGAGTGGGTTCATGTTCGTGGGCGGCCGTCGCTTGCCTTCAATTCATCAATTGTACTATTGTCGGACAATCATGCCGCCGCTCGAATCCAAAGTCGATAGGACGAGTCCGGAATTCGCCGCGAACGCGGCGGCCATGCGTGCGCTGGTCGACGAATTGAAGGCCCGGCAGGCGAAAACGGCATTGGGAGGCGGGGAGGCGGCCCGCGCGAAACACGTCGCGCGGGGCAAGTTGCTGCCGCGCGACCGCGTGGAGATGCTGCTCGACCCCGGCGCGCCGTTCCTCGAGCTTTCGCCGCTGGCGGCCTGGGGCATGTACGACGACGATTCCCCGGGTGCCGGCATCATCACGGGCGTCGGCCGCGTGTCGGGGCGCGAGTGCGTCATCGTCTGCAACGATCCGACGGTCAAGGGCGGCACTTACTACCCGGTCAGCATCAAGAAGCACCTGCGCGCGCAACGCGTGGCCGAGGAGAACCGGCTGCCGTGCATCTATCTGGTGGATTCCGGCGGCGCGCACCTGCCGAGCCAGGACGAGGTGTTCCCGGACGAGCAGCACTTCGGCCGCATCTTCTACAACCAGGCCAACATGTCGGCGGCGGGCATCCCGCAGATCGCCGTGGTCATGGGATCGTGCACGGCCGGCGGCGCGTACGTGCCCGCCATGAGCGACGAATCGATCATCGTGCGCAACCAGGGGACGATCTTCCTCGGCGGCCCGCCGCTCGTGAAGGCCGCAACCGGCGAAGTCGTCAGCGCGGAGGAACTCGGCGGCGGCGAAGTCCACGCCAAACTATCCGGCGTTGTCGACCACCTCGCCGAAAACGACACCCACGCGCTCGGCATCGCGCGCAGAATCCTCGCAGGCCTCGACAAAGATTTACCGGGTCCGGTGCCTGGCACCGAAATCCGGCAAAACTCCGCCGTCGAGCCTCTGTACCCGGCGGATGATCTTTACGGACTCATCCCGGCGGATCCGCGCAAGCCCTTCGACTCGCGCGAAATCATCGCGCGGCTCGTCGACGGCAGCGAGTTCGACGAATGGAAGGCGCGATACGGCACGACGCTCGTCACGGGTTTCGCGCGCATCCACTGCATGCCCGTCGCGATCCTCGCCAACAACGGCATCCTGTTCTCGGAGTCCGCGCAGAAAGGCGCGCACTTCATCGAGCTCGCCTGCCAGCGCCGCATCCCGCTCGTGTTCCTGCAGAACATCACGGGTTTCATGGTCGGCAAGAAATACGAGAACGAAGGCATCGCGCGGCATGGCGCCAAGATGGTGACCGCGGTCGCCTGTGCGCGTGTGCCGAAGTTCACCGTCATCGTCGGCGGCAGTTTCGGCGCGGGCAATTACGGCATGTGCGGCCGCGCCTACGCACCGCGCTTCCTGTGGACCTGGCCGAACTCGCGGATCTCGGTGATGGGCGGCGAGCAGGCCGCGAATGTGCTCGCGACGGTACGGCGCGACGCCATCGAGGCGAAGGGCGGCACGTGGAGCGCCGCCGAAGAGGCGGCGTTCAAGGCGCCGATCCGCGAGCAGTACGAAACGCAGGGCAATCCTTACTACGCGACCGCGCGCCTGTGGGACGACGGCGTCATCGATCCGCGCGACACCCGCATGTGCCTGGCGCTCGGCCTCGCGCTGGCGAATCGGCAGCCGATCCCGGAAACTCGCTTCGGCGTGTTCCGGATGTAGAGGCGGCGCATGTCCGACTACCGACACCTCGAGATCGAGCAGCGCGGCGCGGTGCGCTGGCTGTGGCTCGACCGGCCCGAAGTCCGCAATGCCTTCAACGACGTTCTGATCGCCGAGATCGCGCGGGCTTTCGCCGAGATAGAAGCACACGCCGCCACGCGCGTGGTGGTCGTCGCGGCGCGCGGGCCGGCCTTCTGCGCCGGCGCGGATCTCAACTGGATGCGCTCGATGGCCGACTACGGCCACTCCGAGAATCATGCCGACGCACTCAAGGTGGCACGCATGTTCAACGCGGTACATGCCTCGTCCAAGCCGGTGATCGCGCGCGTGCAGGGCGATGCATTCGGCGGCGGCGTCGGACTCGCCGCGGCCTGTGACGTCGTCGTCGCGGTGGAGTCCGCGAGTTTCGCGCTTTCCGAGGTGAAGCTCGGCATCGTGGCCGCCACCATTTCTCCGCACCTCGTGCGCGCGATGGGACCGCGTCATGCCGCGCGCTACATGCTCACCGCCGAGAAGTTCGGTGCCCGGCGCGCGTGCGAAACAGGCCTCGTGCACGAGGCCGTCTCCGCGGACGAACTGGATGCCGCCGTAGACAGGATCGTCACGGCGTTGCTCGCCGCGAGTCCGGCGGCACTCGCCGCAACCAAGCGCCTGCTCGCCGACGTCATCGAAACTCCGTTGGACGACGTTTTGCTTGCGGCGACCGCGAAGTGCATCGCCGACGCGCGCGTGTCTCCCGAGGGCCGCGAAGGCATCGCGGCATTCCTCGAGCGGCGCGCACCGGCCTGGGCGCCCAAGAAATAGACGTGATCGCCAAGCTGCTCATCGCGAATCGCGGCGAGATCGCCTGTCGCATCGCGCGTACCACGCGGCGGCTCGGCATCGCCACCGTGGCCGTGTATTCGGATGTCGACGCGCGCGCCGCGCACGTCGCCGCATGCGACGAAGCCATCTACATCGGCGGCGCGTTGCCCCGCGACAGCTACCTGCGCGGCGACGCCATCATCGAGGCGGCGCGCAAGACGGGCGCGCAGGCGGTCCACCCGGGATACGGATTTCTCTCGGAGAACGCGGCGTTCGCGCGCGGCTGCGCGGCGGCCGGCCTCGTGTTCGTGGGTCCCTCACCCGAATCCATCGAGGCGATGGGTTCGAAGTCGGCCGCCAAGGCGCTCATGGAGAAGGCGGGCGTGCCGCTGACGCCGGGATATCACGGCGACCGCCAGGAGACGGACTATCTGCTCACGCAGGCGGAGCGCATCGGTTTCCCCGTGCTGATCAAGGCCGTGGCAGGTGGCGGGGGCAAGGGCATGCGGCGCGTCGATCGCGCGGCCGACTTCGCATCCGCGCTCGCGAGCTGCCAGCGCGAGGCCGGCGCCGCCTTCGGCGACGCGCGGGTGTTGCTCGAAAGATTCGTCACGACCGCGCGGCACATCGAGATCCAGGTCTTCGGCGACCGGCACGGCAATGTGATGCATCTGTTCGAACGCGACTGCTCCGTGCAACGCCGCCACCAGAAAGTCATCGAAGAAGCTCCCGCCCCGGGCATGACGCCGGAGCGACGCCGCGCGATGGGCGAGGCCGCGGTCGCGGCGGCCCGCGCCGTGAACTACTCGGGTGCGGGCACCGTGGAATTCATCGCCGCTCCCGACGGCGCGTTCTACTTCATGGAAATGAACACGCGCCTGCAGGTCGAGCACCCCGTCACGGAGATGATCACGGGTCTCGACCTCGTGGAATGGCAATTGCGAGTCGCGGCCGGAGAGCCGTTGCCGATGAAGCAGGACGAACTGCGCGTCGCCGGACACGCCGTCGAGGCGCGTATCTACGCCGAAGATCCGGAGCGCGGGTTCCTGCCCTCGATCGGCCGCCTGGAACATCTCGCGACACCGGCCGAGTCCGCGGAGCTGCGCATCGACACGGGCGTGCGGCAGGGCGACGAGATCACGCCTTACTACGACCCGATGATCGCCAAGCTCATCGCGCATGGCGCCACTCGCGCGGAGGCGATCGTGCGGTTGCGCGCCGCACTCGAGCGGTTCCGCGTCGCGGGCGTGCGCACGAACGTCGAATTCCTCGGACGGCTCACTACCGCGCCGTCGTTCGTCGAAGGCAACCTCGATACCGCGCTCATCGAGCGCGAACGCGCGCACGTGCTGCCGGAGCGCCACGAGCCTCCCGAATCCCTGTGGCGATTCGCGGCGTGGCGCGCGATCGCGCCCGCGGTCGGTCCATCGCCGTGGTCGAAAGCGGACGGATGGAGATTGCTGGGCCGTTCGAAACGCGAAGTGACGCTGCGCTGGCGCGAGACCGAGCGGACAACACTCATGGACTTCGCCAGTCCACCGGCGGAGTCCGGATTCGACGCAGTCGTCGCCGGCGGCGCCGTGCACCTGTTTCGCGGCATCGAGCATTTCGTCTTTCAAATCGTCGACCCGTACACGCCGACGGCGCAGGCCGCGGATCGCCACGGAAGCCTGGCGGCGCCCATGCCGGGCCGGATCCTCGCCATCAACGTGAAACCCGACGACAAGGTCGAGCGCGGCGCGCCGCTGCTGGTCATGGAGGCGATGAAGATGGAGCACACGATGGTGGCGCCATTCGCGGGCGTGGTGAAACAGCTCCATTGCAAGTCCGGCGACCAGGTTCGCGAGGGCGTCGAACTACTGGAGCTTGCGGCCGCCTCCTGACGGATACTTCTCGCGTCGTGAACGACGTCCGCGATCCCTATTCGCCGCCAGGAGCAAGAGCTTCCGGCGCTGCCGCGGCCGTAAGGGAATCATGTCCGCCTGCCGGCAAAGCGGCGAACGCCCAAGGCAACTAGCTAGCCCGGAAACGCCAGCATCGCATCCTGCACGCTCGCCTGCTTGCCGGGCGCAAACGTCGCGCCGGCACTGCCGCCCGAGTAGATGAGCGCGACGAGGTGATCGTCGGCATTGAGACCGAGTGACTTCTTCACCTCCGGGTCGTAGCAGGCCTCGCCGGTCTTCCACGCCGCGGCATAACCCAGCGAATGCAGCGCCAGCAGGATGTTCTGCGCCGCGGCGCCGGCCGCGAGGATCTGCTCGATCACCGGCACCTTCGTTCCCTGCACCGCGCGGCACACCACGACGATGATGAGCGGCGCGCGCAGCGCCTTGTCGCGCTCGCGTTGCAGGTCGCCCGCCGAGAGTCCCGGCGTGCGGCGCAGCGCCGACGCGGCGAGCATCTCGCCGAACTTCCTGCGCTGCTCCCCCTCGATCAGCATGAACCGCCACGGACGCAGCCGGCCGTGATCCGGTGCGCGTACCGCGGCCTGCAGCACCTTCGCGAGGTCTTCTTTCGACGGGGGAAACTCGCCGTAGGTCTTGGCGGAACTGCGCGTGACGAGCGCTTCGAGGGAATCCATGTCAGGCGAGCGAGTGGTAGACGTTCTGCACGTCGTCGTTCTGTTCGAGGTTGTCGACGAGTTCGAGCACCTCGTTGGCCTGGGCTTCGGGTAGTTCGATCGGCGTCGTGCAGATGTATTCGTGTGTCGCGGAGATCGGGTGGATGCCGCGCTTCTCGAGCGCCTCCTGCATGTGTCCGAACTCCGGGAACTGGCAGCGCGCGACGAGCTGCGGCTCGCCCTTGTCGCCGGTGCCTTCGCCGAACTCCTCGAGACCGTGGTCGATCAGGTAGAGCTCGAGGTCGTCCTGGTCGATGCCCTCGGGCTTCAAGCGGAACACGCCCATCTTGCGAAACTGGAACGCGACGCTGCCCGCGGTGCCGAGGTTGCCGCCGCCCTTCGAGAAGATGGTGCGCACCGATGCGACCGTGCGCGTCGGATTGTCCGTCGCGGTCTCGACGAGCACCGCCACGCCGTGCGGCGCGTAACCCTCGTAGAGGATCTGCTCGTAGTTGGCCGCGTCATTGCCGAGCGCGCGTTTGATCGCGGCCTCGACCTTGTCCTTCGGCATGTTGATGTTGCGCGCGTTCTGCACCTGGCGCCGCAGCGCAGGGTTCGAATTCACGTCGCCACCGCCCGCCTTGACGGCCATGTTGATGTCTTTGGCGATGCGCGCGAACTGCTTGGCCATGCGGTCCCAGCGCGCGAACATCGTGTGCTTTCGTACTTCGAAGATGCGTCCCATAGGGCGCGGATTCTCGCAGAGAAGGCGGGGGCAGTTCTATTTTTCCGGCCGTTTTTCCGCCTGTGCGGCTTCCGCCAGCACGCGGAAATGGGCCTCGATCAGCGCGAAATTGGGGTCGTGGCCGGCGCCCGGAACCATGACCAGCTTCTTGTGTGGGGCCTGCAGAGAATCGACGAATGCGCGTGTGACGGCGGCACGGGTCAGCAGATCTTCCTCGCCCTGGACGAACAGCATGGGGAGCGCGTATTTCCCGCCGAGCGCCGGCAGGTCGACTTTGGCCGCCATGCCGTCGCCCTTCAGGCCGAGGTACTTGATGAACGAGATTTCTTCGCCGGCTTCGTAGGCCGCCATATCGGCATCCGACCTGTATTCGGCCGCGAATTCGAGCTTGGGCGCCGGGGACGTCGTTTCGTTTTCGTACTTGCGGATGATGCGGCGCAACTGCCCGAAGTTGCGCGGATTGGCCCAGGGCGGTGGTCCGAGTTTTTCCAGGGTCGCGATGGCGGCTGCGTCCTGCTTGCCACGCGCGGCGTCGAGCGTCGCGGAGTAGCTTGCTGACACGTTGTCGCGCGCATTCACGAGCTGCGCGACGCCGACGTAGGCGTGAAAGAGATCGGGACGCTGGTGCGCCATGTGAACGCCGAGCACGGATCCCCACGAGGATCCGGTCAGGATGATCTTTCGCTTGCCGAGCTTGCGGCGCAGGTGTTCGGCGACGTCGATGCCGTCCGAGACGAGCTGGTCGATGGTGAGCATCGTTGCATCGAGTCGCTCCTCGGTGAGCTCGACGACGGGCTCGTTGCGCGCATATGTGCGGCCCGAGAGCCGCTGATCCCAGGTGGCGATCGTGAAGGACTTTCGCCACGTCCCATACAACGTATCCATGAAGGGCGAAAGCGGATTTCCCGGCCCGCCGTGCACGAACAGGATCACGGGGTTCGCGCAATCGGCGCCATCGATGGTGATCCACTGTTCGATGCCGCCGATGGGAACGTAAGCGTGCTCGTGCAGCGTACGATCCTGCGCGTCCTGCGCGCACGCCGGGGACAACGCCGATTCCGCATGCGCCGCGCCGAACAACGCGAGAAGAAGAATCGGGGACAGATTTATTTTGCGACGATAACGAGACGGGCGGTGCCCGTTATCGTCAATAAATAGATCTGTCCCCATCAGCGTGTCGGGATTGCGATGTTGCAGACGTCGATGTGGCCCGCGGGCCGCACGAACCAGGATTCCCGGCGATTGCGGCGCGCTTCGACGTACTTCGCGAACAGGGATGTATCCGTGCGCAGCACCTCGATCGCGGTGCGCTTGGCCTCGGGGAGATCGCTCGCGAGTCGCGCCACGAGAATGAGCGGCCGGCGGGGTTTCTCTTCATCGGTGTAGAAACCGAGGGGTCCGCGGGCGCGCGGGCGCGCCCGCCGG
>JAFAGC010000112.1 GCA_023423065.1 Pseudomonadota bacterium
GACCAGGATGTCCGCGCGGCGCCGACCCGGCTCCCCGCTTATCGAATGTCACCCGAAAAAAAACTGAAGAGAAACCCATGACTCGCAAACTACTGACCCTGGCCGTGGCAGCCGCGATGACCGGCGCCGCCGGCCTGGCGCCGCTGCCGGCATTCGCGCAGAACGCGGACATCGAGGCCCTCAAGGCCCAGCTCGCCGAGCTCTCGGCGAAGATCGAGCAGCTCGAGAAAGCGCAGACGCAGACGAAGAAGACATCGGACGAGGCGCAGGCCACCGCGGATCGCACGGCGGACGTCGTCGCGCAGGAGAAGTCGCGGCTGTCGTTCTCGGGCGATCTGCGCTATCGCAACGAATCCTTCGACGTCGAATACGTCGATCGCAACCGCAATCGCGACCGGGTGCGCGCCCGCCTGAACGCGACTTATCGCGTCAATGACAAGCTGACGGGTGTCATCGGCATCGCGAGCGGCGGGCCGGACCCGCGTTCGTCCAACCAGACGCTGACCGACCAGAACTCGCGCAAGGACTTCGAGCTCGATCTCGCCTACGTGACCTGGGCGCCGGGCGCGGCCTGGCGGGTGCACGCGGGCAAACAGCGTTATCCGTGGCAGCGCAGCGGCAGCCTGTTCTTCGACGGTGACATCAATCCCGAAGGCATCGCGGTCAACTACTCGAAGGGCAACTTCTTCGCCGGCGCGTTCTACGACTGGCTCGCCGAGCGCGCCCTGTCGTTCAGCAACCCGACGACGGGCTCGAACACCGACACGATCCTGTTCGGCGCCCAGGTCGGCTACCGGATTCCGCTCTCGGATTCGGTGCGATTGACCGTCGCGGGAAGCTATTTCGACGTCGACGGGGTGCAGGGCTACAACCCCTTCTTCGGCGGCAACTCCTTCGGCAACACGACGACGACCAGCGCCGCGGTGTGCAACCGTTCGCTCGGCGCCAACGTGGCCTGCTCGCTGTCGGACTTCGACATCGCGCAGGTTTTCGGCGACCTGACCGCGACCGTGGGCGGCCGTCCGCTGCGCTTCTTCGCGGATTACGCGAAGAATCTCGAGGCCGAGGTGAACCCGGTGGCGGGCGAGAAGCTCGATACCGCGCTTGCCGCGGGCGTGAGCTACGGTGCGGCCAGCTCCGCGGCGGGGACCTGGGAGTTCGGCGTGTTGTGGCAGAAGATCGAGAAGGATGCGCTGTTCGGTCAGCTGATCGATTCGGACTTCGGCGACGGCAACACGGACACGGACGGGTTCGTGCTCCGCGGCGGATATACCGTGGCTCGCAACTGGACGATCAACGCCACGCTGTTCCTCAACGAGCTGTCGAACGACGTGCCCCAGAGCGTCACCGTGTTCAACGAGGCGACGGCCGCGCCGCTCGACACCCAGGTCATCTCCGGCATCACGGACCGTGAGTACAAGCGCCTGCAACTGGACCTGAACTTCCGGTTCTGACGGGCGAAAAGGGGCCGGATCGACCGATCTGGCCCCGTTTCACGAACCTGTAACAAACCCGCGTCAACCTGTCCCCACACCATGACTCCGTCGGCCTTGCTCATTGCGCTGGCCCTGCTTTCGGTGGGGGCCTTCTGGATCGGCAAGTCGCGGTCTCTCGCTCTCGTGGGCGGAAGCCGCGGCGTGCGCCATCTGCATTCGCTGCCCAGCCATTACGGCCTGATGGCGGCCCTGTGGTGCGCGTTGCCCGCGCTCGCGATCATCGGCCTGTGGCTCGTGTTCCAGGACGCGATCATCCTGCGGCTGGTCACGAACGAGATGCCCGAGGCCGTGCGCGCGCTGCCGGCCAGCGAGTTGTCGCTGGTGCTCAACGACGTGCGCAATCTCGTCGCCGGCAATGTTCCGCCGCAAAGCCTCCACGAGCAGGTCCGCGCCGCGGCGGCGCGTTATCTCGAGCTGCGCCAGATCAGCCGCATGGCGCTCACGGTGCTCGTGATGGTGTTGGCCATCGCCGCCGTGCTCGTCGTGCGGGCGCGCATCACGCCGCAGGTCCGCGCGCGTAATGGCGTCGAGCGCGTCATCGAATGGCTGCTGATCGGCTGTTCGACCATCGCCGTGTTCACCACGATCGGAATCGTGGCGTCGGTCGCCTTCGAAGCCTTCCGCTTCTTCTCGTTCGTTTCGCCGATCGATTTCCTCTTCGGCACGTCCTGGAGTCCGCAGATGGCCATCCGCGCGGACCAGGTCGGATCGTCCGGGTCCTTCGGCGCGGTGCCGCTGTTCGCAGGGACGCTGCTCATCTCGCTGATCGCGATGGCCATCGCGGTGCCGATCGGCCTGTTCTCGGCCATCTACCTCGCCGAATACGCGCACCCGAAGTTCCGCACCTGGGCGAAGCCCCTGCTCGAAGTGCTCGCGGGGGTGCCCACGGTCGTGTACGGATTCTTCGCGGCGCTCACGGTCGGTCCCGCGCTGCGCGGCTGGGGCGAGGGGCTCGGCCTGGATGTCGCTTCGGAAAGCGCGCTCGCCGCCGGCCTCGTCATGGGCATCATGATCATTCCCTTCGTGTCCTCGCTCGCGGACGACATGATCAGCGCGGTGCCGCAGAGCCTGCGCGACGGCGCCTATGCGCTCGGCGCGACGCGTTCGGAGACCATCAAGCAGGTGGTGATGCGCGCGGCGCTGCCCGGCATCGTGGGTGGTGTGCTGCTCGCCGTGTCGCGCGCCATCGGCGAAACGATGATCGTCGTCATGGCCGCGGGCCTCGCCGCGAATCTCACCGCGAATCCGCTCGAGGCGGTGACCACCGTCACCGTGCAGATCGTGACCCTGCTGGTGGGCGATCAGGAGTTCGACAGCCCGAAGACGCTCGCGGCCTTCGCGCTCGGCCTGGTGCTGTTCCTGGTCACGCTCGCGCTCAACGTGCTCGCGCTCCACATCGTGCGGAAATACCGTGAACAGTACGAATAGACCGCGCCGCACCGCGCAGGAGACACAGGCCATCGTCGCCCGGGGCCTGCAGCGCCGTTATTGGGCGGAGCGGCGGTTCCGCTTCTACGGGCTCGCGGCGGTGACCGCGGGCATGGCCTTCCTCGTCTACCTGTTCTTCGTGATCTTCTCGAACGGGATCGGCGCGTTCCAGCAGACGCAGATCCGCCTGCCCATCTACTTCGATCCCGAGGTCATCGACCCGGCCGGCACCGGCAATCCCGACGACCTGCGCGCCGCCGACTACCAGGCGCTGATCCGCGCGTCGCTCAAATCGCGGTTCCCCGACGTCGAGGGGCGCGCGGCCACGCGCGAGCTCACGCGGCTGGTCAGCGGCAGCGCGGCGTTCGACCTGCAGAACGAGGTCCTGGCGAATCCGGCGATCATCGGCAAGACCGGGGACCGCTGGCTGCTCGCGAGCGATGCCGTCGACATCCTTAAGAAGGGTCACGTCGATCGAGAATTGCCGGAGGAGGAGCGGCCGCTGTCGGACGCGCAGCTCGCCTGGGTCGACGCGCTCGCCGCGGACGGGGCGCTGGCGCTCAAGTTCAACACCATCTTCCTCACGGGCGGCGATTCGCGCGAGCCGGAGAGGGCGGGCATCCGGGGCGCGGTGGTCGGTTCGTTCCTCACGCTGGTGCTGACGCTGCTGTTGTCGTTCCCGATCGGCGTGGCGACGGCTATCTACCTCGAGGAGTTCGCGCGGCGCAACCGCTGGACGGACCTCATCGAGGTGAACATCAACAACCTGGCCGCGGTGCCCTCGATCGTGTTCGGACTGCTGGGTCTCGCCGTGTTCATCGGCTTCTTCGGACTGCCGCGCTCCGCGCCGCTGGTCGGCGCGCTGGTGCTGACGCTGCTCACGCTGCCCACCATCATCATCGCTTCGCGAGCGGCGCTGAAGGCGGTGCCGCCGTCGATCCGCGAGGCGGCGCTCGGCATGGGCGCATCGAAGATCCAGACCGTGATGCACCACGTGCTGCCGCTCGCGCTGCCGGGCATGTTGACGGGCACGATCATCGGCATGGCGCGCGCGCTCGGCGAGTCGGCGCCGCTGCTGATGATCGGCATGGTGGCGTTCATCGTGGACATTCCCAAAGGCTTCACGGACGCCGCCACGGCGCTGCCCGTGCAGGTGTTCCTGTGGTCCGACTCGCCCGAACGCGGCTTCGTCGAGAAGACCTCGGGCGCGATCATCGTGCTGCTGGCCTTCCTGGTCGTCATGAACACGACGGCCGTCATCCTTCGCAAACGCTTCGAACGACGGTGGTGAGAACATGGAGAGCGCGATTCAAGTGGAACGTGCGGGCATCGATCTGAAGCCGAGCGGACGAGTGCCCGAATCGCCGGCGCTGCGCGAGCCGGTCGAGGCCGGCAAGACGGTCGGCAACATCGCCGTCGACGATCCGATCTTCAGCTGCCGCGACGTCGACGTGTATTACGGCGAGAAACACGCCATCAAGAAAGTGGGCATCGACATCGCGAAGAACCAGGTGCTCGCGATGATCGGCCCGTCGGGCTGCGGCAAGTCGACCTTCCTGCGCTGCCTCAACCGCATGAACGACACCATCGCGGGCGCGCGTGTCGAGGGCAGCATCCTGCTCGACGGCAAGGACATCCACGACAAGAAGCAGGACGTGGTGCAGTTGCGCGCGCGGGTCGGCATGGTGTTCCAGAAGCCGAATCCGTTTCCGAAGTCCATCTACGAGAACGTGGCCTACGGCCCGCGCATCCACGGGCTCGCGGGCGATCGCGTCGAGCTGGATGAAATCGTGCACAACTCGCTGCAACGCGCGGGTTTGTGGGAGGAGGTCAAGGATCGTCTCACGCAGCCCGGGACTTCGCTGAGCGGCGGCCAGCAGCAGCGACTGTGCATCGCGCGCACGATTGCCGTGAATCCGGAGGTGATCCTCATGGACGAGCCTTGTTCGGCGCTCGATCCGATCGCGACGGCGCGCATCGAGGATCTCATGGAAGAACTGCGGCGCAGCTACGCGATCGTCATCGTGACGCACTCGATGCAGCAGGCGGCACGCGTTTCGCAGCGCACCGCGTATTTCCATCTCGGCGATCTCATCGAGGTCGGCGAGACGGACCGCATCTTCACGAATCCGCGACACCGTCTCACCGAAGACTACATCACCGGGCGATTCGGCTGAGCAAAGTGGCACCGAGTCTCGAAGGCCATACCGCGCGCGCATTCGACGGCGACCTGTCGTCGTTGCATATCCAGGCAGTGGCGATGGGTGCGCTGGTGATCGAGCAGGTTCAACTCGCGGTGAGCGCATATTCCAACTGGAACCGCTCCGGCGCGACGTTGGTGCTGGAGCGCGAGCGCAAGATCAACCAGTACGACGCCGAGATCGAGGAGTGCGCATTGCAGGTGATTGCGCGCCGGCAACCGGTGGCGCACGACCTGCGCGCGGTGTTCGCGATCGACAAGGTGGTCACCGAGCTCGAACGGGCGGCGGATGAGGCGAAGAAGCTCGCACTCACGGTGCTGGCGGACTCGGAGGCCAATGGCTTTCGACCGGGCGCCGCGACCGCGCGCGAGGCGCGCCAGCTCGGCCGCCTGGCGGTGATCATGATCCGCTCGGCGCTCGAATCGTTCGACCGGCTGGACCCCGCGACCGCCGTCGCCGTCGTGCAGCAGGACCGGGAGATGGATTCCGAATACGCCGCCGCGCTGCGGCGCATCCTCACGCGCGCGATGGAAGACGCACGCCAGGTTCAGGCCGCGATCGAGGCGGCCTTCATCATGCGCTCGCTCGAGCGAATCGGCGATCACGCGCGAAACATCGCCCGGCACGTGGAATTCGTCGGCGGGCAGGTCGATCCCACCGCGACCGGCGTGCTGGCCACACCCCTGACCGCGCGCTGATTCGCTTCAGCGTCTTCGATACAGAAGCAACGTCACCGGCGCGAGCACGAGCGTCAATACCGCCGGCGCCGTGAGCGCGAGCAACACATCGCCTACCGTCGCCGCGCCGCGCAACAGGCCGCGCAATGCGGACGCCATGTGCGACACCGGATTGACCTCGACGAAGGCGCGCAGCCAGCCAGGCATGGTCGCCGGATCGACCATGATGTTGGACGCGAACACCATCGGGAACATGAACGTGAAGCCGATCGTCATCACGGTCATCGGCGTGCGGATCAGCAGGCCGAGCACGATGAAGATCCAGCCCACGCCGAAGCCGATCGCGACGAGCAGCGCGAAGGCCGCGAGTACGCCGGGGATCCCGGCCTCGGGCCGATAACCGAGCAGCAGCCCGATCGTGAGGATGATTCCACCCGCGATCACGTGACGCAGGATGTCGCCGACCATGAGGCCGGCGAACGGCGCGAGCGGCCAGATGGGCAGCGAGCGGAACCGGTCGAACAGGCCCTTGCTGAGGTCGGTAGATAGACCCATGCCCGAATACACCGAGTTGAAGACGACGGTCTGCACCAGGATGCCGGGCAGGAAGTACTGCAGGTAGGATCCGGGTGTGCCTGCGAGCGCGCCGCCGAACACGAACGTGAACAGCAGCGTGAACATGATGGGCGTCATCACGAGATCGAACAGCTGTTCGGGCACGTGCTTGAACTTGAGTACCGCGCGCCAGCCGAACACGAGCGCGTTCGAAAGCGGCGAGGGCGCCGGCGGCCGCGGCATGGGCTTGAGGGCGGGCACGGTTTTCGTGGCGGTGGCGTCGTTCATGTGTGGGCCTTCCCGGTCAGCGCGAAGAACACCTCGTCGAGGCTGGGGCTGCCCATGGAGAAGTCGGCGAGTTCGATGTTCGCGGCGATCAACGCGCCGAGCGCTTCGTTCGCGTCGCGCGAGGTCTTCGCGACCACGGACAGCATCGCGCCTTCGACGCTGCGCTGCACGGTCGCGCCGAGGCGTGCCTCGAGGATCGCCGCGGCCTCGTCGAGCTTCGCCGGATCCATCAGCGCGACGTGCAGGAATCCGGAGCCGGTCGCGACTTTCAGCTCGCGGCTGGTGCCCTCGGCGATCTTGCGGCCGTGATCGATCACCGCGATGCGCGCCGCGAGCTGATCGGCTTCGTCGAGGTACTGGGTAGTCAGCAGGACGGTCACACCTGAACCGGCCAACGCGCGGATCATCCGCCACACGCTCTTGCGCCCCACGGGATCGAGACCCGTGGTGGGTTCGTCGAGGAACAACACGCCCGGCGTGACGATGAGCGACGCGGCGATGTCGAGGCGGCGGCGCATGCCGCCCGAATAGTCCTTGACCTGCTTGTCGGCGGCGTCCGCGAGCTCGAAGTTGGCGAGCAGCTCGTCGGCGCGCGCGCGGGCGGCCTTGCCGCGGAATCCCCACAGCCGCGCGAGCATCACGAGGTTTTCGCGGCCGGTGAGGTCCTCGTCGAGCGACGCGAACTGGCCGGTCATGGATATTTCCGCCCGCACCGCCTGCGGCGAATGCACGAGGTCGTGCCCAAGAATGCTGGCCGTCCCTTCATCGGGCCTCGCGAGCGTCGCGAGCATGCGCATCAGCGTCGTCTTGCCGGCGCCGTTGGGGCCGAGGATGGCGAAGATCATGCCGCGCGGCACGTCGAGGTCGATGCCGTCGACGGCGCGCAGGTCGCCGAAGCGTTTCGCCAGCCCGCGCGTGCGGATCGCGAGCGTGGCCGAGTGGGCCGCGGAAGCCTGGGGTCGGAAGTGCATGTGTGTCCCTGAGTTTCGCCGACCCGGTTGGAGCCACGGCTTCCGCCCGAAGTTCCGGCAAGCAGGGACGAGCATACCCCGCGACCCTCTCGCGTGGCCACACAGTGGTTTCGTCAACTAGCTACTGTATGAGCGTTTCAGTGCGCAGGTCGCCGTTTACCTTCTCCACGTTCCTTCGAGATTGCGTGCAGCGGCGGTTCGCGTTCCGCTTGGTGCTCCTGCTCGGCTGCGCGCTGCCGACGAATCTCCCCGAGCGTCTGCTCGAGTATCGAGGTCGGCACGAAGCTCGGCGGGAAGGCGCGTGGTGGAAACTCCTTGAATGTCGCGGCGAACCTGAAGACCTCGTCCATTGCGCCGTAAATCGCGCCGATCTGGTTCAACTGCCAATCCCAGTAGGTATTCGAGGTGATGTCGGCACGTTCGAATGGGTCCTGGAAGAGGTTGAATGACTTCTGCAATCGCAGTTGCGTGAACGGTTCCGCCCACAATTCCATCGTTCCCTGTCTGCGTTGTTCCGCATACACATACTTCATCGGCCCGTGTCGCATGGCAACCAGCAATCCGTCGTCGTCGGTGTAGAAGAAGGTGTTCCGCGCGCTCTTCTTGCCGTTGTTGCGGGTCGCAGTGCCTTCAACCGAGCGCAGGAAGTCCGATTGGTCGTAGCCGTCGAGGTGCACCCGGTACTTGCGGCCGTTGACTGAGTAGCCCGACCTGAGCTTGTTCACGATGTCGGGATCGCCCGCGATCGCGCACAGGGTCGGCACCCAGTCGTTGTGGCTCATGAGCTCGTTGGTGACGGTGCCGGCCTTGATGTTGCCCGGCCAACGTACCAGGCAGGGTACCCGAAACGCACCTTCCCAGTTGGTGTCCTTCTCGGAGCGGAAATACGTCATCGCGCCGTCAGGCCAGGTATTCATGTGCGGGCCGTTGTCGCTCGTGTAGACGACGATCGTGTCGTTGGCGATGCCCATGTCGTCGAGGGCTTTCAGGATCGTGCCGATGGTGTCGTCGTGTTCGAGCATGCCGTCGATGTACTCGCTGTCACCGTGCTGGTAGCGCCCACGATGCGAGGCGCGCACATGGGTGCGAAGATGCATGCGGGTCGAGTTGAACCAGCAGAAGAACGGAGCGCCGGCCTTGTGCTGTCGCTGCATGAAATCTATCGCGGCAGCCGACGTTTCGTCGTCGATGGTCTCCATGCGCTTTCTCGTGAGCGCGCCAGTGTCTTCAATCGCCTGCTTGCCGACCTTGCCGAACCGCGGGTCGTCCGTGGGATCGTCCTTGTCGGTCGCCTTGCATTTCAATACGCCGCGCGGGCCGAATTTCGCTCGATAAGCTGGATCCTTCGGATAGTCCGGTAGTTCGGGCTCTTCTTCCGCGTTCAGGTGATAGAGGTTTCCGAAGAACTCGTCGAAGCCGTTGACCGTTGGAAGCGTTTCGTTGCGGTCGCCGACATGGTTCTTGCCGAACTGGCCCGTCGCGTAACCGAGATTCTTGAGCAATCCGCCGATCGACGGATCTTCCTGGCTCATGCCCATCGGCGCGCCCGGGAAGCCGACCTTCGTCAAACCACTGCGCAATCCATGCTGTCCGGTCAGGAAAGCTGCGCGGCCCGCGGTGCAGCTCTGCTCGCCGTAGTAGTGCAGGAAGCGAACGCCTTCAGCGGCAATGCGATCGATGTTTGGCGTTTCGTATCCCATGAGCCCGCTGCTGTAACAGCTGAGATTGGTGATGCCGATGTCGTCACCGAAGATGACGAGGATGTTGGGCTGTTTCGCGGCGGCCATGGCGGTTGCTCCTCGTGGGAATCCGGAGGGTGTGCACCATAGTTCCGGTGCGGCCCCGCGACCATCAGCATTTTCTCACAAGAAGAATCCACCGGGACTAATGCATTGCATGCTCGACGCAACTAGGGCGGCGCGGCCGGCACGAAGGTCCGATGGATGAATCGCGAACCCGCGAATAGATTCCCGCCACGTTCGCGCATCGCCCCCGGACCGGGCGCCGCGCTGGGTCAACAGGAGCAAGCCAATGCGCAAGGTAGTTAGATATTCGCGCGCCTGGATCGCCGTGGGCGGGATCTTGGCACTCACGTCGGGCGTCGCGTTCGCGCAGTCCATCAACACGAACTATGTCCCCGGGACGGACTTTTCGAAATACAAGACTTACAAGTGGGTGCCGGTGGAGGGCCAGACTGCCGTCGACCAGATCACTGAAGGCGAGATCAAGCAGGCAGTTGACAAACAGCTTGCGGCCAAGTCGATGACGAAGACCGATTCCGATGACGCCGATGTATACGTCGGCTACCAAGCGGCGGTGCAGCAGGAGAAGGAACTCAATGCGTACGGTACGCCGGGGTGGCGCTTCGGGGGCGGCATGGCGGATATCTCGACGTCGACCGTCGACAAGGGGACACTGGTAGTCGA
The DNA here is from genome assembly GCA_023423065.1 of Pseudomonadota bacterium. GTDB lineage: Bacteria > Pseudomonadota > Gammaproteobacteria > Steroidobacterales > Steroidobacteraceae > CADEED01. The sequence continues at coordinate 10,043 of JAFAGC010000112.1, forward strand.
CGTCTACGACCCGAAGGACAAGAAGCTGCTCTGGCGCGGCGCTGCCACCGAAACGATCGGCAAGAGTTCATCGCCCGAGAAGAAGCAGGAACATCTCGACAAGGCGATGACCAAGCTGTTCAAGAAGTATCCGCCGCAGAAGTAGCCGGCACGAAGGCCGGACGTTCAGGGCGGCTCGCGACCGAGAAAGCGCGCGTAGTCGTCCATCGCGGCGGCGAGTGCGGCGAGTTCGGCGGGCGAGAGCTTGCGTCTCCAACGAGTGCGCACGGTGACGCCGGGACGTTTGGACTTCCCATCGCTCAACGTGCGCCGCCAGTCCCCGACGACGCGGCCGTCGATCACGACGACCGGTCCGAGGACGCCATGACCGCTCCACTGGGCCGGGGCGAGCAGCGAACGATCCTGATAGGCGACGGTATATTCGTCGAAGGACGGAAGCAGCCTGACGACGGGCTCGCGCGGCGCGCGGCGGCGACCGTGGGATTCCCGCCACCAGTAGTCGGTGCCGTCGACACACGATGAAGTCAGTTCGCCTTTCACGGAGTCGATCGCGGCCCGCGCATCCTTCGCCGTGATCCCTGCCCACCACATCAGGTCGCGCGGCGTCGCCGGGCCGTGACTCGTGAAGTAGCGGCGCGCGAGCTCCGCGAGCGCAGCGTCGCGATCGAGCGGCTTCGATGCGGGAATCCACTCGTCGAGCAGCGCGAACGTGTGTTGTTTTCCCTGGCGGCCGGCGAGACAGATCGTGCCTTCCATCGCGAGCCACAGGAGAACGTGCAGGCCGCGCGATCCGGCGGTGCGGATGCGCCGGGCGTCGAGCTTCGCGTACAGCTCGGTGCGTTCGAGCCGCTTTCCGCCTTCGAGCTCGCCAGCGACGATTTCGCGTGCGCGCCGGATGAGGCGCGCGTCCACGCCGAAGTCGCGTTCGAACCGGGCCGAATTGCGTGCGAGCACACGCGGCGCGAGCAGGCGTGACATCCAGCGAACGTCGGCGGCGGCGACGAAATGCAGCGTGCCGCGCATCGGCCATGTGCGCACGATGGCGCGCCGGGTCTCCGCGGCTTCGACGCTCGCCTCGGTGGCCGCGCGCGCGCGCTGGCCCAGCGCCCACAACGCGCCCAGGTAGTCCTGCGCCTGCACGGCGCCGAACCAGGAGACGACGTCTTCGGGTTTGCGAAACGCCGCGCGATCGAGACCCTGGTTTCGCAGCCGCAGCTCGAGGATCCCGTCGGGCGTCATGACCTGCTCAACGCGCGGGTTGCGGCGCGACCGGCATCAGTCCGATCGCAGGAGGTCGTTGATCGAAGTCTTCGCGCGCGTCTGCGCGTCGACGCGCTTCACGATCACCGCACAGTACAGCGAGTACTTGCCGTCCGCGGAGGGCAGGTTGCCCGACACGACCACGGAGCCGGCCGGGATGCGGCCTTGCAGGATCTTGCCGGTCTCGCGTTCGTAGATCTTCGTACTCTGGCCGATGTACACGCCCATCGAGATGACGCTGCCTTCCTCGACGATCACGCCTTCGACGACTTCCGAGCGGGCGCCGATGAAGCAGTTGTCCTCGATTATGGTTGGGGCCGCCTGCAGCGGCTCGAGCACGCCGCCGATGCCGACGCCGCCCGACAGGTGCACGTTCTTGCCGATCTGCGCGCAGGAGCCGACCGTGGCCCAGGTATCGACCATCGTGCCGCTATCCACGTACGCGCCGATGTTGACGTAGCTCGGCATCAGCACCGTGTTGGGTGCGATGTACGAACCGCGCCGCGCGACGGCGGGTGGCACGACTCGGGCGCCGCCCACGCGCAGGTCGTGGCCCTCATCGGCCTGCGAGCGCGCCGCGTACTTGAGCGGCACCTTGTCGAAGAAGCGCGTGTAGCCCGCCTCGATGATGGTGTTGTCGTGCGTGCGGAAGTAGAGCAGTACGGCCTTCTTGAGCCACTGGTTCACGATCCACTCGCCGTTCTTCTTCTCGGCGACGCGCGCCTTGCCGGAATCGAGCAGCTCGATGCATTCCTCGATGGCGTGGCGCACCGCGGGCGGGGAATTCTTCGCGGTCAGTTCCGCGCGGCGCTCGAAGGCCTCGTCGATGGTGGAAGCGAGAACGGTCAGGTCGGTCACTAGCGGCTCCAGGATCGTGTTCGGTTACTTGGTCAGGAAGTCGCGGATGCGCTGGGCGGCAGTCACGCATTCCTCGACCGGCGCCACCAGCGAGATGCGCACGCGATTCCGGCCCGGGTTGCCGGCGCGCGTATCGCGCGCGAGATAGCTGCCCGGCAGGATGGTCAGATTCTGCGTCGCGAAGAGGTCGCGTGTGAAGGCTTCGTCGTCGCGGCCCACGTCGGGCCATAGATAGAAGGCGCCGTCCGGTTCGGCGACGTCGAGCACCGGCTGCAGGATCGGGAGCACGCGCGCGTATTTCGCGCGGTACAACGCCCGGTTCGCGGCCGCGTGCGCGTCGTCGTTCCAGGCCGCGATCGAGGCGAGCTGCGTCGGGATCGGCATCGCACAGCCGTGATACGTGCGGTAGAGAAGATAGGGCTTGATGATCGCGGGGTCGCCGGCGACGAAGCCGGAACGCAGGCCCGGTACGCTCGAGCGCTTCGAAAGCGAATGGAACACCACGCAGCGCTGGAACGAATCGCGGCCGAGCGCGAGCGCGGCCTGCAGCAGCGAAGGCGGCGGCGACGTTTCGTCGCGATAGAGCTCGGCGTAACACTCGTCGGCGGCGATCACGAAGTCGTAACGCTCCGCGAGCTCGAGCGCCTGGCGCAGGAAATCGAGCGACAGCACCGCGCCGGTCGGGTTGCCCGGGCTGCACAGGAACAGCACCTGGCATCGCTTCCACGTCTCCGCCGGCACCGAATCGAGATCGGGCTGGAAGCGATTGCCGGCGGTCGTGTTCAGGAACACGGGCTCGGCGCCCGCGAGCAGGGCCGCGCCTTCATAGATCTGATAGAACGGATTCGGCATCGCGACCACCGGTCTTATCCCGGGTTTTCCGTGCCAGGCACCGTCTTCAACCACCGCCTGGACGAAGGAGAAGAGGGCTTCGCGCGTGCCGTTGACCGGTAGCACCATGGTGTCGGGATTCACGCGGTCGCCGAGGCCGAAGCGGCGGCCTAACCAGGCGGCGCAGGCGGCGCGGGTCTCGGGCAGGCCGGCGGTCGCGGGATAGCTGTCCAACTTCCCGAGCGCGGCGCGCAAGGTGTCCACGACGAAGGCCGGCGGCGCGTGTTTCGGCTCGCCGATGGACATCGCGATGTGCGGCAACGAGGCGGGCGGAACGACGCCCGCCTTCAGCCGCGCCAGTCGCTCGAACGGGTACGCGGTGAGTAGTTCGAGGCGGCCGTTCACGCGGCGGCGCGGCGGTCGAGTGCGCCGGACAGCTTCTGCTGCAGTCGCGTCGCCGCGGCTTCGTCGAGCGGAGATCCCGACAGCGAGGCGAGATAGAACACGTCCTCGGCGCGTTCGCCGACGGTCATGATTTTCGCCGCGAGCAGGTCGACGCGTTCTTCCATCAGAACCTTGCCGACGTCGCACAGCAGCCCGGGCCGGTCGCCCGCGATGAGCTCGAGCACGGAGCGGCGATTACGTTCGTCCACGCTCACGGCAATGGTCGTGGCCGTGCGGAACATGCGTGCCTGGCGCGGCACACGGCGCGTGACGGTGATGGGCGCTTCCTCGGGATGCTGCAACGCGCGCCACAACGCGCGCTCGATCTCGCCGATACGTTCGCTGTCGGAGATCGGCGCGCCGTCTTCCTCGAGCACGTGGTAGAGGTCGAGGCTGAAGCCGTCGCCGGTCGGCGTGATGCGCGCGTCGACGATGTTGAGGCCGAGCTGGTCGAGCACGGCCGTCGTGATCGCGAAACCGTTGTAGCGATGCGGCGCGAACGCGAGGATCGCCGTCGTGCCGCGCTCGTGGCTGGACTGCACCGCCACCAGCGGGTCTTCGCTGCCCGGCTCGCGATCGGCGAGCAGCTGCGTGTGCCACGCGACTTCCTCGGGCGTGTGCCGCAGGAAATACGCCGCGGTGAGCCGCTCCCAGGCGCGCGAGATCTCGGGCGGCGTGATGCGCCCCGAGGCCGCGAGCAGCTTGCGCGCGCCGTCCTGCGTTTCGCGCATGAGCTCGTCGGGATCGATCGGACTCTCGAGGCCGCGCCGCAGCGCGCGTTTCACGCGTTCGTAGAACTCCTGGAACAGCGAGGCCTTCCACGAGTTCCAGAGCTTCGGATTCGTGCCGCGCACGTCGGCGCTGGTCAGCACGTATAGATAGTCGAGGTGCGTCTCGTCGCCGACGCGGCGCGCGAAAGCGTTCACGACTTCGGGATCCGAGATGTCCTGCTTCTGCGCGGTGACGGACAGTTCGAGGTGATTCTGCACGAGCCAGGCGACCAGGCGCGCGTCGTAGCGCGACAACCCCTGTTCCAGGCAGAACGCTTCCGCGTCGACGGAGCCCAGCTGCGAGTGATCCCCGCCGCGACCCTTGGCGATGTCGTGGAACAACGCCGCGAGATAGGCGATCTCGAGCTTGGGCAGCTGCTGCATGATCGCGGAGAGCTGCGGCAACTCGTGGTCGTATTTCGGGAGCGACAGCCGGCGCAGGTTGCTCAGCACGAACAACGTGTGCGCATCGACCGTGTACGCGTGGAACAGGTCGTACTGCATGCGGCCGACGATGCGGCCGAACGCGGGAATGTAGCGACCGAGCACGCCGTAGGTATTCATGCGGCGCAGCTCGTGCGTCACGCCCGCGGGCGCGCGCAGGATCTCGAGGAACAGCCGGTGATTGCGCGGGTTCTGCCGGAATTCCTCGTCGATGAGCCAGAGATTCTTGTTGATGGCGCGGATGGTCGAGGCGCGCACGCCCTTCACATCGGGATTCTGCTGCAGCACCACGAAGATCTCGAGCAACGTCGACGGCGTGCGCGCGAACACATCGTCGTTCACGGCTTCCAGGTAGTCGTTGCGCACCTGGAAACGCGGGTTCAGCGGCCGCGGCGGCGAGGTCTCGGTCAGGATGGCCTCGCGGAACAGCTGCAACAGCAGTTCGTTGAGCAGCGAGACGTCCATGACCGTGCGGTAGTAACGCTGCATGAACTGCTCGACGGCGAGCGTGAACGTCGCGTCCTCGTAGCCGAACAGCTGCGCGAGCTTGATCTGGTGATCGAACAGCAGACGGTCTTCGCGCCGGCCGGTCACCACGTGCAGCCCGAAGCGCACCTTCCACAGGAACGACTGCGCCTGCTTGAGCTTGCGCAGCTCGGTGGGCGAGAGGAATCCATGCGTGAGCAGTTCGTCGAGCGAACTCGCGCCGAAGTGGCGCTTGGCGACCCAGGCAATGGTCTGGATGTCGCGCAGGCCGCCCGGGCCCGTCTTCACGTTGGGCTCGAGGTTGTACGCGGTGTCGTTCGCCTTGAGGTGACGATCCTGCTGCTCCGCGACCTTCGCTTCGAAGTACGCCTTGACCGGCCAGATGCGATCGGAAGAGACCGCCGCGCGCATCTCGTCGAGCAGTTTCCCGTTGCCCGCGAGCAGGCGCGCCTCGATCAGCGTGGTCATCACGCCCACGTCGGCCGCGCTCTCTTCGGCGCATTGCGCGACGGTGCGCACGCTGTGACCGACTTCGAGATTGATGTCCCAGAGGAATGTGACGATGCGCTCGACGACCGCGCGGCCCGCGTCGTCGGGCGTCGCGGGCACGAGGATCAGGATGTCGACGTCGGAATGCGGGTGCAGCTCGCCGCGGCCATAACCGCCGACGGCCGCGAGCGTCCAGCCTTCGTAACCGGCCGGCACCTGCGAGATCCACACTTCGCGCAGGATCGCGTCGATCAGTTCGGCGCGCGCGTGCACGAGGGTTTCGACCGATTCGTCGGCGCGGAATCTCTCCACGAGTTCCGCGTGCGCTTCCTTGAGCTCGACGCGGAATGCTTCGGGCGCGTGCTTCGCTTCGGCGAGACGTTCGGCGAGACTCGCGACCCGCAGCCAGGGGGCGTTGCGCAGCACCGTGGTGGCGGTCGCCTCGATGTCCTCTTCGAGTGAAGCCATCAGTTCGTGCTGCCTGGCCGCTTGCTGAGCGCGCCCAGAGTCAGCACTTCGACGCCGGTCTCGGTCACGAGAATCGTGTGTTCCCACTGCGCCGAGAGCGAGTGATCCTTGGTCACGACCGTCCAGCCGTCACCCAGCAACCGCACGTGGCGCTTGCCCGCGTTGACCATCGGCTCGATCGTGAACGTCATGCCGGCCTTGAGCTCATCGCCCGTGCCGGGCTCGCCGTAATGCAGCACCTGCGGATCCTCGTGGTAGACGCGGCCGATGCCGTGTCCGCAGTACTCGCGCACGACGGAGAAATTCTTGTCCTCGACGAAGGTCTGGATCGCGTGTCCGATGTCGCCGAGCCGCGCGCCGGGCTTCACCTGTTCGATGCCGCGCCACATGGCTTCCCAGCAGGTCTCGGTGAGGCGCTGCGCCTGCGTCGAAGGCTTGCCGACGAAATACATGCGACTCGTGTCGCCGTGGAATCCATCGCGGATGACCGTGACGTCGATGTTCACGATGTCGCCGGACTTGAGCGCCTTCTCGTTCGGGATGCCGTGGCACACCACGTGGTTCACGGAGGCGCAGATGGTCTTCGGGAACCCGCGGTAATTGACGTTCGCCGGGATCGACTTCTGCACCTCGGTGATGTGCTGGAAGCAGAGCCGGTCGAGCTCCTCGGTGGTCACTCCGGGCTTCACGTGCTCCCCGATCATGTCGAGAACTTCGGCCGCAAGGCGGCCTGCCACACGCATTTTTTCCTGCTCGGCCGGGGACTTAATGGAGATGTGCCGACTCACGAGGGAGTCCATTACTTGCACCTGCGTAAGGCGTTGTTTTGACGGGGAACAAATGGTATAAAGCGCGGCCTTTTTTGGCAACGAAACTCACTTTTAAATCCACACGCGCAACCTGTCGACCCGTCCCTTACACGTTTAAGGGCGCCTCTCCGGGCAGTCGGCATAACGAGTGGCTTGGGTGTTCTGGGGCTCCTCTCTGAAAAGAGAAGAGTCGCGGAATAACCACTCGGGGAGCGCGGAGGCACAACCCACCAAGGAGACTTTGATGGCCGGCGTGTCGATGCGACAGATGCTGGAAGCGGGCGTCCATTTCGGACACCAGACCCGCTTCTGGAACCCGAAGATGGCTCCGTTCATTTTCGGCGAACGAAACAAGATCCACATCATCAACCTCGAGAAGACGCAGCCCATGTACACCGAGGCTGCGAACTTCGTGAAGAACGTCGTGGCCGATGGCGGCAGGGTGCTGTTCGTCGGAACGAAGCGTTCCGCGCGCGAGGCGGTCGAGAAGGAAGCCAGGCGCTGCGAGATGCCCTACGTGAACCAGCGCTGGCTGGGCGGCATGCTCACCAATTTCAAGACGATCCGTCAGTCGATCAAGCGGCTCGCGGATCTCACCGAGATGTCCGAGAACGGCACGCTCGGCAAGCGTGGCAAGAAGGAAGCCACGATGATGCGCCGCGAGATGGAGAAGCTCGAGAAGAGCCTCGGCGGCATCAAGAAGATGGAGTCCCCGCCGGACGCCATCTTCATCATTGACGTCGGTCACGAGGACATCGCGATCCACGAGGCAAAGAAGCTCGGCATCCCGGTCGTCGCGGTCGTGGACACCAACTGCGCGCCGGACAACGTCGATTACGTGATCCCCGGCAACGACGACGCGATGCGCGCCATCGCGCTGTACACGGCGGGTATCGCCGACGCGGTCATCGAGGGCCGTTCGGCGGCTCCGGCCGTCATGGTGGGCGAAGACGAATTCGTGGAGCTCGACGAGAACGGCATTCCGCGCAAGAAGAGCGCTCGGAGCGCGCCGCAGAAGGCGCCGGCTCCCGCGCGCAATCGGCGCCCGGCCGCCGCCAATCGTGGTCGCCGTCCGGCGGTCGCGAGCGTCGCGGCCGAGCCCGAAGACGGGATCGACGCCGCTTCGTTCACCGACACCGGCGAGGCAGCCCCGCGCAGCGCGACGGCCAGCGCCGGCCGCTCGCGCACCGGCACGGGCAATCCGCCGAGCCGCGGTCGTGGTGGCCCGCGCCGCGGCTGATCGGTCCGGCAACGCACTAACTATCGAGGTCGAGAGATGACTATTACTGCAGAAGCGGTCAAGCAGCTTCGTGAACGTACCGGCGCCGGCATGATGGAATGCAAGAAGGCGCTGGTGGAAACCAACGGCGACCTCGATGCCGCCGCCGAGAACATGCGCAAGGCGGGCCTCGCGAAGGCCGACAAGAAGGCCTCGCGCATCGCCGCCGAAGGTGTCGTGGTGGTGGAGAAGTCCGCCGACGGCAAGACGGGCGTGCTCGTCGAAGTGAACAGCGAGACCGACTTCGTGGCGCGTGGCGACGACTTCCGCGGCTTCGCCGTGGAAGTGGCCAAGTCCGCGCTCGCGGCCGGCGCGGCCGACGTCGATGCGGTGAACTCGCTCAAGCTCGCGAGCGGCGAGACCGTGGACGAGAAGCGTCGCGCGCTGATCGCGAAGATCGGCGAGAACCTGACCGTGCGCCGCGTGTCGCTCGTGAAGGCGCCGACCGTCGTGGGTTTCTACGTGCACACCGACAGCAAGAAGGCGGCGCTGGTCGCTCTCGAGGGCGGCGATGCCGAACTCGCGCGCGACCTGGCCATGCAGGTGGTTGCCTCGAGCCCGCGTTACAACACGCCGGCCGATGCGCCCGCCGACATGGTCGCGAAGGAGCGCGAGATCGCGACCGAGCAGGTCAACAACGACTCCGCCAACGCGAAGAAGCCCGCCGAGATCAAGGCGAAGATCATCGACGGCCGCGTGCGCAAGGCGGTCGACGAGTTCGCGCTGTCGCAGCAGGTCTTCGTGAAGGACGGCGATCTCACGATCGACAAGCTCCTGCAGAAGAACAAGGCGAAGGTGCTCGGCTTCGAGCGCTTCGAAGTCGGCGCCGGCATCGAAAAGAAGCAGGGCGACTTCGCGAACGAAGTGATGGAGCAGGTCAAGGCGGCTCAGACCAAGACCGACCCGCCGAAGACCACGCACTGAGGCACACCGAAAACCCCGCACTCAGCGGGGTTTTCTTTATGGCAAAGTGCCGCAGCCGGCCGACAGGGGACGGGTTCCATGGGGAAATGCACGAAATGACCGGGGCTAGATACAAACGCATTCTCGTCAAACTCTCGGGCGAGGCGCTGCTCGGGACGACCGAATTCGGCATCGATCCGGCGGTGCTGAAGCGCATCGCCGCCGAACTGCTCGAAATCCAGCAGGCTGGCGTGCAGATCGCCTGTGTCATCGGCGGCGGCAACATCTTTCGCGGCGCCGGCCTCGCGAAGGCGGGACTGGACCGCGCGACCGCCGATCACATGGGCATGCTCGCGACCGTGATGAACGCGCTGGCGATGCAGGATGCGATCGAAACCCTCGGTGGCACCGCGCGCGTGCAGAGCGCGATCAGGATCAACCAGGTGTGCGAGGACTACATTCGCCGCCGCGCGATGCGCCATCTCGAAAAGGGCCGGATCGTCATCTTCGCGGCCGGCACCGGTAACCCGTATTTCACGACCGACAGCGCCGCGGCGCTGCGCGCCATCGAGATCGAGGCGGACGTGTTGCTCAAGGCCACCAAGGTCAACGGCATCTACGATTCCGACCCGGTGAAGAACCCGGACGCGAAGCGCTACAAGACGCTCACCTACGACAAGGTGCTCGCGGACCGGCTCAACGTCATGGATGCCACCGCGATCGTCATGTGCCGCGACAACCGCATGCCGCTCACCGTTTTCAACCTCAACAATGCCGGGGACCTGCCGCGCGTCGTGCGCGGCGAGGATATCGGTACTGTCGTGACCAACGACTAAGCGCCCATCCAAACAACAGGGTCAACCATGTTAGAAGACATCAAGAAGGACGCCGCCTCTCGCATGGGCAAATGCGTCGAGACCTTCCAGGCCGATCTGAAGAAACTGCGCACGGGTCGCGCGCATCCGTCGCTCATCGAAACGCTGAAGGTGGACTATTACGGCACCGACACGCCTCTCAAGCAGGTCGCGAACATCAGCGTCGAGGACGCACGCACGCTGGTCGTCTCGCCCTGGGAAAAGAACATGGTGCAGGCCATCGAGAAGGCGATCCACAAGTCCGATCTCGGACTGAACCCGATGAGCGCAGGCACCGTCATCCGCATTCCGCTGCCGCCGCTGACCGAGGAGCGCCGCCGCGACATCACCAAGGTGGTGCGCGCGGACGCGGAGAACGCGCGCGTCGCGGTGCGCAACGTGCGCCGCGACGTGATCACCGACGTGAAAGAAGCGCTGAAGGAAAAGCTCATCACGCAGGACGACGAGAAGAAGGCGGAAGTCGACATCCAGAAGCTCACCGACAAGTACATCGGCGACATCGACGCCCAGCTCGCCGCGAAAGAAAAGGAAATCATGCAGGTTTGAGCGGACCTGCGGATCACGGTGACGCAGTTGGGCGTTCCTAACCACATCGCCATCATCATGGATGGCAACGGGCGCTGGGCGGAAGCCCGCGGCCTGCCGCGCCATGCCGGCCACAAGGAAGGCGTGCGTCCCGTGCGCATGTGCGTCGAGGAGTGCGCGCGCCGCGGAATCGGCGCCCTCACGGTGTTCGCGTTCTCGAGCGAGAACTGGCGGCGGCCCACCACCGAGGTGAGCGCGCTGATGCAGCTGTTCTTCGAGGCGATGGAACGCGAGGTCGACGAGCTGCACAAGAACAAGGTGCGCCTGAGATTCATCGGCGACCGTCACACGCTCACCGTCAACCTGCAATCGCGCATGGCCGCGTGCGAGAAGCTCACGGCCGCGAACGACGGGCTCAAACTACAGGTCGCGGTGAGTTACGGCGGACGCTGGGACATCGTGCAGGCCGCGCGCAAGCTCGCGGCCGCGGTCGCGAGCGGCGCGCTCAAGGCCGACGAAATCGACGAGCAGCGGTTCGCGCGCGAGCTCGCGCTCGGCGACGTGCCGGATCCGGACCTGTTCATCCGCACCGGCGGCGATCATCGCATCAGCAATTTCCTGTTGTGGAATCTCGCGTACACCGAGATCCACGTGTGCGACACGTTGTGGCCGGACTTCGACGTCCCGCAGTTCGAGGCGGCGCTCGAATCGTTCGCGGGCCGGGAGCGGCGCTTCGGGCTCACGCGCCAGCAGCTCGCGGAAAAGTCGCGCGAGGCGGGCGGCCGTGCTTAGGCAGCGCGTGCTCACCGCCATCGCGCTGGTCGCGGTGCTGATGATCGTGATGCTGGGGCTGCCGGCGATCGCCACCGTGTGGCTCGTCAGCGTGCTGGTCCTGATCGGCGCCTGGGAGTGGGCGGGTTTCATCGGCGCGGGTAGTTTGAAGTCGCGGGTCGTATTCACGGCCGCGGTGACGGTCGCGCTGCTCGCCTGCCTCTATGGATACGTCGCGTATCCGGGCTTCGTGCAGGCCGTCATGACCGTCGCCGTCGCGTGGTGGATAGGCGCCTTCCTGTGGCTGTGTTTCGCGCCCGGCAGGGTGCCGCCGGCCGCGGCCGCGTTCGCGGGCATCCTGGCGCTGGTTCCGTGCTGGCTCGCGCTCGTCTACCTGACGCTGACCACGGGCAGCACGCGCTGGGTGCTCTTCACGCTGGCTCTCGTGTGGGCGGCGGACACCGGCGCATTCTTCTTCGGGCGCTGGTTCGGCCGGGTGCCGCTGGCGCCGCGTGTCTCTCCCAAGAAGACCTGGGAGGGTGTGTTCGGTGGCGTCATCGCCAGCGGGCTCGTGGCCTGGGGCGCGGCGGTGTACGTGTTCAATGTCGACATCGGGCAGTTCGTGATGCTGTGCGTCGCGGTCGCCGCGCTGTCGATCGTCGGCGACCTGACGGAAAGCATGTTGAAGCGCGCGGTCGGACTCAAGGACAGCGGCACCGTGTTCCCGGGACACGGCGGGATGCTCGATCGCATCGACAGCGTCACGGCCGCCGCGCCGGCCTTGTTGTTCGCGCTGCTGGGCGCGGGAGTCGTCGCGTGAACAACGTCGCGATTCTCGGCTCGACGGGTTCCGTGGGCGAGCACACGCTCGACGTGATCGCGCGCCACCCGGACCGGTTCCGCGTGTTCGCGCTCGGCGCGCATCGCAATGTCGAGAAGCTGGCCGAACAATGCGCGCGATTCTCCGTGCCGTACGCCGCGATCGCCGATGCCTCGCTGGTTGGACGGCTGCGCGATGCGCTGCGCGCGCGCAAGGCGAACACGCAGGTTTTCGGCGGCGCCGATGGACTCACCGGGATCGCGAGCCATCCCGAAGTGCACAGCGTGATGGCCGCGATCGTCGGCGCGGCGGGGCTACCGTCGACACTCGCCGCGGCGCGCGCGGGCAAGCGCCTGTTGCTCGCCAACAAGGAATCGCTCGTCATGGCCGGGCCGCTGCTCATGGAGACCGTGCGCGCGTCCGGGGCGACGCTGCTGCCGATCGACAGCGAACACAACGCGGTCTTCCAATGCCTGCCGCGCGACGCGGTCGCCGGAGCCGCGCCGCCGGGAGTCAAACGCATCCTGTTGACGGCCTCGGGCGGACCGTTCGTCGACGCCGATCGCGCACGCCTCGAGAACGTCACGCCCGACGAAGCCTGCGCGCACCCTAACTGGGTGATGGGCCGCAAGATCTCGGTCGACTCGGCAACCCTCATGAACAAGGGTCTCGAATTCATCGAGGCCTGCCTGTTGTTCGGGGTTGCACCCGAGCAGGTCGAAGTGCTGATTCATCGCGAGAGCATCGTGCATTCGCTGGTGGAGTACGTGGACGGCTCGGTGCTCGCGCAGCTCGGCGCGCCCGACATGCGCACGCCGATCGCCCACGCGCTCGCGTGGCCCGAACGTGTGTCTTCGGGCGTACAATCCCTGGACCTCGTGAAGGTGGGAATGCTGCGTTTCGAGGCGCCGGACCTGCGGCGTTTTCCCGCCCTGGGCCTGGCACAACAGGCCGCGCGGGAGGGGGGCTCGAGGCCCGCGGCACTCAATGCGGCAAACGAAGTGGCCGTTTCGGCGTTCCTCGAGGGGGGATTGAACTTTGCGCGAATTCCGGCGGTCATTGAGTCGGTAATGGCGGCTACCACGGGCGGCGAAATCCGCGATATTGCCGACGTGCTCTCGGCGGACGCCGAAGCGCGGGAACGCGCATCCGCTTTCATCCGGCCCCGTGCCGTTCATGCATAAAGGGACTTGATGGACATCGGCTGGAAAATCCTCTGGGGGCTGATCGGAATCAGCCTGCTCATCTCGATCCACGAGTTCGGCCATTACTGGGTGGCGCGCAAGCTGGGCTTCAAGGTGCTGCGCTTTTCCATCGGCCTGGGCAAACCCATCTGGAAGCGCGTCGGCAAGGCGCCCGATCACGTCGAATTCGTCATCGGCGCGATCCCGCTCGGCGGGTACGTGCGCATGCTCGACGAGCGCGATGGCACGGTGCCTCCCGAAGATCTTCCGCGCTCCTTCACGCGCCGTCCTCCCTGGGCGCGCATCCTCGTGTTGCTCGCCGGGCCCGCTGCGAACCTGATCTTCGCGGTGGCGGTTCTCTGGGGAATGTTGTGGGTACAGGGCGAACTCAGCGTCAAGCCCGTGGTGGGCGACGTCACGATCGGTTCGCTCGCGGACAAGGCGGGACTGCGCAGCAAGGACGTCATCGTCAACATGAACGGTCGCGAGATCGATGACCGCAGCGACGCATTCATGAGATTGATGTCCGCGGTCAGCGACGACGGCGTGGTGAACCTGCGCGTGCGCGGCGAGAACGGCGCCGAGCGCGACGTCACGCTCGCCGTGGCCGATGAGGACCAACGATTCGAGATGACGAAGCCGGGCAGGCTGCCGCGCAGTCTCGGCTTCGATTTCTGGCGACCGGTCATCCCCACGCTGGTTTACAGCGTGGTGCAGGGCGGGCCGGCGGACCTCGCCGGCATCGTGCCCGGCGACGTCATCGTCGCACTGGATGGCGCCCCGATGCGCACCTGGGACGAAATGGTGGGTTACGTGCGCGCGCGTCCCGGCCAGGAGTTGCTGGTGCGGGTGCGCCGTGATTCCGAGGAATTTTCGAAGCGGGTCACCACGGAGCGCGCCACGGACCAGGGCGAGGAAATCGGCATGCTCCGGATCGGCCGGGCCGACAGCGACGAGTCGTACATTCCCGCCGAATACAAGACCCGCGTCGACCTGGGCCCGGTCAGCGCGCTTTCCGCCAGCGTGATCAAGGCCTGGGACATGACGGCCGCGCAAGCCACCTTCTTCTGGCGCATGATCACGCGCAAGGTCTCGACCGACAATCTAACCAGCGTCATCACCATCGCGGACTTCGCGGGCAGGGCGGCGAGCGCCGGCCCGGCCGTTTACCTGCAGATCCTGGTGTTGCTGTCGTTGTCGATCGGGTTCCTCAATCTGTTGCCGATCCCGATACTCGACGGCGGCCAGATAGTCTTCCAGGTCGCGGAATGGATCCGCGGCAGGCCGTTGTCCGAGCGGGTCTATCTGCTCGGCCAGCAGGCGGGGCTGGTCGCCATTGCATTGCTCATGGGCGTGGCGCTGTTCAACGATCTGATCACGTATCTGTTCCCGGGCGCCGGCAAATAACAATTCAGGGGATCAACTTGACGATGAGGTTCGCGAAGTTCTGTGTCGCCAGCTGGATCCTGCTGGCCGCTCCTTTGTATGCCCAGGAGGGGCCGGTGTTCACGGTGGGCGACATTCGCGTGGAAGGTCTCCAGCGCGTCACCGAGGGAACGGTCTACAACTATCTACCGATCAACATCGGCGACACGTTGTCCTCGCAGCGCATCCGCGAAGCGGTGCGCGCGCTGTACGACACCGGGTTCTTCCGCGACGTGGAGATGCGCCGCGACGGCAACACGCTCATCGTCGTGGTCAACGAACGTCCCACGATCGAAAGCTTCGAGATCAAGGGCAACAAGGACATCAAGACCGAGGATCTGTCGAAGTCGCTGCGCAACGTGGGCCTCGCGCGCGGCAAGACCTTCGACCGCTCGGTGCTCGAGGACGTGACCTCGTTCCTGCAGGACCAGTACGGCGCGCGCGGCAAGTACGCGGCGCGCATCACGACCAACGTCGAGGAAGTCCCCGGCAACAAGGTCAAGATCAACATCGACATCGTCGAGGGCAAACGCGCCAAGATCCGGCAGATCAACATCGTGGGCAACGAGACCTTCAAGGAAGACGACATCCTCGATTCCTTCGAGCTCAAGACGCCGAACCTGCTGTCGTTCTACAAGCAGGACGATCGTTATTCGCGCGAGTCGCTGCAGGGCGATCTCGAGAAGTTGCGCTCCTTCTACATGGACAAGGGTTACGCGAACTTCGAGGTCGAGTCGACCCAGGTGGCGATCGCGCCCGAGAAGGACGACATCTTCATCACGGTGAACGTGAACGAAGGCGAAGTGTTCAAGGTGGGCGAGGTGAAACTCGCCGGCACGTTCGTCATCCCGGAGGCGGTCTTGCGCCGCTACCTGCTCGTGCGGCCCGGCGACACGTTTTCGCGCAAGGTGATCACTGCGACCCAGGACCTGCTGCAGAACCGTCTCGGCGAGGACGGCTTCGCGTTCGCGAAAGTCGACCCCGTGCCGACGACGATGGGCGATCCGGCCAACAAGGAGTTGTCGATCACGTTCTTCGTCGATCCGGGCAACCGCGTCTACGTGCGCCACATCGTGTTCAACGGCGTCACCAAGATCAACGACGACGTCCTGCGGCGCGAGATGCGCCAGCTCGAAGGCGGCTGGCTCTCGAACACCGCGCTCGAGCGTTCGAAGCAGCGCCTGCAGCGACTGCCGTACATCAAGAAGGTGGAATCGGAGACGAACCCCGTGCCGGGCACGCCCGACCTCGTCGACATCGTCTACGAGATCGAAGAAGGCCCCTCGGCGCAGCTCGGCGGCGGCATCGGTTATTCCGAGTCGCAGTCGTTCATCCTGAGCGGCAACTACGCGGACGCCAACTTCCTCGGTACCGGCCGCCGCGTGTCGATCGATCTGAACTCCGGCCGCTACAGCAAGGTATACGGCGTCTCGGTCACCGAGCCCTACCTGACGCCAAACAACGTCGGCCTGACGGGCAGCATCTCCTATCGAGACCAGACGCAGTTCGTCTCGGCCTCGTCGGACTTCTCGTCCGAGACGCTCGCCGGCGGATTCGACATCGGATACCCGATCTCGGAATTCCAGGGCATCCGCCTGGGTCTCTCGTACCAGCGGTCGAGTCTGCTCACGACCAGCGGCGGCAGCGCGACGCAGGCCATCGAGTGGGTGAGCCAGAACGGCAACCCCACGATCACCTGCCTCCAGTACGACACCAACCCCGAGTGCGAACCGGGTCGCGACCTGATCCTGTTCAACACCGAGTACAACGTGCTCGAGTTCAACACGTCATGGAACTACGACAGCCGCAACCGCTCGCTCTTCGCCGATCGCGGCATGCGCCACTCGTTCGGGCTCTCCTACGCGCTGCCCGGCATCAGCGATGTGGAGTACTGGGTCGCGAGCTACGAGTTCGTCAAGTACGTCCCCCTGTTCGGCCGGTTCACGCTGCAGCTGGGTGGTGAGTTCGCCTACGGCATGGACATCGGGGATACCACGGCGCTACCGCCCTACAGGCAGTTCTACGGCGGCGGCCCGGACACCGTGCGCGGTTACAAGGAGAGCCGCCTGGGCCCGAAGGACGATTTCGGCCGCCCGTTCGGCGGCAACATGAAGGTGGCGGGGCGCGCCGAGGTCCTGATCCCGCTGCCGCAGAAGTTTCAAACTTCCGCGCGACTTTCGTGGTTTTACGACATCGGCAACATCTTCTCGACCGGCGATCGCTACGAATTCCGGGGCCGGATGGGCCAGCCGGTCGAATACGACTTCGAGTATGATAAGTTGAAGCATTCGACGGGCTTGGCGGTGCAATGGCTGGCGCCGCTCGGCGTTTTCCGTTTCAGCTACGCGATGCCGCTGAATGCCTACAAGGGCGACGCAAACATCTATCCGGACGAAGTCGAACGTTTCCAGTTCTCGGTAGGACAGGCTTTCTAAGGGGTGATATCAGTGCAGTTTTCGTTTCGCAAGATTCTGTTGGGTTCATTCGCGGCGACTTTGTTAGCCGTGCCGGCCATGGCGCAGGTCAAGGTCGGAGTCGTCGACTATGCCAGGCTGCTCGAGGATTCCCCGCAGGCCAAGCAGGTGCAGGAAGCGCTGCGCGCCGAATTCGGTCCGCGCCTGCAGCAGATAGTCGCCGCGGAGAATGCGCTCAAGACCAAGAGCGAGAAGCTGCAGAAGGATGCGGCCACCATGAGCCCCGATCAGCGCACGAAGGCCGAGAAGGAGCTGCGCGACGGCGCGCGCGATCTCGAGCGCAAGAAGCAGGAGTTGCAGGACGACTCGAACGCCAAGCGCAACGACGAAGTCGGCAAACTGCAGCGCTCGCTCATGACCGAAGTGCGCGACTACGCGAAGGCGCAGAACTACGACATCGTGATCGCCGAGGGCGTGATCTACGCGACTCCGGCGGTGGACATCACGCCGGCCGTGCTGGCTGCCCTGCAGGCGCGTGCGCCGAAGGCTCCGGCCGGTGGTTCGCCGGCGCCCGCGAAGCCCGCCGCCAAGCCCTGATAATCGGGGGCAGCCCCCGTGATCTCGAGCGTTCCGCCATGAACGTGACGCTTGGCGAGCTGGCGGTGCACTTCGGCTGCGAGCTGCGCGGCGATCCTGAGATCGTGGTCGACTCCGTCGGCGCGCTGTCCCACGCGGGACCGCGCGCCGTCACCTTTCTGGCCAATCCCAAGCTGGCTGCGCGGCTCAAGGATTCGCGCGCCGGCGCCATCATCCTCGACGCCAAGTCCGCCGATTCCTCGCCGGTGCCGTCGCTGATCGCCGCCAATCCGCACGTGACGTACGCCCGGGTCGCGATGCTGCTGCATCCGGATCCGCCGCTGCGGCCGGGAGTACATCCGACCGCCGTGGTCGCGGAAAGCGCGCGAATCGATGCGTCGGCCGAGATCGGCGCCCACGTCACCGTGGGCGAACGCGCGGTGATCGGCGCGCGCTGTTACATCGGTCCCGGCACGGTCATCGAGCACGACGTCGTCGTCGGCGCCGACAGCCGGCTCGTCGCGCGTGCATTCGTCGGGCATCACGTGAAGATCGGCGCGCGCGCCGTCGTCCAGCCTGGCGCGGTCATCGGCGCCGAGGGGTTCGGCTTCGCCAACGACAAGGGCGCGTGGGTCAAGGTGCCGCAGGTCGGCAGCGTCACGCTGGGCGACGACGTGGAAATCGGCTGCAACACGACCATCGACCGCGGCGCGATCGAAGACACTGTCATCGAAGCGGGCGTGAAACTCGACAACCTGATCATGGTCGCTCACAACTGCCGCATCGGTGAGCACACGGCGATCGCGGCGATGACCGGGCTCGCCGGCAGCACCACGATTGGCAAGCGATGCTATGTGGGCGGCGAAGCCGGTTTCACCGGGCACCTGTCCGTCTGCGACGACACCGTCATCCTCGGAAGAGCGTTGATTGCCCATTCGATCACCAAGCCGGGCGTGTATTCTTCCGCGCTGCCGGCCGAGGAGGCGGGCACCTGGCGTCGCATCGTCGGTCGCATCAAGCGGCTGGATTCGATGGCCAAGCGATTGCGGGCCGTGGAGAAACACGTGGGTTTCACGGCGGCCGACAAGGACCATTCCGAGGACTAGCTAAATGACCGAGTCGATTTCTCTCGACATCATGGGCATACGCCGCCTGCTGCCGCATCGGTATCCGTTCCTGCTCGTGGACCGGGTGCTCGAGTGCAAGAAGGGCGAGAGCATCCGCGCAATCAAGAACGTCACCGTGAACGAGCCGTTCTTCATGGGTCACTTTCCGCACCGCCCCGTGATGCCGGGTGTCATGATCATCGAGGCGCTGGCGCAGGCCGCGGGCATCCTCGCCTTCACCACCGCCGATGTCGTCCCGGACGAGTCCACGCAGTTCTACTTCGTCGGCATCGACGAGGCCCGCTTCCGCAAGCCGGTGCAGCCGGGCGACCAGCTCATCCTCACGGCGAAGCTCGAGCGCCAGATGCGCGGCATCTGGAAGTTCTCGACCGTCGCGTACGTGGGAGAGGACGAAGTGACTTCCGCGCTGATGATGGTCGCTCCCGAAACCAACAAGTCGAAGAAGGCGCCGACGGCGTGAGCAACATCGATCCACGGGCCATCGTTTCGCCGCAGGCGGAGCTCGCGTCCGACGTGACGGTGGGCGCATACACGGTTATCGGTCCCGGCGTGAAGATAGGCGCCGGCACGTGGATCGGTCCGCACGCTGTGATCAACGGGCCGACCACCATCGGCGAGCAGAACAAGATCTTCCAGTTCTCCTCGATCGGCGACGCGCCGCAGGACCTCAAGTACAAGGGCGAACCGACCCGGCTCGAGATCGGCGACCGCAACGTGTTCCGCGAATTCACCACGATGAACCGCGGCACGGTGGGCGGCGGCGGCGTCACGACGATCGGCAGCGACAACCTGTTCATGGCGTTCACGCACGTCGCGCACGACTGCCACGTCGGCAGCCGGTGCGTGCTGGCTAACTACGCGACGCTCGGCGGGCACGTGCACCTCGGCGACTGGGTGATCATGGGCGGCTACGCCGGCATCCACCAGTTCACCAAGGTCGGGGCGCACGCGTTCCTCGGCAACAACGCCGCCGTGACGCGCGACGTGCCGCCCTACGTGATGGCGGTCGGCTCGCCGGCGGCGCCGCATTCGATCAATTCCGAAGGCCTCAAGCGCCGCGGCTTCACGCCGGAGCAGATCCGCAACCTCAAGAACGCGTACCGGGTGCTGTACCGCTCGGACCTCAAGCTGAGCGATGCGGTCGAGGAGCTCACGCGCCGCGCCGAATCCCAGCCCGAGCTCAAACCCCTGGTCGACTTCATCGGCGACTCGACTCGCAGTATCGTGCGCTGACGTTCTGGCAAGGGAGGTCGCGATTGCGCATCGCATTGGTTGCGGGTGAGGCATCGGGCGATACCCTCGGCGCCGCGCTGATCGAAGCGCTGCGCCGGCGATATCCCGAGGCCCAGTTCGCGGGTGTCGCCGGACCCAAGATGAAGGCGGCCGGCTGCACGGCCTGGTTCGACAGCGAAGAGCTCGCGATCATGGGTCTCGCCGAGATCCTCAAGCATCTGCCACGCCTGTTGCGGCTGCGCGCCGCGCTCAAGCGGCGCATGGTGGCCTGGCGTCCCGACGTGTTCGTCGGCATCGATGCGCCCGAATTCAATCTCGGCCTCGCGCGCAGGCTCAAGCGCGCGGGACTCAAGACCGTGCAATACGTGAGTCCGCAGGTGTGGGCGTGGCGCCAGGGGCGCGTGCGCACCATCGGCGAGTCCTGCGACCTGGTGTTGTGCCTGCTGCCGTTCGAGCCGGAGTTCTACCGCGAACACGGCGTACGTGCCGCGTTCGTGGGCCATCCGCTCGCCGACCAGATTCCGATGGAACCGGACCGCGCCGGTGCGCGCGCCGCGCTCGGGATCGCGCCCGACGCACGCGTGCTCGCGCTCCTGCCGGGCAGCCGGCGCGGCGAGGTCGAACGTCTCGCCGATTCGTTCGCCGGCGCGGCCGAGCTCACCGCGCAGCGCATTCCCGATCTCGTCTGCATCGCGCCGATGGTCACGCCCGCGCTACGCGACCTGTTCGCCGCGCATTTCAGCGAGACGATGCGCGCCAAGGTCCGCTTCCTCGACGGCGATGCGCGGCGCGCGCTGGCCGCCGCCGACGTCGTGCTCTGCGCCTCGGGCACGGCGACGCTCGAAACCGCGCTGTCCAAGCGGCCGATGGTGGTCGCGTACAAGCTCGCACCCCTGACGGCGTTCGTGTTGCGCAGGCTCGGCATCGTGAAGATCAGGCATTTCTCGCAGCCGAACCTGCTGGCGGGCGTCGAGCTCGTGCCCGAGTACTTCCAGGAGGCCGCGACTCCCGAGAATCTGTCCACCGCGTTGCTGCGCTGGTTCGAGCGCCCCGAAGACGTCGCGCACGTGCAACGCGAGTTCGTCGCGATCCATGAGAAACTGCGGCGCGACGGCGCGGAGCGCGCGGCCGCCGAAGTCGCGGAGCTGGTCTCCACATGGAATGCGCACGCATGAAAGTCCGGATACGCGTGGCGGGCGTCGATGAAGCGGGGCGCGGTCCGCTCGCGGGCCCCGTCGTCGCCGCCGCCGTGATCCTGACTCCCGAGCGTCCGATCCGCGGGCTCGCCGATTCGAAAGTGCTCGAGCCCGAGGAGCGCGAGCGGCTCGCCGTGAAGATCCGCCAGCGCGCGTTGTGTTACGCGGTCGCGTGGGCGGACGTCGAGGAAATCGACAGCATCAACATCTTCCAGGCGACGATGCTCGCGATGCGGCGCGCGCTGCTCGGGCTTGCCGTACCGCCGCAGAAAGTACTCGTCGACGGCAATCGTTGTCCGTGTCCGGACGGACTCGGCTTCCAGTGCAAGTACGAAGCGGTGATCGGCGGCGATGCCATCGTTTCGTCGATCAGCGCCGCGTCGATTCTCGCCAAGACGACGCGCGACGCGATGATGCGCGACCTGTGCGGGCGATATCCGGGATTTTCGTTATCCGGCCACAAGGGTTATGCGACGCGCGCGCACGTGGCGGCGCTGAAGTCGCTCGGCCCGAGCCCGCTTCACCGGCGCAGCTTCGCGCCCGTGCGCATGGAAGAGCTGGCCGAAGAGGTCGTCGAAGACTGAGGGATTTCAGCGCGAGCGCGGCGCCGCCGCGCGCAGCATCGCGCTCGAGGTCTCGAACACGCCGTCGTTCGAGCGGATCCATTCCGCGAGCGCGGCCGGCGGCAACGGCTGGCTCATGAAAAACCCCTGCGCGTCGTCGCAGCCGAGCGTGCGCAGCATGTTCCATGCCGCCAGTTCCTCGACGCCCTCGGCGACCACCTTGAGTCCGAGGTTGTGACCGAGATCGATGGTCGAACGCACGATCGTGGAAATTTCCGGGTCCGAGGTCATGCGCGAGATGAACGAGCGGTCTATCTTCAGCTCCTGCACCGGCAGCCGCATGATGTACGACAGCGACGAGTAGCCGGTGCCGTAATCGTCGATCGAGAGTTTCACGCCGAGTTCGGCCAGGCGGTCGAGCACCTTCTGCGCATGCGCCGGATCGTCCATGAAGCCGCTCTCGGTGATCTCGAGGCACAGCAGGCTGGCGGCGACCCCGTGTTCGTCGAGCAGTTCGGCGACCTGGTCGGGGAGGTCGCGGTTCATGAGGTCGCGCGCGGAGATGTTGACCGACACCTGCAGCCTCAGGCCCGCGCGCTGCCATTCGCCGGCCTGGCGCACGGCCTCGCGCAGCACCCAGCGCGTGAGTAGTTTGATGTAGCCGGTGTGCTCGGCGAAAGGGATGAATTGCGCGGGCGGCACGAGCCCGCGCTGCGGATGCTCCCAGCGGATCAATGCTTCGACCGCGCAGATGTTCGCGGTGTGCAGCGAGATCTTCGGCTGGTAATACAGGCGTAGTTCGCCGCGCTCGACCGCGCGCCGCAGCTCGCCGAGCAGCGAGAGGTGTTCCTGCTGGTGAGTGTCGTAGTGCGACACGTAGATCGCGAAACCCGAGCGGTTGCGCTTGGCCGCGTACATCGCGATGTCCGCGTTGCGCACCAGCGTCTGCGCGTCGTGCCCGTGTTCGGGGTAGTGCGCGATGCCGATGCTCGTGCCGACGTCGAGCGGCTGGCCCTCGAACAGGATCGGCTCCTCGAGCGCGTCGATGATCGCGCGCGCGGTTTCCGCGCAATCGGTCTCGCCGCCGTGTTTGACGAGGATCGCGAACTCGTCTCCGCCGAGCCGCGCGACGCACTCCGCGCCCGCGACGGCGCGCTGCAGGCGCGCGCTCACTTCGCGCAACACGTGATCGCCGACGCCGTGTCCGAGCGTGTCGTTGACGTACTTGAAGCGGTCGAGATCCATCATGAGGATCGCGAGCCGCACCTGGCCGCGGGCTGCCTGCCCGATCGCGCTCTCGAGCAGGTCGGCGAAGCGCGAGCGGTTGGCGAGGTCCGTGAGCGGGTCTTCGTACGCGAGCTTGAGGATGTGTTTCTCGCGGTCGGCGATGCCGCCGCGCATGTGATTGAGGCTCGAGGCGAGCACGCCGATCTCGTCCGCGCGGCGCACGTCGACCGGGGCGTCGTAGTCGCCCTGTTCGATGCGCTCCGCCGCGCTCGCGAGCGTTTCGAGCGGGCGCGTGATGTTGCGCGCCACCGCGACGCTGCCGATCAGCGACAGCAACAGGCTCGCGACGGCCAGCACGATGAGCGTGTTGCGCAGCCCGCCGATGGCGGCGAGGGCGTCGGCGAGCGAGCGGTGCAATACCGCCACCACGTGTTCGCCCGAATCGGCGCCGAGCGGAATGACCAGCGCCTGGTGATCGACGTCGTTGATCTTCATGACGAGGCGCGTCGCGCCGTTCGAGTGCGGCGGCATGCCGGCGAGCAGTTGCGGCTGGTCCTGCACGCCGAGCGTCGAGACGAGCAGGCGCCGACCCTCGGGTGTCTCGTACGCGAACGAGACCTCGAGCTCCGTGAGCTGGCGCAGATCGTGCACCAGCGCGTCGTCGACGGCGAATCCCATGACGACCCAGCCGATCGGCAACGGCGCCCGCACGGGCACCGACACGAGCTGGAAGGCACGGCCATCGAGCATCGCGATCGTGGCGCCGGCATCGCGGCCCGCCGCGATCAACTCGGGATATTCGAACGTGCGCGTTTCGGCGCGCGGCCGAAGCGTGTCGCTCACGACGCGGCCGTCGAGATTGACGAACACCATCGCGTCCGCGCCGATGCGCGCGCCGTGGTTGGCGAGCGCCGAGCCGATCGTCTGGCTGTCGTGGGTCGCGATCGCTTCGCGGAACGCGAAATCCGACGCGAGCACGCGCGCGGACATCTTGAGTTTTTCCGCGCTCTGCTCGAGCTGGCGCGCGAACACGCGCTGGCCGACGTTCAGCTCCTCCTCGACCTTCGCGCGCGCGTTCTTCGAGTTCGCGGCATTGACGAACACGAACGCCGCCGCCTGCACGAGCGCGAGCAGCGCCACGAACAGCACGATGATGCGGGTCTGGAGCCGGCGGATGCGCATTGCGGCCCTGCAAGAGGCGTGTATTTCAGACCGAAATTATCGATCCCGGGCTGTTCGCGGACTGTTGATATGACTCACAACTTCAGGGAATCGAGGCAGCGCCTTCACGGTAATGCCCGGGAGTTGTCGGTCCCCGCCGAAGGGATTCGCGGCGAGTGTGACCCGCATCTCAGTTCTCTGGGCAGCACTGCCCGAGCCGAATTCCCAATCCGTGCGGACGCGAAGTCCGGGATTGGCTGGTCGAGTACTCGAAGCGCGTCTCCCAAGTCCCTGAATCCTTTTGCCAAGACGAATAACGCGCGCGTTCGTTGCTAAACTCGCGCGCCATGCCGACCCCGGAATTCGTCCACCTTCGCCTGCACACCGAGTACTCGTTGCAGGACAGCGTGGTGCGGATTCCCGAGCTCGTGGAGAAGACCGCGGGACTCGGGATGCCGGCGGTCGCGGTCACCGACCAGCACAACCTGTTCGCGATGGTGAAGTTCTATCGCGAGGCGCTCAAGCGCGGCGTGAAACCCATCATCGGTGTCGACGTGATGGTCCGCTCGCGCGGCGCTCCGGCGCGGCTCACGCTGCTGTGCAAGGATCCGGGCGGCTACCAGAACGTCGCGAATCTCGTCACGAAGGCCTGGCTCGAAGGCCAGGAACGCGGCGTTCCCATCATCGACCGCGCCTGGCTCGATGCCGAATCCACCGCGGGCCTGATCGCGCTGTCGGGCTTCGCCGAAGGCGACGTGGGCCGCGCGATCGCCAACGGCCGCGAGGCCGACGCGCTTGCGATCGCGCGCGAGTGGCAGGGGCTGTTCGGCGATCGCTACTACCTCGAGTTGCAGCGGCTGGGGCGTCCCGACGAAGAGACCCAGATCGCCGCGGCGGTGCGCATCAGCCAGGAAACCTCGATTCCGGTGGTTGCGACCAACGACGTGCGTTTCCTGTCGCCCGACGACTTCGAATCCCACGAGGCGCGCGTCTGCATCGCCGAGGGCGCGCAGCTCGCCGATCCTTCGCGTCCGCGCCGCTACACGGAGTCGCAGTACCTGCGCACGCCGGCGGAAATGGCCGTGTTGTTCGCCGACATTCCCGAGGCGCTGCAGAACACCGTCGCCATCGCGCGGCGTTGCTCGCTGCCTCTGAAGCTCGGCGAGTCGCGTCTGCCCATCTACCCCCTGCCCGAGGGCGTGTCGGCCGAGGATCACATCCGCGAAGAATCCCTCAAGGGATTCGCGGCGCGGGAGAAGACCTTCGACGCGGCGCAGCTCGCGCGCATCGACGAATACCGCAAGCGGCTCGAGACCGAGCTCGCGGTGATCAGCAAGATGGGCTTCGCGGGTTACTTCCTGATCGTCGCGGACTTCATCCGCTGGGCGCGCGAGAACGGCGTGCCCGTGGGGCCGGGCCGCGGCTCGGGCGCGGGCTCGCTGGTCGCGTATTCGCTCGGCATCACGGACATCGATCCGCTCAAGTACGACCTGCTGTTCGAGCGTTTCCTGAATCCCGAACGCGTGTCCATGCCCGACTTCGACGTCGACTTCTGCATGGACGGCCGCGACCGCGTCATCGAATACGTCGCGCACAAATACGGCCGTGAGAAGGTCTCGCAGATCATCACCTACGGCACGATGGCCGCGAAGGCCGTGGTGCGCGACGTCGGCCGCGTGCTCGGCATGGGTTACGGCTTCGTCGACAAGATCGCGAAGCTGATTCCGTTCGAGCTCGGCATCACGCTCGACGACGCGATCGAAAAAGAGCCCGAGCTCAAGCGGCTCTACAACGAGGACGAGGAGATCAAGAATCTCATCGACCTCGCGAAGTCGCTCGAGGGCCTCACGCGCAACGCCGGCATGCACGCGGGCGGCGTGGTCATCGCCCCCTCGAAGCTGACCGAGTTCGCGCCGCTCTATGCCGACGACAAGGGCGGCAGCGTCGTCACGCAGTTCGACAAGGACGACGTCGAGGCCGCGGGCCTCGTGAAGTTCGACTTCCTCGGCCTGCGCACGCTGACCGTCATCGACCGCGCGGTGAAGATCATCAACGCGCGGCGCGCATCGAAAGGCGAGGCGCCGCTCGACATCTCCGCCTTGCCGATGGACGACAAGGCCACCTACGAGCTCATGCAGCAGGCGCGCACCACCGCGGTGTTCCAGCTCGAATCTCGCGGCATGAAGGACCTGATCCGGCGCCTCAAGCCCGACACCTTCGAGGAAATCGTGGCGCTCGTCGCGCTGTTCCGCCCCGGTCCGCTCGAGTCGGGCATGGTCGGCGACTTCATCGAGCGCAAGTTCAGCCGCAACGATCCTCTCGCGCCGCCCATCGACTATCTACATCCCAGCCTGCAGCCGGTGCTGGCGCCGACTTACGGCGTCATCCTGTACCAGGAGCAGGTGATGCAGATCGCGCAGGTGCTGGCCGGCTACACGCTCGGCGGCGCCGACATGCTGCGGCGCGCGATGGGCAAGAAGAAGCCCGAGGAGATGGCCAAGCAGCGCGAGATCTTCGTGGGCGGCGCGGTGAAGAACGGCGTGCCCGAGGAGCGCGCGGCGTTCATCTTCGACCTCATGGAGAAGTTCGCGGGTTACGGCTTCAACAAGTCGCACTCCGCGGCGTACGCGTTGCTGTCGTACCAGACGGCCTGGCTCAAGACGCACGAAGCGGCGTCGTTCATGGCCGCGGTGCTTTCGGCCGACATGGACCACACCGACAAGGTCGTCGGTCTGCTCTACGACTGCCGCAAGGAAGTCGGCCTCACCGTGCTGCCGCCGCACGTGAATCTCTCGGAATACGAATTCGCGGTGGTCGACGACAAGACCATCCGTTACGGTCTCGGCGCGATCAAGGGCGTGGGCGAGGGCGCGGTCGAGGCGATCGTGAGCGAGCGCAAGGCGCATGGCGACTTCGCGAGCCTCGAGGACTTCTGCCGACGGCTCGACCTGTCGAAGATCAACCGCCGCGTGCTCGAAGCGCTGATCAAGTCCGGCAGTCTCGACGGCCTCGCGACGAACCGCGCGACCCTCATGCACCGGCTCGATGCGGCGCTCGCGCTCGGCGAACAGAACACCAAGGCGAACGAGACCGGCCAGCACGACATCTTCGGTCTCGCGACGCCGCACGCCGCCGACACGGTGCGCGTGAAGGCGCCGGATCAGCCCGAGTGGACCGAAAGCATGCGGCTGCGCGGCGAGCGCGAAACGCTGGGCCGCGCGATCAGCGGACATCCCATCGATCGCTTCGCGAACGACCTGCCGCGGTTCATCACGGGCCGCATCGTCGACTATCTCGAGGCCGACAAGCCGAGCGGCGAGGGCGGGCGCGCGTTTTTCGGCGGCAAGCCGGTCGCGATCGCGGGCGTCGTCGAGGATTTCCGCAAGCGCGGACCACGCACCGAGATCACGCTCGACGACGACACCGGCCGCATCCAGTGCAGCTTCTTCGACGAGCAGTACCAGCAGTACCGCGAGTTGCTCGTGAAGGATGCGTTGCTGCTCGTCGAGGGCAAGGTGAGGTTCGACGAGTTCGCGAACACCTGGGTGCTGCGCGCGAACAAGGTCAGCGAGCTCGAACGGCTGCGCGAGAAGGAAGCCCGGCGCATCGTGCTCAAGCTCACCGCGGGCGATACCCGCCTGCTCGCGAACCTGCAGGCCGTGCTCGAGCCCTATCGCGGCGGCGCCTGCCATCTCGCGGCGCAGTTCCACGGCAAGGGTGCGCGCGGCACGTTCTCGTTCGGTCCCGACTGGAAGGTGAGGCCGGCACCGGCCCTGCTCGAGGAGCTCGAGAAGCTGCTGGGCCGGGGCCGCATCGCGGTCCTCTACAGCCCACCCCCACAGGTGGCCGAGGCCGCAACTGGGGACAGATCTATTTAACGACGATAAATATCGTCGCTAAATAGATCTGTCCCCATTATCCTCCCGCCCCTATGGCAGTGAATTTCCTAGACTTTGAGCAACCTATCGCCGAACTGGAGGCGAAGATCGAAGAACTGCGGCACGTGCCCTCCGGCACGTCCGTAAACATCCAGGAAGAGATCACCCGGCTCCAGGCCAAGAGTGAACAGCTCACCCAGAACATCTTCGCGAACCTGACCCCCTGGCAGATGACGCAGCTCGCGCGTCATCCGCAGCGGCCCTACACGCTCGACTACGCCAATCTCGTCTTCACGGATTTCCACGAGCTGCACGGCGACCGGATGTATGGCGACGACCTCGCCATCGTCGGCGGCCTGGCGCGGCTCGACGGCAAGGCCGTGATGCTGATCGGCCACCAGAAAGGACGCGATACCAAGGAACGCGTGCGCCGCAATTACGGCATGCCCAAGCCCGAGGGGTATCGCAAGGCGCTGCGCCTCATGCGGCTCGCCGAGCGTTTCCGGCTGCCCATCATCACGCTGATCGACACCGCGGGCGCCTATCCGGGCGTCGGCTCCGAGGAGCGCAACCAGAGCGAGGCGATCGCGCGCAACCTGTTCGAGATGGCCGTGCTCGGCGTGCCGATCATCGCCTGCGTGATCGGCGAGGGCGGTTCGGGCGGTGCGCTCGCGATCGGCGTGTGCGACCGGCTGCTGATGCTGCAGTTCAGCACGTACTCGGTGATCACGCCCGAAGGCTGCGCCTCGATTCTCTGGAAGAGCCAGGACAAGAAGGAGGTCGCGGCCGAAGCCATGGGCATGACCGCCGACCGGCTGAAGAAATTCAACCTCGTCGACGAAGTTCTCCCGGAGCCCGTGGGCGGCGCGCACCGCAATCCGCAGATGACGGCCGAGACCATCAAGGCCGCGCTGATCCGGCATCTCGAAGACCTCGAGAAACTGTCGCCCGAAAAGCTGCGCGCGATGCGCAACGCGCGCATCGACAGCTACGGCGTCTTCAGCGAAAGCTAATGGGGACATTCCTCGATTCCTAGCAAACGGGGACAGGCCTGGCCGCGGTGAAGCGCACGACCCGCATCGATCCGGCTACGAGGCTCCTCGAGCTCACGGGCGCGCGGCCCCGCGTTGCGGTTGCCTTCAGTGGCGGTGTCGATTCCACGGTGTTGGCGCATGCCCTGGCGAAGCAACGCCGCCGATTCGCGAGCCTGCGACTGCTGCACGTCGATCACGGACTGCAGGCGGCGAGCGGGCAGTGGGCCAAGGACAGCGAACGCCTGGCGCGCCGCTGGAAGCTGCCGATCAACCTGCTGCGCGCGGACATCCGCCGCAAGCGCGGCGAGTCCCCCGAAGCCGCCGCGCGCGATGCCCGCTACGCGCTCCTGATCGATGCGCTCGTGCCCGGCGAAGTCCTCGTCACCGCCCAGCATCGCGACGACCAGGTCGAGACCCTGCTGCTGCAACTGTTTCGCGGCGCCGGCGTGAACGGCCTCGCGTCGATGCCCGAGATCGCGCCGTTCGGCCCCGGGCGCATCGCGCGGCCGCTGCTCGGCGTGAGCCGCGACGAGATCCTGGCGTACGCGCGCCGGCATCGACTGGAATGGATCGACGACCCCAGCAACGAAGTCACGCGATTCGGCCGCAACTACCTGCGCCATCGCGTGATGCCGTTGCTGCGCGAGAAGTGGCCCGGCATCGACGAGACCATCGCGCGCAGCGCGCGCCACATGGCATCGGCCGCCGAGCTGCTGGGATCGCTGGCCAATGCGGACCTCGCCGCCGCGGCGGACGGCGGCGGTCTCAACGTCTCGGTGCTGCGCACGCTGCCCACCGCGCGCCGTCGCAATGCACTACGCGCGTTCATCGCGGCGTCGGGCGCCGAACTGCCGTCCACGCTCAAGACGACGGAGATCGCGCAGACGCTGCTCGACGCGCGCGCCGATGCGCAACCGTCGGTCGAATGGCCCGGCGGCACCATCCGCCGCCGCGCCGGCCGGCTCGAACTTGAAGTGAAGTCTGAGGTTTCGCGCACTCCGCAATCCGAAACCGCACTGAAATCATGGAAGTGGCGCGACGAGCGCCAGTGCATCGTCAACGGCAGCGATCGCCTCAGCCTCGTCGACGACGCCGCGGGCGACATCGACCTCGACGCCTTGCCAGAAACGCTCGAGCTGCGCGCACGCAAGGGCGGCGAAAAGCTGCGCCCCGGCCCACGCGCGCGCACGCAGCCGCTCAAGAAGCTCATGCAGCAGGCAAAACTCACGATCGAGGAGCGCGCGCGAATCCCGCTGCTGTTCGCCGGGGATCGCTCCGGGAATCGATTAATCGCGGCGGGAGATCGCTGGGTCGATGCGTCCGTCGCCGCGAGTGTCAAATCCCGCCGCCGCGCGCGCCTGGTCTGGACGCGCGGCTGAAATGGGGACATTCCTCATTTCGCTGTAACAATCGTCTGAGGAGTCGGCAGCGGCCCTCGTCGCGGTCGATTGTTACAACGAAATGAGGAATGTCCCCATTTCTGCTAACCTGCCCGCCCGTCGACCTGATCCATTCTTCACGCGGCGGGCTCCCTCATGACCAAGTTCGTTTTCGTCACTGGTGGCGTCGTTTCCTCGTTGGGGAAAGGCATCGCCGCCGCCTCGCTGGGCGCCATTCTCGAAGCCCGCGGTCTCAAGATCGCGATGGTGAAGCTGGACCCGTACATCAACGTGGATCCGGGCACCATGAGCCCGTTCCAGCACGGCGAAGTGTTCGTCACCAACGACGGCACCGAGTCCGATCTCGACCTCGGCCACTACGAACGCTTCGTGCGCACGACCACGGGCCGCCACAGCAATTTCACGACCGGCCGCATCTACGAGCGCGTCATCGCCAAGGAGCGCCGCGGCGATTACCTGGGCGCGACGGTGCAGGTCATTCCGCACATCACCGACGAGATCAAGCGCAGCATCATGCTGGGCGCCGGCGATTCGGACGTCTGCATGGTCGAAATCGGCGGCACGGTCGGTGACATCGAGTCGCTGCCGTTCCTCGAGGCCATCCGCCAGCTCGGCGTCGAGCTCGGCCGCAACAACTGCGTGTACCTGCATCTGACGCTGATCCCCATTGTCGGGGGCTCGGGCGAGATCAAGACCAAGCCCACGCAGCACAGCGTGAAGGAACTGCGCGGCATCGGTATCCAGCCCGACGTGCTGCTGTGCCGCTGCAAGAACCCGCTGCCCGACGAGCAGCGCCGCAAGATCGCGCTGTTCACGAACGTCGAGGAGCGCGCGGTCATTTCCGGCGTCGACGCCGACGACATCTACAAGATCCCGATGCTGCTGCACGAGCAGGGCCTCGACGAGATCGTGGTCGACCGGCTGCGCCTGAGCGTGCCGCCCGCGGATCTGACCGAGTGGAAGCAGGTCGTCGCCGCGAAGGCGAACCCCGACGGCCAGGTCGACATCGCGATGGTCGGCAAATACGTGCAGGTCAAGGACAGCTACATCTCGCTCAACGAGGCGCTGATGCATGCCGGCCTCAAGACCCGCACGCGCATCAACGTGCACTACATCGAGTCGACCGACATCGAGAAACACGGCACCCATGCGCTCTCCGGCATGGATGCGATCCTCGTGCCCGGCGGCTTCGGCGAACGCGGCATCGAGGGCAAGATCGCGGCCGTGCGCTACGCGCGCGAGAACAAGATTCCGTATCTCGGCATCTGCCTCGGCATGCAGCTCGCCTGCATCGAATACGGCCGGCATGTGCTCGGCCTCGAGAACGCGAACAGCACCGAGTTCAACCGCGCGTCGCCGCATCCCGTGATCGCGCTCATCACCGAATGGCTCGATGCCGCGAAAGGCGAGCAGAAGCGCGACGACGCGACCGCCAAGGGCGGCACCATGCGCCTGGGATCGCAGGAAGTGCGCATCGAGCCCAACACGCTGGCGCGCGTCGTGTACGGCGGCGAGACCGTGTCCGAACGGCATCGCCATCGTTACGAGTTCAACAACACCTATCGCGACCGCTACAGCCAGGCCGGCTTCCGGTTCTCGGGATTGTCGAAGGACGATCTCGTGGAGATCATCGAACTACCCACGCATCCGTGGTTCGTCGCGACCCAGTTTCACCCGGAGTTCACCTCGACGCCGCGCGACGGTCATCCGCTGTTCTCCGGCTTCGTGAAGGCCGCGCGGCAGCATCGCGCCGCGCAGTTACCGGAAGCGGCGAGCGCCTGAAGCCGCGATGCCGGGGACGGAGTCCGTTTTAGCCGTGGACTGAAGGTCGCCGCCCACGCGCGTCTCGCAGGCGCCTGTCGACGCTTCAGCGCCCACTCCAGGGCGCATCCGGATCGATTTCACGCCAGGTTCCGAGCGGCAATCCCTCGACGCTCACGTGGCCCACGCTCGAACGGATCAGCCGCAGCGTCGGAAAACCCACCTTGGCCGTCATGCGGCGCACCTGGCGGTTCTTGCCTTCGCGCAGCGTGATCTCGATCCACGAGGTCGGAATCCTGGCGCGGTATCGGATCGGCGGATCGCGCGGCCACAGGTTGGCGGGTTCGTCGATGAGCCGCGCCTCGGCGGGTTGTGTCACGAAGTCGCCGAGGTCCACGCCCCTGCGAAGTCTGGCGAGCGCCTCGTCCGTCGCGGCGCCTTCGACCTGCGCCCAATAGACCTTCGCGATCTTGTGGCGCGGCTCCGCGATGCGCGCCTGCAGCACGCCGTCGTCGGTGAGCAGCAGCAGACCTTCGCTGTCGGTGTCGAGCCGGCCGGCCGGATAGACATTCGGCACGTCGATGAAGTCCGCGAGCGTTTGCTTGCCCGGCTCGGGACTGAATTTGCAGATGACCCCGAAGGGTTTGTTGAACGCGATCAGCACCGGCTGGTTGCTTCAGGCGAGGCTGCGCTCGATCAGCTCCGGCGGCACAGTGGTGCGCGGCACGGCGAAACCTCGGATTCCGCGCGAGTGTTTGTGCCCATTGCCGCGACGGGCGGCCACGCGCGGTTCGAACCATACACGTACGTCGTCTTCGAGACCGATGCCGTGCATGTAGTTGTAGAGCGCCTTGCGCAGGCCGACGCCCAGGTAGTCGTGATCCGTGCCCGTCGGATCCTCGAACGCGATGTCGTTGTGCGCGAACGTGATGCTGGACGGCGGCTTCAGCGTGATGCCGTAGTCCTGCGGCGCGAGCCCGATCGGCGAATGCGCGGTCGCGGAGAAGCGATGCCAATAGGCGGACTGGATGCAGCCGGCCGCGAAGAGCTGTCGCACGCGCTCGAGCGCGTCGATGGTGTCCTGCTCGGTTTCGGTCGGGAAACCGTACATGAGATAGGCGTGCACCATGATGCCGGCGTCCGTGAACGCACGCGTCACGCGTGCCACCTGTTCGACCGACACGCCTTTCTTCATGAGATCGAGCAGACGGTTCGAGGCGACCTCGAGACCACCGCTCACGGCGACGCATCCGGATTCCGCGAGTAGTTTGCACAGTTCCGGCGTGAAGGTTTTCTCGAAGCGGATGTTGCCCCACCACGTGATGCTGAGCTTCTCGGCGATCAGGCGCTTCGCGAGCGCCTTGAGGCCGGAGGGCGGGGCGGCTTCGTCGACGAGATGAAAACCCGTCTCGCCCGTCTCGGCGATCAACGCGCGGATGCGTTGCACGATGAGATCCGTCGCCGGCTCGTCATAGCGGCCGATGTAGTCGAGCGACACGTCGCAGAAGGAGCACTTCTTCCAGTAGCAGCCGTGCGCCATCGTGATCTTGTTCCAGCGGCCGTCCGACCAGAAGCGGTGCATCGGGTTCAGCATCTCGAGGATCGAGACGTATCGGTCGAGCGGCAGGCCGTCGTAGGTCGGGATGCCGGTGTCTTTCTGCGGGATGTCGTGCTGGGTGGCATCGTGCTCGAGGACCACCGCTCCGGTCTTGCGCACGTAGGTGCGTACGAGCGGCACGTCGCGGCCACGCAGTCGCGACAGCAGGTTGAGCAACGGACGTTCACCGTCATCGAGCGTGACGTAATCGAAGTAGTCGAACACGCGCGGGTCGCGCAGGCTGCGCAGCTCGGTGTTCACCCAGCCGCCGCCGAGGATCAGCGTGGCCCTCGGCGCGAGCTTGCGGATCGTCTGCGCCATGCGGAAGGCGCCATATACGTTGCCCGGGAAAGGCGCGGTGATCGCGACGACGTCGGGTGGTTTGTCGGCAATGAGCTCGCGCGTGATGTCGTCGAGGGTCTCGTCGACGAGGGTCGGTTCGCCCGTCAACGCGTCGTGCAGCGGATCGAACGAGGCCGCGCTCGAGGCCAGGCGTTCGCCGTAACGCGCGAGCTCGAAGCGCGGATCGATGCCGTCGCGCCATACGTCCGCGAGATCGTCGACGTACAGGCTCGCGAGGTAGCGTGCCTGCTCGGTCGTGCCGAGCGCGCCGAACGCGGCGTGGATCTGGTCGTCGAGCGCGCTCTGGAAGCGCGGGCCCTCGGGAAGATATGCGCGGCCGACGATCCGGAAGGCGAGGCTCGGATCCCGACGCTGGAGGAAGCGGATCGCCGGTTCGACGGTTTCGACGTAGCGCTCGGTGTGCTCGAGGAAATGCGCGATCGACGGCGGCATGGGCGGCGCCTTCCTCGCGGAGCGCGTGCGGGCACGCAGTTCATCGGCCATGCGGGAAATGAGTGGCGCGGAGTAGAGGCGCAGGAAGAGGGCGATGGATGCGTCCGCCTGCGTGACCGTGAGTCCGAGGTTCTCGGCATGCAGGCGCAGAAAGCCCGTCAGATACGCCGTCGCGGGGTACGGCGTATTGAGCTGGATCATCGGCGGCGTGACGAGCAGGACTCGCATGGGGCGTGCAGGGTAGCGCACGCGCCGGTGTCAATCGAGCGGGCTGCGCGCCGCGATGCCGCCGCGATTCAGGACGTGCGTGTAGATCTGCGTCGTTTTGACGCTTGCGTGGCCCATGAGCTCCTGCACGGTGCGGATGTCGCTGCCGCTTTCGAGCAGGTGCGTGGCGAAGCAATGGCGAAAGGTGTGGCAGGAGGCGGGCTTGTCTAGACCTGAGCGCCTCACCGCTTCACGCACCACGCGTTGCATGGATTGCTCGTGGAGGTGATGTCGGCGCCAGGCGCCCGTACGCGGATCGCGCGTCGGATGAGCGGCCGGAAAGAGGTATTGCCATGCGAAGTCCAGGTGCGCGCGAGGGTATTTGCGATTGAGCGCGTGCGGCAGCTCGACACCGCCGAATCCCGCCGCGACCGCGGCGTCGTGAAGCTGGCGCAGCTTCGCGATGCGGATTCCGAGTGGGGCGATGAGCGAGTTCGGGATGACAGTGACGCGATCCTTGAAGCCCTTGCCGTCGCGTACGACGAGGGTACGGGTCGACAGGTCGACGTCCTTGATGCGCACTCGCAACGCTTCCAGCAGGCGGAGCCCGCTGCCGTAAAGCAGGGTAGCGACGGTGCGGTATGGGCCGCGCAATTGATCCAGAACGCGGCGCACTTCGTCACGGGTGAGTACGACCGGAAGGCGCTTGGGGCGCCGAGCGCGCGTGACGTTGCCGAGCCAAGGCAGGTCGATGCACAGGACCCGCTTGTAGAGGAAGAGGATGGCGGCGAGCGCCTGTGCCTGGGTTGCCGCGGCGACGTTGCACGTGGTCGCGAGATGGGAGAGGTAGGCCTCGACCTGGGGACCACCCATTGCCTTAGGATGTTGGCCGCCGTGAAACTCGATGTATCGAACGATCCATCCGACATATTGTTTTTCGGTTCGATAGCTGTAGTGGCGCTTGTTGATTTCGGCGCGGACGTGGTCGAGGAGGAGTGATATATGAGCAGGCTGCATATCCAATCGGCAGCGTTTGACGACATGCGGCGGCCGTGGTCTATTTGAATCAATAGTTAGCGGAGAGGGGGAGGCCGATATCTATGCAGTTTGTCGAAAAATATGACTTTCTTTGGCCGTCTAATTAAGAGTTAGGCGACCGATGCGTCAGCTCCTGATTATCCGCTCGCGCAATGGGCGCAAAGACATGCCTTGAGGTTGAAATGGCGAAGGTCACGCTCAAGTCGCGAAAGGACGGGAAAGCCAGCCTTACTCTAGGCGCGCACGGAGATCACATCATTCGCGTGGTGAACCCTAGGGCGGAGCCGTATGCACCTTCGTCGCAGCGCACACGCGCGTGGCACGTTGTCTCGCTCATGAACGGTCTCACGGTGACGCAAGCTCATACGATTCTTGAACTGATTGAGCCCAACATCCAGGGTCAAAAGGGTAGGCCCCTTGGGTGGGTGGTAGATGCGATTGACCGTGGTCACGTGGAGATACACGATGCGCTGTAGCGTGATCAACTCGGGTCGCCTAACAAATCGTTCGAGCGGACGCGTGAGGGATAAAGTGCCAAGCTCATACATCGGCGTGCGCGCCGCTCAACTCAATCGTTAGACCGCACAAATCTCTTCTTCAGCTTCGAGCATCTCGCCAGAGTCATCCCTTCGTTGTCGCGGCGCCCAGTCGTCGCGGTGGCGCACAGATCAATCGGCCTGGTCTCACCGGGCCGGAAGCATTTGCTCGAGCGAGCCATCGAGATAAATCGCAAGTCCGGTCAAGACCGCGGGCCGCTTGCTCAAAGGGTTAAGGTAAGCGCGGTTGCGCCGCTGGAGCAGGGGCGGCATCCTTTGTTCCATCTTCGGCAGGCGCCCTCCGATCCGGTGTCACGGATGCGGGCCATCCGCCAGAGAGGTCAGTGGCAAGGGACTAAAACGGCTTCGTCGAGGTACGGCATGTGCGCTCTAACACCACGCTGCAGCGGACGCGTTCAACATCAAGTGCCAAGCTCAGGCGCCTGCGTGCGCGCCGCTGAGCTTAGCCGTTAGAACGCACAATTCTTTCCGCATCGTGTGGAAATCATCACGAGGGTTCCACCGTTCCTTGCCGCGGCGCCCGGACATCGCGGTAGCGCACCGATCAAGCGGACAGTTCGGCTGGTCGCAGACAACAATCGACCGAGCCCCCGAGATAAATCGCAAGTCCGGTCAACATCGCGGCCAGGCAATCCCCGATGCAGCGGCTGGCGGGCTGCCTGTGGTGATCCAACCGGTTAAGGTAAGCGTGGTTGCGCCGCTGGTTAAGCGGCGGCATCCTGCGAAGCAGCTTCGGCAAGCGCCCTTCGATCTGGTGTCACGGATGGGCGCGAAGCGCCAGAGAGAGTGTGCCAAGGGACTGAATCAGCTTCGGAGAACTCAGGCGTGTGCGTTCTAACACCTCGCTGCAGCGGACGCGTGAAAGGTAAAGTGCCAAGCTCATACTTCGGCGCGCGCGCCGCTGAGCTCAACCGTTAGGCGGCACGGCACATGTCGATAGCGAAGCGACTAGATTCCGAAGCTGCCACGCAGCTCCTCGAAATTTGCCAGGCGATTGCCGCGCGGCAGCTGTCGCTTGCCCAATGGGCGGCGATTGAGTCCAGTGATGAGTTTCAATCTGGCCGGCTTGTGGGTGGCTTCGAAGCAACAGAGGGCGCATTCACATTCAGCTACCTTGAAGCCGGGGGTGCGGAATGGTGGTTCAATCTCACCTTAGAGCACGCACTAGCTGTGGCTTCGGGTGAAAGCGTCAACGTGGAGTTGAGGGAACCGCAATGATTTACCGTCGGTGCCGCCTAACACCTCGCTCGAGCGGACGCGTGAAGGATAAAGTGCCAAGCGCATACGCCGGCATGCGCGCCGCTCAGCTCAATCGTTAGACCGCACAAATCTTTAAGACTCTGGCGCTGTCTTGTGACACTCGATTCCGCGGCGTCATTGTGTCGGCTTACGATTCCGCGGCGCCCATGTCTCGCGGTGCCGCACTGAACCAAGCATCGACGTCAGCGGGTCGGAAACACTGTTCGACCGAGCCCCTGAGATAAATCGCAAGTCCGGTCGGGAGTGCGGTCCGCCATCGTCTAGACCCTCAGGCGCGCTGCCTGGCGTGCCAAAAGACACGGTTAAGGTAAGCCGTGTTGCGCCGCTGGCTGCGCGGCGGCATCCTGCATATCAGCTTCGGGAAGCGCCCTTCGATCGGGTGTCACGGATGGGCGCGAAGCGCCAGATATGAAGTGCCAAGGGACTGAATCAGCTTCGGAGACCTCAGGCGTGTGCGTTCTAACACATCGTTCGAGCGGACGCGGGATGGATAAAGTGCCACTCGCAATTGCTGGCGTGCGCGCCGCTCAACTCAATCGTTATGCGTCATTCTAGCGTCGCGTTCTGCATCGCGCTTCTGTTCTGCCAAGGCTGTTCTGTTCTAGACGCCTATACCTCGACTGCAGCGAGAATTGATAAAACGATGTTTGCCTGGCAGCCATCAGGCGAGGGTGGTCTTAACGCGATTCGCAACATCTCACCAGTTGAAGAGCAGCGCAAATCAGCGGACGTTCACAACTGCGTTGTTGATTTAGCGAAGAAGTACGCGGACCTCAACGAAGTGCCTGTTCGTGAAGTCAGAGCTGCGCAGCTCGCCCACTGTATGCAGAAGAAGGGGTGGGAGCTCCAGTATGTGGTGGTTTTGGTTACGTCATGACGCATAACACTTCGTTCGAGCGGACGCGTGGGGGATAAAGTGCCAATCGCTATTGCCGGCGAGCGCGCCGCTCAACTCAACCGTTAGGCATCAGTGAGCCTCGCACTTCGTAAGCACAACGAGCTCCTACGCCGCGGCGATTGGTCGCGGCGGTACTTTTGGTCGCGGGACGAGTTCTGGGCTAAGCACGCGGTTTACATGTCCGCGATTCGTGCCCGCGCGGCGGTTCTCAATGCGACAGGGCGGTACTTCTATTGGAATAGGGTGTGTCGGCTGTCCGGTGAGTACTGTTCGCGCCACTTCGGGCCCGTTCCAGGCTTGCTGCTGCGCCGGCCAATCGGTCACGGTCCATTCTCGTTGAGTTCGCCTGAGGTCAATGCGTGGCTCAATGTTGAGCCTCCGTTCCGCCGGCGGGCGCGTCTATTGAAGTCGACACAAGTGTGATGCCTAACAAATCGTTGGAGCGGACGCGTGAGGGATAAAGTGCCAAGCTCATACATCGGCGTGCGCGCCGCTCAACTCAACCGTTATGCGGCACTCTAGGTCCCCACAATGCCGATCGTCAGCGGGCGCGTTGGCAATCGTCGCGTTTGCCGCGATCGTTTCCGCTCAACCCGTTCGAGCGGCAGAGCCGCTTAAGATCAAAGCATCTCTCTCCGGCTACAACCTTATTTGGCCCACTAGTCGATGCTGTGCGTTCGATCTGGTTGTCAGCACTTCTGGAAAAGGTAAGGTCATCATTCATGACAATAGAGGCGATTCGCCACATGACCATACGGTCCAGCTAGAGCTCACGTCAAAGCAAATTGATGCGCTGGTCACAACCATCTGGAGCAACGAATTCTTCTCGCTTCCGGCTTCGGTGGGTGACATGCCCACTGACGATGATCTCAGGAGTATGGAAATAGCTATTGGTGCGAAGAAGCACAGAGTCGAACTCAACGGTTGGCCGGTCTCAAAGGAGACATTCGCATCATACGATGCGAACAAGCGTGCACAGATCACGCAAGCCGCGGCAGTTTGGACTGCTATTCGCCAGGTCGTTAGTTCGTCTGAAGTGACGTTACCTTAAACTCAACGTTATGCCGCATAACACCTCGTTGGAGCGGACGCGTGAGGGATAAAGTGCCACTCACTATTGCCGGCGCGCGCGCCGCTCAACTCAATCGTTAGACGGCGCGAGCACACATGAACCAACGTCGCGTCATCTACAACGGCGTCTCAGTCATCGAAGGCTGGCCCGAACGTATTGAGGCGGCCCAGCTCGAGACCCACTACCAAATCGCGGGGCAAGATTACGAACGCATTCGCTACGGTTCGGAAGCAGACGACTGGGGGGCGAACGAGCGACCCTGCCACGATTGTGCGGTTGTGAAAGGTCAGTTCCACGTCATCAGCTGCGACGTCGAGCGCTGCCCCAGGTGCGACGGCCAAGCGATCTCTTGTGAATGCCTGGACGAGGAAGGCGATGATGCCAACACGTCGGAGCCGTCTAACAAATCGCTGGAGCGGACGCGTGATAGATAAAGTGCCAAGCTCATACCGCGGTGCGCGCGCCGCTCAACTCAAACGTTAGACGTCATGCAAAGGGCCCTACAAGTTTCTTCAGCTTTGCTCGCAGCGCTGTTGTTTGCGTCATGTCAACGGAGCTACGAAGTTGTTGTCGCAAATCTTCTCTCCGTTCCGGCCGTAGTCGAGATCTCGCAGTACCACTCGGAAGGGTTCAATGGAGCTCGACCAAAAGAATTCACCTCGAATCTGCTCATCGAGACTCGATCCGTATCGGTAGCTCCAAACGAGCGCATTACGACGGTGTTTCGCGATGGAGGCGGAGGATTCTGGCTGCGCTGGCGCGTCGTTACTCCAACGACAGACGTCTCGAATACATTTACCCTTGATCTGATTCGCGATAAACCGATGATTGAGATCCATGCGGTTAACTAGATGACGTCTAACACCTCGTTCGAGCGGACGCGTGAGGGATAAAGTGCCAAGCCCATACGTCGGCGTGCGCGCCGCTCAACTCAATCGTTAGAACGCACAATTCTTTTCGCAAAGAAGAAAGATTCTCGCGGGGGTTCACCCTTCGTTTCCGCGGCGCCCAAAGTTTCTCGCAGCGCAAGTAGATACCGTCCAGCTCAGCGCGTCGGAAGCATTTGTCGACCGGGCCCCCGAGATAAATCGCAAGTCCGGGAAAGTGCGCGGTCGCCTGGTCGTCAAGCCAACTGCACTGAGCGGCTTGAATCGCGAGATCAGACAGTTAAGGTAAGCGGTGTTGCGCCGCTTGGGCAGTGGGGGCATCCTGCCCTTCAGCTTCGGGAAGCGCCCTTTGATCGGGTGTCACGGATGGGCGCGAAGCGCCAGAGAGCTTGTGCCAAGGGACTGAATCAGCTTCGGAGAACTCAGGCGTGTGCGTTCTAACACCTCGCTGCAGCGGACGCGTTCGACATCAAGTGCCAAGCTCATGCGTTCGCGTGCGCGCCGCTGAGCTCAACCGTTAGCCGTCACGGAGCGCTTTTCCATGCGTATTGCTTTCCTCGCTCTTCTAATTGTCCCGATCCAAACCGTGGTGGCCGATGAGTTATCGCCATACTCAAACGCGTGTGAAAAGACTCTTGTAGAGGAGGCGAAGTTCGTCGAAGACGGCTTGATCGCAGCGCGTGAGAAGTGGCGAACTAAAGTGCGCCTTGCCTTCGATGCGAAAGCACTTACCGATTCACAACGCGCCTCAGCGGAACAGGCTTTTGCGGCGCTGGTCGCAAAAATGTCCAATGATTTTGGTAAGGCGCTTTCCCTTCCAAGCATTTTTCGCACGCTAAATATGGTGCCTGTTCTCTCTCCAGACACGTGCAATGAACCGGCAAAGCTTCGCGCACTAAGCGAGCAATCCATTGCCGGCTTTGAAAATATCCTAGAAAAGCTGTTACCCATGATCGACACGGTCTCAGAGGTGTCAAAGAGTGACGGCTAACACCTCGTTGGAGCGGACGCGTGCGAGATAAAGTGCCAAGCCCATACGCCGGCGCGCGCGCCGCTCAACTCAATCGTTAGGCGTCATGGCGCGGTCGTCACAAGATATCGACGAATGGGCCCGAGCCTACGTCGAGGCCCAGCAAGACCCCAACCTGTTGCGGGGTGACCATCCACTCTGGTGGACGGTCGAACGCTTCATGAGCATCCTTGGTGGGGAGGAAAACGCCGAGGCGGAGGATGCTTGGAAGGCGATACTTCGAATTCTCGAGCTCGATCCTCCTGCCGAAGTTGTAGGTGTTCTGGCTGCGGGCCCTCTTGAAGATCTCATCGATGACTATGGGTCGCTCTTTATCGACCGCATTGAGAATGAGTCGCGTCGGAACCCCAAGTTTCGCCATCTCTTGGGTGGCGTCTGGAAGAGTAGCAGCACGGACATCTGGGCGAGAGTCGAAGCATGCCGAGGAGCGACGTGGTAATGACGCCTAACAAATCGTTCGAGCGGACGCGTGATATATAAAGTGCCAAGCTCATGCACCGGCGCGCGCGCCGCTCAACTCAACCTCTAAGGACTCCCCGACGCTGTCAAGGATGATGAAGCGGCATCTTAGTTAGTGCGAGATTGCTCCTCCTGTCCGTCCAATCGCGTTCAATAGGCATCAAGGTCCGACTGCAAG
>JAFAGC010000122.1 GCA_023423065.1 Pseudomonadota bacterium
GGACAGATTTATTTATTGACGATAACCGGAGCCGGACGGGACCCTCGTTATCGTCAATAAATAAATCTGTCCCCGATCCCTCTAACTAGCGGCGGTCTTTCCGAAGTCCTGGCATCCCTGCGCCTCGCCCGGCGACTTGGCGCAGGCCTGCAGGACGCTCGTCCGCAACTTGGCATACACGGCCTCGCGCGCCGGGGTCGTGCTCCAGTCGTGCAGTTTGCCGTCGAGCCGGTTCAGCCGCGCGAGCGTGCGGCGGTGAATGCGGTTCGGGCCGTCGAGCTCGGCCGTGACGGCGAGTCCCGCCTGTTCGATCCTCGCGGTGTCGTCGGGCGTGAGCCGCAGCAGCGCGTCCAGGTAGCTGTATCCCCACTGGAAGCGCGAGGCGGGTCCCTGCGCCTTTTCGTACGCCTCGGCCCACAGCTCGAGCGCGTGCTCGTCGTTGCCCAGGTGCTCTTCGACGTCGGCGAGATCGCCGATGTAGTAGTGAGGCGTGTTCGAAGTCTTCGCCTCGAGCGCGAGCAGGTCGCGCGCGCGTTCCCACTCGTCGAGCGCGATGTAGATGTTGATCGCGGAGTTCACGACACCGGCGCGCACGTACGGCTCCTGCGGAGCCTCGAGCATCTTCGAAGCCGTGGCGAGCGCGACGCTGCGCACGTCGGTGAGCACCTTGCCGTCGGCCGCATATGCCTTCGACGCGGTGATCTTCATCAGCTGCGCCGCGAGCTGATCCGCCGGCGCGAACGAGGTATTCGCGGTCGCCGCGTCCGCGACGGCCATGTAGCGCTCGCGCAGGGTCGGCGCGACCTGCGGCACGGTGTTGCGCGCGGCGGCGAAGAACGCGCCGGGCAGGCTCCGCAGCACGTCGGCATTCGCGAGCGCGATCTCCTTGTTGCCGAGCACTTCGTTCACTCGCACGATGAGCACGGACAAAGCCTTGTCGGCCTTGGCGCCCGCCTCGATCGCCGCGCTCTGCGCCTTCGCGGCTTCGGCCGCGGCGCGCACGCTCAAGCGCGCGCGCTCCTTCTCGAGTTCGGCGGGGCACGACCGCGCCGCATTCTCGAATGCGGTCTGCAAGTTCGCGCTGTCGAAGATGCCGTCGTCCTCGAGCCCGAACGCGTGATACGCGAGCCGGCGGCAATCGCTGGCATCCAGCGGCGCCCCGCCCTTCACCGCGAGATCGACCACGTCCTTGACGGGACGCACATCGCCCAGCGCGTTGTCGAGCACGCCGGCATAAAGCGAAAGATCCATGTTCCCCGCGATGCGCGTGATCTCCGTGCGATCGGGCTTGAGCACGACGACGGTGGGATATCCCATCACGCGAAATACGTCGCCCCACTTCTGCGCGTCGGGCAGATCGCCGTCGAGGTAAACGGGAACGAACAGCTTCGACTTCTCGATGAAGTCCGGCCGGCTGAACACCGCGGACTTGAGCTGCTTGCACGGCGGGCACCACTTCGCGCCCCAGTACAGCAACACGGGTTTGTTAGACGCCTTCGCGGCCGCGAACGCCGCGTCGACGTCGCCCTCGAACCAGGCGATCCCCGGTGCATCCGCATGCAGGCTCGCGAGGTCGACCGCCGATTCGGCCGCACCAGGCTTTTCCTGAGTCGCGGTCGCCGGCTCCTGCGCGCGATCGCAGGCGCCGAGGAACAACGAAACCGAAAGGGCCATTGTGAATCTGAGAGCGGCCAGTGCGCGGCCGGGCGATTTCTCATGCGGCATTCGTACTTCTCCGTGCAACGGCCAGACGTTAGCATGCGACGCCATGAGTCAACGATCGGCATTCGAAAAGATTCTCGAGACGCGCCTGTCGCGGCGCACGGTGCTCGCGAGCGGCGCCGCCGTGGGCCTCGCCGCCTGTTCGCATTCTTCCGCGCCCTCCTCGGCGGCTTCTCCGGCTCCGGCGGGTTCGTTCACGAGTATCGAGCCGCAGGAGGTCGACAAGTTCGTGATCGCGGACGGCTATCGCTACAACGTGGTCGCGCGCTGGGGCGACAGCCTCTTCAAGGGCACGCCCGATTTCGATTCCCGCCGGTTGTACGCGGATGACTGGATGAGTGACGACGCCGTAACCGCGCAACAGCGCCAGTTCGGCACGAAT
The DNA here is from genome assembly GCA_023423065.1 of Pseudomonadota bacterium. Taxonomy (GTDB): domain Bacteria; phylum Pseudomonadota; class Gammaproteobacteria; order Steroidobacterales; family Steroidobacteraceae; genus CADEED01. Next base: position 2,105 of record JAFAGC010000122.1, read on the forward strand.
GCGGACGCGGTCGGATATTTCCCGCTGAAGACGGGACGCGCGGCGGTGGGGCTCGTCTGCGTGAATCACGAATACGTGAACGTCGACCTGATGTTCCCGGGCCTGCGCGGCTTCGGGGTTCCACCCAAGGTCCGCGCCGAGTGGTACGCGAAACATCCGCAGGGCACCGCATTCATGCAGGCCGCGCACGGCGTGTCCGTGATGCAGGTGAGCCGCGACTCGGACGGATGGAAGCGCGATCTCTCCGCGCCCGGCAACCGGCGCATCACCGCCAACACGCCGATGGAGATCATGGGCCCCGCGCGCGGGCATCCGCTCCTGCGCACGAAAGCGGATCCCGAAGGCGTGCGCGTGCTTGGCACGTTCGCCAACTGCTCCGCCGGCAAGACGCCGTGGGGCACGTATCTCACCTCCGAGGAAAACGTCGACGACTACTTCGCGCTCGGCGACGAGGCGCCACTCGAGGCATACCGCCGTTTCCCGCTGCGCAAGGTCAGCTACTACGGTTGGGAAACGCAGGACCCGCGCTTCAGCTCGAAGCACGAGCCGAACGAGTTCCTGCGCTTCGGCTGGATGGTGGAGATCGACCCGCACGATCCGAAGTCGGTGCCGCGCAAGCGCACGGCGCTCGGCCGGTTCCAGCACGAAGGCGCGAACAGCATCGTCACGAAGAGCGGCCAGGTCGCCGCGTACATGGGCGACGACGAGAAGTTCGAATACATCTACAAGTTCGTGACGCGCGACAGGTTCGATCCGAAGAACCCCGCCGCGAACCGCGACCTGCTCGACCACGGCACGCTGTACGCCGCGCGCTTCGACGCGGACGGCACCGGCGTGTGGCTGCCGCTCGTGCACGACGAGAAAGGTCCGCTCAATTCCGGCGCCGGGTTCGCGAACCAGGGCGACGTCGTCATCAAGGTGCGCGCGGCCGCCGACTTGCTGGGCGCCACCACGATGGATCGCCCGGAGGACGTCGAGCCCAGCCCCATCACGGGCCGCATCTACATCCCGTGCACGAAGTCCGAGAGCCGCGGCGATACCGACAGGAAGGAATGGTACGGACGCGAAACCGACGTCGACGTGAACGCGGCCAATCCTCGTCCCGACAACCGCTCCGGCCACATCATCGAGATCATCGAGGACGGCGACGACGGCACCGCGACCCGATTCACCTGGAACGTGTTCCTGCTCGCGGGCAATCCCGGCGAGGGGCGCTATCTCGTGAACGCGGACGACGTCGTCCCTGGCAAGGTCGGCTCGAAGGACACGTATTTCGCCGGTTATCCGAATCGCGAGCACCAGAGCCAGGTCCACTGCCCGGACAACCTCGGCATCGATCCGCAGGGACGCCTCTGGATCGTCACCGACTCGGACGGGCGCGATGTGCCTAACAATGGCTGCTTCGTCATGGAGACCAGCGGTCCGCGGCGTGGCCTGCTCAAACAACTCGCGAGCGGCCCCAACGGCTGCGAGGTCTGCGGTTGTGAATTCACGCCGGACGGCAAGACGCTGTTCCTTTCCATCCAGCATCCGGGCGAAGGCGGCACGCTCGACGATCCGCGCAGCCATTGGCCGGATGGCCCTGGGTATCCGGCCCGCGCGGGGCTGCTCGCCATCGAACGCGAGGACGGCGGGCCGGTTTGACCGGTTGATTTGACACAACGGAGCCCGCGGCCCGTTCAGCATCGATTCAATCAGCGGCCGGTAGATTGGCAGCCATGGACACAAGGCTGCTCGTCAGACTCATCGCCACCTCCGTGCTCCTCGGCTCGCTCAGCGGCTGCGCGAGTCTTTCGAAGAGCGAGTGTCTCAGCGCCGACTGGCAGGACATCGGCGTCCGCGACGGCGCCAACGGTCGCCCGGAGGAATACCTGGTTCGCCACGCCACGGCCTGCGCCAAAGTGTCGGTGACGCCGGACCGCGAGAAGTGGCTGACCGGCCGCGAGCAGGGACTCGATCGCTTCTGCGTGCCATACCGCGCCTATCAACTCGGCGAATACGGCGGCAGCTTCGACGTCGGCATCTGCCGCCGCTACGACCAGGAACGGCTGATCAACGCATACGAGCACGGACTCGAGGTCAACCGCCTCGGCGCCGAGGTCGATGCGCTGCAGAGCGAGATCTACAGCCTGCGCACCGCGCTCGAGAAGGAGGATCTGCCGCCGAAGGAACGCGAGCGCATCGCCTGGCGGCTGGGCCGACTCGAATATCAGCGAAATGATGCGCAGGATGCCTACGAAGCCGCGCGCTATGGCGCGCGTAATCTCTGAACCTCGCTCGCTAGAATCTCCGGCGTCCCAACCGCCGGAGATTTCCATGTCTGCCGCACTGCGCCACGCCTCCCTGCTGGTCCTGCCCGCGTTCGCGATGGGCGCGGAGGCACAAACCGTCCAGCGGCAATACCAGCTCGTTAAAGCCGGCGATGCGCCACCGGTACTCACGCTCGTCGAAGCACCGATTCGCCAACCCGGCGACGACGAGGTGCTCGTGCGCGTGCGCGCGGTGTCGCTCAACCGCCGCGACATCTACGTGAAGCTCGGACGGTACCCCGGACCGATGCGGCCGAATCTCGTGCCGCTGTCCGACGGCGCGGGAGAAGTCGCGGCGGTCGGCGCGAAGGTGAAGCGATGGAAGGTAGGCGATCGCGTCGCCGCAATCTTCTTTCAGAAGTGGCTGGACGGACGCCCGCAGCCCGAGCACATGGCGACGGCGCTCGGCGGGGCCATGGACGGCATGCTCTCCGAGTACGTCACGTTAGACGCGGACGGTCTCGTGCGGATCCCAGACTATCTATCGTACGAGGAGGCCGCGACCCTGCCCTGCGCGGGCGTGACCGCGTGGAACTCGCTGGTGACGCGCGGACGCATTCAGCCCGGCGACAAGGTGCTGCTGCTCGGCACGGGGGGTGTGTCGATCTGGGGCCTGCAGCTCGCGCGCGCGCTGGGCGGCATCCCCGTCATGACCAGCTCGTCGGACGAAAAACTCGCGCGGGCGAAGCAGTTGGGCGCCGCGCACACGGTCAATTACAGGACCACGCAGAATTGGGAAGCGGCCGTGTTGGAACTAACCGGCGGCGTGCAGCATGTGCTCGAGGTCGGCGGCGCCGGAACGCTGCCGAAGTCGCTCGCGAGCCTCGCGCCGGGTGGTCACCTCGCGCTGATCGGAGGGCTCTCGCAGTTCGGCGGGGAGATTCCGGCGGGCGTGTTGATGAACCGTAACGCCACGGCGTCGGGCATCTACGTGGGATCGCGCGCCGATTTCGAGGCGCTCAATGCATTCCTCGAAAAACACCAGGTCAAGCCGGCGATCGATCGCGTTTTCGAATTCGCGGACACGCCCGCGGCCTACGACTACATGGATTCCGGCGCGCTGTTCGGAAAGGTCGTGATCCGGCTCTGATCAGGTGCCGCGCGGCTTCGCGCGCCGCGTCGGCTCCGCCTCGAGCGGATTCTCCGGCCAGTAGTGGCGCGGGTACCGGCCGCGCATGTCCTTGCGCACGTCGATGTAGGCGTTGCTCCAGAAGCTGGCGAGATCCCGCGTCACCTGCAGCGGCCGTTGCGCGGGCGACAATAGTTTGAACGTGACCGGCACCGCGCCGCCGCCGATGCGCGGCGTGGCGGCGAGGCCGAATACCTCTTGCATGCGCATCGACGCGCACGGTGCGTTGTCGTCGATGTAGTCGATGCGCGCGCGAGAACCGGTCGGCAGCGTGATGTGCGTGGGCGCCAGTTCGTCGAGCTTCTGCTGTTGCGGGTACGTGAGCCGCGAGCGCAGCGCATCGAGCAGCGGCACGCGCGCGAGCTGCGAGCGGCGCGTGATGCCATCGAGAAACGACTCGAGCCAGCCGAGGTCCGCGACCAGCGACTCGCGCGAGAAATCCGGCCAGTCCGCGAGCTCCTTGCGGCCCAGTGCACGCAAGAATTCGCAGCGCGCCACGAAGTTGCGCGCCTCGTCGTCCCAGGGCAGCACGTCGAGCCCGAGCGAACGCACACCTTCGACCATCGCGGCGGCGGTCGCGTCGCGCGGCGGTTCGGGCAGGGGCTTCTCCTCGATCAGCAGGTCGTCGAGCCACACCGCGCGGCGCGCGACGATGGTCTCGGTGCGTTCGTCCCAGTGCACCTCTTCCGCGCGGCGCACGTGTTCGCCGAAATGCTCCAGCAGGTCCGCGCGAGACAGTGGCGCGGCGAGGCGGATCTGCGCCTCACGTTCGCGATCGTCGAGATCGATCGCGACGATGAATTCCTCGCGCGCGATGGACTCGGGGCCGGGAAACACGGCGCCGCGTCCGTTCGCGAGCTGATAACGCGCCTCGCCGCCGGGGCGGCGCCGGCCGATGCGGTCGGGATACGCGAACCCGAGCAGCACGCCGGCATCCACGTCCGCGGAGGGAATCCGCGCCGATTGGCCCGACTGCTGCTCGAACGCGCGCTGCGCGCGCCGCGCTCGATCGAGCGCGCCCCGGTCGGCGCCCGTTCCGCGTCGCAAGGTTTCCAGGCGTGTCCGGATATCCGAATCGCGCATGGCCCCGCCCGCACGCAGCAAGTCGCGATCCGACAGCAACGCGGCGAGCTCCGCGCCGAGCGGCGCGACCCCGAGGCGGCGCGCCTCCAGCAACAGGTGCGCGAGCCGGGGATGCGCGGGAAATTCCTGCATCGCCTTGCCGTGCGCCGTGATCCTGCCGGCCTCGTCGAGCGCGCCGAGACGCCGCAGCAGATCGCGCGAACTCGCGAGTGTCGCGGCCGGTGGCGGATCGAGCCAACGCAACGCGCCCGCATCCGTGCCCCAGGCCGCCAGATCGAGCGCCAGCGGCGCGAGATCGGCGACGCATACCTCCGGCGGCGCGTAGGCGGCCAGGCTTCTTTCGGCGCCCTCGCCCCACAGCCGATAACACACGCCGGGCGCGGTACGGCCGGCGCGTCCCGCGCGTTGTTCGGCCGAGGCGCGCGAGATGCGATGGACCTCGAGCCGGTTCATGCCGCTCGACGGGTCGAACAAGCTGCGGCGCTCGAGTCCCGCGTCGATGACGATGCGCACGCCGTCGATGGTGAGACTGGTCTCGGCGATGTTCGTGGCCAGCACGATCTTGCGGCGACCGGGCCTGGCCGGCGCGAGCGCGGCATCCTGGGCGTCCGGACCGAGCTCGCCGTACAGCGGCAACACCTCGGCGCCCGGTTCGTCGAGCATTCCCTGCACGCGACGGATCTCGCCCGCCCCCGGCAGGAACACGAGCATGTCGCCCTCGGCTTCCTGCAATGCGCGCCGGATCGCGCGGACCACGGCGATCAACGGCTCCTCGCGCCCGCCCGGCAACAGCGGCATGCCCGTGCCGAGATGCTTCACGTCGACTGGATAGACCCGGCCTGCCGCCGTGACCACCGGCGCGTCGCCTAACAACTTCGCGACGGCGGCGCCGTCGAGCGTGGCGGACATGACCACCAGCCGCAGCTCGGGCGCGAGGTTCGCCTGCGCATCGAGCGCGAACGCGAGGCCGGTGTCGGCATGCAGGCTGCGCTCGTGGAATTCGTCGAACAACACCGCCGCGACACCTTCGAGCGCCGGATCGCTCTGCAACATGCGCGTGAACACGCCCTCGGTCACCACCTCGATGCGCGTGCGGCGGCTCACGCGCGTCTCCAGCCGCATGCGGTAACCGACGGTTTCTCCCGGAGATTCTCCGAGGGTGCGCGCCATGCGTGTGGCCACGGCGCGCGTCGCGAGCCGTCGTGGCTCGAGCATCACGATCTTGCCGCCCCGCAACCATGATTCCTCCAGCAGCGCAATCGGCACAACGGTGCTCTTGCCGGCTCCGGGCGGCGCTTCCACGACCGCATTGGGACCGCGTTGCAGCGCGGCTTGCAGCGCGGGCAGGACTTCGTCGATGGGCAGGCCGGACTTCACGAGGCGCGGATCATACCCCGAGTGCCTCTGCTAACATCCCGGCATGCGCTGGCGCGAAAGTCGACAAAGTCGCAACGTCCAGGATTACCGCGGTCGCTCCACCGGCCGGCCCGGCATGAAGTTCGGCATCGGCGGCGGGATCATCGCGCTGCTCGCGGCGTATTTTCTCGGCGTCGATCCGCGCGTCATCATGGGCCTGATGGGCGAAGGCGGCGGCGGCGCGCAGACCGAGGCGCCGATCGAGGCCGGCACGCCCAGCGACGAAGTCGGTCAGTTCGTCGCCGCCGTGCTCGGCGACACCGAGGACACCTGGAACCAGATCTTCGCGCAGGCGGGCCAGCAGTATCCGGCGCCCTATCTAGTCATGTTCGAGCAGGGCATCAACACGGCGTGCGGATCGGCGACGTCGGCGGCAGGACCTTTCTACTGCCCCGCCGACCAGAAGGTCTACATCGACACGCAGTTCTTTCGCCAGCTCGAGACCGAGTTCGCGGCACAGGGCGACTTCGCGAAGGCATACGTTCTCGCGCACGAGGTCGGGCATCACGTGCAGACCGTGCTCGGCATTTCCGACAAGGTTCGCAACGCGCAGGCGCGCTCGTCGCAGGCGGATGGAAATGCGTTGCAGGTGCGCATGGAGCTGCAGGCGGATTGTTTCGCCGGCCTCTGGGCGCATCACGCCGATCGCGCGCGCGGCATCGTCGAGGCCGGCGATGTCGAAGAAGCACTCGGCGCCGCATCGGCGGTGGGCGACGACACGATCCAGGAGCGCGTGCAGGGGCACGTGAACCAGGAATCCTTCACGCACGGCTCCGGCGCGCAGCGCCAGGAATGGTTCCGGCGCGGGTTCGAGTCGGGCAACGTGCAGGCCTGCGACACTTTCCAGTGAATGTTCTTCGCATGAGCACGACGGCGGGCCGAAAGCCAGTCGCGACCGGCGGCTGTCAATGCGGCGCGGTGCGGTACGCGTTTTACGCGCCGCTCGAGAATGTGCACGTCTGCCATTGCCGCATGTGCCAGCGCGCCACGGGCGGCGTATTCGCCGCGCTCGCCGGCGGCTCGCCCGACAACTTCGAATGGACGCAGGGCGTGCCCAGTTTCTTCGCGAGCTCGAACCTCGCACAGCGCGGATACTGCGCGACTTGCGGCACGCCGCTCTCGTTCCAGTACAACATCGCGAGCGCGCGCATCTACACGACCATCGGCTCGCTCGATCATCCCGAGGACGCGCCCATCGTGAAGCAGTTCGGCATCGAGAGCCGGCTGCCGTGGGTGAAGTTCTGCGAGGAGGTCCCCGGCGAACGCACCGGCGAATCCGCCGCCGCGCAGGAGTTCCTCGCGAAGATGCAGGACAACCAGCGGGGTGGGGACAGGGGTGCCGGTGTAAAAGGTGGGGAATAGCTAGTCCCCGGCGTCGAACTAATCCCCACCTGTTACAC
>JAFAGC010000129.1 GCA_023423065.1 Pseudomonadota bacterium
CCCGCCCGCCTTCGACGCGGTCAAGGAGCAGCTCGGCAACATCGTGATCGGGAAGAAGTTCAAGGCGCAGTCGGACGAGATGCTGAAGACGGCGAAGATCGATCCGCCGCTGACCACCGCGCCGGCCGCGGCCGCGGCGCCGGCGCCCGCGAGCGCGCCGACGGCTCCGGCGCCGAACGCTCCCGCGAACTAGGCGTACCGACGGTCGTATCGACAGGGCCGCCGGATCCGGGTCAGACCGGGTCCGGCGGCCTTTTCGTTTCCAGGATCTTCTGGAGCGCGGCCTCGTCGAGGATGCGCACGCCGAGCGATTGCGCCTTGGCGAGTTTCGAGCCGGCATCGGCGCCGACGACGAGATAACTCGTCTTCTTCGACACGCTGCCCGACGCCTTCGCGCCGAGCTGGCGCAGCGCCTCTTCGGCGGCTTCGCGCTGCATCCCCGCGAGCGTGCCCGTGATCACGAACGTGAGCCCGGCGAGCGGCAGTCCCTCGGCCTTGACCACTGCGATCGGATCCCAGCTCACTTCCTGGACGAGCTTGTCGACCACCGCGCGATATCCGGGGTCGGCGAAGAACTTCACGATTTCCGCCGAGACGATGGGCCCGACGTCCGGGGTCTCCTCGATCGTCGCGGCGTCCGCCCGCATGAGCGGTGCGAGATCGCCGAATTGCTGCGCCAACGCGCGCGCGGTGGACTCCCCCACCTGCGGGATGCCGAGCCCGAACAGCAGCCGCGGCAGCGTGGTCTTGCGGCTCTTCTGGATGGCCTTGAAGAGATTCGCGGCATTTTTCTCACCGAAGCGACGCTCGGCGGGCTTGCCCTCCTCCGCGTTGGCCGCGACGAACTTGAGCACGCCGAGCTCGGCCTCGGTGAGCGCGTAGAGATCGGCGGGCGTGCGCAGCCGCTCGTCTTCGACGAGCTGCTCGACGAGGCGCTCGCCCAGGCCCTCGATGTCCATCGCGCGCCGTCCCGCGAAGTGCAGGATCCACTCGGCGCGTTGCGCCTTGCACTTGAGGTGGCCGCCCGTGCACTTGTAGACGGCCTGGTCCTGCTCGCGCACGACGGGCGAGCCGCAGACCGGGCACGAAGACGGCATCACGATGGGCTTCGCGTCCGCCGGCCGCCGGTCGGGTAGATAGCGCACGACCTCGGGGATCACGTCGCCGGCGCGGCGCACCACCACGGTGTCGCCGATCCTGAAGCCCTTGCGCTCGACCTCGTCCATGTTGTGCAGCGTCGCATTGCTGACCGTCACGCCGCCGACGAACACGGGCCTGAGCTTCGCGGCCGGCGTGAGCGCGCCCGTGCGGCCGACGTTGAAGATGACGCCTTCGAGGATCGTGAGCTCTTCGTCGGCCGGGAACTTGTGCGCGAGCGCCCAGCGCGGCGCGCGCGAGACGAAGCCGAGCTTCTCCTGGTCGGCGCGCTTGTCGACCTTGTAGACCACGCCGTCGATCTGGAACGGCAGCTTCGCGCGCCGCGCGCCGATGTCGCGGTAGTACTCGAGGCATCCCTCGACGCCGACGACGAGTTTCAGCTCGCCGCTGGTGCGCAGGCCCCACTCCCTGAGCTGAGCCGCGAGCCCGCTGTTGCGCTCGGGAATCGCGCCGCCCTCCACCACGCCCACCGCGTAGAAGAACAGGTCGAGCGGCCGCGAGGCGGTGATCCGCGGATCGAGCTGGCGCAAACTACCCGACGCGGCATTGCGCGGATTGACGTAGGTCTTCTCGCCGCGCGCCGCGGCCTCGCGGTTCATCTTCTCGAATCCGGCGAACGGCAGGAACACCTCGCCGCGCACCTCGAGCACGGCCGGTGGTTTGCCGCGCAGCCGCGCCGGCACTCCGCGGATCGTCCGCACGTTCGCGGTGACGTCCTCGCCCGTGACGCCGTCGCCGCGGGTCGCCGCGCGCGCGAGCACGCCGTCGCGGTACAGCACGGAGATCGCAAGGCCATCGAACTTGGGCTCCGCGGTGTATTCGATCGGCCCCGGCACGCCGAGACGTTCGCGCACGCGGCGATCGAACGTGCGCACGTCGTCCTCGGTGAACCCGTTGTCGATCGACAGCATCGGGATCGTGTGGCGCGCCTCGGCGAACTCCGCGGCGGCCATGCCGGCGACGCGCTGGGTCGGAGAGTCCGGCGTGACGATCTCGGGGTGCGCGGCCTCGAGCTGCTTCAGCTCGTTCATGAGCCGGTCGTATTCGACGTCGGGGACCGCCGGCTCGTTGAGCACGTAGTAGCGGTAGTCGTGCTGCGTGATTTCCTCGCGCAGTTGCGCGGCGCGCGCGGCGGGTTTACTGCTCACGCGTCTCCGGCGACACGTGCCTGCGGCGCCGCCTCGAGAGACTGGCGCAGGCGCGCGACGCGCTGCGCCGTGAGTTCCTCGCCGTGCTGATCGGTGATCCGGCCCTGGAGCCGTTCGGCGAGCTGGCGCGCGGCGTGCACGAGTTCGTCGAACGTTTCGCGCTCGGGCATCGGACCCGGCAACACGGCGAACAGGTTGATGCCGGAGAAACGCTGCGAATCCATGATCGAAGGATCGAACGTTCCGGGATGCGCGAGCGCCGCCGCGGAAATCACCACGCGTCCGCTCTCGTCGGGCAGGTGATAGATGTCGAGCGGACCATGCCAGAAACCGGCAGCGGCGAAGGTCTGGCGCAGCGTGCGACCCGGGAAACGGGGCTCGATCTGCGGGATCACGCGCACCGTGACGATGCGGCGCTCTTCTTCCTTCGGCCACGCGAGCACGAGCTGCGGACCGCGCGATGGCGCTGGTTCCTCGTACACGCGAACTTCGGAAACTTCGTCGTCCTGTCCGCGATACGGCGCGTCGTGTGCGCGCAGGATCGCCTGCGTCGACGTGGCCGCCGTGGGCGATTCCAGCGCCGCGTCGACGGCGACTTCATTCGACACCGCGATGCCCGCGGACACGCCCGGCGCCGGCGTCGGCGTCGAGGTCGAATGCTGCAGCTCGATCACGGGCAGATCGTCGTCCACCGAAATGCGCTGCTCGCGCACGACGTGGATCTCCGGGAGCATCGTGGGCGCGGGGCGCCCCGGCTCGCGCTCCGGCGGCGATTCCGGAACCGGCGTGGCGGCAGGCCGGTTGCCGCGCGCGCGCCACCATTCGTAACCCGCGATGGCCGCGACGAAGATCACGCCGACTACGAGAAGAATGATGCGTAGTTCGGGCATGCCTTCCGGACTCAGGCGGTGGCCATCCGCACCGCCTCGTCCACGTCGACGGACACGAGGCGGGAGCAGCCGGGTTCGGTCATGGTGACGCCCAGCAACTGCGACGCCAGTTCCATGGTCGCCTTGTTGTGCGTGATGAAGATGAACTGCACGCGCTCGGACATCTGCCGCACGATATCGCAGAAGCGGCCGACGTTGTGTTCGTCGAGCGGCGCGTCGACTTCGTCCAGCAGGCAGAACGGCGCGGGATTCAGGTCGAAGATCGAGAACACGAGCGCCACGGCGGTGAGGGCCTTCTCGCCGCCCGAGAGCTGGTGAATGCTGCTGTTGCGCTTGCCCGGCGGGCGGGCCATGACCGCGACGCCGGCGGCCAGCGGATCCTCGCCGACCAGCTCCAGGTAGGCGTGACCGCCACCGAAGAGCTTGGGGAACTTGTCCTGCAGACCGGCGTTGATCCGGTTGAAGGTGTCCTCGAAGCGCGTGCGCGTCTCCTTGTCGATCTTGCGCATGGCTTCTTCGAGCGTCGCGAGCGCGGCGGACACGTCCGCGAACTGGCGATCGAGGTATTCCTTGCGTTCGCTCGACTCCTTGAGCTCGTCGATCGCCGCGAGGTTCACCTGGCCGAGCTTCTCGAGATCGACGCGCGTCGAGTTCAGCGATTCTTCCCATGCCGGGACGGCGGCATCGGCGGCGAGACCCGCGAGGATCTCCGGTAGTTCGAAGCGCGTCGCGGCGAACTGCTCGACGAGACCTTCGCGCCGCACGCGCGATTCCTGCGCGACGAGACGCGCCTGCTCCACGCCCACGCGCGCCTCGTTGACACGCGTTTCGGCATCGAGCCGCTTTTCGTCGAGTGCGCGCAGCGCGCCATCGGCTTCCTCGAGCGCGCGGCGCTCGGTCGCGAGCTCGGTCTCGACTTCGAGACGGCGCGCGAGGAAATCCTTGAGCTTGCCTTCGAGCTCGACGATCGGCAGGTCGCCATCGGCGAGCGCCGATTCGAGCTCGGTCGCGCGGACCTGCGTCTGCGCGCGCTGATCGGCCATGCGCTTCAGGCCCACGCTCATCGAGGTCTCGCTCGATCGGCGCGATTCGATGCGGATCAGCAGGTCGCGGCAGGCGAGCTGCGCCGCCTGCGCGCGAGTGCGCGCGGCCTGCACGGCTTCGCGTCGCTCTTCACGTTCGGCTTCGAGCTCCGCGCGGCGCGCATCGAGCGCGTCGAGCGCCAGGAGGCCACGATCCAGTTCGGCGCGCGCACGCGCCAGCGTGTCCTTGCCGATGTCGAGTTCGCGGGCGACTTCGGCGGCTTCCTCTTCGAGGCGCTCGCGACGCATCGTGGATTCCTGCGCACGCGCGCGTTCGCCCTCGAGCTGGCCGAGGAGGTCGGCATGATCCCTATGCGCGCCCTGGATCCGGCTTTGCGCTGCGTCGCGCTCGCGTTCCGCGACGGCGAGCTGTTCGCGGCACGCGGCGAGTTCGGCTTCGCGATCGCGGACCGCGTCATCGCTCGCCTGGTATTCGACGCGCACCTGCTTCAGGCGCTGCTCGCGCTCGAGCACGCCGGAGTGGGGATCGCCGCCACGGTTGACGCGCAACCAGTCGCGGCCTATCCACTCGCCCGTGCGCGTGATGACCGACTCGTCTTCGGCAAGATCGCGGCGCAGCGCCAGCGCTTCGCCCAGAGTTTCCGCGAGACGCACGCGCCCGAGCAGGCGCACGATCGCCGACGGACCGCTGACCACGCTCGACAACATGCCGGCGTTGCCGTCGGCGTTCACGTAGTCGCCACCCTGCAGCAGCGAGACGCGGCCCACCGGCAGTCCCGGCAGCACGCCTGCTATCTGGTCGATCTCGTCGACGCACAGCGCCTCGAGATAGTCGCCCAGCGCGGTTTCGACGGCGCGTTCCCATCCGCCCGCGACGTTGAGCTGCGCGGCAAGACGCGGCTGGTTGGAAAGTCCCGAGGACTTGAGCCATTCGCCGGTGCGCGGGTCGGCGCGATTGAGCGCTGCCTTCTGCAGCGCCTCGAGCGAGACGACCTCGGCGCGGCGTTTTTCGCGTTCGCCGCGCGCGGCTTCGAGCCTGCTCTCCGAATCGAACTGCGCGGCACGCAGTTTCTGCGACCGGTCGAGCGCGAGATTCAGCGCCTGCGACAGCTCGTCCGCGGTGCTGCGCGCGAGCGATTCCTTCTCGGCGAGCTGCGACAGCAGCGCCGAGGATTCCTGTGCGACCAGCGCTTCGCGTTCCACGGCCAGTCGATCCGCCTGCTGCGCCAGACGGCGCAGCTGGTTCTCGAGCTGCTCGATGCGCGCGCGCTCGACCTGCGTCGTCTGGTGAACGGAACCCTGCTCGCGATTGAACGCTTCCCAACGCTGCTGCCAGTCGGCCAGCGCCTGTTCGGCGGCGACCAGCGTTTCGTTGTGGGCGCTTTCCGAGGCCTGCGCCTGCGCGAGGTCCGGGGTGAGCTTCTCGATCTCGGCGCGCAACGATGCGATCTCGCGTTCGTCGCGCTCGATGTGGGAGTTGAGCTCCGCCAGCGTGGCGCGCGCCTTCGCGAGTTCGTTGCGCTGCTGATCGCGCAGCTCGCGCGTGTGGGTGATCGACTGCTCGGTGCGGCTGATTTCCGCGCCGACCTCGTAGTAGCGGGCCTGCACGGCGTTGACGCGTTCGGCCTGCTCGTTCTGGTAGACGCGTTGCGTCTCGATGGCCGCTTCTGCGGCGCGCTGGTCGGCGAGCGCGCTTTCCATGCGCAATTCCCACTCGCGCACCGCGGAGTCCTGCACCTCGGCGCCCGAATCGATTTCGCGCAGGCGCAGGGCCAGCAGCTCGGCGGTGAGGCGCCGCTCGGTTTCCTTGAGAGCCTGGTAACGGCGCGCGGTCGCGGCCTGGCGCTGCAGGTGACGGATCTGCTTGTCGACTTCGTCGCGCACGTCCTGCAGGCGCTCGAGGTTCTCGCGCGTATCGGCGATGCGCGCCTCGGTTTCCTTGCGGCGCTCCTTGTAACGCGAGATGCCCGCCGCCTCCTCGACGAACATGCGCATGTCGTCGGCCTTGGCCTCGATGACGCGCGAGATCATGCCCTGCTCGATGATCGCGTAGCTGCGCGAACCCAGGCCGGTACCGAGGAACAGCTGCGTGATGTCCTTGCGGCGGCAACGCGCGCCGTTGAGGAAATAGTTAGATGAACCGTCGCGCGAGACCTGGCGCTTGAGCGAGACCTCCGCGTAATCGGCGTACGGACCGGAAAGCTTGCCGTCGCTGTTGTCGAACACGAGTTCGACCGAGGCCGTACCCACCGGCTTGCGCGAGGCGGAGCCGTTGAAGATGACGTCGGTCATGTTGTCGCCGCGCAGATGCTTCGCGGACAACTCGCCCATGACCCAGCGCACGGCGTCGATGATGTTCGACTTGCCGCAGCCGTTGGGGCCTACGACGCCGGTGAGATTGCTCGGGAAGCCGACCGACGTCGGGTCGGCGAAAGATTTGAATCCAGCGGCTTTGATCTTGGTCAGGCGCATCTATTTTTTGTCCGGTCTCGCCGTGCGGATGAACTGGCGGGGTAGTGTAAAGTAATCGAAATCTTTTTCAGGTCGCCGTCTCGAAATGATTCCGGAGGCGACAATTCCCGGCGGATTCAACATGTCGACGCAACCATCTACACAACTTGAGACTTTTCCAAATCCCGCGCGCGAGACCGACTACACGATCAGGATGACCCTGCCGGAATTCACCTGTCTGTGTCCGAAGACCGGCCAGCCGGACTTCGCGACCTTCGAGCTCGCGTACGTTCCCGACGAGAAGTGCATCGAGCTCAAGGCGCTCAAACTGTACCTGTGGTCATTTCGCGACCGGGGCGCCTTTCACGAGGCGGTCACCAACCTGATCGCGGACGACCTGGCCCGGGCCTGCGCTCCGCGTTACCTGCGGCTCGAAGGCAAGTTCAACGTGCGCGGCGGGATCTACACCACGGTGATCGTGGAACGGCGCAAGCCGGGCTGGAGCCACCCCCCCGCGGTCCAATTGCCTTGATTTTCCGCAAAAAATCGGGCCCGGAAGCGCGCGAAATGTCTCCGTTTCCGATTCACTGTACACGCGAAAACTCGCCGGTATAATCGCGCGTCCTGCAAACCGGCCCCCTTTTGGATTCGGGCCTGGAGCGACAAACGATGCCGACCAAGCGAGCGGTTTCAAAACCCGCCAAGGCGAAGAAAGTCGAGAAACCCAAGTTGTCCGCAAAGAAACCGGCGGCGAAGTCCGCTGCAACCAAGTCCTCTGCGAAACCGGCGCCCGTGAAGGCCGCCTCCACCGCGAAGTCCCCGCCGACCACGGCGAAATCAACGACCGCCGCCAAGCCCGCCGCCCCCGCGGCCGCTGCATCAGCCGCGAGTGCGTCGAGTTCGAATCCCGTGGCGCAGGCGATCCGCAAGTCCGCGCCGTCCGATCGTATCGTCGTGACCGCGACGGGCGTGCCGACGAATTCCGGCGCGCTCGCCGCGCGCAACGTCAACGCCGAAAACGATGACGACTCCCTCGAGGCGGGAAGCCTGCTGGCAGGTCCTCGCAATGTAACGCCCTACATCGCCAAGCGCGGTGAGGCGTACATGAACAAGGAGCAGCTCGAGCACTTCCGCAAGATCCTCAACGACTGGAAGCGCGATCTCATGGAAGAAGTCGATCGCACCGTCTCCCACATGAAGGACGAGGCGGCGAACTTCCCCGATCCGAACGATCGCGCGACCCAGGAAGAAGAGTTCAGCCTCGAGCTGCGCACGCGCGACCGCGAGCGCAAGCTCATCCGCAAGATCGACGAAGCGCTCAAGCGCGTCGAAGACGGGTCGTACGGCTACTGCCTCGAGACCGGCGAAGAGATCGGCGTGAAGCGCCTCGAAGCCCGCCCCGTGGCGACGCTGACGATCGAAGCGCAGGAACGCCGCGAGCGCCGCGAACGGCAGTACGGCGATCGGGATGACCGTTATCGCTGAAATGGCGGTTCGCAGTGACTCTTAGCTCAACGGACGCCGGCGCTTCGCCGGCGTTTTCCGTTGTGGGGCGCAAGCCCCTGGCAAGATTCGCGCCCTCGCCCACGGGCCCGCTCCACGCCGGCTCCCTGCTCGCCGCCGTCGGCAGCTATCTCGACGCGCGCGCGAACGGGGCGCGCTGGCTGGTCCGCATCGAGGATCTCGATACCCCGCGCGTCGTGCCCGGATGCGCCGACCAGATGCTGCGTACGCTCGAGGCGTTCGGGTTCGAATGGGACGGTCCGGTCGTCTATCAAAGCACCCGGCGCGAGGCATACGACGAAGCGCTCGCGCAACTCGCCGCGGCCGGGCGCACGTTCCGCTGTAGTTGCTCGCGCAAGGACCTGTCCACCAACGGCGCCGAAGAAGCTCATGGATATCCGGGCACGTGCCGGCTGGGTCCGACGCGCGAGGGACCCACCGCGCTGCGATTCCGCGTGAGCGACGGACGCGTGGATTTCGACGACTTGTTCCTCGGCGTGCAGTGCTTCGAACTTTCCAAGTGCGGCGACTTCGTCGTGCGTCGACGCGACGGCCTCGCAAGCTACCAGCTCGCGGTGGTGGTCGACGATGCCTGGCAGAAAGTCACGCGAGTAGTTCGAGGAGCGGACCTGCTCACCAGCACCCCGTGGCAGATAGACCTGCAGGAGGCGCTCGGGGCGCCACGGCCTATCTACGGTCACCTGCCGTTGGTGGTGGAAAGCGACGGGTCCAAACTATCGAAATCGAGGCACGCGGTACCGCTCGATCCATCCTCGGCTCCCCGGGAGCTGACTGCGACCCTTACGCTTTTATCGCAAGCCCCACCCGCCGATCTGGCCGATTCCACCATTAAAGACGTTTGGAAATGGGCAGTAGCGAACTGGCGGCCCGATCGGCTGGC
>JAFAGC010000063.1 GCA_023423065.1 Pseudomonadota bacterium
AGATCTCGTAGAGCGTCTAGCTATCGAGCAGACGCTCGAAAATCTGGGATACTTGCAACGCCAAAGAGGCGGATGGTGCTAAGTGATTACTGCAACCGCACATCGCGCAAAATGCTGGCTCGGCACATGCCACGCTCGTAATTCGCCGTGGCGTGCTGCTGCTATCGACAAAGCTAAATGTCGACTGAAGGCCAGCGGCATCAGTGACAATTGTCGACGTTGAGTTGTAAGTGAGGTGCACACTCCCAGTACCAAGGGCGCGCTCGGAGGTTTCGACCCTGGCGCTCGAATCGTACGTATAGGTACTAAATCTGCTTTCAGATTCATCAACAATCCCAGTTAGATGGTTCGGAAATCGCGCGTCTTCGTATAAGTACTGTCTGCTTGTGGTGTCCTCATGAACAACCCTCGACAAGTTGTTAGATGAATCGTATTGGAAGGTAATGACGCCGCCATCCGGAGTGGTAAGGGAGGTGAGGCGTCCCTCTGTGTAGTTGAAAATGAGTTGGTGTCCGAAGGACGCAATCACGGCTGCGAGCCTGCGGCGCGAAGTACCGCTTTCAACCGCGTACTGCAGTGTTGTCGAAGTCCCGCCTCGATAGACAAATGATTGGAGTTCGCCTGTCGTGCTATATATTTCGGTGTCGCCGTTGCTTAGGCGAGCGTGAAACTCGCTCCCGACTCTAGTTACACGTGTCCCAGAGCCAGAAGTGGAGCGGTAGATCGAGCCAGATGGAGCCAATGCTTCGTGATTGCCGCTTGGTCGCGCCAAGGCAACGGGTGTAGTTCCGTCAAGAATTATTCTGGCTAGAAAATTATGACTCCAGCCAATGCCCATGTCTCCGTACGGGCTGAGCGTCGCCGAATGATAGTACCGAGTGAATGCCAAGTTTGGAGCCGCATAATCGGTTTCGATGTGAGACTTGTCCCCGTTAGCCACATTGCAAGGATTGCCAACTGTGGCGGACGGACTTGTCGCAGGGCATTCCAGCACAGCAGCGCTTATTACCGCAGCATATGTGTTACTACACCTGCCGCTTACGACGGAGTAACCGCTGGGGCAGCTAACATCTCGTCGCCGCTGAAGACGCAGTGACTTATTGTGCGAACTACAGTCAGGATCATTCAGCGAAGCATCCCCGTATTCCCGGGTCAGTGGATAACTCGTATAGGGTGTCCAGCTCGAGGGCGGCTCAATGACCGCGTTGTGGCAGCTGGTTTGAGTACGATAGTGATTTTCCAGACAGGAAATTAGCGCTGCTTCCGTCGGAAACGTATTGCAGTTGCCAATGGCATGTATGTATCGATCCCAAGGACCTTTCTCGAGTTCAGCGTGTGGCGCAAGATACTTGTACTCGACGCGGCCGTCTCGTCCCCTAGATATGCCGGCGAACTCCGTCGGTACTTGCGCATACGGCGCCGGTCTAGGGATCGCAGCGAGCGCTTCTTCCTTGGTGGCAAAGGTGGTGGTTGGTCCGTGCAAGACAGTTGAGCCGTAGTTCGTCTCGATAATTCCGACAGCCTTCCATTCCCACTGCGTGTACGCGTGTGCATGTGCTCCAACCAAAGTCGCGAAAATCAACAGCGCCTTGAAAGCAAACTTTTCCATGTGAGCTTTTCCTAAGAGTTTTGACTAACTATTTTCCGGTTCGGCAGGCGGTTCTTGACTCCGTCGAGCAGCACGAGCCGATCGGAAGCTTCCGGGGCGGTCAGCCAGCCGTAACGCGTCAACTAGTAGCTATCTGTCACTAGTCTTGCAGCTGTGCCATACGAATTTGCATTCTCGCCAATGGATTCTCCCCAGGCACATCGAAGCAGGAATGATGGATTCATGTTGCGGTGCATACATGAGACGTAGAGGTGGGGCCGCGAGTAATGTCTTCTTAACGCCGATCACCACGCTGTCGAACACCATACAGAGGCGGAATAGTCGCCCGATAGTCTAGTCTAGCCCAGAACAGGCTAACTACCGGCTGCGGTGATCTTGGTCCCCGCTCCTCTCGGCGAATCATTGTCGAACGTTTGAACTTGCGCGCCTCTAGTCTGCAGAATGTCCCGCGGACAGGTAGTGGTGTGTTCTGGCGGGAGAGAGCTTTGGCGAAGTTTTCGTGCATGTGCGGATTCCTGGGCAGTCAATCATCCGCCTGGTTTTGCCAGTTCAGTTGCTGCTTCGTCGGTATGCGAGACTTAACTCCGCGAGTCTCGTCCTCCGCGCCGACCTAGGAGCTGCCGTCCAGGTTCACGTGTTATCGATGACGAGCGAAAACGGGGCCATGCCGGTCCGGCAGTCGCAGTCTGCGCATTCAATCGAGTGTGAAATTTCAACTCTCACATCGGCCATTGGTCTTACTACGGGCGCGGAGCCCACCGGGCTAGCCTCGCTCCGTGACACTCTCGATCCCCATCCTCGGCTCGCGCGCGCGCGAACCGCTGCCCGGCACAGGCATCACGCTGCGCGCCGCGGGTTTCCGCGGCGAGATGTCGCGCAGCGCGGGAGATCCCGCGAACGACGACATGGATCCACTGCCGATCGCGCTGGCCGCGGCCGGCGCGGACGTCGTGTTGGCATCGCGACTCGAGCTGCAGATGGAGGCCGTCGCGCAGGACGACGCGCGGCTGCGCACGCGCAGCGCGGCGTTCGCTCATCCGCAGCTCATCGTGCCGCGCCGCCCGAATATCGCGTATGCGCTTCTGCAGACGGATGCGCGGGGTCGCTCCGGATTCGTGCTGCCGCTGCCTGCAACGGCCGATGAGGCCATCTTCCCGCTCGCGATCCCGGCCGGCGGCACGGCGCATCGCGCACTGCGCCTGTTGATGTGGCCCGGCAACCCGGTGCTCGATGCCGGCGCGCTCGAGTCGACCGCGCAGTGGGAGCGCTTCCGTCGCCCTAACTACGTGACCACCATCGGTTCGGGCGGACGGCGCTCGATGCCGGCGTGGTCCGAACTCGACGACGGGCCGCTGCTGTTGCTGCTGCACGGCACGTTCGGCACGCCGGAATCCGCGTTCGGTGCATGGTTCGAGGATCCCTCGTTCGGACGGATCGTCGAGCGTTACGAAGGCCGCGTGATCGCTTTTGCCCATCCGACGCTCGCGGCGAGTATCTCGGAGAATCTCGGCTGGCTGCTCGCCCAGCTACCGGCCCGCACGCAACCGGTCGACATCGTGGGCCACGGTCGCGGAGGTCTGCTGGCGCGGGCGCTGGTTGCCGACGGCCGCCTGCCGGTTCGACGCGTCTGCCAGGTCGGCACTCCGAACAATGGAACGCCGCTCGCGCGCGAGCCGCTCTCGTGGCTCAACGCCCACGTCGCGCCGCTGACTTCGATTCCCGCGCGGTATTCGTTCCTCACCCTGGAAGGTGCGCTGGCGATGATGCGCAGCGTGGCGCTGGGCGCGGAGCCGGGACTGCCGGGTATCGACGAGGTGCTGCCGGAGGGTCTGTCCCTCACCGATGTTGGCAAGCTGGAATCGGCGGTGCGCTGGTACACGATCGGCGCCGATTACCGTGCGGAGACGGAGACGGAGACCGATTCCGAGGGCATCCAGGAATCGCCCAACGACCTCGTGGTTTCGAGCGAGGACTGCCATCGCCCCGGACCCGAAGTCACGGACTCGCTGCGCCTCGCGGGCGAGAGCGTCCACCATCACAGTTATTTTTCCGACCGAACGGTGCGCGAACGTCTATTCGACTGGCTTTGCGACTCACGTCGATCGAGAATGTAGGAGCCGTCTCACTTCGCAAGGCGAACCGGTTCGATGGTCGCCCCCGCGGGGCTGCGGCAACATTTCCACGCATTCTCGAGGGATCGACATGAGCGCCAGCAAAATCATCGCAATCGTCCTGATCGTCGCCGGCATCCTCGGCCTGGTCTACGGCAAGTTCACGTACACCAAGGAAACGCACGACGCGAAGATCGGACCCATCGAAATGTCGATCAAGGACAAGGAAACGGTGAACGTTCCCGTGTGGGCGGGCATCGGCGCGATCGTGATCGGCGCCGGGCTCCTCGTCGTGGGCGGGCGCCGCACCTGAAAGGTACCGGTAAGGGTTGGCGTGGCATGACTTAGTTAGCCGCCGACCCAGTTGAGCCAGAAACCGGCCCCGCCTTGTGGCGCGGGGCCGGTTTTTTTGTGCGCCGGTACCGGGCATGGCCGCCGCGGCTCTGCCATAAATGCGGCATGAAGAAACTCCTGTGGCTCGCGGCCCTGCTTTTCACGTCGACTGCTCAATCCCAGGTGATCGCGCCGGTCGACCGGCAGGCCGTGCAGGAGGTCGGCGAGTCGATCGCGCGGGCGTTGAACGAGCGTGACAAACGCGCCGTGGCCGAGCTGATCGACCTGAGATCGTTGGCAACTCGTGCCGCCCGGGTCCTGGAACTCGGCAAGGCCGATCAGGATGCCTACGTGCGCGGCGTCGAATCGGTCGGCGGCGCGCGCCTGATGGAGGGTCTGTTCAGGACGCTCGAAACCAGCAACGGGTCGGCGAGGTTCATGCGCCTGACCGATTCCCGACCGGTGCGCGCCCTGGTTCGGTTCGACCTCGGCGCCAACGGTTGCGACTATCTCGAATACGTGGTCGACGCGAGCTCGGGGCGCCCGAGGATCGTCGACTGGTTTCAGCTTTCGTCGGGCCAGCTCATATCCGTCACGCTGGGCGGCATAGGGCAGCTTTTCACCACCCGCGACGCGGGTCTCCTGGGCCGTCTTCTCGACATCAAGAGTGTCGACGAGGAGCACATGGTGAGGCTGCGGCGAATCGGCGAACTCAATCGCACGGGCAAATACGCCGAAGCGGTGGAGCAGTTCCACCAGCTTCCCGAGCAGATTGCCAATGCGCGCATCATGCTGACCATGCGTTCGCAGGCCGCGTCGCTCGGCGGGATGCGCGAGGAGTACGACCGCACGCTCGCCACGATCGCGCAGAAGTATTCCGACGATCCCGCGACGGCTTTCATGCTGATCGATCACTATTTCAATGTGAAGGACTACCCGAAGGCGCTCGCGTCGATCGACATCATCGAAAAACGCGTCGGCCGGGATGGCGTCACCACCGTCCTGCGGGCGGCGCTGCATTTCGCCTCGGGTGACCTCGCGAATGCGCTCGAGCACGCGGACGAATCGATCGTACTCGAGCCCGACCGCATGCAGGGATACGACACGCGTGCTTCCGTGCTGGTCGGGCTGGGGCGTCATTCCGACGCCGTCGCGGCCTATCGCGACATGGAAAGCCGCTTCGACCTCAAGTTCACGCGTGAAATATTCACCGAAGATCCGACCTTCGAGAAGTTCGTGGCGTCGAAGGAATTCCGGAAGTGGCTGCCGCTCTGAACGCGCTCTAGCTAGTTCTTCAGCTTGTAACCCGTCCGGAACATCCAGACGATGATGCCGAGGCAGATCGCCAGGAAGCCGAGGGTGATGCCGAAGCTCAGCCACACGTTCACGTCCGCCTGCCCGAAGAAGCTCCAGCGGAAACCGTTCACCAGGTAAACGACGGGATTGAACAACGTGACCTGCTGCCAGAACGGCGGCAGCATCGAGATCGAGTAGAAACTGCCGCCGAGGAACGTGAGCGGTGTGACGATCATGGTCGGCACGATGCTGGTCTTCTCCCAGCTATCCGCCCAGATGCCGATCGCGAAACCGAGCAGGCTGAACGTCACCGACGTCAGGATCAGGAAGCCCAGCATGATGAACGGGTGCTGGATCTCGAACGGCACGAAGATGCGCGCGGTGGCCAGTATGATGGCACCGAGCATGACCGACTTCGTCGCCGCCGCGCCGACGTAGCCGGCCAGCACCTCGAACACCGATACCGGCGCGGACAGCAGCTCGTAGATGGTCCCCGAGAACTTCGGCATGTAGATGCCGAAAGAGGCGTTGTTGAGGCTCTCGGCGAGCACCGTGAGCATGATGAGTCCCGGCACGATGAACGCGCCGTACGACACGCCGTCGATGCTCACCATGCGCGAGCCGATCGCCGAGCCGAACACGACGAAGTAGAGCGAGGTGGTGATGACGGGCGTCGCGATGCTCTGGAACACGGTGCGGAACGTGCGCGACATTTCGAAGTGGTAGATGGCCTTGATGGCGTGCAGATTCATTGCCGGCCCCTCACGAGACTCACGAAGATGTCCTCGAGCGAGCTCTCCGCGGTGTGCAGGTCCTTGAACTCGATCCCCTGCTCGTTGAGCCTGCGCAGCAGCGACGCGATGCCGGTCTCCGCCGCCTGCGTATCGAACGTGTAGAGCAGCTCGGTGCCGTCCTTGGCGAGTTCGAGGGGCAGGCCGGCGAGGGCGGGCGGGATCGCGGGCAACGCGCTCTGCAAATGCAACGTGAGCTGCTTCTTGCCGAGCTTGCGCATCAGCGCGTGTTTTTCCTCCACGACGACGAGTTCGCCCTTGTTGATGACGCCGATGCGATCGGCCATCTCCTCGGCTTCCTCGATGTAGTGAGTAGTGAGGATGATGGTGACGCCGCGCTCGCGCAGGCCGCGCACCATCTGCCACATGTCGCGACGCAGCTCCACGTCGACGCCCGCGGTGGGCTCGTCGAGGAACAGGATCGTAGGCTCGTGCGACAGCGCCTTGGCGATCATCACCCGGCGCTTCATGCCGCCCGAGAGTGTCATGATCTTCGAGTCCTTCTTGTCCCACAGCGACAGGTCTCGCAGGACCTTTTCGATGACGGCCGGATTGCGCGGCCTGCCGAACAGCCCGCGGCTGTACTGCGTGGTATTCCACACGGTCTCGAACATGTCGGTCGCGAGTTCCTGAGGTACGAGCCCGATCTTCGTGCGCGCCGCACGGAAGTCCCGGACGATGTCGTGGCCGTCCGCCGTGATCGAGCCGGCCGAGGGCGTCACGATGCCGCAGGTGATGTTGATGAGCGTCGTCTTGCCGGCGCCGTTGGGCCCGAGCAGCGCGAAGATCTCGCCGCGGCGGATCTCGAGATTGACGTTCTTGAGGGCGTTGAAACCCGTCGCATAGGTCTTGGACAGACCCGAGATGGTCAGGACCGACATGGGGTCGCTACGTTAGCGATCCGCGCCGTCCGACTCAATCGCTCGGAAGGGCTAGATCCCTGATAGATTCTTGCGGTGGAGTTGGATTTGCTTCAACGCGCCGCCGTCAATGTCGCCCGGATCTGCATATTGCTGGCGGCCGGCAGCGCCTGGGCAAGCAGCCCCGACATCGCCGCGGCCGCGCGTGCCCAAGTCGGCCTGACGGTTCACTACGACCCGGCCTACCGCAAGCTTGCCTATCCGGGTGGAGACGTGCCGCCCGAGCGCGGCGTGTGCACCGACGTCGTCGTGCGCGCGCTGCGCAGTGCCCGCTCCATCGACCTGCAGCGCCGCGTGCACGATGACCTGGCCGCGAACTGGGATGCCTACCCGCATCCGTCGAGCTGGCGCCTCTCGAAACCCGACCCCAACATCGATCACCGCCGCGTGCCGAACCTCATGACCTGGTTCGAACGCGGTGGGTATTCGCGCCCGATCACGCGCATGGCCGCGGACTATCTACCGGGCGACGTGGTCGCGTGGGATCTCGGCCGCGGCATCCAGCACATCGGAATCGTGAGCGATCTGAAGTCGGACGGCGTGCCGCTCGTCATTCACAACATCGGTGCCGGGACGCGCGAGGAGGACATCCTGTTCCGGTACACCATCATCGGGCACTACCGTCTCCCCTCCGGGAGTCCGGTGCCCTCCGCCGGGGCCGCTTTCCCACCGCCATCTGTCGCCGGACGCTGACTCACCTCGATCCCGGTTTCACGTTAGGCTAGGGCGCTCACATGAGTGCCAAGCCTCGCATCGCCAAAGCCCCCGACATACACGGGGAAGCGCTGAACTCGCCGCGCCAGTTCTTCGGCGTCTTCAGATACAGCAAGCGCGCGCTCGAGCTCGTCTGGACCACCAGCCGCAAGCTCTCCTTCCTTCTCGCCTTCGTCACGCTGCTGGCGGGTGTCCTGCCCTCGGCCGTCGCCTGGGTCGGCGCGCGCATCGTCGACAGCGTGCTGGCCGCGGCCGCCGCCCGCAACACGCCCGCGGGGGCGGACTACTCGACGGTGGTCATGTGGGTCGCGATCGAGGCGCTGATCCTGGTGGCCATCACCGCGAGCCACCGTGGCATCACGCTGTGCCAGTCGCTGCTCAAGGCGAAGCTCTCGCACCGCGTGAACGTGATGATCCTCGAGAAGGCGTTGTCGCTCGAGCTCACGCACTTCGAGGACTCGGAGTTCTACGACAAGCTGACGCGCGCGCGGCGCGAGGCGTCGAGCCGGCCGCTGTCGCTGGTGATGCGCACGTCGGGCCTGCTGCAGAACGCGATCGCGATCGTGAGTTTCTCGGTGCTGCTGGCGCATTTTTCGCCGATCGCCGTGATCATGTTGCTGCTCGGCGGATTGCCCGCGTTCTTCGCGGAAACCAAGTTCTCCGGTGACGCGTTCCGGCTGTTCCGCTGGCGCGCGCCCGAGACGCGCATGCAGTCGTATCTCGAGACGGCGCTGGCGCGCGAGGATCACGCGAAGGAGGTCAAGCTGTTCGACCTCGGGCACCTGTTCCTCGGGCGATACAAGGCGATCTACGAGGGCCTGTACCAGAAGGACCGCAATCTCACGATCCGGCGCGAGGGCTGGGGATTCACGCTGAGTCTCATAAGCATCTGCGCGCTGTACGGCGCGTACGCCTGGGTCGCGATCGCCGCGGTGCAGGGCACGATCACGCTCGGCGAGATGACGATGTACCTCATGCTGTTCAGGCAGGGCCAGGCGGCGGTGACCGCGAGCCTGGGCGCGATCGGCGGCATGTACGAGGACAACCTCTATCTATCGACGCTTTACGAGTACCTCGAACAGCCGGTCGAGCCGTCGACCGGTACCGCGGTGAGCGGGCCCGATCCGGACGCGGGCGTGCAGTTCGAGAACGTCGAGTTCCGGTATCCCGGCTCATCGCGCATCGCGGTGACCGGGATCAACCTGCAGATAAAGCGCGGCCAGAGCCTCGCGCTCGTCGGCGAAAACGGCTCCGGCAAGACGACGCTCATCAAACTACTCACGCGGTTGTACAAGCCGACGTCGGGACGCGTGTTGCTCGACGGGCGAGACCTGCAGGAATGGGACGCGCAGGTGCTGCGCCGGCGCATCGGCGTCATCTTCCAGGATTTCGTGCGTTACCAGTTGCTCGTGGGCGAAAACGTCGGCGCCGGCGACGTGCGCGCGTTCGAGGACCGCGAGCGCTGGATGGATGCCGCCAGGCAGGGGCGCGCGGCGTCGTTCATCGACGAAATGCCGAAGCAGTACGAAACGCAGCTCGGCAAGTGGTTCAAGGACGGCCGCGAGCTTTCGGGCGGGCAGTGGCAGAAGATCGCGCTGTCGCGCGCGTTCATGCGGCACGACGCCGACATCCTCGTGCTCGACGAGCCCACCGCGGCGATGGATGCCGCGGCCGAGGCCGAGGTGTTCGAGCACTTTCGCTCGCTCATGGGCAAGCGCATCGCCATCGTGATTTCGCACCGCTTCAGCACCGTGCGCATGGCCGACCAGATCGTGGTGCTCGACCAGGGCCACATCGTCGAGCGCGGCAACCACGAGTCGCTCATGAAGCAGGACGGCATCTACTCGAAGCTCTTCACCCTCCAGGCCCGCGGCTACCGATGAGGGGTGGGGATAGTGGTGCCGGTGTAAAAAGTGGGGACATTCCTCGTTTCCCCGCCGAGGCGGGCAAATGGGGACGTGCCTTCCGAGGCGCGTCCCCATTTGCTAGGAAACGAGGAATGTCCCCACTTTTTACACCGGCACCACTATCCCCACCCTCAAAAAAAGACGGCGCCCGAAGGCGCCGTCCAAACTAACTACTTCGATGTGATCAGAAGCGGCGAGCGCCGCCTCCGCCGAAGTTGCCACGCGGGGCGCCACGATCGCGCTCCTGGGCTTCATTGACCTTCAGCGGACGACCGCCAAAGTCCTTGCCATCGAGCGCCTGCATGGCGCGGGTGGCATCGGCATTCGGCATTTCGACGAAACCGAAGCCGCGCGGGCGGCCGGTTTCGCGATCGTTCACGAGAGACACCTTGTCGACGGTGCCATGGGTTGCGAATAAGGCGCGCACCTGGTCTTCAGTGGCGGAGAAAGGCAGATTTCCAACGTAAAGTTTCGTCACAGAACAACTCACAGAAAAAATAGACACGGTGACAGGATGAGCCCTGTCGAGCTGGTTCGCGGAATACTTTGAGGGTTCGGCGCCCGGGAATACGGGTCCGCATCAACGAAGAATCAGCAAGCCCGAGGGCACGGTACAGGAAACCCGGGTCCGAAGCGAATACTTCATGAGGAATCGAGGATCGGGCCCCCGGCCCGGCCCCCTCCTGGGGCACGGCCGGGGCCCGCCTTCGTACCTCAATAGGTCAGCTGGCCGCGAATCTCGCCCCCCGGCCACTTGGTCGAGTGGACGTTCGCGTATGCCACACCCTTCAGGATCGCCTGGGCGATCTCGTCTAACGCCCCCGGCTCGATGCCCTGTCCCGGCGCCGCGGGCGGCGCGGCTCCCGGTCCGATGACCAGGTCGGGCGTGATCACGCCCGATAGCTCGCCCGAACCTTGCGGGCAGGGCTGCGTTCCGGCGGGGCCGTTCCCGAGATTGCTGCACAGGAAGAAGCTGAT
>JAFAGC010000020.1 GCA_023423065.1 Pseudomonadota bacterium
TCCCCACTTTTTACACCGGCACCGCTGTCCCCACCCCCTGTGACGGATTCGCAATCGGCGCGTCACGTCCGCGAAATCTCACGACCCTAACGTGAGCGCACGTCACAACCACCCAGCAGGGGACAGCAATGAGCAATCCTTCGATCGAAACCGCCGGCGGCAGGCCGGAGCAGATGGGCCGGCGTTCTTTCCTGAAAGGCGGCGTGGCAGGCGCCGCCACGATTTCCTTCGGCGCGCTGCTCGCGCGACGCGCCGACGCCGTCGAACTGCCCTATTCCGATGACTATGGCCCGGTGGCCCCGGTCAACGACGAAGCTACGGGCCTGCCGCTGATCGCGCTGCCGGCGGGATTCCGCTATCGCACCTTCGGCTGGCGTGGCCAGCAGATGGATGACGGCGTGCCGACACCGGGCGCGCACGACGGCATGGACGTGGTTTCGAACAAGGGCGGCGAGATCTTCCTGGTCCGGAATCACGAGCTGGGCAGTGGCAACGGTCCCAATCCGTTCATCGCAAAGTCCGGGTACGACAACGCCAACGGACGCGGCGGCACGACCACGCTGGGCTTCAATACGTTGACCGGCCGTTTCACGGGCCACTTCGGATCGCTGAGCGGCACGGTCACGAATTGCGCCGGCGGTCGCACGCCTTGGGGTTCCTGGATCACCTGCGAAGAGACTGGCTACACGTCGCCCGCGGGCGTACGCCACGGCTGGTGCTTCGACGTTCCCGCGCAGGGCACGGCGACGGCCGAGCCGCTGACCGCGATGGGTCGCTTCTCGCACGAAGCGATCGCGGTCGACGAGGGCACCGGGATCATCTACGAAACCGAGGACGCGACGCCTGGGGGCTTCTACAAGTTCGTGCCGAACCAGTACGGCAATCCCGCGGCGGGTGGAACGTTGTTCGCGCTCAGGGTGAAGGGCGAGGACAACTACAACTTCAGCGGCCTGGGTGGCGTGTACATCGACTATCCGAACGGCGCGACGTGGGAAATCGAGTGGGTAGAGGTCGCGGATCCGGAAGCGACCCGAGGTCGTGCCTACAACTCGGCGCCGGGCCGCGCGTGTTTCGCGAGACCCGAAGGCGCGTACTTCGACAGCGGCAAGATCTACTTCGTCTGCACGAGCGGCGGGTCGGCCCGCCAGGGGCAGGTATTCGAATACGACCCGCGCAAGGAGATCCTCACGATCATCTTCAACTCGGCGGGTGCGGGCATCACGAGCCTCGAGTGCAACAACCCCGACAACATCGCGGTCAGCAATCGGGGCGGCATCGTTCTTTGCGAGGACGGTGGTAACAACATCCAGCGGCTGCGCGGTCTTTCCCAGAACGGCAGGACGTTCATCTTCGCCGAGAACCGCATGAACCTGACGGCAGCCAACATCGCGCAGGTGGATGCGGTGGTGAACAAGGGCCGCGGCGGCATCGTCTCCAGCGTGGCGCCGGGCAACTACTCCGGCATCGAGTGGGCGGGTGCGTGCTTCCACGGCAGGTGGATGTTCGTGAACATCCAGACGCCGGGCATCACGTTCGCGATCACGGGGCCGTGGGATAACGGCGCCCTGTGATGCGAGGGGTGGGGATAGTGGTGCCGGTGTAAAAAGTGGGGATTAGCGCTGCAGCGCCGATCTCCCTCCAACACCTCCGCTAATCCCCACTTTTTACACCGGCACCACTATCCCCACCCAGCCAGCGGGCAAACCAGTCGAGGTTGCTGCGCATGCGGTGCGTGAGGTAGCTGGACACGGTGAGTTCGTGGTTCTGGCCGGGGTAGACGATCAGCTTCGTGGGTACGCCGCGGGTCTTGAGCACCTGGTACATCTGTTCCGAGCCGACGCACGGCACGTTGTCGTCGTCGGCCGTGCACTGGAACAGCGTCGGGGCCGTGATGCGCTCGGGCTGCAGGAAGGGAAAGGCGAGTTTTCGCCAGGTATCGAAGTTCTCCCAGGGCGTTCCGAGCTCGTACACGTATTCGCGCGCATACATGTCGACGCCGAACGTCGCGAGCACGTTCGCGACGCCCGCGCCCGAAACGGCCGCCTTGATGCGCGGATCGCTCGCGATCATGTAGTCGGTGAGGATGCCGCCGTAGCTCCAGCCGAACACGCCGATGCGCTCGGGATCCGCGATACCGCTTTCGATGGCATGCGTGATCCCGGCGCTGATGTCCTGCGCGTCGAGGTTGCCCCAGTCGGCCCAGATGGCGCGCGAGAATTCGAATCCGCGTCCGGACGAGCCGCGCGGATTGACGGACAGCACCGCGTAGCCGGCGGCCGCATACAGCCGCGGCACGATGTCGAATTCGTGGCTGTGCTGGTAGACGGGCCCGCCGTGCAGATACGCGAGCAGCGGATACCGCTTCGCCGGATCGTGGTTTGCCGGCAGGGTGATGTAGCCGTGGATCTCCGCGTCGCCGCTCTTGAAGGAAACGTCGCGCACCTCGCCGCGCGCGCGTTGCTCCGTCCACGCGTTGTGATGCGTGAGCCGGCGCCTGCCGTCCAACGCGAACAGTTCCGCGGGCGTGTCGACGTCGCTTTCGAGCAGGACGATGCGACCGTCGGGCGCGACGTCGAAGTCGACGCCGAAACGCTTGCCCGAAGTCAGGTACTCGATCTTCCCGCTCGCCGGGTCGATGCGCGCCAGCCAGGTGTCGCGGTCGTGTTCGATCAGCGACACGATCGACCCGTCCGGCGCGAACTTCGGATAGTAGTACCAGCGATCGATCCGTCCCGGCCGCGTGACCGCGCCGGTAGATAGATCGGCGACGGCGAGCTGCGCGGTCGCGTAGTAGATCCACTTGCTGTCGCCGCCCTCGAGCCACAACACGCGGCGCGAGTCGGGCGACCAGGACGGGCGCGCATACCAGTCCGGGTCGTCGTCGGGTCCGGCCGAGGTGCTGATCTTGCGCGGCTCGTTCGCGTCGACCCGCTGCACGTAGATCTCGTAGTTGGAATCGTGGTCGGTCGCGCGTTCCTTCGCCGTGTAGGCGAGCGACGCGCCATCCGGCGACCAGGCCGGATGCCAGTGATCGCGCTCGCCCTGCGTCAGCTGCTGCGCCTCGCCGGTCGCCAGCTCGACGATGAACAGCTGCTGCGTGCGATCGTCGAGATAACCTTGGCCGTCGAGCTTGAACAGAAAACGTTCCGTTTCGATCGGCGGCGCGGTTTCAGCCTTGCTGCCCACGTTGCGCCCGACCTCGGCGACCACCACCGCGCGCCTGCCGTCGGGCGACAGGTCGAAATCGCTGATGCCGCCGGGTATCCGCGTGACGGGCCGCGCGCGCCCGCCATTCGCGGACATCCGCCAGAGCTGCGTGACTTCGTCCTTGCCCGCGTCGCTCAGGAAGTACAACGACTTGCCGTCGCCCGCGTACTGCGGCTGCCACTCGCTGTTGCCCGGTGTACGGGTGAGTTGCTTCGGCGCGCCGCCGCTCCAGGCCACTGACCAGAGGTCGGTCGTGCTCTTGTCTTCCTTGCGCTGGTTCTTCGAGAGCGAGTACGCGATCCGCTCGCCGGAGGGCGCGAACGCCGGATCGGCCACCGTCGCGAGTAGATAGTAGTCGTCGACGGCGAACGGCGCCTGCGCCTGCGCCTGCGCCTGCGCCTGCGCCTGCGCGCAGAACGCGGGACAGACGGCCAGCGCGAGCAGTCTCCAGCTCGATCCCTTCATCGGCTCGCGGCGCCGAAGTTCACCCTGCCGCCGAGGTAGAAGTAACGGCCCATCGCCGAGACCGGATAGGAGCTGTAGCCGAACGCCGGCCTCTCGTCGAACAGGTTGTTGATGCCCGCGTACACATTGACGTTGTCGTTCACGTCGTATGCCAGCTGGACCTCGTGTTCCCACTTCTCCTGGACCTTGAAGAAGCGCGGATCGCTGTAGTCGGGATCGCCCGCGAGCGTCTCCCGCGTGAAGCGGTCCGTCTTGCTGAACCAGTTGATGCCGTACGAGACGGTGACAGGCCCGCGCGTCCAGCTCGCATCCAGCGTCGCCGACAGCTTCGGGAAATACTGCTCCTCGAGGTCGTTGTCGATCTCGGCGCCGGGCGAAGAAATGAACTCGAGCCGGTCGAGGTAGTTGCCGGCGAGCTGCAGCCGGAATTCACCGTATTCGCCCGCGACCTGGTAATCGAGCGCGACATCGAGGCCCGCGGTGCGGAATTTCGCGACGTTGTCCGGTCGCACGGTGAACCCGACGATGAAGCCCGTTTCCGGATCGCGCGAAATGCCGGGGCAGAAATTGTTGTCGAGCGTCGGCTGATCGACGCACAGCTGCGCGAGCTCCTCGGCGAACGGCGTGTTGATCGCGTCGGTGATCTCGATGTCGTACCAGTCGAGCGACAGGTTCAGCCCCGGCACGAACTCGGGCCGCAACACGACGCCCGCCGTCCACGTCTTCGCCGTCTCCTCGCTGAGATCGGCGTTGCCGCCGAACAGGCCCTCCGTGTACAGCGTGGCCTGCGGCGTGTCCGACGGCAGGAACGTCGTCGGGTCGATGCCCATTCCCTCGAGCAGCGCGGCGCAGTTGGCCTCGCGCGTGCTCGTGCCGTTGTTGAGCTCGTTCAGGTCGCAGGGATCGACGATGAAGTGGAACGTCGTCGACTCCGGCGAGAACAGTTCCGTGATGTTGGGGGCGCGCACAGCCTGAGCGTACGTGCCGCGGAACGACACCGACGAGACCGGCGCGTACACCAGGTCCACCTTCCACGAGTTCGTCGAACCGACGGTGCTGTAGTCCGATGCACGGAACGCCGCGCCGATCGACAGGCGCTCCGCGAACCGGGCGTCGAGCAGCAGGGGAAGGTTCACCTCGGTGAAGACTTCCTTGACGTTGAAGCTGCCGCGCGACGGCGCGATCGGTCCCCACCACGTGAGGCCGTCCACGATCTCCTGCGCGGGGTCGGCCTCGCTGGCTTCGCGCCGGTATTCGGCGCCGATGGCGAAGCCGATCGGTCCTCCGGGCAGCGAGAACCACGAACCGAAGTCGCCCGATAGATAGCCCGACGCGACCTGCTGCTCGACCTTCGTGCGCGACACGCTGTCGATCGAAACGAAATCGAGCGCGGCGGGATCGCGCACGCCTTCGCCGAAGATGTTGTACGGAACGCAGCCCGCGAGCTCGGGCGGCGCATCCGGATCGAGCGACACACGGCACACCGGCGCGCCGGTGTCGGGATGGCTGACGACGTCGATCGCCGCTTCCCAGTTGGCCTGCAGGCGATTGTTGATCGACTCGATGCGGCTGCGCGTTTCGCCATGAACGTACGACACCTCGTAGCGCAGGTGATCGGAGATCTCGCCGTTCAGGGCCAGCACGCCGCGCACCGTCTCGCGCAGCGCGTCGTCGATGTTGACACCCATGTCGTAGTTGTCGCGCGTCACGAGCACGCCATCCGGCGTGTCCGGATCCTCGAAGTACTCCGCCGCGGCGCCGGGCACGATCGCGTCGCGGATCGAGTCCGGCATGAACGGATTGTCGGCCTGCAGGAACAGATAGAAGTCGTAGGTCGGCTGCACGATCGAGAGCGCCTTCGTGCGCACGTACTTCGCTTCAGCGGAGATCGTCGTCGAGTCGTTCAGGTCGAAGTGTCCGACCACGTTGAAGAGGTGCCGCTTGATCTCGGGGAACAGATCGCCCTGGTAGCCGTCGGTCGGCGTGCTGGATCCGCCCTGCGTGTAGCCGCCTGAGTTCTCCAACACGAAGCCGCGGTCGTACACGCCGCCGCTGCCCTCGAAGTCGGGTATGAAATCGAAGTCGACGTCGACCGCGCCCATGCGGGCGCTGTCGGCATAACGAACGTCGTCGTAGGGAACGTTGTCGGGCAGCGTGATCGAATCGTCGAGATCGTCCTGGTTCTGGTACAGGTTCGCGGCGCGCGGTGGCCGCAGGTAGCTGCGGTCCTGGTCGTTGACGCGGTCGTTCGAGTTGTATTCGTACGCGAAGGCGACGTTCGCCCGGTCGGAGGCGAAGTTGTGGCCGCCGGTCACGGCGGCGAACAGGTTGTTGCCGTCGCCGTCCTTGGAGGTGCCGGCCTGGCCGCGAAACGCGAGGCCTTCGAAATCGCGCTTGAGCCGGAAATTGACGACGCCCGACACGCCGTCGGCGCCGTAGATGGCCGAGGCGCCGCCCGTGAGCACGTCGACCGATTCGAGCAGGTCCGTGGGAATCGTATCGATGTCGACCGCGGCGGAGCCTTCGAGACCCGAAACGTGGCGCCGGCCGTCGACCAGCACCAGGGTGCGGTCCACGCCGAGATGACGCAGGTCGAGTAGATTGAGGCCGACTTCGCCGAAGCCCGGATAGGATCCCGCCGTCAGGTCGCCGTTGATCGATCCGATCAGCGCCGGGGTCTGCGAGAGAAAGTCCGCGAGACTCGTCTTGCCCGACTGCGCGATCGTGTCGGCGCTGAACGTCGTCACCGGGTTCGCGAAGTTCTCTTCGCTCTGGCGAATGCGGGAGCCGGTGACCACGACTTCTTCGACGGCCTCGTCCGGGTCCGGTGGCGGCGACGCATCTTGCGCCAGGGCCCACGGGGTTCCCGCCCCGGCGACGGCAAACAGCAATCCCCGCAACGACTTAGCGTTTCCCATGATCCGCCCCTTGCCGTATCCGACGGCTTTGTTGTTGCGGACAGGATGTTGTCAAAAGGGGAGGCGAGTCAATTCGCCGGGCGACGAACCGTTCGTCGCGCGAGGCCGGCGGATGCGGGCATCCGCCGGCCCGTTTTTGGGGCGTATCAGTCGCGCGATGCGATCAGCAGGCGCAGCACGTACCAGAACATCAGCACGATCGAGGAGAACAGCGCGAGCGCGGCGCCCACGTATCGGTCCTCGGGGTAGTGATGAAGGATGTTCGAGGTGTCGTAGAGCACCGCCGCGCCGGCGAAGCCGATCATCGCGACGGAGAACCAGGTGCCGAGCTGGAATCCGAACAGCACCGACCCCGCGATCGCGACGAGCGCGAGGATGCCGACCCACATCAGGATGCCGCGCATGAACGAGAAGTCCTTGCGCGTGATGAACGCGACCGCCGTGAGTCCGAGCACGCCGAACACCGTGATGAACACGGCGCTCTCGATGATGCCGGCCTGCAGGGTCGCCGCGATGAGGAGCAGTGGCGCGAAGATCACGGCCTGCGCGACGACGAACGCCGCGAGCGCGAGGTATTGAAGTGGTTTGGACTCGATGCTGTGCGCGACGTGCGTCGCGATCCAGCCGACGAGCATCAGCGCGCCGATGATCACGAGCCAGTTGAAGCTCAGGATCCACTGGGACAGCGGAACCACGCGTCCGGTGCTGAACAGCCACATCTCGATCGCCGTGAACAGGAGGATGGCCGCGGCGACGTGACTGTAGGTCCGCGTGATGAATTTCGAACGCGCTTCGGTGGTGAGCGCCGCGACGGGTGTCAGGCCGGGAAGTGTCTGCTCTTGCATGGTCGCTCCCAAGGTGTGTGTAAGCGTCGATTCTAGCAATTCCGACTCTCTTAGATAGCCGACGCACCGCACGTCGCCCGCCATGTAAAGTAGCCACCGGGAGGAGGCGGCGGATGCGTGCGACCCTTTGTATTGTCTACATATCCTTGCATTGCCTGATGCAGGCGGGCTGCTCCACGGTGCCCGCGTCGGCTACCGCTCCCACCGCCGCGCCCGCGACCAAGTCGAGTGATTACGTAGCCAAACGGGAAGAAGCTTTCGCAGCGTGGCAGAAGCGTGAGCGCCAGAACACCAACCCCGGTGGCGTCATCTGGGACTGCGCGCTCTGCCCAAGGCTCGTCGTGCACAGATCGGGAAAGATCTGGTTCGGCAGTGATGAATCGGAGGCGCATCGGGGTCCTGACGAGTCGCCGCTGACGGAAGTCGCCATCCCCGCATGGTTTGCGATCGGCCAGTATGAAGTGACCAGAGGCGAGTTCAATGCATTCCTGGCCGCCACGGGTCGCCGGCCCGGGAGCGGCTGCCATACCGATCGCGAATCGCCGGGAACATGGCGTGCCGATTCCCGCGCGAGCTTCGTCGATCCCGGGTTCGCGCAGGACGACGATCATCCGGCGGTCTGCGTGAGCTGGCAGGACGCGAACGACTATGTCGCCTGGCTCAATTCCCTAACTACCGGCGGGTACCGGTTGCCGAGCGAAGCGGAGTGGCAATTCGGCGGCTTTGGCGGAGGCTACGAAACGTACATCTGGGGCGAGGTGCCCGACCCCGCGTGCACATATGCGAACGTGCTGGATGCCACGGGGGCGTCGGCTCATCCGCGGACCGGAAGCTTGAGGTGCAACGATGGGGCGGTCGCCACGGCCGCCGTCGGTGGCTACCTGCGGAACGCGACGAGGATGCACGACATGATCGGCAACGCGGCCGAATGGACGAGCACCTGCGACGACGGGCGCGCCGCCGGCGGTTCAGCGTGCGCGCGGGCGGTCGTCAAAGGTGGATCCTGGAAATCGACGGGGCCCGAGCTGCGGCTGGCCGCGCGGAACTTCTTCCCGGTCGCACATCGCGACAATTCGATCGGGTTTCGCGTGGTGAGAGCTGTCCAGTCGCCCGATGCTCCCCTGCCCGATGCGCGTGCCTATCTGGACCGGGGCCGGCTGATGCTGTCGGTCCTCGAAAATCAGCGCGCCCTGGCGGACCTGGAAGAGGCAGTTCGATTGAAATCCGACGATCCGGATGCGATTGCCTCGCGTGGTTGGGCGTACTTCCGATCCGCAGACCACGCCAAGGCGGAGGCGGATTTCACGGCGGCGCTGGCGGCGGACCCCGAAAACGTGGAAGCCATCGCCGGACTGGGCACGCTCGCATTGTCCCGCGGAGTCACAAGCGAGGCGATCCGGCAGCTCGACCGGGCCATTGTGCTCGCTCCCGACTACATCATGGCGCTCAGTATCCGCGCATATGCACACGTGAACGGAGGTGAACTGGAGAGGGCGCTCGCCGACTCTGCGCGCGTGCTGGAGCTGGAGCCGACGGACATCGAGTTGCCCCAGCTCCGGATCCGCGTCCGGGGCATGCGTCGCGAATGGCCGCTGGCGATCGAGGAGATCCACCGCTTCACGCGAGTTTTTCCCACGCTCGACGAAGTGCAGAGATTCGCCGCGCAGCGATATTCCGATTTGCTCCAGGATGACTATGCGCTGATTGCCGCCAATCGTGCGGTCAGGATCTGGCCGAAAGCCGAGAACTACCTGGTGCGCGCCGAAGTGCGGCCTTGGCAGGACATCGAGGGCCGTCGCGCGGATATCGAGGCTGCGCTCGAAAGTGAACCGGACTCGTCGCCGGCAAACAAGGCGCTCGGCGACCTCGAGTTCCGCCTGGGCAATTTCGCGGCCGCATTGAAGGCGTACACGACGGCGTCGCGGCAAGACGTTCAGGAAAGCCATCGGATCGATGCGCTGATCGGGCGCGGCATCGTATACAGCAGGCTCGGCGATTCGGCCTCGGCTTCCAAGGATTTCGAAGCCGCGCTGGGTCCGAAGCCGAATGCCGCCGCTTTCAACAAACTGTGCTGGCGGCTGACTCTTTCTGATGCCGCGCTCGAACGCGCGATGGAATACTGCAATCGAGCGCTGGCATTGGCTCCGGGCAGGGCGAGCCTCGTCGACAGCAAGGCCCTGCTGTTGCTCCGCCTGGGCAGGTGGCAAGAAGCCATCGAGGCTTACGACAAGGCGCTCGAGAAGAATCCCAATCTCGGCACTTCGCTCTATGGACGCGGCATCGCATCCCAGATGCGCTGCAAATGCGATACGGGTATCGACGACCTCCGCAAAGCCCTGCAGCAATTTCCGGGAACGGAACGGACTTTCGAACGCATCGGATTCGTCGCGCCTTTTCCGGCTCGCTGATCCCGGCGTCCTACTCGCCCGACGGCAACGACGGGTGTATATCTTCCGCCATGAAAATGCGCGGCGTCGTTTCATTGATCACACTTGCCCTGTTGACCGCCTGCGGCGTCAACCCCGTCACGGGCAAGAAGGAAATCCAGTTCATCTCGGAGGCCCAGGAACTGCAGCTGGGAGAGCAGAACTACGCCCCGGCCCGGCAGGGCGAGGGCGGTGACCTCACCGTGCTTCCGGAGCTGACGGCCTACGTGAATGGCGTGGGGCAGAAACTCGCCGCGGTCGCGGATCGCAAGCTGCCGTACGAATTCGTGGTGCTGAACAACTCGGTGCCGAACGCCTGGGCGCTGCCCGGCGGCAAGATCGCGATCAACCGCGGGCTGCTCACCGAGCTCGACAACGAAGCCGAACTCGCCGCGGTGCTCGGACACGAGATCGTGCACGCCGCCGCCCGGCACGGCGCGAAGGCGCAGGAGCGCGGCACGCTGATGCAGGTCGGCATGGCGGCCGCGCAGATCGGCGCGGCGATGAGCGACGTCGATCCGGGCGTCGCCAATCTCGCGCTCGGCGGCGCGAGCGTCGGATTGCAGATGGTGCAGATGAAATACGGCCGCGAGCACGAGCTCGAGAGCGACGAATACGGCATGAAGTACATGAAGCTCGCGGGGTACGACCCGACGGGCGCCATCACGCTGCAGGAAACGTTCGTGCGCCTGTCGCAGGCCGGCGGGCAGAAGCAGCAGAACTGGCTCGAAGGCCTGTTCGCATCGCATCCGCCGTCGCAGGAACGCGTGGACCGGAACAAGGCGACCGCGGACAAGCTGGGGCGCGGCGGAACGCTGGGCGCCGAGGCCTTCGCGGCCGCCGTGAAGCCGCTGCGGCAGTTGAAGCCCGCATACGACAAGGCCGACCAGGCGCTCGCAGCCGCGCAGAAGAAGGACTATGCGACCGCGAAATCCCTCGCGAACGAGGCCGCGAAGGCCATTCCGAAGGAGGGCAGTTTCCAGGTGCTGCTGGGGCAGATCGCGCTCGCGGAGAAGCAGCCGCAGGCCGCGGCCGCCTACTACGACAAGGCGATACAGCTCAGTCCGAACTACTTCGCGTCGTACCTGGGCGCGGGAGTCGCGCAGCTGCAGCTCGACAACAAGCAGAAGGCGGAGCAACACCTCAGGCGCAGCGCCGAGCTGCTGCCGACCGCGCCGGCCGCCTACTACCTCGGCAACATCGCTCGCGACCGTGGCGACGCCGAGTCCGCGCGCAAGTATTACGAAGCGGCGGCGACTTCGCAGAGCGCGATCGGACAGGCGGCGGCGGTCGAGTTCATGAAAATGGATCTGCCGCAGAATCCCGGGAATTACATCGCGGCCGGTGGCCAGTACGACTCGCAGGGTCGGCTCATGGTCGTGGTGCAGAACCGCTCGAAGGTGCCGCTCAGCGCGATCCAGGTGACGCCGGTGCTCGTCGATGCTTCCGGGCGCGTCGCGCAGCAGGGCAGCCCCGTGGTCATCAAGGCCATCGTCAAACCCGGCGAACAGGCGGCCGCGGCGAGCGGACTCGCGAACCTGACGCCGGAACAACAGCAGGCGCTGCGTTTCAGGGTGGATGGCGCGAAGATCGCGGAGTGATGCGAGACCGGGCGGCGCGGAGATCGACGGCGTCGCCCGCATTCCATGAATCGCCGCGTCACTAGATAGGAACGCCCGCGGGCGCCGGCAGCGGGCATGTCGCGGCGCACCATGTGCGTCGCCCGATCCGGCGCGTTCGACCAACTCCGCAATTTCTCATCCGCCACAGACCTGGGGCCATTGACGGCCCGGGGGAGTCGGGCGCTAGCTACCGGAAAGCGCGATACAGGGAAGTCATCCGATGCGGCCATCCGCCGTGCTGCTCCAGCTGGTGCTCGTCACGGTCCTGGTGGCTGGATACATCTGGCTCGGCCGGCATGCGTTCGCGGGATCGCAGGTCGTGTTCGCGGCGCTGCTCGTATCGCTGCTGCTGTGGAGTCATCGTCAGCGCGGCGACTCGCTGCGCGGCAT
This sequence comes from Pseudomonadota bacterium, assembly GCA_023423065.1. Lineage (GTDB taxonomy): Bacteria > Pseudomonadota > Gammaproteobacteria > Steroidobacterales > Steroidobacteraceae > CADEED01. Next base: position 11,874 of record JAFAGC010000020.1, read on the forward strand.
CGGCTTCCGGCTCGACACCGCGCCGCGCACTGCGCTGTTCCTCGCTCCCGTGGCCGTCGTGTCCGTCGCGATCACGCTCGCGGTCGGCTACTCGAAACACTCGCTGAACTTTCCGTCACCGCCCGCCACGCTCGAGACGTTCGCGAAGCTGCTGCTCTTCGGAATCGCGCAGCAGTACGTGTTGCTGGGGTTCTACCATCGCGGCATCGCGACGCTCGTGCCGTCGCCGGCCGGGGCGATCCTGCTGACCGCGCTGGTGTTCGCCGCGTTTCACATACCCAATCCGTTTCTCGTGATCGTCACGTTCTTCGCGGCGCTCGTTTCCGCGGCTATCTACCGACGCAGCCCGAACCTGTGGGTGACGGGCGTGACCCACGGGCTCATCTCGTTCTTCCTCTTCTACTCGCTGCCGTTCAGCCTGACCGGCGGGCTGCGCGTCGGGCCGGAGTACTGACATGGCCGCTCCCCGATACGACCTGCGGCGAGCATGGTGCCTGATGCCGCTCATCGGTCTCATGGCCGTCTTCGCGATCGGAGACACCATCAAGTCGGCCGCCGGCTTGTTCGAGATCTCGCCGGCGATGTCGTTCGAGTGGGTCGACCGGTGCGTCACCGGCGCGGCGCCCGCGCCGCCTGTCTACCTGCGCAGCCCGGCCGGTTCTCTCGACGCATACGCCGCCGACCTGAGCGGCCGCTTCCGTTGGGCGGCCGCCGCCGCGTTCGCGGTCGGTCTGGGAGTCCTGGCGCTGCTCGCGAGCGCGTTCGTCGTCGCCCGGCAGCTGAACGCGGTGACGAAACATGCCTTGCGCATTTCGGTCATCGCGGTCGGCGCGCTCGCGGTGGTGACCCTGCTCGCGATGTATGCCGGCTCAGGGATCCTGCCCATCATCTGCTTCGGGCTGGTGATCGTCGCGCTGGTCGGCCATTGCATGAATCACCGGGTGGGCGCGATCGCTTCGGCGATCCTCGTGTCGGCGACCGCCGCGTGGGTCGTCACCGAACTACCGGTCGGCGCCTGGCTCAGCGGCGATTACACGGCGGGCCGGTACCAGCAATTCGCGCTGACGACGAAGCTCTTCGACAACCTGCAGATCGCAATCCAGGAGCTCGGGATCGGCTGGCCGTGGTTCGATCGCGCGATCGGCGGCCTGAGCAGCGTCGTGGTCGTCACTCTCGCCGTCGCCGTGTGCGCGCTCGCCGCGGAGTGCCGGCGCGACCCGCCGCAGGACGATGCGCGACTGCGCGACCGCGCCGAGTCGCTGCGCTTGTTGCTGTATCTCGGGGGAGGCGTGCTGGTCAGCGGCGTGATCTACATAAAGATGCTGCACGACTGGCCGTTACCGCTGCTCTGCGACAAGCAGGCGGTCACGCTGTTCACCGAACTTTCGAATCACTGGCCGGTGGTCGTGGCTACCTACTGGTCGCTGATGCTGATCGCCATCTTCGTGCCCGCGCAGATCTCGCTCGCGCGCGCGGCACGCGAGCTCGCGAGGAACAGGCTGCAGGGAGGCGCGCAGCCCGCATCGGAGAAAGAGGTGGATGCGTGGCTCGACGAACATGGCCTGCGCACGTCGCCCGCGAAGCAGATCACGCAGTTCGTCGCACTGCTGAGCCCCTGGCTGACCAGCGTCCCGATCGCGGCGTTGTTCGACTATGCCAAGCAGGCTTTCGGTGGCTGACGATCCGTCTTACTCTCCCGGGGTCAAGCAAGGTGGGGAATCGGGATGTCCAATCATCTTCTGTCCTGTCGTCTGTTCAGGGGCCGCGTGGTGCGCGCGATCGTCGCGGGTTCATTGGCCGCGATCGCGGCTACGGCCGCGGCGGCGCCTCAACCTCTGGAACATTTCGCCCGCATGCCGCAGATGCGCGACGTCGTGATCTCGCCCGACGGCCGTTATGTCGCGTTCATATCGGCCTACGAAAACGGCTCCGCCATCATGACGTTCGATCGGCAGACGAACGGCCAATTCCGGCGCATCGCTGTGTCGGATCCCGGAAAGTTCGATGTGGACCGCTGTGTCTGGGCCAACAACGAGCGTGTCGTGTGCGGTCTCGTCGGCAATATCCGCGGCGTCCGTTACGCCGAAACTCCGTTCGTGCGCACGATGGCCGTCGATGCGAACGGCGCGAACATCAAGACGCTGGAGAAGATGACCGGCAAGGGCAACCTCTTCGTGGGCAAGACTTCGCCCCGCAATCTCGCGCCGGTCATGAACCCCATCACCCACAACGCGAGCTTGACCACGCCGGGCAATCCCGAATATTCGTTCACGAACTCCGGCGGCGGCGGCGCCATGCGCTCTTACGAGATGACGATCGCCCAGCGTCGCGACCAGATCGTCGACGTCACGCCCGACGATCGCGACACGATCCTGATCCAGGCCGTCGACGACGACGATGCCTATCCGAGCGTCTTCGCGCTGAACGTCTACAGCGGACTGCGCGCCGTGAAGATCCCCGACAGTCCGCTGATCCGCCAGTTCCTGAGCGATGGCGGTACCGTGCGATTCGGCTGGGGAACGACGGCGCGGCTGAATACCAGCTACTTCGTGCGCAACGGCGACAAGTGGAGGGAACTCGAAAAGCTGGCCTCGTTCACGCAGAACCGGCCGCTGGTGCCGATCGGCATCGAGCCCGGAGGCAGGCTCGCCTACGCGGTCGGCGATCACGAAGGCCGCGTGGCGCTGTGGGGCGTCGATCTTTCGGACCAGCGCGATCCGGAATTGCTGCTCACCCACGAGAAGGTGGACCTCGGCGCTCCCATCCTGTCGAGCGACAAGCGCTTCATCGGCGTCCGTTACGAAGTCGATCGACCCTTCGTGCACTACACCGACGAGAAGCTGCGCACGGTGATGAACCAGTTGAACGCGCTGTACGCGCCGCGCTTCCACTTGATCGAGGACATGACCGCCGACCGGAAGACGTTCGTGATCCGATCCTTCAGCGACGTCGACGAGGCGACTTACTACCTCTACGACACCGACGAAAGGAAGCTTAAGCGTCTCGGCAACGCGTACCCCGAGCTCGCGACCGACAGCCTCGGCACGATGAAACACATTGCGTACAAGGCGACGGATGGCACCGAGATTCCGGGCTATCTCACGGTGCCGCGCGGCATGCCTCCCGAGAAGCTGCCGCTGATCGTGTTGCCGCACGATGGTCCGAACACGCGCGACACGGCGCAGTTCTTTTTCCTGCGGAATTTCCTCGCGAATCGCGGGTATGCCGTCTTGCAGATGAACTACCGCGGATCCGTCGGTTACGGTCGGAAGTGGCGGAACGACGCCAATGGAAAGTGGGGCGAACTCACGTACTCGGACATCACCGACGCCACGCGCTGGGCGATCGCGCAGGGCATCGCCGACCCGAAGCGCGTGTGCATCGCCGGCTGGGGGTTCGGCGGCTACGCCGCGCTGCTCGGCGCCGCGCGCAACTCCGACCTGTACAAGTGCGCGATCAGCATCGCGGGCTTCACGGACCTGGAGATGCTGCTTGATCACGCTTCGATGCTCGGCGTGGCGGAGGAAGCGCGACTGGAACGCCAGGTCGGCACGGACCGCGCCAGGCTGAATCGCGATTCACCGCTGCAGCAGGCCGCCGCGATCAGCATACCGGTGCTGCTGGTGCACGGCGACCTCGACTGGCAGGTGCAGGTCGATCACTCGAAGAAACTCGCCTCCGAGCTCGACGACCTCGAGAAGCCGCACAAGGCGGTGTTCATCAAGGGTGCGGGACACGATCTCGACCGCAAGTCGGATCGCATGACGCTGCTCAAGGAAATCGAGCAGTTCCTGCAGAAGAATCTCGCCCCAGGCACGTGATACACACGTGACGCGCTCGACAGGCGGGCCAGCAGAGCCCGTCAGTCGAGCGCGGCCTCGAGCCGCGCCGACTCGCGCGCGCGCAACGCGGCATTGACGTGTTGCCGCTCGAGGATCTGCCGCAACGTCGCCGCCGCCTGCGGGATCGGATGGTTCGCGAAGAAGTCCCGGGCGGTCGCGACGTCCACGGCGCGGTTGAGCAGCTTCACCGAATCGACCATGCGCACGATGGTGTTGGCGGGGAAACGCTCGCTGGCCGTCGCCCAGCCATCCCGCACGAAGCGGAACGCGGCGGCACCGAAGCGGCGGTTGGCGATGCAGGAATTCAGCAGGAACGGGGCATCCTGGGTCTTCACCTCGTCGCTCATCGCGAGTTCGCAGGTGCGCGTCAGTAGTTTGACGTCGTCGAGCTGCGGCAGGGCGTACAGGTAACGCAGCCGCTCCTGCGGCGTACCGCCGCGCCGGAAGCCTTCGAGCAGCACCTCGAACTCGGCCGCGCCGCCGGTCGCCGCGTACGCGCTGGTCGCGGCCTGCAGCAGTTCCGGATCGACATGGGCGGGGTCGGCCAGTCCCTGCGCGAAGAGCGCCCGGCAATGTTGGCGCGTCGGGCCATGTCCGCCGAGCACGGCGAGCGCGCCGACGAGCAGGCCACGCAGTTTCGCGGTCAGCGCGTCTTCGCCGGACACGGGATCGCCGAGCCGCGCGACGACGGGCTCCAGCAATGTCGCGACGCGCCGCTGGTATCGCTCGTATGGCGCGTCGTCGAGCAGACGACCGATGCCGCGCAGTCCGATCACGATGGACTGCCAGACCGCGTATTCGGATTCGTCCGCGAAGCCGGCGACGAAGTCGAGGTAATCGGTGGCCGCCATCTCGCCGGCGACGACCGCGTTCCATGCATCGTCGACCAGTTGGTAGCGATCGAGCGTGTCGAGCTCGCGGAGCGCGGCGCCGGACAGGCGCGCGCGCAGCGCATCGTCGTACGCGACGCGAAAGAACCCGTGGCCTCCGGCGTTGACTACGACCGGCGCGGACGGCGCCGCGAGCGGTAGCTCGATCTCGTCGCCGTCGAGCAGCACGCGGCTCACCTGCCCGCCGTTGCGCACGCCGATGGGCACGACCCAGCGCGCGGACGCGTCGGCGGCCTTGCCGAACGAGAAGCGCCGCTGGCGCAGCACCAGGCTGTCGCCGACGAGCGATGCCGACACGAGTGGATAGCCGGGCTGCCAGATCCACGAATCCATCAGCCGGCGCACGGGCTCGCCGCTCGTTTCCTCGATCGCGTCCCACAGGTCGCTGGTCTCGGTGTTCGCGTAGGCGTGTTTGCGCAGGTAGTGGCTCACGCCCGCGCGAAAGCGATCGGTTCCGAGGTACTGCTCGAGCATCCGCAGCAACGCACCGCCCTTCTGGTAGGTGAGCACGTCGAACATGCCCTGGCAGTCGTCCGGCGAATGCACTTCGAGCTCCACCGCGCGAGTGCTCGAGAGCGAGTCGGTCTCGAACGCGAAGCTGCGTTCGATGCCGAACGACGTCCAGCGTTTCCACGCCGGGCGATACGCGTCGCATGCCGCGATGGCCATGAAGGTCGCGAACGCCTCGTTGAGCCATATGCCGTTCCACCAGCGCATCGTGACGAGGTTGCCGAACCACATGTGCGCGAACTCGTGCGCGACGACGTCAGCCACCAGCTGCACCTCGCTCTGCGTGGCGCGCGCGGGATCCACGAGCAACAGGTTCTCGCGGAAGGTTATGCAGCCGGGATTTTCCATCGCGCCCGCCGAGAAGTCGGGCACCGCGAGCAGGTCCGTCTTGTTGCCCGCGGGGTAAGGGATGCCGTAGTAGTCCTCGAACCAGCGCAGCGAAAACGCCGCCACGTCGAGGCCGAATTCCGTCAGGTGTGCCTTGCCCGGCACGTACACGGCGCGCATCGTGTTGCCGTCGACCTTGCGCGGCGCGGTGGCTTCGAGCGGCCCGACCACGAACGCTACCAGGTAGGTGCTCATCACCATCGTGTCGGCGAACGTCACCGCGATCTGCCCGCCCTTGACGGTATCGCGGTGGATCTCCGGACCGTTCGAGATCGCGGTGAGCTCGGGATCGATCACGAGCGTGATGGCGAAGACCGCCTTGAAATCCGGCTCGTCCCAGCACGGGAACGCGCGCCGGCAATCGGCGGGCTGCATCGAGGTCGTCGCGATGACGTGGTCGGCGCCATCGGGATCGCGGAACGTGCTGCGATAGAAACCGCGCAGCTTGTCGTTGATCGAGCCGGAAAAGCGGATCGTCAGCGCGTGTCTGCCCGTCGCGAGCGGCGCGGGCGGCCGCACGAACAGCCTCTCGCTCTGGCTGTCGAGCCGGAACGTGGATTCCGCGTCGTCGATTTCGCAGGCGTGGACATCGAGCTCGGCCGCATTCAGCACGATCTCCGCGAGCGGAGCGTTCGCGACATCGAACGTGACGTGCACGGCGCCGCCGAACTGCGCTTGCGCGAGATCGGGCGACAGCGTGATGTCGTAGCGCCGCGGCCGCGCCGAGCGCGGCAGGCGGTAAGGGTCGAGCGGCGTGCCGGGCTCGGCCGGTCTTTCCGGAGCGGAAACGGGGTCGGGTTGGTTCATGTGTCTCAGCTCCAGCGGTCGAAGAATTGTTTCTGGGTTGCGGCGCCGATGTCGTTGATCATCACCTGCAGGCCCTGGATGTATTCGTGCAGGCCGGATCGCAGCACTTCGCCGGGACGATCGAAGTCGAGTTTCGCGCGCAGCAGGCCGATCTGGCGCTCCGCCTCGCTCGAGCACAGGTCGAGTGGGCTGCCCGTGATGTAGTGCAGGCTCTCCTCGGCGCGGTGGATGCAGTAGTGGATCGAGCGGGGGAAAGCGCGATCGAACAGCAGGAAAGTCGCGACGTCCTCGGGCGTGATCAGGTTGTGCAGCTGGCGATACATCTGCAGCGCGCTCGCCGAATCCAGCAAGGCGGTCCAGCCGACGAGATCCACGGTGGTGCCGACCTCGGTGACGGTCGGCAGCAGGATGTAGTACTTCACGTCGAGGATCCGCGACGTCTTGTCCGCGCGCTCGAGGAATTGCCCGAAGCGCGACCAGTGGCATGCCTCGCCACGGCTCAGTGTCGCGCTGCTGACGCCCTGGTACTCGGCGGCGTGCGCCATGATCTCGGCATAGAACTCCGCCATGTCGTCGACCGAGAACTCGTGCGTGCTCGCGTCGCGCACGAAGAGGTAGAACTCGTTGAGCGCGTGCCACATCTCGCGCGAGATGATCTCGCGCACCGTTTGCGCATTCTCCCGCGCGCGCGACAGCGTCGAGAGGATGCTGTTCGGGTAGTTCGGGTCGAAGATCAGGAAACGCGTCACCTTCTGTGGCGTCGCCTGGTCGTAGCGACTCCAGTACCAGTCCTGGTCGCCGGTGGTCAGCACCAGCGCCGCCCAGTCGTCGCGTTTCTGCACGGGGGTGTCGAGCATGAGATTGAGGTTCACGTCGACGAAGCGGGCGACGTTTTCCGCGCGTTCGACATAGCGGCTGCACCAGTAGATGGCATCGGCGACTCGGCTCAGCACTCGGTAAGTACCCAGGTATCCTTGCTGCCACCGCCCTGCGATGAATTCACCACCAGCGAACCACGCCGCAGGGCGACGCGCGTGAGTCCGCCGGGTTGCACGTAGATTTCCCTGCCGTGCAGCGCGTAGGGCCTGAGGTCGACGTGCCGCGGCTCGAACCGGTCTCCGACGATCGAAGGCACGCGCGACAGCGACAAGGTGGGCTGGGCGATGTACCCGCGCGGATGCGCGCGGATGCGGTCGGCGAACTCGCGTCGTTCCGAACGCGAGGAATGCGGCCCGACGAGCATGCCGTAACCACCCGAGCCGTCGGTCGCCTTCACCACCAGGTTCTCGAGATGCGCGAGCACGTACTCGCGTTGTCGTTCGTCGGAGCAGATGTAGGTAGGTACGTTCGGCAGCACCGGCTCCTCGTCGAGGAAGAAGCGGATGATCTTCTCGACGTAGGCGTAGATGGCCTTGTCGTCCGCGACGCCCGTGCCCGGCGCGTTCGCGAGCGCGACCTTGCCGCTGAAATACGCCTTCATGAGGCCGGGCACGCCGAGCAGCGAATCGGGCCGGAACACTTCCGGATCGAGGAAGTCGTCGTCGATGCGACGGTAGATCACGTCGACGCGCTGGAACCCGCGCGTCGTGCGCATGTTGACGAATCCGTCGCGCACCACGAGGTCGGCGGGCTCCACGAGTTCGACGCCCATCTGCTGCGCGAGGAACGCGTGCTCGTAGTAGGCGCTGTTGTAACGCCCCGGCGTCAGCACGACGACGTGCGGGTTGTCGGAGAGGTCCTGCCCGAGGTAACGCAGCATGGTGAAGAGTTGCATCGGGTAGTCGTCGACGGGCCGGATCGACATCGCCTGGAACAGCTTCGGGAAGATGCGCTTGATGACGTGCCGGTTCTCCAGCACGTAGCTGACTCCGGAAGGACAGCGCAGGTTGTCCTCGAGCACGTAGTAGTTGCCGTCGCGGTGGCGCACGAGGTCGGTGCCGCTGACGTGACACCAGACCCCGCGCGGCGGCTTCAGCCCTTCGCACTGCGCGCGATAACCGGCGCAGGTTCTCACGAGGTGCTCTGGCACGATGCCCTCGCGGATCGCGCGCCGCTCGCCGTAGATGTCCGACAGGAACATGTTGAGCGCGGTCAGGCGCTGGCGGATTCCGCGCTCGAGCTTCGACCATTCGTCCGCGGCGACGACGCGTGGAATCACGTCGAAGGGCAGGATTCGTTCGCGCGCATTTTCGCCGTCGCTCCCCAGCGTGAACGTGATGCCCATCTTGAACAGCGCGGTCTCGGCGGCCTGCTGGCGCGCCTGCAACACGCCGGGTTCGAGCTGTTCGATGCCTTCCACGAGCGGTTCGAAGCCGGGCCGTGGGTGGCCGCGCGCCGCGAACAACTCGTCGTAGTAAGGACCGTTCTCCGGATCGTAGCGCCTGAAGTCCATCGTGCGCGCGGCCGCGGGCGGCCGCATCGGAAAGTGAGGCGGCGCGCCGGCGCGCTGTCTCTGGAAGCCGCTGAACAATCCGCTCACAGCGCTACCACCTGAACCGAGGCGGACATGCGCTGGAACGCGCCCGCGGGTCCTTCCCAGAATCCCGACAGCGGCGCCGCGTTCTCCTGCGCGCGCGCGACGGCCACGGAGATGTGCTCGGCGCCCGCCATCTTGTTGTTGGTGGGATCGAAGCCGCGCCAGCCGGCGCCCGGCAGGAAGATTTCCGTCCAAGCATGTGTCGAGCCGTGCTGGCCCTCGGCCATCTGCACGTAGCCGGTCACGAAGCGCGCGCCGAAGCCCCAGAAGCGCGCCGCTTCCATCATCAGCACCGCATAGTCGCGGCACGTGCCGCCGCCGAGCCGCAAGGTCTCGTGCGGCAGCTGGACGCCCGGGTCGTAACGCTCGCGGTACTGCAACGTGTCGTGGATGTATGCGTTCAGCTTGTGAAGCAGCTCGTAGGTGTCGATCACCTGTCCCGGCCGGTAGAGATTGTTGAGCCAGTCGCGCAACGCAGGACCGTGGAACGAGTAGCTCGGCAGGCGGTAGGGGACGAGCTCGACCTGCTCCTCCGGCGCGTATTGAAACGGATAGGAAGCCGCGCCCGGATCGATGAGCCACTCGATCGGATCGTCGTGCGACAGGTCCACGTCGACCTCGGCGAACACGCGCAGCTTGTCGGCGGGGCCTTCGAAGGCGATCACCGCCACCGAGTTGCTCTCGATGTCGCGCAGCCAGCGGACCACCGCCTTCGGTTCCACTTCCACGCGTGCGCCCACGATCTGAAGATCGTGTCCTTCGCGGGGGCGCATCATCGCGCGGTGCGGACCGAACGTGACGGGCTGGTTGTAGAAATACTGCGTTTCGTGCGTGATGCGGATGCGCTTCGGCATGGTGCCGTCCTCAGGGCGCGGGGAGGGCATCCAATATATTCGCGCCGGCGCGCCGGACGTTCGATGGGACATTCGTCCATGACCAGTCGTCGCGCGCCGGCATAACATTCCGCGTAAATCGGGAATCCAGCGCGATGCCAATTCCTCTTGACAGCGTCGAAAGCGGCGGCGACGTCGCGGTGTCGACCGGCCGGCTGCCGGGGCGCGAGCAGGTCGTGCGCGTCGTGGACGAGGCGTACGCGCGTTTTCGCGGCGTCGACGACGGCGAGGTGGCTAACTACATTCCCGCGCTCGGGCGCGCGCCGCGCGGACTGTTCGGCATCTGCGTGGCCGACATCGACGGCTCGTGGCACTCGGTCGGCGATGCCGGCCACGAGTTCAGCATTCAAAGCGTGTCGAAGCCGTTCGTGTTCGCGCTGGTGTGCCAGACCATCGGCGCGGCCGAGGCGCGCGCGAAGATCGGCGTGAACGCGACGGGCCTGCCGTTCGATTCGGTCATGGCGATCGATCTGAATCCCGAGCGCACCATGAACCCGATGGTCAACGCGGGCGCCATCGCGACCACGAGCCTCGTGCCCGGCGAGACGGCCGACGAGAAGTGGCGCGCCGTGCGGGAAGGGCTGTCGCGTTTCGCGGGGCGTGAGCTCGCGTTCGACGACGAGGTGTACGAATCGGAGGCCGCGACCAACCAGCGCAACCGCGGCATCGCGCGGCTGCTCGAAGGTTACGGCAGGATGTATTGCGACGCGCTCGTGGCCACCGAGGTCTACACCAGGCAGTGCTCGCTGAGAGTCACGGCGAAGGATCTCGCGATCATGGGCGCGACGTTCGCCGACGGCGGCGTCAATCCGCTCACGCGCGAGCGCGTCATCGACGCCGCGCATTGCAAACACGTGCTCGCGGCACTGGCTGCCGCCGGCCTCTACGAACACTCCGGCGACTGGCTCTACGACGTCGGCCTGCCCGGCAAGAGCGGCGTCAGTGGCGGCATCTTCACGGCCGCGCCCGGCAAGGGCGGACTCGGCACGTTCGCGCCGCCCCTCGATGGCGCGGGCAACAGCGTCAGGGGCAAACTAGTCACCCGGTTTCTCTCGGAGCGACTCGGACTCAATCTATTCGCGTCGAAGCCGTACGAGTAGTTATGTCGAATCTCGTTCCCGCATCGTCAAGGAGGGTTAGACTGGCCGCGCCTTCCATACAATAAGAATCGGAGAAGGGGAAATGCGCTCCAATCGCCTGTCGGCCGTCGTCTGCGCCGCATTGCTTCCGCTGTCGGCTTTCGCCACGCCGTTCACCTACGAAATCTCGGGCGTCATCGACTCGTCCAACTGGGACGAAAACACGCCCGAAGAACTCAGGCCGCTGCTGCCGTCCGGAACCACCTTCACCGGCACGTTCACCTACGAATCGGAAACGGCGGCCGCGTTCGAGAGCGATACGGTGAAGATCTACAACGGAGCCCTCACCGCCGCGACTTTCAGCTTCGGTCCGGGCGGCTCGCTCGGGGTCTTCGGTTTCGACGGCACGCACAATCCGGGATTTACCTCGCCGAGCGACATCCTCGTCCTCAATGACCTCGAGTACGAAGGAAATCCGCCCTTCGACCAGTTCAACCTCAGTTCGAGCCTGGGCAGGCTCCCCACGGATCCCGCGAACGTTTTCCGGTCCTGGGGCTTCGGCGCGTTCGGCTTCGACACCGGCGTCGTTCCGGCGGGTTGGTCGTTGCTCGATCCGCTGCCGATCGACTCGCTGCTGACCGGGTTTCACAGCTTCAGTTTCGGCTATTCGCAATACGGCGCGGACGGCCAGTTGCTCTACAGTGCCGGGGTCGGCAGCAGCGACGTTACCTTGCGGCAGGTTCAGCGGTCGGTGCCCGAGCCGGGCACGTGGTCGCTGTTGGCCGTGGGTCTAGCCGGCATCTGGCTCGCGGCGCGCCGGCGAACCGTGCGCGCGATCCCGCCGAGCTGATCGCGCCTCAGGGCGCGGCGGCGAGTTCGTCGAAGAACGAACGAGTCGCCTGCATGCAGAACGCGGGCACGAGAACGTCGTGATAGTTCTCGAGCACCGCGGATCGTCCGCCGTCCTTCGCGCCGTCGATCACGGAAATCGTCCCGATCAATCGCTTCGCCTGCGCGAATCGTTGCCGTATCTCGGGATACGGACCCTCCGCGCTGGGCGCGAGATCGACATCGAGCGTCGTCACCTGGCTGCCGGGTGCGTTCGCGGCCCAGTAGCCCTGGATCAGCTCCGTATTGAAGAAGAACACGACGGGATCGTCGGATCCGCCGCACAGCTGGACGGGCGCCACCGGCGACCAGTTCCTGAGATCGTTGTCCTTCAGCGCCTGGCGCAGCGGATGCGCGGGATTCGCCGGCGGCATTCCGCTGGTCGTGTCCGGGAATCCTTCGTCGGGCGCGGCGGCCGCGTCCTGTAGATAGGCTTGGCGAAAGCCGTTCGTAATCAGGTGATCGGGCCCGAATCCCAGCGCGAACACGGCGGCGAATTCCCGAGGTTCGGTCGCCGGCGTCATCGGCGCCAGCTCGGCGCTCGGTGGCGTGTCGTTGAACAACGCGCCCGGCGGAAGCGAGCCCTGCGCGACGAGATTGTCGCCGCTGGTCGTGCTCGGAAACAGGTCCGGCGCGCCAACGTATTGCGGCGCGAACATCTCCGCGGGATCGGCAAAGAGATTTCCATACGCGTGCTGGTAGCTCGAGGCCAGCATCGCGAACTCTTCGACCGAACCCTTGCCCACCTGCCCCATGAACACCGCGTCCGCGAACGCGGACATGGCGTACGGGCCGGACATCGGCGCGGACGCGGTCACCGTCATGCCGGCTGCCTGCATCGCGCGGTGAGTCGCCATCGCGACGTGCCCGCCCTGGGAGTAGCCGGTGATGAACAGCTTGCCGTCGTCGGTGACCATCGTGCCCGCGAGCGCCGTGCGCGCGGCGGCGAGCGCGTCCATCATGTCGGCGGACTGCTGCGCGGCGTGCAGGAACGGATGATATGGAAGCGTGGAGGTGTCGTATCCCGCGTAGTTAGGTGCGACCACGACGTATCCCGCGCTCGCCAGCGACAGCGCGATCATCACGCCTTCGGCGTCGCCGTCGAGATCGGCGATGTTGATCGACTGGAGATTGCGCTTGCCGTGTGCGTACATCGCGATCGGCCTCGGCCCCTGGCAGTCCGCCGGCGTCCCCGAAGGGACCATCAGCGCGCCCGAAGCGGTCGTCGGTTCTCCCGCGGAGCCGATGGTGCCGTAGCGGATCTGGTACACGTCGACGGTGCATTCCTGCGCGGTCGATTCCGTGATGAGCCACTGGGTCACAGTGCCGTCTGCGATACGTCCGAGCAGATCGGCGACCGTGTAGGACCCGAGCTTCTGCGGAGGATTTTCGAGGAGCTGGCCGCGCGGGGGCACGGGCGCCGGGGCCTGTGCGAACGTGTCGCCGATGTGCGCCACGCCGAGCGACAGCGACAGCGACAGCAGGAGTAAGGAGCGAGTGAACGGGATCATGGGATCCCCCTTGCTGGTCCGAGGAATTTCGCGGCGCGGACCGTAACAACGCGCATGAGATACGTCTGTACGACCATGGCCCACTCGCGGGGGTAAATCACGGCGGCGGGGCTGTGGGTGTGAGGCCACACCTAACTACTGGCGCCCGGCCCCGGGGCAGCGCGCGCAAAGCGCCAGGACCCACCGGTGAGGCGGGTGAAAGACCGCGACCGGGATGCAACAAGTCCCGGCCGTGACGGACCGCACAGGCCGGGCCGGCGAGGCACGTTAGATTCGGGCAGGGAGGTCGACATGATCGTCAACATCGCAGCCTGGCTGTACATCGTTTTTGCCGCGCTGAGTCTCTGGGCGCTCGGACGGGGTGGCGTGCACGCTTCGATGGAAACCCTGGTCACGCTGGCTGTGAGCGCGTTGTTCGCAGCGATGGGAGTCGGCCTCCTCAAACGCCTGCCGTGGGCACGATGGCTCGCGATGGGATACAGCCTCTTGGGCTGGACATTGGGCACGCTCGTCCTGCTCGCGTGCGTCGGTCTCTATTTCACGTTGGGCACGATCTTCGGGGGCTTGTCGCGCGGCGGTCTCGGAGCGCTGCTCAACGTGACCGTGATGCTCATCCTGGCGATCATGGTCGCTTCCATCGTCATCAGCTTCAAGCTGTTCTTCCATCTGCGCACCGAAGAGGGCGCCAGCGAATTCGGCGTCGAGCTCGAATCGTTCGGAACGGTGATGGGATCGGTCGGCGCGTGGGTCGCGATCTTCATCGCGCAGTCGGCGCTCACTTATCACGGTTCCCCTTTCCGCCAGTCGCCGGGCATCGATCAGGCGAAATACGAGCGAAAGGCCCGGGAAGAGTACGAGATGAGGGACAGGCGTCTGCGGGAGGAACGAGCTGCGCGCGAAGCGCAGGAACGTGCGCGGCTCGAGGCCCAGCACGCCGAAGTCGAGATGGATCCGACCGAAGAGGAAGAGGACGAGACGTCCGAGGAACCCGGCGGCGTCGACGAGGCCACCGAGGTTCAGTACCAGCCCATCGTGCCCGACGCGCAGGACTCCGAACCGCAGGTCGACACGCGCAACCAGATCCTCAAGTGCCGCGACACATCCGGAGCGATGCAGTACACCCAGGGCTACTGCCCACCCGGCACGAAGCGAGTCGATTGAGCGCGCAGCCGTCGCCGGTAGTCAGACCGGCGCCGACGATCAGACCGAGAACCCTTCCTTCGTGAGCGGCAGCGTACGCACGCGGTGCCCGATCGCGGCGTAGATCGCGTTGCAGATCGCGGGGGCGACCGGCGGCAGCGCCGGCTCGCCGACCCCGGTCGGCGGGTTGTCGCTCTGGATGAAGTGCACCTCGACCTTCGGCTGGTGCGCGATGCGCAGGATCGGATATTGGTGGAAGTTGGACTGCTCGATGCGGCCGTTCTCCATCGTGATCTCGAGTCCCATCATCGTGCTGAAGCCGTCGGTGGCGCCGCCCTCGCACTGGTTGTTCGCGCCGCTCATGTTGACGATCGGGCCGATGTCGCCCGCGACCACCACGCGATGCACGCGCAGCTTGCGGTTCGCATCGACGCTGACCTCGGCCACCTCGGCGAAATGACCCGCGTGGCTGAAGTGGAAGGCGAGTCCCATCCCGTGGCCTTCAGGTAGTTTGCGACCCCAGCCGGCCTTCTCGCAGGCGAGCTTGATGACGTCCGCCGCGCGGCCGGTGTTGAGCCCGCCCTCGAGCAGGCGCGGCTCGCCCATGACCTCGAGCAGGAAGTCGCGATGATCGCGTCCGGCCGCGGCCGACAGTTCGTGCAGGAAGCTCTGGATGACCCAGGCGACCGAGCAGGAGCGGGGCGCGCGCCACGGCCCGCACGGCGTCTTCAGCGGCAGCATCGTCTGCGTGAGCTGGTAGTTGGACAGGTTCAGCGCGGGGAACTCCTGCTCGGGCAGGTTGCCGCCACTCACCGGGTTCGTGCCGTCCGTGGTGAACGTGATGAAGTGGTTGCGCCACGCGACGAGCTTGCCGTTCGCGTCGACGCCGCCCGCGAGCGCGTGGAATCCGCCCGGGCGGAAGAAGTCGTGCGACAGGTCCTGCTCGCGCGTCCACACGAGCTTGACCGGGCCCGCGAAGCGCTGCGCGATCGCGCCGGCCTCGCAGACGTAGTCGTTCATGAGCCGGCGGCCGAATCCGCCGCCCACGCGCGTCTGGTTGATCTTGATCTTCTCGACGGGCACGCCGAGCGCGCCGGCGACGGTGGATAACGCGCGGTCCGCGGTCTGGGTCGGCGCCCAGAATTCGATGATGCCGTCGTGGCTCCACGCCGTGCAGTTCTGCGGCTCGAGCGGCGCGTGCGAGACGAATTGATAGGTGTAGAACGCCTCGACCTTCTTCGCCGCGCCCGCGAGCGCCGCCGGGTCGCCTTTCGCGACAGTGACTTTCTCGCCGGTCGGTTGTTTGCCGAGTTCGGTTGCCCGCTTGACGAGTTCGCTCCAGCTGTCCTTCGACGCGGTCGATTCGTCCCAGTCGACCTTGAGCTGCTTGCGAGCTTCGAATGCCGCCCACGTGGTGTCCGCGACGATCGCGACGCCCGGCATCACTTCCGTGGTCTTGCCGTTGCCTTCGATGACGAAGGCGTCGCGCACGCCCGGCAGCTTCTTGATCTCGTCGAGATTGGCCGAGCGCACCTTGCCGCCGACCGCGGGGCACTTTTCGTACACGGCGATCTTCATTCCCGGCAGCGTCTGGTCGATGCCGAACAGCGGTTTGCCGGTGACGAGCAGGTGGTTCTCGACGCCCGTATACGACTTGCCTAACAACCGATATTCGGAGCGCTGCTTGAGCGGCACGGTCGCGGCATCGGGCACGGGCAGCAGCGCGGCCTTCGCGGCCAGCGCGCCGTAGCCGAGCGTGCGTTTGCCATGGATCACGGTGCTGTCGCGCGTCGTGCATTCCGAAGCGGGCACTTTCCACTGGGCGGCCGCCGCGGACACGAGCATCGCGCGCGCCACGGCGCCGGCCTTGCGCAGCTGATCCCAGCTCGAGGGAATCGAGCGCGAACCGCCCGCGCTCTGGTTGCCGAACACGGCCGGATTCACCGGCGCCTGCTCGACGACCACGTCGGACCACTTCGCGTCGAGCTCTTCGGCGATGATCAGCGGAAACGCGGTCTTGATGCCCTGGCCGATCTCCGGGCCCTTGTTGAAGATGAGGATCTTGCCGTCGCGTCCGACCTTGATGAACGCGTTGGGCACGAAGTCCACGGCGCCTGCCGCGGCGCCTTCGGCCGGCGCGCTCGTGCAGAAGGCGAGCACGAGGCCGCCGCCCGCGAGACCCGTGAGCTTGAGGAAGCCGCGCCGGTCGAGCACGACTCTCGAGCTGACTACCTTGCCTCCGGCGGGAGACGCGCCCTCCATCTCGCGGATGATTTCGCGCAGGTATTCGTCGGCCGTGATGGGGTCGCGGGTGCGTGCGTTCATGTTACTTCCCCTTGACCAGGCTTCCCTGGGCCAGCTTGCCGGCCGCGGTGTGCACCGCGGCGCGAATGCGCTGATAGGTGCCGCAGCGGCAGATGTTGCCGGCCAGCGCGGTGTCGATGTCGGCGTCGGTCGGCTGCGGCGTGCGAGCCAGCAGCGCGGCGGCCGACATGATCTGGCCCGCTTGGCAGTACCCGCATTGCGGCACGTCGTGTTCGATCCAGGCTTCCTGCAGTGGATGCAGCTTCGTGTCGGAGGGCGCGAGGCCCTCGATGGTCGTGATCGCCTGTCCGACCACGGAGCTCACGGGCGTGGTGCAGGAGCGAATGGGGTTGCCGTCGGCGTGCACCGTGCAGGCGCCGCACACGGCCATGCCGCAGCCGAACTTCGTGCCGACGAGGCCGAGCGAATCGCGCAGCACCCACAGCAGCGGCGTGTTCGGATCGATGTCGGTCGTGACTTCCTTACCGTTGATTCGCAGCTTCAGGGCGGCCATGCCTCGTTGCCTCCGATTGGGAGTGGGATCGCGCGCCCGATCGTAGCCGGCTCAACCCAGCGATGCGAGGTATTGCCTCCATCCGCCGAGCGCGCTGATGTCTTTCGCGCCGGTCACGCCGACCGATTCGCACAGGAAACCGCAGACCGCGCTGCCGTCTTCGAGTTTCACCTTGCCGATGCCGAGCGGTGCGGGTATCCCTGAGACGAACGAGCCGAAAGTTTCCGTGGGCACGCGCCACACCTCGACGTCGATGGCGACACCATTCTCGTGCACCTGCACGAGTCCGGGGCGAAACGGCGGACCGCCGGGCAGCGCGTAGAAGCGGTAGATCGGCGCGGTGCGCGTCGTCGCGACCTGCCACGCGCCGCGCTCGAGCAGCTGCTTGTTGAGCGGCAACCCGGACATGTGTGCGCCGCAAACCATCACGTCGATCGTGTTCGCGCCGGGTGGCGAAAGCGTGCCTGGCACCGCCTCCGGAAGTCGCAGGCTCGTCGCACCCAGGGTCGTGACCGCGGCGCGTTGCGCGCGTGCGGCGAGCGCGAGCAGTTCGGCGTCGTTCCAGGCCGGGGCGATCAGCGTGACGCCGAACGGCAGGCCCGCGGGCGTGAAGCCGGACGGAATCGCGACGGCGGCCAGGTCCATGAGGTTCACGAAATTCGTGTAGCGGCCGAGGTTGCTGTTGAGCCGGATCGGGTCCGCGGTTTCCTCGTCGATGCGGTAGTGAGTCCCGGCGGTGGGCAGCAGCAGGACATCGGCCGAGTCCCAGATCGGTTGCGCGTTGCGGATCAGTTCCTTGAGGCGGTACTGCGCGCGGAACGCATCGCGCGCGCTCGGGTTGGCGCCGCCCTGGATGATGCGGCGTGTGACGTCGAGCAGCGCGTCGGGCCGGGACTCGAGCAGCGATTGGGTAGCCAGGTAACGCTCCGCCACCCACGGGCCTTCATACAGGAGTCGCGCGGCATCGAGCAGCGGCTGGATGTCGACCTCGACCGCCTGCCCGCCGAGCGACCGCAGCCGCGCGACGCTCTCGCCGAACAACTTTTCGTAGGCGGTGTCGCCGAAGAACTCGAGTTGCGAAACTCGCGGGACGGCGATGCGGAACGAGGGCGCGTTCGCCCAACCCGGGCGCGCCGGCGATTGCGCGGCGCGCGCGAAGGCATCGGCGGCATCGAATTGCGCCGCGACGCCTCGCACGCGCGCGGCATCTTCCGCCGTGAGCGCGAAGATCGACATCACGTCGAGCGAGCGGCATGCGGGCACGACGCCGCGCATGCTGAGCAGGCCCAGCGTCGGTTTGTAGCCGACGAGATTGTTGAACGCCGCGGGTACGCGGCCGGATCCGGCGGTGTCCGTGCCCAGCGAAAAACTCGCGAGTCCGAGCGCCACGGCGACGGCCGAGCCGCTCGACGAGCCGCCGCTCAGGTACTCGGGATCGAACGCGTTCCTGCAGACGCCATACGGCGAACGCGTGCCGACGAGGCCGGTGGCGAACTGGTCGAGGTTGGTCTTGCCGACGACGATGGCGCCCGCGTCGATCAGCGTCCGCACGACCGGCGCGGACTCGCTCGGTAGATAGGCGAAGGCCGGGCAGGCCGCGGTCGTCTCGATGCCGGCGAGATCGATGTTGTCCTTGATCGCGAACGGTATGCCGTAGAGAGGCAGCGAATCCGGAGGCGCCTTCATGAGCTCGCGCGCCCGCGCGCGCAGCGCATCGTCGCCGACCTGGTGGATCCAGATGTTGTGCGAGTGAAAAGCCTTGCGGCGCTCGATGAGCGATTCGACGAGCGCGAGCGGCGTCAGCGTTCCCGCGCGATAAGCCCGCGAAAGGGTGGCGAGTGAAAGATCGGGAGCGGTACTCATGTCCTTGGTCATACGGCCGGCCGGACCGTCAGCAGTGTGTCGCCGGCGCTGGGCCCCGCGCCGGCTTTCTGGTGAATCGAGACGACGGTGCCCGTCGCCTCGGCGATCACCGCGATCTCCATCTTCATGGCTTCCATGACGACGAGCGTGTCGCCCTTCTGTACGAGCTGGCCCGTGGCGACCTTGATCTGCCACACGCTGCCGGAGACCGGAGAGGTCACGGCGATGCAATCGTCGGGAAGAGCGGGAGCCGCCGACTTCGCCGACGTCTCGACGACAGGAGTCTCGGCGACGCCCGAGATGCGCCAGCGCTCGCGCTCGGCGTCGAACGCCGCGCGCTGTTGCCGGCGGAATGCGTCGATCGATGCCTGCTCCTTTTCGAGGAAGGCGAGGTATTCGCCGAGATCGAGTTGCGTTTCCTCGATGCGCAGCGGATGCCGGCCGTACGGAAAGCCCTTGCGCATCTCGAGCAGTTCGTCGGCGCCGACCGGATGGAAGCGGATCTGGTCGAAGAACCGCAACAACCACTGGCGGCCGTCGCGAAAATCCGCGGTCTGCCGATAACGGTTCCACATCTGCACCGTGCGGCCCACGAACTGGTAGCCGCCCGGTCCCTCCATGCCGTACACGCATAGATAGGCACCGCCGATGCCGACCGCATTCTCGGGCGTCCACGTGCGCGCCGGGTTGTACTTGGTCGTGACGAGGCGGTGCCGCGGATCGAGCGGCGTCGCGACCGGCGCGCCGAGATACACGTCGCCCAACCCCATCACGAGATAACTCGCGCCGAACACGATGTCGCGCACTTCCTCGCGGGACGAAAGGCCGTTGATGCGCCGGATGAACTCGATGTTGTCCGGGCACCAGGGCGCGTCCGCGCGCACCGTCTTGTATCTTTCGGTCGCGAGCTGCGTCGCCGGATCGTCCCACGACAGCGGCAGGTGCACGATGCGGCTCGGCAATCGCATCTCGGCGACGTTCGGTAGTTTGCCGATTGCCGCCAGCAGCGTGTCGATCACCGCGTTAGCGGACTTGCGCGACGGATCGAAGTGAACCTGCAGGGAGCGGATGCCCGGTGTGAGGTCGATGATGGCCGCATCGCGGCGCGCGTTGAGCGACTCGAGCAGCGCCTGGACCTGGAAGCGCAACACCAGGTCGAGCACGGGCGCACCGAACTCGACCAGCAGGTTGCCGGTTCCCGCGCGGCGGATGCAGATGTCGGCGTGATTCTCCGTGGCCGGCAGCGTCAGGATGACGGAGGGATTCTCGGGCCGTTCCGCGGGCTTCGCGTAACGCACGAAGCGCACCTTGTCGCCCGGGCGAAGCTGGCCGATCTTCCACAACTCGTCGTCGACGATGGTCACCGGACACACGAAGCCGCCGAGACTGGGGCCGTCCGGCCCGAGGATCACCGGCATGTCGCCCGTGAAGTCCACACTGCCGATCGCGTATGCATTGTCGTGGATGTTCGAGGGATGCAGGCCCGCTTCGCCGCCGTCGGCGCGCGCCCACCTGGGCTTCGGGCCGATGAGCCGCACGCCGGTGCGGCTCGAGTTGTAGTGCACTTCCCATTCGGTGGCGAAGAACGTCGCGATGTCGTCGGGCGTGAAGAAGTCGGGAGCGCCGTGCGGTCCGTCGTTCACGGCGATGCGCCATGCATGCGAGTAGTCAGGCCGCTCGTACTGGGGGACCGCCGCGCAACCTTCGGTGGATGGATCGTCGCGCTTCAGGCGCAACACGTCGCCCGTGCGCAGCGCGCGGCCGCCGTGACCGCCGAACTGACCGAGCGTGAACGTCGATCGGCTGCCGAGATACTCGGGCAGATCGAAGCCGCCGCGTACCGCGAGATAGGCGCGTTGTCCCGCGCCGCGAATCCTGCCGAGCGCGAGCACGCTGCCGCGTTTCACCGCGATCGGCTTCCAGAAGTCGATCGCGACGTCGTCGAGCGTGGCGGCCATCTGCGCTCCCGCAAGCGCGATCACGGCCTCCGCGTCGAAGCGCAACGTCGCGCCGGTGACGGTCATCTCGAGTCCTGCCGTGCCCGGTTCGTTGCCGACCATGCGGTTCGCGAGCCGCAGCGCGAGCGAATCCATGGGGCCGGAGGGCGGCACGCCGACATCCCAGAGGCCGAGGCGCCCCGGCCAGTCCTGCACCGTGGTCATCGTGCCGGGGGAGAGCACTTCGACGCTCGGCAGGTTCAGCGTGTGATGGGCGAGCATCGCCGTGGTCTGCTCGCCCGCGATGAAAGTCCGATCCGTGAGGATCGAAACCAGGTAGGACAGGTTGGTTTCGATGCCGTCGATGCGCGAACCGGCGAGCGCGCGCGCGAGGTTCGCGCGCGCCTGCTCGCGGGTTTCGCCGCGCGCGATCACTTTCGCCAGCATCGGGTCGTACCACGCGCTGACCTCGGTGCCGGCTTCGATCCACGCGTCCACGCGGATGTCGCCCGGCTCGCCGTTCCTGCGCGAGGCCGGTAGTTTGACCTGGGTGAGCGCGCCGCTCGCGGGGCGGAAATTGCGCGCCGGATCCTCGGCATACACGCGCGCCTGGATTGCGTGGCCGCGAGGCTCGAACGGCGTGGAGAGATCGGGCGGTTCGCCGGCCGCCGTGCGGATCATCCAGGCGACGAGATCGATGCCGCCGACTTCCTCGGTGACGCCGTGTTCGACCTGCAGCCGGGTGTTCACCTCGAGGAAGTAGAACTTCTGCTCGTCGACGTCGTAGACGAACTCGACCGTGCCCGCCGAGCGGTAGCCGACGGCGCCGCCGAGCTTCGCGGCCGCGGCATGCAGCTCGCGGCGAGCCGTTTCGGAAAGGTTCGGCGCCGGAGACTCCTCGATGACCTTCTGGTTGCGCCGCTGGACGGAGCAGTCGCGCTCGCCGAGCGCGATGACCTTCCCGCGGCCGTCACCGAAAATCTGCACCTCGATGTGCCGCGCGCGCGCGACGAACTTCTCGAGGAACACGCCGGCATTCCTGAAGTTGCCCGCCGCCAGCCGCTGCACGGCGGTGAAACACTCCTCGAGGTCGCGCGCCGTGTCGCAACGGCGCATGCCGATGCCGCCGCCGCCCGCGGTGCTCTTGAGCATCACCGGGTAGCCGATCTGTTCCGCGGCCGCGAGTGCGGCGGGCAGGTCCTGCAGCAGGTCGGTGCCGGGCAGCAGAGGCAGGCCGCTGCGCAACGCGAGCTCGCGCGCGGTGTGCTTCAGGCCGAAGTCGCGCATCTGCGCGGGCGTCGGACCGATGAACGCGATCCCGGCCTGCTCGCAGGCGGCGGCGAACTCCGCGTTTTCGGACAGAAACCCGTATCCCGGGTGGATCGCCTCGGCGCCCGAGAGCTTCGCGATCTCGAGGATGCGTTCCTGGCGCAGGTAACTTTCCGCGGCGGGCGCCGGGCCAAGTAGCCAGGCCTCGTCCGCATCGCGCACGTGCGGCGCGTTGGCGTCGATCTCGGAGTACACCGCGACGGAGCGCAGCCCCATCGCCTTCACGGTACGGAGAATGCGGCACGCGATGGCGCCGCGGTTGGCGATCAGTATTTTCTGGAACATAGCGCAGTTCGATCCCTTCCATTTCCCGGGGGACTGCGCCAGGTCGTCCCGGCGTTGATGATGTGTCCGGGCGGGTCGTCCCGCCGGCGGGAGCGCGCGTTCACGCGCCCTCCCGGGTCATGACGCGCACCGGCGTCGGGTTGTACGCGTTGCAGGGATTGTTGAGCTGCGGGCAATTCGAGATCAGGACCAGCACGTCCATGAGCGCGCGCAGTTCGACGTAGCGGCCCGCGGCGGAGATGCCGTCGGCGAAGCGCAGGCCGCCCTCGGGTGTCACCGGCACGTTCATGAAGAAGTTGATGTTGGACGGCAGGTCGCGCTTGGTGAGACGCGGGCCGGCCGCATCCTCGTGCCGCGCGAGCGCCAGCAGGAAGCTGTCGCGGCAGTTGTGCATGTGCCGCTTCTCGAGTGCGTACCGCACGGTGTTGCTCTCGGCGGAGCACGCGCCGCCGAGCGTGTCATGCCGTCCGCAGGTGTCGCCCTCGATCTCGAGCAGCGGCCGGCCGCGGTTCGTCAGCAGCGTGGTGCCGGTAGTCAGGTAGATGTTTTGCTGCGCCTGGATCGTGTTCTGCGCGCTGTAGTGCTC
Source organism: Pseudomonadota bacterium (assembly GCA_023423065.1). Classification (GTDB taxonomy): domain Bacteria; phylum Pseudomonadota; class Gammaproteobacteria; order Steroidobacterales; family Steroidobacteraceae; genus CADEED01. Next base: position 35,115 of record JAFAGC010000020.1, read on the forward strand.
GCCCGTGTCGTGCGCGTTGTAGAACAACGTGTCGACCGCCTGGTTTCCCTCGAGGTCGACGATGCGGAACAGCTGCCCGGCGCGTACGACGCCCATCCACGGTTCGCCGGCCGGAACGACGGCGTCGATCGTCGCGCCGCTCATGCGTAGTACCGTTCGGTGTTGATGAAGCCGCGCGCGTTCTCCGGGCAGCGCGTGCGGCAGGGATCGTCGGCGGTGGGCGGTTCCGCGCGGCGCGCGGCGAGCCCGATGCCCGCGGGCGAGTAGTTGGGGCCAGCGGCGAGCGGATGCGGTCCGGCATGCAACACCACTATGGTGTCCATCTCGAAGCGCAGCTCGACGTATTGGCCGGACCTGGAATGTCCCGGCGCAAGGCGCATGACGCCGTCGTCATCGACGACCACCTTGCCGAAGAAGTTGATGTTCGCGACGAGATCGCGTTCGCCCAGGCCGTACTTGCCGAGCTCGACCAGCATCGCTTCGCGTCCGCTCACGTAGCGGGCGTTGCGTTGTTCCTGGAAGCGCGTGACCCCGTACTTCGCCGCGATCGATTCGGAGTCCGTCAGGCCGCAGAGCGGATCGTGCCAGCCGCAGGTGTCCGCCACGACGGAGCAGAGGATGCGTCCCATGTCCGAGTAACACACGCAGCCGGTAGTGAGGTGCGCCGTGTGCTGCGCCTTGAGCGTGTCCGCCATGTTGTAGCGCTCGAGCGGCTGCTCGCGGCTGTAGAAGAGGGCGGCGACGTTCGCATCGTCCGCGCGCGCGGTGAGTCGCAGCGCCGTTCCGCGCCGCAGCACCCCCGACCAATGCGCTCCCCCAATGACTTCTTCTTCCCAGAGCATCGTTCTTTCGCCGACCTGTGCACGACTTTGGTGAGCCGGAGTGCAAGGGATGTACCAGCACGATGCGCGCCTGCATCACGTCCGTCGCGCGGAATGCCCGGCGGGTTGCACTCGAATCGTGCCGTCGGCGGATTGTTTGCATGTAGTTGGTGCAGACATCGCGTCTCGTGGTTAGGCGACCGCCGGGTCGCTCGGCGGGAGCGCGGCACACCTCTTGCAAATTTGATCCGCAGAATGTGCGCCTAGGGTTCCGGTTGAGCGATCAACGCTGGTCCGAGAGACGCAGTCCGTTGGCACGCAGGGACGCGCCGGGGATACACGGCGGGACAAAAGCCCGGGAGATGCCTCATGACCTAAACAACACGGGAGAGACTCTCATGGCACGTATTCTTTCGCGCGCACTCGTTTCGTTCGTGCTCGCAGCCTTCGCATCGACGGCCTCGCATTCCGCGGCTGCGGCCGAGAAGACCGAATTCAAAGTCGCCTGGTCCATCTACGTCGGCTGGATGCCCTGGGACTACGCCGGTCAGAGCGGCATCCTCAAGAAGTGGGCCGACAAGTACGGCATCAAGATCGAGCTCACCCAGATCAACGACTACGTCGAGTCGATCAACCAGTACACCGCGGGCCAATACGACGCCTGCGTGATGACCAACATGGACGCGCTGACGATCCCGGCCGCGGGCGGCGTCGATTCCACCGCGCTCATCGTCGGCGACTATTCCAACGGCAACGACGGCATCGTGCTCAAGGGCGCGGGCAGGAAACTCGCCGACATCAAGGGCCAGAACGTCAATCTGGTCGAGCTCTCCGTGTCTCACTACCTGCTCGCGCGCGCGCTCGACACCGTCGGGCTCGCCGAGCGCGACATCAAGGTCGTGAACACCTCGGATGCCGACATGGTGGGTGCGTTCGCCGCGTCGAGCGTCACGTCCGTGGTGACCTGGAAGCCGCTGCTGTCGGAAATCACGGCCGTCCCGAAGACCACGCTCGTGTTCGATTCGAGCAAGACCCCGGGCGAGATCCTCGATCTCATGATCGTGAACAGCCAGGTGCTCAAGGCCAATCCGAAACTCGGCAAGGCGCTCGTGGGCGCCTGGTACGAGACGATGGCGCTGATGCAGGGCAAGGACGCGAAGAGCACCGCCGCGCTCGAATCGATGGCCAAGGCCTCGGGCACCGACCTCGCGGGATTCAAGGGCCAGCTCGCGACCACCTACATGTACTGGACGCCGGCCGCCGCGGTGGCCGCGACCACGAGCCCCGACCTCGTCAAAAAGATGGACCTGGTGCGCAAGTTCTCCTTCGATCATGGGTTGCTGGGTGAAGGCGCGAAGTCCGTCGACGTGGTGGGCATCGCGTTCCCGGGCGGCGTCACGCTCGGCGACAAGTCGAACATCAAGCTGCGCTTCGATCCCACCTACATGAAGCTGGCCGCCGACGGCAAGCTGTAAGAAACGCACGTCGTCGAGGGGGACGTCATGCGTCGACTCATCAATCAGCACCCGGGGCGGGGCGCGCGCTTCGCCCTGGGCGCCTTGCCCTTCGTCGCGCTGCTCGTCCTGTACGTCGTCGCGTCCAACCTCCGGCTCGCAGAAAACGAAAACGACAAGCTGCTGCCCGCGCTCGGCACGATTGCCGAGACGTTTCACGGCTACGCGTTCGATGAGGACAAGCGCAGCGGCCAGGTGCTGTTCTGGGTGGACACCTGGGCCAGCCTGCGGCGGATCGGCACGGCGTTGCTGATCAGCGCAGTCTCGGCGCTGACCCTCGCGATCGCGATCGGCGTGGTGCCGCGCGTGCGCGCGCTCGTCTCGCCGTTGCTCAACACGGTGGCGATGATCCCGCCGCTCGCGGTATTGCCGATCCTGTTCATCGTGCTCGGGCTCGAGGAGACCGCGAAGGTCGCGCTCATCGTCATCGGAACCGCGCCTTGCGTGGCGCGCGATCTCGCGCTGCGCGTGGCCGAACTACCCAAGGAGCAGCTCGTGAAGGTGCAGACGCTCGGCGCCTCCACGTGGCAGATCGTCTGGCGCGTGGTGTTGCCGCAGATGTGGCCGCGCCTCATCGATTCGCTGAGGTTGTCGATGGGCTCGGCCTGGTTGTTCCTCATCGCGGCCGAGGCCATCGCCTCGACCGAGGGACTCGGCTATCGAATCTTCCTCGTGCGGCGTTATCTCGCGATGGACGTGATCCTGCCGTACGTCCTGTGGATCACGCTGCTCGCGGTCGCCACGGACGCATTGCTGAGGCTGATACGCGCGCGCGGCTTCCGCTGGGCGGAGCCGGAGCGCTGATGGCCACCGTATCGGTCCGCAATGTCTGGAAGGAGTACGGCTCGACGGTCGTGCTCGAAAACCTGCGGCTCGAGATCGCCGATCACGAGTTCGTGACGATCATCGGCGCCTCGGGCTGCGGCAAGACGACCTTCCTCAAGATGCTGCTCGGCATGGAGCACCCGACGCGCGGGCAGATCCTGATCGACGGTGTGCCTATCCGTCCCGAACCCGATCCGGCCCGCGGTGTGGTGTTCCAGCGTTATTCGTCGTTCCCGCACCTGACCGTGCTCGAGAACGTGATGCTCGGGCTCGAGCTCCAGCAGTCGAAGCTCATCGGCAAACTGTTCGGCGCCGCGCGTCGCCGGGCGCGCGAGGCAGCGCTCGCGATGCTCGAGTCGGTGGGACTCACGCACGCGCGCGACCGCTATCCCGCACAGCTCTCGGGCGGCATGCAGCAGCGCATGTCGATCGCGCAGGCCGTGATCTGCAAGCCGAAGATCCTGCTGCTCGACGAGCCGTTCGGCGCGCTCGACCCCGGAGTCACGCAGGACATGCACGAGCTCGTCCTCAAGGTCTGGGCCGAGAACCGCATGACCATCTTCATGGTGTCGCACGACATCAAGGAGAGTTTCATGCTCGGAACGCGGCTGCTGACCTTCGACAAGCTGCGCAACGACCCGCAGGCGCCCGAGGCGTACGGCGCGAGCGTGACCTACGACATGCCGCTCAACCGGCGAGCGGCGGTGGTTCCGAGGGGGCCGAACGCCCGGGCGGTCAACGAGTAGTCATCGTTCCCAACTGGCGGTGGAGCCCCGCGAACGGGTAGCCTCGCTCAAATGAGTGTCGGTCTTTCCGTGCTGATTGGGGGAGTGCTCGCGGGAATCGCGGGGGTCGTGTTCTGGATGCGCGCGACGCGCCAGAAGGCGGAGCCGCCCGATCCGATCACCTCGACCACGGGTTCCAATCGCACGCTCACCGGCGGACGGCCGGGCGATGCCGCGAGCTTCAACTGGAGCGAGTCGCTGCGACGATTCGTCGCCTATGCGCTCGATGACGTCCCGCGCGACGCGCTGAGCGAGTCGCCGAATCCCGATCACGCGCCCGTGTTCAAGGCCGTGGCGGACATCCTCGAGAAGATCGAGGCGCGCCCCGAATACATCCCGCGTCGGCCCTCGCTGCTGCCGAAGCTGCTCGCCACGGTGAACGACGGTGAGGCGCCGATGCTCGAGATCGCGCGCATCATCGCGCAGGACCCGGCGCTCACCGGCAACCTGTTGCGCATCGCGAACAGCCCCGCGTACCGCGTCAACAACCTGCCGGTCGAAAGCATCGATCGCGCGGTGACGCTGGTCGGCGTGCTGGGCATCCGCTCGATCATCACGACCGCGCTGCTGCAGCCCGTGATGACGGCGGGCTCCGGCCCGTTCTCGCGTTTCCCCGAGCTGGTCTGGGAACACACGCTGTATGCGTCCGTGGCATCCGAGCACCACGCGAAGCAGGTCGAGAAGGCGGAGCCGTTCATCTCGCAGCTCATCGGATTGCTTTACGGCCTGTCGGCCATCGTCGTGTTCCGCATCGTGCGCGACCAGTTCGCCGCGCATCCGCACCTGACCCCCGAGCCCGCGAGCGTCGCCCGCCTGCTCGAAACCTGGGTGGCGCCCACGGCGGCTCGCATTGCCCAGAGCTGGGAATTGCCGCAACGGGTCCAGTACGCCCTCGAAAGCCAGACCTTGGCCGCGGAGCTGCAGCTCGAAAACTCGCTGGGCCGCTCGCTGAAATTCGGCCGCGTCGCGGGGGCCTTGATCGTGCTCTGCCGCCTGGGCCGGTTGACCGAACACGAGGCACGGGCCATCTGCATCACGGGGGAGGGGCCGCGCGCCGAGTTGCAGCGCCTCTGGGACCGCCTCGCGCAGGCTTACCTGCGGGGCGGCGCCTGACGAGAAAAGCCCCCCATTCCCGGTCCGCGAAACAAAAGCGTTTCAAGGGTGAGAGAAAATCCGCCCTCGTGACACAAGAGTATTCGTGGATCCTGGAACCCTACCGGGGTCCGCAGACCGATAGCTGCGGAACAAGACCCCCGTTTCCGCGCGACCAGAGCCCCGCCTTGGCGGGGCTCTTTTTTTGCGCCACCCCCGGTAAGCTTCCCGGCCGAGCAGGGAGGGCAGGGTGAACCAGGACATTCAGGGCGGCTGCATGTGCGGCGCGATTCGCTATTCGGCGACAACCAATCCCGCCAACAGCATGGTCTGCCATTGCCAGTCTTGCCGGCGGTCCGCGGCGGCGCCGGTGGTGGCTTGGGTCACGTTCGCGAAGGCGGAATTCCGCTTCACGCGCGGCACGCCGCACACATATGAGTCGTCGCCGAAGGTCCGCCGCCATTTCTGCGGCAACTGCGGCTCGCCGCTGGTCTACGAACATCTCGATACGCCGGACTTCGTCGACGTCACGACCTGCAGTCTCGATGCGCCCTGGGCGTTTCCGCCGACCCACCACTCCTGGCTCAGCGACGACATCGGTTGGGTGAAATTCGGCGACGGGCTGCCCACGTTCCAGCGTTCGCGTTTTGGCGACCCTTCCTGAATTCGAGAGCGCGCGGCTGACGTTTCGCCGGCTCGAGCCCGGCGACTCCGGGTTCCTGATCCGGCTGCTCAACGAACCCTCGTTCATCGAGCACATCGGCGATCGCGGCGTGCGCTCGGTGGACGATGCGCATCGCTATCTGCGCGAGGGGCCTTTGGCGATGTACGAAAAGTACGGCTTCGGATTGTGGCGCGTCTCGCGCCGCGCGGACGACGAGCCGATCGGCATGTGCGGGCTGCTCAAGCGCGAAGCGCTGCCCGACTTCGACCTCGGCTACGCCTATCTACCCGAGCACTGGCGCCAGGGTTACGCCTTCGAGGCCGCGCAGGCCACGATACGCGACGCGGCGCGGCGGTTCGGCTTGCGGCGCGTGATCGGCATCGTTTCGCCCGGGAACACCGCGTCGATCCGCCTGCTGGAAAAACTCGGCATGCGGTTCGAACGCGGTTTTCCCCAGGACATGCACGAGGATTCGCGCGAGCCGGAAGTTCTCCTGTACGGCTGCGCGCTGGGGCCCGAAGGTCTCAGCGGCGCGTGACTTTCTCGCCGACGACGGTGCCGATCTTGCCGCCCTCGTCGACGCGCAGCTCCACGGGCTGATCGAAGCGCAATTCGCCGTCGACCACGCAGGTTCCGCAGACGTGAACCTTGACCGGATCCTTGCTGTTCCAGCTCCAGCCCGAGTCGTTGCGCTTCTGCACGTGGATGCCGCCGCGTACGCGCGCGCCGTCGCTGAGGTCGATGTCGCCGTGCCGCGTGATGAGCTGGCCTGCGACTTCCGCGCCTTCGAGCTCGATTTCGCCATTGACGGTCGACACGTCGCCGCCGACGCGCGAGCGCGCCCGCAGGTTCACTTCGCCGTTGACCGTCGAGGCGGTTTCGCTGATGGCGGCGCCCGCGCCGACGCTCAGGGAACCGTTGACCGTGTTGGCGGAGCCGACGCGCGCCTCTTCGTCGATCTCGATGCTGCCGTTGACCGTCTTCGCCTTCTCCGCGGTGGCGCCGCGGCGCACGCGAACGTTGCCATTCACGGTGCTGAGCGTGCCGTAGTCCTTGCCGGCTTCCGCCTCGACGGTGCCGTTTACGGCGGTGATGTCGCGACCATCGCTGCTGTATGCGTATGAGCAGGCGGACAGGGCGGCAACGGCGGCGCAGGTGACCAGGACGCGAAGAGTGCTGTTCATGGGTGGCTCCTTGTATGGGCTCTTGGACGAGCCACTCGCGAGCCGGGTTGCAACCCGGGTGGGAACTCAGGGGCCGCTGAAAAAAGAAGCCCCGCTCAAGGCGGGGCTCATGGTCGCTTGCTTGCTTGTTTTGTGGAGGAGTGTTGTCGCTCTTCTTGTTCTTGTCCGAGTGCGGTCTTTGCTCAGCCGCTTGCTGAAGAAGGAGCAAGCGCTGTGCCAGACGATTCCGACGCGCCGACGCCACGCGAATCAGTCGGCTGGGCCCTCGAATCGGCAAATTGCGAGTTTGCGCAATATGTCACGTCGGAAATCTCTGGCAAGCTGTCAAAATCCTCGACACCCATAGCGGCCTGCCCGCGCGACATAAGACATGACGCGCGGCTGCTTCGGCTTTTCTTTCAACTGCTTACTCGCGAGCCGACGGTTGTAAATGACATCGACAGTCACCTTCGCGCGCCAGCGCACCCGATTCCTGGGCCTGACCTTGCTACTGATGGTCTTTGGCTGTGCCGTGTCAGCCAATACCAGCGCCATTCCGCGGCCCGAAGGCCTGCAAGAGGACGTGGATTTCTGGATCCGCGTCTACACCGAGGTGACGACGAACGAAGGATTCCTGCACGACGAGCGGAACCTCTCGGTGGTGTACGAAACGATCAAGTTCGCGAACGGCAGTTCGCCGCGCGAGCGGCAGCGCCTCGTCGACGAACGCCGCGAAAAACACATCGCGGCCCTGCGGCGTATTTCCGCCGCGCTGGCTTCGAGCGAAACGCGCGCGGCGTTGTCCGCGGAGGACAAGCGTGTGCTCGAGTTGTGGGGCCCGAACGCGAGCACGATCCTGCTCAACGAGGCGACCAAGCGCATCCGCTTTCAGCTCGGCCAGGCGGACCGCTTCCGCGAGGGCTTGATCCGCTCGTCGACCTGGGAAACCCACATCGCCGAAACGTTCGCGAACCAGGGATTGCCGCCCGAGCTCGCCGTGTTGCCGCACGTCGAGTCCTCGTTCAATGCGGCCGCCTATTCGAAGGTCGGAGCCGCGGGACTGTGGCAGTTCATGCGTTCGACGGGCCGCCGTTACATGCGCATCGACGACGCGGTGGACGAGCGCCTCGATCCCTATCGTTCGACCGAAGCCGCGGCGCAGCTGCTGGCCTATAACTACCGCGTGCTCGGCAGCTGGCCGCTGGCGCTGACCGCCTACAACCACGGCGCCGCGGGCATGCGGCGCGCGAAGGAAACCGTCGGCACCGACGATTTCGTGAAGATCAACCGTACCTACACGAGCCGCTCGTTCGGCTTCGCATCGCGGAATTTCTACCCGTCGTTCCTGGCCGCGCTGACCATCGACGAGAATCCGGAGAAGTACTTCGGCCCGCTCGAGCGCCGGCCGGAGCAGAAATTCCGCGAGCTCAAGCTGCCGGCGTACGTGCGGCTCTCGACGCTGGAACGCACGCTCGGCGTCGATCGCGAAGAACTGCGCATGCTGAATCCGGGCTGGCGTCCGGCCGTCTACAACGGCTCGCGGCTCGTGCCGCGCGGGTACCTGCTGCGCATCCCGGTGACCACGGAGACCTGGACCGCCGAACTACTGAGCGCGCGACTGCCCGCGAACGAGTTGTACGCGGGGCAGATCACGCCGCGTTCGCATCGCGTGCGCAAGGGCGAGAGTCTCGCGGAGATCGCCGGGCGCTACGGCATGACGGCCGAGAGTCTCGCGAAGCTCAACCGGATCAACACGAACGCGACGCTGCGCGTGGGCCGGCGGCTGAATCTGCCCGAGCTGATGCCGCGGCTGCTGAACGGCGGACCTGCGCAGGTCGCGGCGGTGGAGTCGCCGTCGCCCGAGAACGCGACCGCGGCGACCGCGCCGGGCGAGGATTTCTACGTGGTTCGTCGCGGCGATTCGCTCACCGCGATCGCACAACGCGTGCGCGTGCCGGAAGCCCAGCTCCTGAAGATGAACCGGCTCAAGGATCCGGATCGGTTGTACGAAGGCCAGCGCCTGCGCATCGCGGGCGAGCCGACGGTGGTGGTCGCAGGGGCGGCCAGCGAGTCCGAACGCGAAACGCGTGTCGCGGCAATCGATGCCGCGCGCGGCGAGGCGCAGCGCGAAGGCGCCGTCGTGGAAGTGGTGCGCGAGGAAACGATGCGGCCGCTGGCCAACGGCGAACCGCGGCGCGGACGCGCGCGCTCGGCGGCGGCCGAAGCGATGGTCGCGGCGACGACGCCCGACGTCGCGACCTCGGTCGTGCAGGCGGCGGAAGAAGCGCGCGAGCCGGTGTCGGCCTCGCAGGCCGAAGCGTTGAGTCCGGCGCTCGGCCCCGTGGCCGTGACGCAGGCGCTTGCGGATTCGATCGACTACCAGGTGCGCGACGACGGCACGATCCGCGTCGAGGCCACCGAGACGCTGGGTCACTACGCCGACTGGCTGAAGCTGCCGACGCAACGACTGCGCAACCTGAACAAGCTCAAGGCGAAGCAGCCCGTGCATCTCGGGCAGAAACTCGCACTCGATTACTCACGCGTGTCGCGCGAGGCATTCGAGCAGGCGCGGCGCGATTACCATGCAAAGCTGCAGGGCGAATTCTTCGTGCAGCACCGCATCGCGGGCACCGAGGTCTACATCGTGCGTCGCGGCGATTCGCTGTGGACGATGACGCAGAAGTTCAGCAACCTGCCGATCTGGCTGCTGCGCCAGTACAACCCGGATACGGATCTCTCGGACCTGCGTCCCGGCACGCAGGTCGTGATGCCCCGCGTCGAAGTCGCCCCCAGCTAGTTTTACCGGATCGGTGCCAGGCACCGGAATCCGGTAAATCAGCGGTTGGCGAAGGCGCGGAGGCGGGGTTCCTTCTCGAGCTCGACGACGTATTCGGCGATCACTGTGGTCCCGTCGCGCGCCGTTTCCGGTAGGCGCACCGTGAGTCGCGCGGAATCGCCGAGCTTCGCGATCGTGTCGGCCTCGGCCTTGTAGTACCAGGCGGTGCTCCACGGCGTGGGCAGCGGATACGGATCGGCACGAAGTCCGGCGGTGTCCGCGCCGCGACCCGGCGCGCCGAGCACGAGCGGCATGCCGTCCGCCGCGACGATGGGCGGCTTGGCGCCATCGACGGTTTCGATCGGCACCGCGACCCACAAGTAGAGGTCGCGCGTGCCCATGCGATTCGTCTCGAAGGGCGCGAGGTACGCGAAGCGTACGGCGGAATCGCGCACCGCCGTCTCGCGATAGAGCTCGATGGGACGACCGAGCCGCGCGATGGTCATGCCGGTCTGGGTATCGAGTTGCTCGACGACGGGAGAGTCGTTGGGCACCGCGGCGCAGCCGAGGGCGGCGGCGCAGACGAGCGGGGCAACCGTGTTTCCCCAGTGGCGAAGTCGCTCGCCGATTGTCATATTCACGTTTCGGTCAGGTAGTTGCTGCATTGAACACCGCAAGCTGTGACGCGCTCCAGATACGGCGCGCGACCCCAGTCCTATAATCCGAGTTAGTGTAAGTGCTTGTTTTGTAACCAAATGCCAGCTGCAAAAGAATTCCTCGCACTCACGGCCCCGATCCTCGCCTGCCTGTTCGCCGGCACGGCCTCGGGTGATGCGCTTCCCTATCATGCCCGCGCCATGGCGGCGGTGGGCGTGGAGCTTCCGCTCGCCGATCGCGTGCTGGTTCGCAAGTCCGAGCGTCGGCTGTACCTGATGCGCGGCAACGACGTGCTGCGCGCATACCGCATCGCGCTCGGCCTGAACCCCGGCGGCCACAAGGAACGCGCCGGCGACTTCCGCACGCCCGAGGGCAGCTATCGGCTCACGCGCCGCAACGCGCGCAGCGACTATTTCCTTTCGATCCAGGTCTCCTATCCGAACGAGCAGGATACGAAGCGCGCCCGCCGCAACGGCTGGCAGCCCGGCGGCGCGATCATGATCCACGGTCTGCCGAACGACCCCCGCCACCAGCCTGACTACTACGCCACGCAGGACTGGACGGACGGTTGCATTGCCGTGACCAACGCGGACATGGTCGAAATCTGGATGATGACGTCGGACAACGTGCCGATCGACATTCAGCCGTAGCGGGACGTCGCCAAAACAAGAATTCCCCGGCCGAGTACACTCGCTCCCCCAAACAAAGGTGAGCCGGCTCGAGGGATCTCTTGGAAACCAGCATCGTCATTCCCGATTTCGTGGACGCCCGCATCGGACCGCGCGGCAGCCTCGAAAACCTGTCCCAGGCCGAGATCGACAAGCTGCTCGATTCGCGCGCGGGCGGCCTCTACCAGCTGTTTCGCAAGTGCGCGCTCGCGGTGCTCAACTCCGGCAGCGAGACGGACAACGCCAAGGAAATCTTCGACCGCTACAAGGACTTCGAGATCGAACTGGTCCGCCAGGCCTGGGGCGTGAAGCTCGAGATCCGTAACGCGCCGGGCCAGGCCTTCGTCGACGGCGAGATGATCCGCGGCATGAAGGAGCACGTCTTCGCGGTGCTGCGCGACGTGATCTTCATCTCCAACGAGATCATCGAGAGCGGCCGTTTCGACCTGCAGGATCCGGCCTCGATCTCGAACGCCGTGTTCCACATCCTGCGCAACGCACGCGTGCTCGACTACAAGTCGAAGCCCAATCTCGTCGTCTGCTGGGGCGGTCATTCGATCGGCGAAGCCGAATACCAGTACACGAAGAAGGTGGGTTACGAACTCGGCCTGCGCGGCATGGACGTGTGCACGGGCTGCGGTCCGGGCGCGATGAAGGGACCCATGAAGGGCGCCACGATCGGGCACGCCAAGCAGCGCATCGTGGGCGGGCGTTATGTCGGGCTCACGGAGCCGGGGATCATCGCGGCCGAGCCGCCGAACCCCATCGTCAATCAGCTCGTGATCATGCCCGACATCGAAAAGCGTCTCGAAGCCTTCGTGCGCATGGCGCACGGCATCGTCGTTTTCCCGGGTGGCGTGGGCACCGCCGAGGAGATCCTCTACCTGCTCGGCATCCTGCTCGAGCCGGCGAACGCCGATCAGCCCTTCAAGGTGCTGCTGACCGGGCCGCGCGAGTCGGCGGCCTACTTCACGCAGTTTTCCCGCTTCATCGAGGGCACGCTCGGCAAGGCCGCGATGGAAAAGCTGCACATCATCGTGGGCGACCCACCCGCGGTGGCGCGTTTCATGGTCACGACCATGGAGCAGGTGCGCGACTACCGCCGAAACCACAACGATTCGTACAACTACAACTGGCTGCTCAAGGTGCCGCCGGCGTTCCAGCGCCACTTCGACGTTACGCACGAATCGATGCGCGCGCTGCGCCTGTACCGGGACCTGCCGGTGCACGAGCTGGCGGCGGACCTGCGCCGCGCGTTCTCCGGCATCGTCACCGGGAACGTCAAGGAAAACGGCGTGCGCGCGATCGAGAAGTTAGGCCCGTACGAGCTCACGGGCGATCCGGCCGTGATGCGCCTGCTCGACGAGCTGCTCCAGGAGTTCGTCGCGCAGCAGCGCATGAAACTTCCGGGCAGCGCGTACCGTCCGTGTTACCGGCTCGTCGCGTAACAATAATTAAATAAGCGTTAAATCGGCGCGCGCGATTCGCGCGTCACCGCGACATAACGAAAGAATCTATGCGACCTGCGCCGCATCGTCGGCAATCGGTCCCGTGCTCGTGAATCAGTTCCTGTCGTTTCGGTGCGACGAAAACGTAGGCTTACGTCAACCGAAGGAGAAACGCATGAGCGCCTCAGACAAGAACAGGGGAAACACGGCCAACGGCGCGCCGCCACCGGTTGGTACGGACGCCTATGCCGCGTGGCTCGAGCGCATGCAGCGCACGCGCGGCCGGCACGCGGCGATCACCAAGAACCTGTACACCTGGTCTAGCTACAAGCACTGGGCCGACAAGGTGAAGGGATCCTGGGAAGACGAGCCCGCGCCGGCCAAGAAGTAGCCGCAAGCAAGCGAAATTACACCGCGTAGGAAACGCGGGGTTTCACGGCGCCGGTGAGCGCCGGGATGAAGATGAAGTCAATCGTTGGAGTCCAGCGCCTCACGGGCGTGGGTTGATGGGCCGCTCGGCCCGTTCTCAGCCGCCCAGGATGAACCGCGCGTCGTGCGCGCCGGTCTCGTCGGAACCCTCGATCACGACCTCGGGCGCCGGGACCACTTCGGGCGCGGGCTGCTCGGCCAGCGGCGCCGGTTGCTCGAGCAACACACGTTCCGGCTCGAGCCACGCCAGCAGGCTTTCCCACTGGGCGCGA
>JAFAGC010000120.1 GCA_023423065.1 Pseudomonadota bacterium
TGGCGTCATCCGGTTCACAGGCGCGAGAGGATGTGCTCGGCGGCGGAGACCTTGAACTCCTTCGGCGCCTCGATCTGCACGTCGGCCGCGACGCCGTCCTTCACGACGACCGCGAAACGCTGCCCGCGCGTACCCATGCCGAAGCCGCGTCCGTCCATCTCGAGACCGAGCGCCTTGGCGTAATCGCCGTTGCCGTCGGCCAGCATGAGCACGTTGTCGCCGACGTTCGAGTGTTTGCCCCAGGCATTCATCACGAACACGTCGTTCACCGCCATGCAGGCGATCGTGTCGACGCCCTTCGCCTTGAGCGCGGCCGCGTTCTGCACGAAACCCGGCAGATGCTTGGCATCGCAGGTCGGCGTGAATGCGCCCGGCACGGAGAAGAGCACGACGGTCTTGCCCCTGAACAATTCGTCGGTAGTCAGATCCTGCGGACCATCCTTGCCCCAGGTCTTGAACGTGCCCGCGGGCATCTTGTCGCCAGCCTTTATCGCCATTGCAGTTTCTCCTCAGTGGTCATTTCTGGCGCGTCGCCGCGGCCAGTTCGAGATCCTTGGTGAAGCGGACGTCGCCGGATTTCATGACGACGTCGAGCGGCGTGCGGCCACCTTCGTCCTTGGCCGCGAGATTCGCGCCACGCCGCACGAGGTACTTGGCCGTCTCCTGCCGGCCGTTCGCGATCGCAAGGTGCAGCGGCGTCAGACCGCCCTTCCCTTGCACGTCGATGGCGACGCCGCGATCGACCAGCAGTCCGCAGATGCCGGTCATTCCGTTCGCCGCCGCATGATGCAGGACGCTGTTCCCCTCGGAATCGCGGACGGTCACGTCCGCGCCGCCCTCGATCAACGCCTGTGCCGAACTGCTCTGCACGGACTTTACCGCCAGCAGCAACGGCGTTTCGCCGGTCGACACCCGCGCATTGACGTCGGCGCCTTTCTTGATCGCCTCGCTGACAGCGCCGCGATCGTTCTTTTGGACGGCCTCTTCGATGGGCCCCTTGCCGCAGGCCGAGAGCAACGCCAGCGACAACGCGCAACCCGCGCGCAGCCAGAATGAATTCACGAGTTCTCCATGACTGTTTTCGTTTGTTATGAACGATGAGCCGCAAATACGCCGGCCTTGACCAGCATGCCCGGCACCGGGTGCTGCAGCGTGCCCTGCAGCCAGCGACTGGTTTCGATCAACGCGGACAGGTCGACGCCGGTATCGCATCCCATCCGTTGCAGCATGTAGATCAGATCCTCGGTGGGGATGTTGCCCGTCGCGGCGGGCGCGAACGGACAACCACCGATGCCGCCACAACTCGCGTCGAGCGTGCGCACGCCCGCTTCGACGGCGGCGTAAGCGTTCGCGAGTCCGGTGTTGCGCGTGTTGTGGAAATGCGCGCGCAGCCGTACCTGCGGCAATTCGCGGCTCAGCGCCCCGATCAGCGTCGTGACCTGCGTCGGCACGGCGACTCCGATGGTATCGGCCACGGCGATTTCGTCGGGCTGCCCCGCCGCGATCCGCCGGGCGAGGTCGAGCACTCGCGCGGTGGGCACTTCGCCCTCGAACGGACAACCGAACGCGGTGGAAATGGTGATCTGCGCGCGGATACCGGCTTCGCGCGCGAGCTTCGAAATGGCGAGCCAGGCATCGATACCTTCGTCGACGCTGCAGCCCTGGTTGCGCTGGCTGAAACTCTCGGTCGAAGCGATCGCCATGCCGACCTCGCCGCATCCGGCCGCGCGTGCCCGTTCGAATCCCTTCCGGTTGAGGACGAGGCCGATGTACCGATCCCCGGGCACTTCGCGTGCCAGCGTCGACAGCATCTCTTCGGCATCGGCCATCTGCGGCACGCGTTTGGGATTCACGAAACTCGCGACCTCGATGCGCTCGAGCCCACTGACCCGAAGCCGGCGGACGAACTCGACCTTGGTCGCGGTGGGCAGCACCTGCGACTCGCTCTGCAGCCCGTCACGGGGGCCGACTTCGACGATCTCGATCCGTTGCAAGCTCATGGGGCGTGAATCTTAGTTGACCCCCCGAGCGGCCGTCGGTAGAAACCGCTGCGCCATGAGCACCGAGCAGCCCGCGAACACCGGACCCCTCTCAGACCTCCGTGTACTGGAACTCGGCACATTGATCGCTGGGCCCTTCTGCGGGCAGTTGCTGGGCGACATGGGGGCCGAGGTCATCAAGATCGAAGCGCCCGGCCAGGGCGATCCCATGCGCCATTGGGGCCCCCAGTCACGCGACCAGCCGTCGGTCTGGTGGCCGGTCATCGCGCGCAACAAGAAGGCCATTACGCTCGACCTGCGCCGGGAAGCCGGTCAGCGTATTTTCAAGGAGTTATGCGTCAAAGCTGATGTCGTCATCGAGAATTTCCGGCCCGGGACGCTCGAGAAGTGGAATTGCGGCTGGGAGGAGCTCTCCGCGGTGAATCCGGGCCTGGTGCTCGTCCGGGTCTCGGGTTATGGCCAGACCGGTCCGTATTCGCAGCGCGCGGGTTACGGCGGCATCGGCGAAGCCATGGGCGGCCTGCGATACATCGTGGGTGAACCCGACCGCCCACCCGCCCGGGTCGGAATCAGCATCGGCGACTCGCTGGCGGCCGTACATGCCTGCATGGGAGCGCTGGCAGCGCTTCATCACCGGGAGCGCAGTGGGCGTGGTCAGGTCGTCGACGCGGCGATCTACGAGTCGGTGCTCAACATGATGGAATCGCTCGTGACCGAGTACGACCAGCTCGGGCACGTGCGCGAACGCAGCGGCGCCATCCTGCCGCGCATCGCGCCGTCGAACGTGTACCCGACGCGCGACGGGATCGTGATGATCGGTGCGAACCAGGACACGGTCTTCACGCGGCTGTGCGAAGCGATGCGGTCGCCGACGCTCGCCACCGATGAACGATATCGCGACCACCAGGCGCGCGGCGCGCATCAGGGCGAGCTCGACGAACTGATCTCGAAGTGGACCTCGACGCTGTCCACCCGCGAGCTGCTCGCGAGGCTCGAGAAACACGGCGTGCCTTCCGGCCTCATCTACCGCACGGCCGACATGCTCGACGATCCGCACTTCCTGGCGCGCAAGGCGATCGTCGGCACGCCGCATCCGAAATTCGGCACGCTGCGCATGCAGAACGTCGCGCCGCGTTTTTCGGAAACGCCCGGAGCCATCCGCGCGCCGGCGCCCGAGCTCGGTCAGCACAACGACGAGATCTATCGCGGCCTGCTCGGTTACGACGACGAACTGCTGGCGGCGCACCGGGCCAGCGGAATCATCTGAGCAAACGAAAAAGGCCGGACTCGCGTCCGGCCTTTTCGCGGAATCGATTCCGTCGCGCGCTCAGGTATTGAGCAACCAGAGCTTCGCGATGCGCACCATGGTCGGATCGTTCTTCACGGCACGGAACGCCTTGGCGGCTTCGGCCTTGTTGCCGTTGCGCAGCTGCGCGATGCCGAGCAGCAGCGAGGCTTCGTCGATGCGCGCCTTCTCTTTCGGATCGCCCTTGGCGATGCCGCCCTTCGCGATACCCGCCGAGATGAGCGAGACCGCCTTGGCGTTGTCGCCGAAGGCGAGATTCTGCGCGCCGACCTTCACGAGCGCGTCACCCGTGGCCGCGGTCTTGGCGGCCGCTTCATTCTTGGCCAGGCCCGCCTTCTCCTGCGCGGCCTGCGTCTCCGCGACCTTGAGCAGGCGCTTGTTCACGTCGATGTCGCGCTGCTCGACGAACACCTTCTTGGTGAAGCCCTGGTCGAGGACGGTCTTCGCGTCGGCGGCAAGCTTCTCCTCGAGCGCGAGTTGCGCGAATTCCTTGAGCTCGTCGGGCCGCTTCAGCACGTTCACGTGCAGCGCCAGGCGCATGACGTTGATCCGCTGAAGGTCGTCGAGGTCGCTCTTGCGCAGCGCGTCCATCAGGTTGGACCAGTACTCGGGCTTCGGGTAGTTGAGCACCAGCTTTTCGTAGACCTTGGCGACGCAGGCGTTGTCGCCGGCCTTCTGGCAAGCGGACAGCACGAGCAGGAGCTGCTGTTCCTTCGGCCTGCCGCTCGACTCGATCAGCTCGTTCATCACGCGCACGGCGCTCTTGTTGTCGCCGGCCTGGTAGTAGGCCTGAGCAACCGCCACCTGGATGTCCGGATCGCGGCCGATCTTGAGCGCGCGGTTACCGAAGTCGATGGCCTTCTGGTAGTTGCGCAGGTTCGTGTAGAGGCCCACGAGGCTCTTGTAGCGGTCCAGCCGTTGCGACTCGGGCATGCAGGGCGAGTTGAGTCCGGCCTCGAGCTCGCGCGCCGCATCGGCGTACTGCCGGAGCTGGTGGTAGGCATATCCGCGGAATTCGGCCATGTAATAGAGATCGGTCTGGGTCTTCGCGCCGGGCGTCTGCTCGGCCTCGCGAACCTTCGCGAGCATGTCCTGCCAGCGTCGAGCCTTCTGGGCTTCCTGCGCGGCAGCCATGGGTTTGGCGATCTGTTTGCTGATCTTGCCGCCGCCGGTGCATGCGCCCTGCGCCGCCGCCGGAGCCGCCCAACCAGCGCCGATGATTCCAACCGCCGCCACCGCGACTAACAGCCCACTTCTCATATGCACTTACACGCTCCTAGGTCTCTAGGTTGATCGATGCTTCGTTCGCCGATGCTCACTGGGGTCCGCATCGTTTGCAATGCGCCAAACGACTCAACAGCCGGAAGTCGAGTCGGGCGACACATTTCAGGTTCTGACCAGCCACAACTTCGCGATACGCGCCATCGTGGGATCTTGCTTCACGCTCTCGAACGCCTTGGCGGCTTCGGCCTTGTTGTCGGCTCGCAGGTACGCGATGCCGAGCAACAAACCGGCTTCGTCGGGATTCTTGACCCCGCCCTTCCCGATGCCCCGCTTCAGCGCTTCGATGGCCTTGTCGGTTTCCCCGTAGCTCAGGTATGCCGCACCCAGCTTGACGTCGGCATCGCCGGTCGGCTTCGCGCGCGCCGAATCGTCCTGTTTGGCGAGCGTGGACTTGTCGAGCGCGGCGGCCTGCTTGGCTTCGGCCAGCAGGCGGTTGGCGCGCTCCTTTTCCTGGGGCGCCTTGAAGACTCCCTTCTGGAAGCCCTTTTCGATGGCGGACTGGGCCTCGCCCGGAAGACCCTGCGCCATTGCCAGCTGCGCGACCTCGAAATACTGGCCCGGGTTCTCGAGTATCTCCACGCTGTCCGCGAGGCGCAGCACGTTCAGGAGTTGCTTGTCGCCGGAAGCCTCACGCAACAACGTGTTGGTGAGGTCCTTCCAGTACATCGGTTTCGGGTAGTGCTTGACGAGCTTCTCGAACTGCTCGGTGACGCATGCATCGTCTTTCAGATTCACGCAGGCGCCCTGCAGGATGCGGTAGGTCTGCTCGTCCGGCGTGCCGCCGGCGGCCTCCTGCTTCGCGACGACATCCGTCAGCACCTTGCGGGTGTTCTCGTAATCGTCGCCGATGTAGTACGCGTTGCCGACGTAGACGGCCGTTTCCGCTTCCCAGTTGGTCTCCAGCACCTTGTTGCCGTACTGGATCGCCTTCGGATAGTCCTTCTGCGAATACGCGAGCTGCATGAGGACCTTGGCGCGGTGAATCTTGTTAGCCTCGTCCATGCATGGCGAGTTGTAGGCCAGCTCGAGCTGTTCGAGGGCCTTTGGATAATTCTTCAGGTTGACGTTCGCGATGCCCGCGAATTCGTTCAGCCAGAACTTGTCGATCGCGGACTTCTCGATGGGGTTCGCCTCGATGGCGGCGACCTTCGCGAGAACTTCGTTCCACTGCTTGGCGTTATAGGCATCCTGGGCGGCGCCCATTTCCTTGCCGATCTTCTTGGTGACCTTGCGATCGCTGCAGCCGTCGTCTTGCGCAATCGCCGCGGAGGCCATTCCGAGGCACGCGACGAACGCGGCCATTCCGAGAGTCAACCGATTACGCACTTTACTTAGCTCCTTACAAACGAGCCGCGGGCTTTGCAGACCGCGGCTCTGGTTTTGCGATCCGCCCGGCGGGACACCCTGGCGAAATTGGATGACCGCCGACGCGGAAAGTTTCCTCTGTGCCTTCAAAAGGCTTGCGACTTCAAAGGCTTGGCGTGCCCGCCCCGTCAGTCGCGAAACTCCGCCGTGTTCACGAAACCCATCTTTTCCATGCGATTTCGCTGGGCGGCCGCCATGACCAGTGCGGTCGTCTCGTAGCGCGAGCGACGATCGGGGCGCAGGTGAATTTCCGGCTGCGGTCGGCCCGCTGCTTCGGCCGACTGCCGCGCGGAACGGAAATACGCCTCGAGCTGATCGATCCCCTGCACCGGGGTATTGTTCCAGACGATCGTGCCGTCGAAGTCGATGTCGATCTGGATGACCTCGGGACGAATCGGCGGCGGCGGATTGTTAGTCTGCGGCATATCCAGTTTCGTCGCATGCGTCATGACCGGAATCGACATGATCAGCACGATGATGAGCACCAGCATGACGTCGATGAGAGGAGTCGTATTGATCTCCATCATCGGCGCGCCTGCTTCGGCGCTGCCCACACTCATAGACATGAATAGCTACCTCTGCTCTGTCAGCGCGTGACGCGAATGCTGCCGCGATCGGGTTCGGTGATGAAACCGACCTTCACGATGCCACCGCGTTGCAGGTTATAGATGACCCGGCCAACTCCTTCCCATCGCGCGTTCTTGTCACCGCGGATGTGGAATTCCGGCTGAGGCGTCTTGCGAGCCTGTTCGACGATGAGCTGGAAGAAGCGATCCTTGTCTTCGACCAGGCCGGCGTTCCAATAGATCCTGCCCTGGCTGTCGACCGAGATCGTGATGTTTTCCGGCTTCGTCTGGGTCGGAATGTTCACGGCCTTCGGGATTTCGACGTTCGCCATCTTCTGGATCACGGGGACCGTGATCAGGAAGATGATGAGCAGCACCAACATGATGTCGACGAGCGGCGTCGTGTTGATCTCCGAAATCGCTGATGCTTCTTCACCGTCGTCCGGTGAACCGACACTCATTGACATGACGCGATACCTCTGTTGGCTGAAACGTAAGCCCGGGGATTCCGGGGCTTACTTCTTCACGCCGGCAACAGGAGCGCCCTGCGACACACGCGCGCCACCGACGAGGTAGGCATGCAGGTCCGAGGCGAAATTGCGCAGGCTCTCGCTGATCGACTTGTTACGACGCAGCAGCCAGTTGTAACCCATGACCGCCGGCACTGCGACCGCGAGACCGATGGCCGTCATGATGAGCGCTTCACCGACGGGACCCGCCACCTTGTCGATGGAGGCCTGGCCCGACACGCCGATGGACACGAGCGCGTTCAGAATGCCCCACACCGTACCGAACAGACCGACGAACGGAGCCGTCGAGCCGACGGTCGCGAGGAACGCGAGGCCATTGCTCATCTTGCTGTTCACGGAATCGACCGAGCGCTGCAGGGACATCGTCACCCACTCGTGCAGGTCGATGCGGTCCGTCAGGCGGCCTTCGTGGTGCGCCGAGGCGCGGAGACCGTCTTCGGCGACGGCGCGGAAATCATTGTCCTTCGGAAGACGATCGACCGCTTCCTTGAGGGAGCCCGAGCTCCAGAATTGCTTCTCGACGACCTTGGCACCCTGACGCAGACGGCGCTGGTCCCAGAGCTTCGTGAAGATGATGTACCAGGAGACGGCCGACATGATCACGAGAATGATCAAAGTGCCGCGGGCGACCGCATCACCCTGCAGCCAAAGGGCTTGCAGGCCGTACGGATTTTCGACAACAGCAGAATGAGCAGTAGCAGCAGCAGTGGGTTCCATGATTTCCTCGATGACGAAAAAGTGAAGCGGTGCCTGCAAAGCACCGCCTCACCGTAAATGACTAGTTGTTCTTCAGAACGAACTTGACCTTGAACTTGATGCAGGACTCGGGCAGCGCGGAGCCGCTTTCCGTACCCGCCGCATAGCGTGTCGCTTTCGCAACCTTGATGGCAGCCGCATCCAGGTCGGGGAAGCCCGACGTATCCGTGATCACGGGATCACGCAACAGGCGGCCATTCGGCCCCACGCATGCTTGCACCACGGGCGATCCCTGCTCTTCGCGGCGGATCGAACCCGGTGGGTAAAAGTCGTCAGGGTTCGCTGGACGAGTCATTCTCGCAGGCGTGCCCGCAACGCGCGGCGGCGGCGGCGGAGCCGGCGGCGGCGGCTTGTCGGTCACGTCCTGGATGGCCGTGGAGGTGGTCTCCATCGGCAGATCGATGGTGACTTCCGGCGGCGGAACCTCGACCGGCGGGCGCTCCATTTCTGGCGGCGGCGGCGGCGGCGGTTCGTCTTCCTGCTTCAGCTCTTCGACGATGTCGGCTTCGATCGGTGGCGCCAACACCTCGACGACCTTGCGAGCCAGGCCGGATGCCAGGCCCCACGCGGCGAGGATGTGCAGAGCAATGATGATCACGGCAATGATGCCGCGGCGTGTAAAGAAACTAGAGTCTTGTGCGTAAGCGGCCATGTAATCCCGGTCGCGAGTGAAAAAACTTTATCGGCACGTAAAAACGGGGTGGCGGAAAGTAACCATACTTACCGACCAGTGCAACCGTTCGTTCGTTCCGTCCCCCGGCCTGCTCCTTGTTGCGAGCATGGCCTTGTCATCAATTTCAGAATAACGTTTTGAGCTTCGGCGCCGGTCCAAAGCCGCCGAACTGTAACCGCCTGCCACGGACCTGACAACAACTCCGTGAGCGCTCCCATGGGTAATACACGCATGGTGAAAACCGCTTTCACTTTCAGTCGGTCACGGCACCGAGCGATGCGCTCGAAACGCTGCGCGCGTACTTCGCCAGTACGCCTTTCGTTGCATAAGGCTTGGGCGCACGCCATTTCGCACGGCGTTTGCGCAATTCAGATGCACTGATATCGATCTCGAGCGTGCGCTTCACCGCGTCTATCGCGATGCGGTCACCGTCCCTAAGAAGACCGATGGGGCCGCCCAGTGCGGCCTCCGGAGAGATATGTCCAACCACGAAACCATGACTCCCGCCGGAAAATCTTCCGTCAGTGATCAGGGCGACCTTGTCCCCCAGGCCGCGTCCCATGATCGCGCCGGTCGGGCTCAGCATTTCCCTCATGCCAGGTCCGCCGCGCGGACCTTCATAACGGATGACGACGACGTCGCCGGGCTTCACCTTGCCCCCGAGGATCGCCGCGGTCGCGCGCTCCTCGCCATCGAACACGCGCGCGGTGCCCGTGAAGCGCAACCCTTCCTTGCCGGAGATCTTCGCGACCGCGCCTTCGGGCGCGAGGTTGCCGTACATCACCACGAGATGGCTGTCCTTCTTGATCGGATCCGAGAGCGGCCGGACGATGTCCTGGCCCTGTGGGTAATCGGGGACGTCGCGAAGATTTTCCGCGAGCGTGCGACCCGTGACGGTCAGACACTCGCCATGCAGCAATCCGGCATCGAGCAGCCGTTTCATCAAGGGCTGAATTCCACCGATGGCGATCAGCTCCGACATTAAATAGCGGCCACTCGGACGAACGTCGGCCAGCAACGGAACACGTTTTCCGATTCGCGTGAAATCCTGTAGTCCCAGTCTGACCTTCGCGGCGTGCGCGATCGCGAGCAGATGCAGTACCGCGTTCGTGCTGCCGCCGAGCGCGATGGTCACGGTGATCGCGTTCTCGAAGGCCTTCTTCGTGAGGATGTCCGAGGGCGTGATGCCCGCCTTCACCAGCTCGACGACGGCCGCGCCCGCGCGGCGGCAGTCGTCGCGCTTCGCGCCGCTGACAGCTTCCTGCGCGGAACTGTTGGGCAGCGAGAGGCCGAGCGCCTCGATGGCCGACGCCATCGTGTTGGCCGTGTACATGCCACCACAACTGCCGGGTCCGGGAATCGCGGTGCGTTCCACCTCGAGCAGTTCCGATTCCGAGACGCGTCCCGCCGCATGACCGCCGACGGCTTCGAACACCGCGACGATGTCGCGCCGTTTCTCGCCGGGCCGGATCGTGCCGCCATAGACGAACACCGCCGGCCGGTTCAGGCGTGCGATCGCCATCGCGCAACCGGGCATGTTCTTGTCGCACCCGCCGATCGCGACGAAGCCGTCGAATCCCTCCGCGCCCACGACCGTCTCGATCGAATCCGCGATCACTTCGCGCGACACCAGCGAGTAGCGCATGCCGGGCGAGCCCATCGAGATGCCGTCCGAAACGGTGATCGTGTTGAACAACACGCCCTTGCCGCCGGCGCCATCGGCGCCCGCGATCGCTTCCGACGCGAGCTCGTTGATGTGCATGTTGCAGGGCGTGAGACTCGCCCACGTCGATGCGATGCCGATCTGCGGCTTTTCGAAATCCGCATCCTGGAATCCCACGGCGCGCAGCATCGCGCGCGACGGCGACTGCTTCGCGCCGTCGACCACGAGTCGCGAATAGCGCCGCTGATCCACACCCTTGCCCTTCTTCGTCGTCATCGATTCCGTCCCCTGTCTGTCACTGGTCTAACTAACTGATCACGTGTTGGCGGCGCGCATCGTGCGCCGCATGTGCGAAAACCCCGCCGCGCCGATCGTCACGAAAACGAGCGGCAGCCCGAGCGAATACACGCCGGCTCCCGGCCGCAGGCTCTCCAGCCACTGGTAGATCACGATTCCGGCGGGAGGCGCGATCGCGCCGCGCACGCCCGTGAGCGTCACGTGCACACCCATGTAGTGCTGCGCACGACCGACCGCGGCGAAGTCATTGTGCCCGAGATTCCACCCGAGATTCGCGCCGGCATAGGCGAACGCCAGCATCACCGCCCCGACCCACAGCACCGCCACCCATCCACCCCAGGTGCCAACCGATATCACGAGCACCGCGGCGACCAGCGCCCAGCCCTGGCGCGCACGATATTCGACCACGTGACCCTCGTCGAACATGCGCGCCCAGAACCTCACGAACAGCGGCAACAGCGCGAGGGGCACGACCGAAAGCAGCGCGATCTGCAGGCTCGCGGCCAGATGCAGGTGCTCGCTGAAGATGACCACGAGCTGCGAGGTCAGCATCAGATTGCCGCCGCCGAATATCCCCATCCAGAACATGTATTCGCGGAAGTGCGGATCCTTGCCCAGGATTTCGAACAACATGCCGAGGCTGAAAGGCCTGCTGTGTCCCGCCGCCGCGTTTTCTTCCGCGAGCAGCACAAACTCGCGCCTCACTCGCGCCCCTCGATACAGCCAGGCGGCTAGCAATCCCGCGGCGGCGCCGGCGCCGAACAGCCAGCGCGAATCGATGACGGCGTGATCGAGCATCCACGCGGCGAGCGCAGCGGCGAACGACACCGCGAGCGAGCTCACGATGACGATGCGTCCCGTGTATCGCGCGAGGACGGCCCGAGGATAGTTCGCGCTCCAGATCGCAGCGCGCACCGTGAGGATGCCGGTCCAGACCACGCGCGCCACGAGGATCGACACGACCGCGAAGGCAAGTCCCCCGAGTACGCGTGGGGCGACTCCCAGCAATCCCACGAGAATGGCGAATGCCGCCTGTAGCGCCACCATGAGACCGATGCGCGCGCGACCGTGCGCGAGATTCGCCCAGATGAAGCTCACGACGTTCGACAGCGCGGGCGCGCCGCTCACGAACGCGACCGCGAGATTCACGAGCCACGGATCCGCGGCGGTGGCGAACGTCTTCTTGATCAGCACCGCGGCGGTCGCGCCTTCGACGAGCCCGAGCGTGAGGCCGAGCAATGCCCACGGCGCGATCTCGCGGCGGAACATCGCCTCGGCCGCCAGTGATCCCACCGGCTTCGACCGCGGAGTGATCACGTACTCGTCACGGGATCAGCCGAAGCGCTGCCGGATCAACCGGTACAGCGCGCGCACGGTGTGAGGATCGGCGCCGACGGGTCGGCCCGGCCGCTCCTTCGCATTCCAGGCATACACGTCGGCGTGCAGCCAGTTGCGCGTCCGGGTGACGAATCGCTTGAGGAACAGCGCGCCGATGATCGAGCCGGCGAACTGCGTGGTCGAGACGTTGTTGAGATCCGCGACCCGGCTCGCGAGATCGTCGTCGTAGCCGGCCCACAGCGGCATGGGCCACATCGGGTCGGCTTCCTGTTCTCCAACCTGCCGCAACTCCGTCGCGAGTTCGGGAGGATTCGAGTAGATAGCCGGGAGCTCGGGTCCGAGCGCGACGCGCGCGGCGCCCGTGAGCGTCGCCAGATCGATCATCAATTCCGGCTCCTCGCGGTCCGCCTCGGCGAGCGCGTCGGCGAGCACGAGGCGGCCTTCCGCGTCGGTGTTGCCGACCTCGACCGTGAGGCCTTGCCGGGATTTCAGGACGTCGCCCGGCCGGAACGACCGGCCCGAGACGCTGTTCTCCACCGCGGGGATCAGCAGGCGCAGCTGCACCGGCGCATCGGATTCCATGAGCATGCGCGCCAGAGCGAGCGTGAGCGCGGCGCCGCCCATGTCCTTCTTCATGAGCAACATGCCCGCGGACGGCTTGATGTCGAGACCGCCGGTGTCGAAGCACACGCCCTTGCCCACCAACGTCACCTGCGGTGCGCCGCGTTTGCCCCAGCGCATGTCGATGAGGCGCGGCTCCCGGGCACTCCCCTTGCCCACCTCGTGGATGAGCGGAAAGTTCTGCCGCAGCAGGTCTTCGCCGATGATGATCCGGCACTCGGCCTCATGTTGCAGCGCGAGACGCTGCACGGCTTCGCCCAGTTCCGCGGGACCCAGGTCGTTGGCGGGCGTATTGATCAGGTCGCGGGCTTCGGCAAGCGCCTCGCCCGCAAGCCGCACGTACTCGAGGTCGGCGCCCGCCGGGATGACCAGCGCAGGGGTCTCCGCGGCCGGCTTGCGATAACGAGAAAAGCGATACGACCCGTACTCCCAGCCCAAGGTCAGTTGGGTCGCGCCCCAGACGCTGAACGTGCCCGCGAACCGGTAGCGCCCCGGCGGCAGCCGATCGGGCAGACCCGCCGAAGTCCAGATGGTCGGTTCACTGAGTTCAGACGTCGGACCGAGACCCAGCAGGGCCCCGGCGATCGAGTCTCCGGTCGCCGTCGGCACCAGCAGCAGTTTCTGTCTTTCGGCCTGGAAGCCATGGGTCCTGACCCAGGCGCGCACCGATTGGGGCTGCAATTCGAGCCAGTTGGAAAGACCTTGCTCCCCCACCAGCCAGATGGGCCGCGCGCCGGCGCTTTCGGTTTCATTGAGAAGGTGTGAACTCACGGTAAAAGCTTAAGCCATCGGGGGCTCGATGCGCTGATTCACAAGGCTTTGTCGTTGACAATAGGCAAACACCTGTGGTGCTATCGCCGGCCTGTCATGCAGGCCAAAACCATCCAGTTCGATCTGTCTTTGAGCACCGCCCGGAGCGGCATGCTCGTCGAGGTCGTACTGCTTTCCCTCCCCGTACTCCTTCTTGGGAGTCGCCGGTGCGGGACGCCTGCTCTGAATACCCAGTCTTGAAAAGCTAGAAGAGCAAGCGAACACCAAACAACCCCGCACCGGCCCCCTTGCAGAAAGGGACCGATGCGGGGTTTTTCTTGTGAACATCTGAAAAGGTAATGGAGCCGACAATGACGAAGCTGTACTCGGGCAAAGACGTAGACAAGAAGGCGCTCAAGAAAGCCCGGATCGCCATCCTGGGCTACGGCAGCCAGGGCCGCGCACATGCGCTCAATCTGAAGGACAGCGGACATGACGTCGTTGTCGGCGTGCGCAAGAACGGCGCCAGCTGGAAGAAAGCGAAGAAGGATGGCCTGAAGGTCGCCGAGCCGGTCGAGGCCGTGAAGGGCGCCGCGCTGGTCGCGATGCTGGTTCCCGATCTCGCCCAGGCCGAGCTCTACAAGCAGGTCGAGAAGTCGCTCGAGAAGGGCGCCGCCCTGCTGTTCGCGCACGGCCTCAACGTCCACTTCAAGCTGATCAAGCCGCGCAAGGATCTCGACGTGGTGCTGATCGCGCCCAAGGGACCCGGTGACCTCGTCCGCCGGCAGTACCAGCAGGGCCGCGGCGTACCCGCCCTCCTCGCCGTGTTCCAGGACGCGACCGGCAAGGCGTTCGCCAAGGCGCTCGCCTATGGCCACGGCATCGGCGGCACGCGCGGCGGCGTGCTCGAAACCACGTTCGCGGAGGAGACCGAGACGGATCTCTTCGGCGAACAGGCCGTGCTCTGCGGCGGCACCTCCGACCTCATCCTCAAGGGCTTCGAGACGCTGGTGGAAGCCGGCTACCAGCCCGAGATCGCGTACTACGAAGTGCTGCATGAGCTGAAGCTCATCGTCGACCTGCTGCACGAGGGCGGCCTCTCGAAGATGCACAAGTTCGTCTCCGACACGGCCAAGTACGGCGACCTGACGCGCGGCCCGCGCGTGGTCAACGACAAGACCAAGAAAGAGATGGGCAAGATCCTCAAGGAGATCCAGCAGGGCAAGTTCGTCAAGCAGTGGATCGCCGAGAACGACAGCGGCCGCAAGGAATACAACCGCCTGATGAAGGCCGACCTGGATCACCAGATCGAGAAGGTCGGCGCGCAGCTGCGTGCCCGCATGCCGTGGCTGGAGCAGGGCCGCGGCTGATCGCAAACAACCCGCTTCGAGGTAATCCCCATGTCCCAGCGCGAACGAGTGATGATCTTCGACACGACGCTGCGTGACGGCGAGCAGTCGCCGGGATGCAGCATGGCGCAACCCGAAAAGCTTCGGGTCGCGCGCGCGCTCGCGGACCTGGGTGTGGACGTCATCGAAGCGGGCTTTCCCGCCGCCTCGCGCGGCGACTGGGAAAGCGTGAACGCGGTGGCGCGCGAGGTGCAGGGACCGATCATCTGCGGCCTCGCGCGCTGCAACCGCGACGACATCACGCACGTGGCGAAGGCCATCGCGCCCGCGGCCCGCGGACGCATCCATGTGTTCCTCGCCACCAGCGCGATCCATCGCCAGTTCAAGCTGAACATGGCGCAGGAAGAGATCATCCGCACGGCCGTGGAAGGCGTGAAGTTCGCGCGCGAGCATTGCGAGGACGTCGAGTTCTCGCCCGAAGACGCCTCTCGCACGGAACTGGATTTCCTCTGCCAGGTGGTCGAGGCCGTGATCGAAGCCGGCGCGACCACGGTGAACATTCCGGACACCGTCGGCTACACGGTGCCCGATGAATTCGCGGAGCTGTTCCGCTACCTGCGCAAGAACGTGCGCGGCATCGACAAGATCCGCCTGTCGGTGCATTGCCACGACGATCTCGGCATGGCCGTCGCCAACAGCCTGACGGCGGTGGTCGCCGGTGCGCGCCAGATCGAATGCACCATCAATGGCATCGGCGAGCGCGCGGGCAACTGCTCGCTCGAGGAAGTCGTGATGGCGCTGAAGACGCGCGACGCGTTCTTCAATCTCGACACCGGCATCGACACCACGCGTCTCTATCCGACCTCGCGCATGCTGGCGAACATCGTCGGCGTGCCGATCCCGCGCAACAAGGCGATCGTGGGCGAGAACGCGTTCGCACACGAATCGGGCATTCACCAGCACGGCATGCTCAAGCATCACTCGACGTACGAGATCATGCGGCCGCAGGACGTGGGTCTCTCGCGCTCCGCATTGGTGCTGGGCAAACACAGCGGCCGTCATGCCCTGCGCGAACGCATCAAGGAGCTGGGCTTCGAGCTCGACGACGTCGAGTTCGCGCGAGTCTTCGAGGAATTCAAGGCGCTCGCGGACAGGAAGAAGGAGCTCTACGACGGCGACATCGAGGCGCTGGTGCTGCAGGCCGAACATGACGCCACGGGCCCGTGGTCGCTCAGGAATCTGCGCACCACTTCGGACAGCACGACCGCGGAAGCCACCGTGCGGCTCGGCAACAGCGATGGCCGCGAAATCGAGATGCGCGCCACGGGAGATGGCCCGGTCGACGCCGCATTGAAGGCGATCGAACGCGCCACCGGCGTCGATGTCGTACTTCGCAAATTCGAAGTACGCAGCGTATCCGCCGGCGAAGACGCCCAGGGCGAAGCGCTCGTATACGTGGAGTACAATCAGCGCACTTACCGGGGCTCGAGCGTGAGCACCAACATCGTCGAATCGGCAACCCAGGCGTTCCTCGAAGTCATCAATCGCATTGAGCTCGCCCAGGCACGCACTGGATCACATCGCGTCGTGAAGACGGCGGCGGTGTAGCCCAAGAATTGGAGTTTTCCCATGCCCATACCCGCAACGAAGTACATCTGGTTCAACGGCAAACTCGTCCCCTGGGAAAAGGCGACGGTGCACGTGCTCTCGCACGCCCTGCACTACGGTTCGTCGGTGTTCGAAGGTGTGCGTGCATATGAAACGCCGCGTGGTCCGGCGATCTTTCGCCTGAAGGATCACACGAAGCGCCTGTTCGACTCGGCGAAGATCTACCGCATCAACATTCCCTTCACGGAAGACCAGCTGAATCACGCCCAGCGCGAAGTGATCGCGCAGAACGGCCTGGCGCGCGGCGCGTACCTGCGTCCGGTCGCGTTTCGCGGTTATGGCGAAATCGGCGTCGTGCCGAAGATCGATCCGCCGGTCGAGGTCGCGGTGGCGGCCTGGGAATGGGGCAAGTATCTCGGCGCCGCCGAGGACGAAGGCGTGGATGTCTGCGTCTCGTCCTGGCAACGCGTCGCGCCGAACACGATTCCCGCGATGGCGAAGGCCGGCGGCAACTATCTTTCGAGCCAGCTCATCGGCCTCGAGGCCAAGCGTCTCGGCTTCGTCGAGGGCATCGGCCTTTCCTCCGACGGAACCGTGAGCGAAGGCGCGGGCGAAAACCTGTTCCTCGTGAAGGACGGCGTCGTGTACACGCCGGGCGTCGCGCATTCGCTGCTGGCCGGCATCACGCGCCACAGCGTCATGACGCTCGCGAAGGACCTCGGCATCGAAGTGCGCGAGATCGCGATCCCGCGCGAGATGCTGTATCTCGCCGACGAGTTGTTCTTCACCGGCACCGCGACCGAAGTCGCGCCGATCCGCTCCGTCGACGGCATCCAGATCGGCAACGGCAAGCGCGGACCCGTCACGGCGAAACTGCAGGCCGCGTTCTTCGCGCTCGTCCAGGGCCGCTCGCAGGACAAGTACGGCTGGCTCGACCACGTCGACATGAGCACCGCCAGGGCCGCCGTAGCCGGATGACCCGACCGCACAGTAGTTAGCCGGGGTCTGGCTCCATTTTCGGTCCGCGAAAATGGTGCCTGACCCCACTCTTCAGGACCCCAAGTTGAGCAGCCTCCCCAAAACGATGTTCGAAAAGGTCTGGGACGACCATGTAGTCGTACCCGAGACCGCCGACACTCCCGCCGTCCTCTTCATCGATCTTCACCTGACCCACGAGGTCACGACTCCGCAGGCCTACACCGAGCTGCGCAATCGCGGACTCAGACTGCGCAGGCCGGATCTCACGCTCGCGACGATGGATCACTCCACGCCCACGCGCACGGAGCAGGTGTTCGGCAACGTGCCGATCGCGGTCGATTCCGCGGCCAGGCAGGTCCAGCAGCTCGAGATCAACACGAAGGAATTCGGCGTGGAGCTGTTCGACCTGCAGGACAGCCGCCGCGGCATCGTGCACATCATCGGGCCGGAGCTCGGTCTCACGCAGCCGGGCAAGACCATCGTGTGCGGCGACAGCCACACGTCGACGCACGGAGCCTTCGGCGCCCTCGCCTTCGGCATCGGCACCACCGAGGTCGGGCACGTGCTCGCGACCCAGTGCCTGCTGCAGCGCAGGCCGAAGACCTTCGCGATCAACGTCGTGAACGCGTTGCCGCGCGGGGTTACCGCCAAGGACCTGATCCTCGCCATCATCGGCAAGATCGGCGTCTCGGGCGGCACGGGTCACGTGCTCGAGTACCGCGGTGCGGCCATCGAGGCGATGTCGATGGACGAACGCATGACCATCTGCAACATGTCCATCGAGGCCGGCGCGCGCGCGGGCATGATCGCGCCCGACGCCATCACGTTCGAATACCTGAAGAACACGCCGCGCGCGCCCAAGGACGACGCGTGGGAAGCCGCTGTTGCGCGCTGGTCCAGGCTGCCTACCGATGCCGGCGCGAAGTTCGACCGCAGCGTCGAGATCGACGCCGCCACGCTCGTGCCGATGGTGACCTACGGAACGCATCCCGGCATGGTCGCGCCCGTCAATGGAGCGGTGCCGGAGAATGGCGACGCCGTGTTCGAGAAGGCGCTCACGTACATGGGCCTCAAGGCCGGTGAACCGATCAGCAACGTACCCGTGAACAACGTGTTCGTCGGCAGCTGCACGAACGGCCGCCTCTCCGACTTGCGCAAGGCCGCGGGCGTTTTGCGGGGGCACAAGCTCGCGCAGGGCGTGAAGATGCTGGTCGTGCCGGGCTCGCAGGCCGTCAAGCGCGCCGCCGAGGCCGAGGGTCTCCACAAGATCTTCCTCGACGCCGGTGCCGAATGGCGCGAGAGCGGCTGCTCGATGTGTCTCGGCATGAACGGCGATCTCGTGCCCGCCGGGCACTATTCGATCAGCACCAGCAACCGAAACTTCGAAGGCCGGCAGGGAACCGGCGCGCGCACCCTCCTCGCGAGTCCCGAAACCGCCGCAGCGTCCGCGATCCGCGGGCGCGTCACCGATCCGCGAGAGTTTTCCTCCAACTAGTCGAACATGGCCGCCGTCACACAGATCCGCTCGCGCACCGTCGCGCTGCCCGTCACCAACATCGACACCGACCAGATCATTCCCGCGCGGTTCCTCACCGCGACGTCGAAGGCCGGGTTCGGCAAACATCTTTTCGCCGACTGGCGCTACGACGCCGCGGGAAATCCCAAGCCCGACTTCGTGCTCAACAAGCCCGAGGCGAAAGGCGCCGGCATCCTGGTGGCGGGACGCAACATCGGCTGCGGCTCCTCGCGCGAACACGCGCCCTGGGCCCTGCAGGATTTCGGCTTCCAGGCCATCGTCAGCACCGAGTTCGCGGACATCTTCCGTACGAACTGCCTCAAGAACGGCCTGCTGCCCGTGGTCGTCGATGAGCAGACCCACGCCTGGCTGCTCGCGAATCCCGGTGTCGAAATCGACATCGACATCGCGAGCTCGACCCTGACGCTGCCGGACGGCACGAAAGTCTCGTTTCCGCTCGAAGGGTTCGCGCGGTATTGCCTCATGAACGGCGTCGACGAGCTCGGCTTCCTGCTCTCGAAGAACGACGCGATCAGCGCGTACGAAAAGTCGCACCCGCGGTAAGAAGAGCAAGACAGTGAAAGCAAGAATTGCGGTCATCGCGGGCGATGGCATCGGCCCTGAAGTCGTCGCCGAAGGCACGCGCGTACTCGAGCGCATCGCGCGCAAGTTCAACCACGATTTCACGATGAACGCGGCACCGTTCGGCGGCGCGGCCATCGACCTCACGGGCGATCCGCTCCCGAAGGCGACGCTCGACGAATGTCTCGCGGCCGACGGCGTGTTGCTCGGCGCGATCGGCGGACCCAAGTGGGGCCCCAGCGCGAAGGCGCGCCCGGAACAGGGACTGCTGCGCATCCGCCGTGAGCTCGGCGTCTACGCCAACCTGCGCCCGATCAAACTACACCCCGCCCTGCGCGATTCTTCCGTGCTAAAGCCGGAGATCCTCGACGGCGTCGACCTGGTGTTCGTGCGCGAGCTGACCGGCGGCATCTACTTCGGCGAAAAGACACGCACCGCGACGCTCGCCACCGACCTGTGCAGCTACTCCGTGGCCGAGGTCGAGCGCATCACGCGCGTGGCCGGCCGCCTGGCGGCGGCGCGGCGCAAGAAGATCGTCTCGATCGACAAGTCGAACGTGCTCGAGACCTCGCGCCTGTGGCGCGAAGTCGCCGAGCGCGTGATCAAGGCCGAATTCCCCGGCATTTCGCTCGAGCACATGCTGGTCGACTCGGCGGCGATGCACCTGATCAAGCGGCCGCGCGACTTCGACGTGTTGCTCACCGAGAACATGTTCGGCGACATCCTGACCGACGAAGGCGCGATGCTTGCCAGCTCGCTCGGTGTACTGCCCTCTGCCTCGGTCGGCGACGGCCGTCGCGGTCTCTACGAGCCGATCCACGGCTCCGCGCCCGACATCGCGGGCAAGGGAATCGCGAACCCCATCGGCACGATCCTGAGCGTGGCGCTGCTGCTGCGGCACTCGCTCGGACTCGAAACCGAGGCCACGGCCGTCGAGGCCGCCGTGAGCCGCGCGATCGATGGCGGCGCACGCACGGCGGACATCGCCGAGAAGGGCCGCACGGCCCTTACCACCTCGCAGATGGGCGACGCCGTGCTGAAGGACTTGGGCTGAGCTAGCTCCCGACGTCGAAGTCCTCGTCGATGGCGAACTCGCCGGCCTCGAGCTGATCGCGTATGCGTTCCGCTTCGGCCAGTTGCGACTCCGGCACCAGCAATCGCACACCGGCCAATCCGACGATCCCTGCGTCGCTGGTGGAGTTGTAGATCACCGGCGTGAGTCCTGCCGCCAGGAGTCGTGCGCGCAGCGCCTCGACCGAGATCGGATCGAGGTACACCGCGCACTGTTGGAGGACACCCTCGGGCGTTTCCAGCCTCATGACCGCACTGTACCCCCCTTCTGTCGCAAATCCGCCGTCGAAAAACGCTCCCCTCGTTCGACCATGGATCATTCCTTCACCACCGGAGGCCGCCATGCATCGAGTCGTTACCCGAGATCAGTGGATCGCCGAACGCAAGCAATTGTTGCAAGAGGAAAAAGAATTCACCCGGCGCCGCGACGCGCTCGCTGAAAAGCGGCGTGCCCTGCCCTGGGTCAGGATCGACAAGCGGTATGAATTCGATTCGGCGGACGGCCGGGTCACGCTGGCGGACCTGTTTCGCGGCCGCAGCCAGCTCTTCGTTCAGCACGTCATGCAGGGGCCGGATCAGCCGCTGCAATGCGTGGGCTGCGCGCTGGGCATCGACGGCATGGAAGGCCTGCTGACACACCTCGAGAACCACGACGTGTCGGTGGTCGCGGTCGCGCGCGCGACGATGCCCGAGCTGAACGTATTGCGCGAGCGCATGGGCTGGCGCATCCCGTTCTACTCGTCGTTCGGATCGGACTTCAACTACGACTTCGGCGTGTCGTTCAAGCCGGAAGAAATGGCCGCCGGCCGCGCGTACTACAACTACGCGCACTGCGATCCGGGCATCGAGGACATCTCGGGCAACAGCGTGTTCTACCGCGACGACTCGGGCGAAATCTTCCACACGTACTCGAACTACGCGCGCGGCGGCGAGGACTTCATGGCCATCTACCGCATCCTCGAAGCCCTGCCGAAGGGCCGCAACGAGAACGGACCTTACTACTCGCTCACCGACTGGGTCCGGCCGCACGACATGTACGGCAAGGGCGGCGAAGTGGCCCCGAACGGCCGCTTCACGCCACCCGTCTCCTGCTGCATGTGAACGGCACCATGGAAAACACAGCTTCGAGGCGAGGATTCCTCGCGGGCGGCGCCGCGGCGGCCCTGCCATTGTCGGCACGCGGTGCGGATGGCACGAACCCCGCATCGCGAGCCGGTTTGCTCGAGGGCAAGGTCGCCGTCGTGTACGGCGCCGCGGGTTCGATGGGTAGCGCGATCTCGCGTGCATTCGCGCACGAAGGCGCGCGCGTATTCCTGGCCGGCCGCACGCGCGCCTCCCTCGATGCACTGGCGTCCGGACTGACACGCGACGGCGCCACGGCCACCGCGACCGTGGTCGACGCGATGGATCCCACCGCCGTCGAAAAGCACCTCGAGACGATCGTCGCCGATGGCGGCGGCATCGACATCTCGTTCAATCTCATCGGCATCGGCGGCAACCAGGGCCAGCCGCTCACGGGCATGACGCTCGATTCCTTCCAGGAGCCGATCGCGAACGCGATGCGCACGCAGTTCATCACGGCCACCGCGGCTGCGCGCCACATGGAAGAACGCGGCGGCGGCTCGATCCTCGCGCTCACCGCGCAGGTCGCACGCAAGCCCTACGTGGCGAGCGGCGGTTTCGGCGTCGCGTGCGCGGCCATCGAAGGCCTGTGGCGTCAGCTCGCCGTGGAGCTCGGACCGAAAGGAGTCAGGCTCGTGACGCTGCGGTCGGCCGGCTCCTCCGATGCGCCCGGGGTCTCCGCCGCGATTGCCGAACACGCGAAGGCCGCGGGCGTGAGCCGCGAAGTCTTCGAGTCGCGCATCGCGGAGAAAACCATGCTGCGACGGATGCCGAAGATGGCCGAGATCGCCAACGCAGCCGTGTTCGCGGCGTCGGATCGTGCGAGCGCCTTGACCGCCGCCGTGCTCAACGCCACCTGCGGCGAGATCGCCGATTGAGCGCGCTGCGCGTGCTCGTGTGGCTGAGCCCGTTCGCGCCGCTCGCGGCGCAGGCGCTGCCACCGCCTCCCGAGCCCGCGCCACCGCTGCTGTCCGAGTCCGAGGAAATCCGCATCTCGCTCGAAGCGGCGCCCGCTCACCTGCGCGACGACGCCGGCGTGTACGTGCTCGAGTCTTCCGGATATCGCCTGGCGCGCGCCAGCCGCAATGGCTTCCATTGCATCATCGAGCGAATCATCGCAACGCCTTCGAGCCGCGCTGCTTCGACGCGGAAGGCAGCGAAACGCTATTGCCCGTCGTGGTGTTCCGCGCCGAACTTCGCGCTCGCGGCGCAACGCGGGCGGCAATAGAACGCGAGGTGGCAGCGCGCTTTCAGCGCGGGGAATTCAGCGCGCCGCGCCGCGTCGGCATCTGCTACATGCTTTCGACGCATAACGTGGTGGTCGTCGACGGGGAATCGCGGCGTGTACAAAGGGTCGGTCCGCGACTCCTGTTCTATGCGCCCAACCTCGGCAGCGCCGACCTCGGCTCGACGCCCAACCTCGAAGCGCGCATGCTGGTGATCGACGAAAACAGCGCGACGGCCATGATCGCGGTGCCCGTCGTCTCGGCCAAACGGACGCGGGCAAACTACCTGTCGCCGGAAGGCGCGAGCCCGCTGTCGCGATCGGTGACGACCGCCACAGCGGAAGCCGCGCCGCAACACGCCTTCGCGGATGGGATCAGCGCAACGACTTCACGCCGTTCGACAGATCCCGGATCAGGTCCTCCGTAGCCTCGATACCGATCGACAGGCGCAGCAGTCCATCGACCAGGCCGGCCGCGGCGCGAGCCTCGGGCGCCATCGCGGCGTGAGTCATGGTCGCGGGGTGCGCGACGAGGCTTTCGACGCCCCCCAGCGATTCGGCCAGCGAGAACAATTCGAGCGCCTCCGAGAATCGACGCGCGCCTTCGATGCCGCCCTCGACTTCCAGCGTGACGATCGCGCCGAAGCCGGACTGCTGGCGTTTCGCGATCTCATGACCGGGGTGCGACGCGAGGCCGGGGTAATACACCTTCTTCACCAGCGGCTGCTTCGCGAGGAATTCGGCCACGGCCTGCGCGTTCTTGCCGTGCTCGCGCAGCCGCACGTGCAACGTGCGCAATCCGCGCAGCGTGAGGAAGCTGTCGAACGGCGAACCCGTGAGGCCGAGGCAATTGCCCCACCACGCGAGCTGCTCGGAAACTTCCGGCTTGGCCGCGATGGCCGCGCCACCCACCACGTCGCTGTGGCCGTTGATGTACTTGGTCGTCGAATGGACCACGATGTCCGCGCCGAGCGAGATGGGCTTCTGCCAGCCCGGCGACAGGAACGTGTTGTCCGCGACGACGAGCGCGCCGATCGCATGTCCGCGGCGGGCGATGTCCGCGACGTCGGTGATGCGCAGCAATGGGTTGCTCGGCGTTTCGATCCACACCATGGCCGCCGGCTTCGACAGCGCCGCGTTCACGGCGGCGGCGTCGTTGAAGTCGACGAAATCGACGGCGAGTTCCTTGCGCTTGTTCCAGGCAGTGAACAGGCGGAACGTGCCGCCGTAACAGTCGTGCGGCACGACGACACGCGCGCCGACCGGCAGCAGGTGCCCGACGAGCGTGATCGCGCCCATGCCCGAGCCCGTGATGACCGCGCCGACGCCGCCTTCGAGATCCGCGAGCGCCTCGGCCAGCAGATCGCGCGTCGGATTTCCCGAGCGGCTGTAGTCGTACTTGCGCTTGTCGCCGAAAGCCCGGAATGCGTAGGTGGACGACAGGTGCAGCGGCGGCACCACGGCGCCGGTCACGTCACAATTTTCGAGGCCCGCGCGCACGGCGCGGGTGTCCTGGGTCAGCGAGGTCGTCATCCGTCGGTTCCTGGGTTCGTTAGTTAGTTGTCGAAAGTACGTTGGCGAAGATCGGCGCCAGGCGCCGGTTCTCCTTGAGAAAGGCGTCGTGTCCGTAGACCGACGAGATCTCGTGCAGCTCGGCGTTCGGCAGCCGCGCGACCATCGCACGCATGTCGGCGAGCGGCACGAGCTGGTCTTCGCGCACCGCGACCGCGGTGACGGGCGCGAAGATGCGCGCCGCGTCGACGCGGTGCAGGTCGATCGACTCGGACAGGCAGACGAAGGAGTCGGGCCGGTAACGCTGGGCGTATTCCGCGCCGCGCGCGAACAGGTATTCCTCGACCGGGAGCTGGAAGCGCTCGTCGACACGGCGCGCGGCGCCCGCGAAGCGCGCCGCGAACTCCTCCGGACTGCGGTACGTCGCCATCGCCAGCGCCCGCGCGAGCTCGAGGCCCTGCGCCGGGTTGCCCGACTCGATCCCGAACTTGACGATGCGCCGCTGCACGACGCGCCACGCGCTCGCCATCGGGTGCGCGCGGTCGGCCGCGCTGATCACGATGAGACGCGCGACCCGGTCTGGATACCGCTCGCCGAACGCGAGCGCGACCATGCCTCCGTAAGAAGCGCCCGCAATGGCACGCAACGACGCGATGCCGAGATGGTTGATGAGCCGCAGCAGTAGTTCGGCCTGGTCGTAGGCCGAGATGCTCGGAAACGGTACGCCTTCGCGCGGACCGGTGGAATCGGCGCTGGCGCCGAGATAATCGAAGCTCAGGATACGGAAGCGCTGCGGATCGAGCGCGAGGCCCGGGCCCACCACTTCGTGCCACCAGCCACCGCGCGGTTCGTCGGGAATCCAGACACGGCGCGACGCCGAAATGCCGCCGAGCGCCACGACCACCGGCGCGCCCGCGGGACCCGCGATGCGCCAGGCGATCGACACGGACTCGAGGCTTCCGCCGAAATGCAGCTTGAGCTCGCCCGGGACCGCGAGGACGCCTTCCCGGGTCTGGATTCCGGAGCCCTGGGCAGCCTCCGCGCCGATGCCGGTCGGACCGTCACTGAGTTGCTTGTTGTCGTTGCTCACCGAATGCTCCAACCATTCATCGGGCACTCGCGGAGCAGCCGCGCGGGATGCGCGGCACCTCGCCACCGGGGATCAGGTGCTGAGGCTGCTCATCTGCCGGAATCCGTGAGGATTCCGCAGGAGTTGGCACCTTTCCGCTTGTGCGGCGGTTGCCCCGGCGTCTTCGGGCCCATCCCTCAGCCGGTCTCGATGAGTGGCGCGGATTCTACGGGGCCGTGCGTCACGCGCGCAAGCATCCGGCCTTGCTTTTGTGCCGCGGCTCGTGTCCAATGCGCCACCGTATTAGCGCGTTAATACATTAATTCACTGACAAGCGATTCCATGGAACTGGCTTGAAGCAGCACCGCAACATCACCGCCCGGCAGGAAGCGCTCTCCGAACGCAACCTGTTCGCCGCCATGCTGACCCTGAAATCGGTCGACGAATGCCGTGCGTTCTTCCGGGACCTGTGTACACCGGCCGAGCTGCAGGCTCTCGCGGACCGCTGGGCCGTGGTCGAGTGGCTGCAGAAGGGCCTGCCCTACCGCGAGATTCACCGCCTTACGGGTGTGAGCGTCACGACCATCGGCCGGGTCGCCCGCTGCCTCCA
This sequence comes from Pseudomonadota bacterium, assembly GCA_023423065.1. GTDB lineage: Bacteria > Pseudomonadota > Gammaproteobacteria > Steroidobacterales > Steroidobacteraceae > CADEED01. Next base: position 25,792 of record JAFAGC010000120.1, read on the forward strand.
GGACGGCAATGGCGGTTACTCGCTGGTCGTCTCGCGCCAGCATCGCCACGCCTGACCTTCCCTCCCGGGTTCGCCCGGATACCCCATTCGCAACCCGATCCGATCTCATGACACCTTCACTCAACGACCCTTCACTCAAAGACGCAGGCCAGCGCCTCAAGCTCGCCATCCAGAAGTCGGGGCGCCTCACCGACCCGTCACTCGAGCTGCTCAAGAACTGCGGCCTCAAACTTTCACGCGGCCGCGACCAGCTCATGGGCTTCGGCGAGAACATGCCGCTCGACGTGCTGTTCGTGCGCGACGACGACATCCCCGACCTCGTGCAGGAAGACGTCTGCGATCTCGGACTCGTCGGCCGCAACGTGCTCGAAGAGAAGCGCCTCGAGCTGCAGTCGCGCGGACACGCGGCGAACTTCACCGAAGTGCGCACGCTCGAGTACGGGCGTTGCCGCCTTTCGCTCGCCGTCCCGGAGGGGTTCAGCTACGAAGGCCCGCGCTCGCTCCAGGGCAAGCGCATCGCGACTACCTACCCGTTCACGCTCGAGCGCTATCTGCGCGAACGCAACGTGACCGCCGACATCGTGACGTTGTCGGGCGCGGTCGAGATCGCGCCGCGTCTCGGTCGCGCCGACGTGATCTGCGATCTCGTGTCGACCGGCTCGACGCTGCAGGCCAATCACCTGCGCGAGGTGGAGACCGTGCTCGAAAGCCAGGCGTTGCTGATCCGCACGCCGGTCGCGTTGTCGCCCGAGAAGCAGGAGTGGGTCGACCGCCTGCTGTTGCGCATCGACGGCGTCCAGCAGGTGCGCGAGAGCAAGTACATCATGCTGCACGCGCCGCGCTCGGCGCTGCCGGAGATCCGCCGGCTGCTGCCCGGCAGCGAGTCGCCGACGATCATTCCGCTCGAGGGATCGCAGGACAAGGTCGCGATCCACGCCGTGTGCCGCGAAAACGTGTTCTGGGAAACGCTCGAAAGCCTCAAGAAGGCGGGCGCGAGCGCCCTGCTCGTCCTGCCCGTGGAAAAGATGCTGGCCTGAAGATGCAGCTCATCGACTGGAAAACCGCTTCCGCCGAACAACGCCGCGCCGCGCTCTCGCGCCCGGCGGCGGAGTCGCGCGCGGACGTGCAACGCGACGTCGCGGAAATCGTCGCCGCGGTCCGCGCCGAGGGTGATGCCGCGCTGCGCCGCTACATGCAGAAATTCAGCGGCACGACGCTCGACGACCTGCGCGTGGGTCCGGCCGAATTCGCGGAGGCGCGCGCGAGTCTCACCCGCACGCAGATCGCCGCGCTCGAACGCGCGGTGGCGAACGTCACGAAGTTTCACGAGGCCCAGCAGGCGCAGCCGTTGTCCGTCGAGACCATGCCCGGAGTCGTCTGCGAGCGGATCGTGCGTCCGATTCGCAGCGTGGGCCTGTACGTGCCCGCCGGTTCCGCCCCGCTTCCCTCGACCGCGATCATGCTCGCGGCGCCCGCGCGCGTCGCCGGCTGTCCTTTGCGCGCGATCGCCTGTTCGCCCAACGCGGACGGCAAGGTGCACGCCTCGGTGCTCGTGGCCGCCGAGCTGTGCGGCGTCGAGACCGTCTACAAGATGGGCGGCGCGCAGGCCATCGCCGCGTTCGCGTTCGGCACGGAGTCGGTCGGGAAGGTCGACAAGATCTTCGGCCCGGGCAGTGCGTGGGTGACGATGGCCAAACAACTCGTGGCCGCGGACCCCGCGGGCGCCGCGATCGATCTGCCGGCCGGCCCCTCCGAAGTCCTGGTCATCGCGGATGAGTCCGCGAATCCGAAGTTCGTCGCGGCGGATCTGCTCGCGCAGGCCGAGCACGACACGATCGCGCAGGTCATCCTCGTCACGACGTCCGCGGCGCTCGCGCGCGCCGTCATCGTCGAGGCCGCCGCGCAAGCCCACAAACTGACCCGCGAACACATCGTCGACGAATCGATGCGCCACAGCCGCGTCATCGTCGTGCCCGATCTCGACACGGCGCTTGCCGTGTCCAACGACTATGCGCCCGAACACCTGATCATCCAGACGCGCGATGCGCGCGCGTTGCTGCCGCGTGTCGAAAGCGCGGGCTCGGTATTCGTCGGCGAATGGTCGCCGGAATCGATGGGCGACTACTGCTCGGGCACCAACCACGTGTTGCCTACCTACGGCTATGCGCGCAGTTACAGCGGCGTGTCGCTCGCGGACTTCCAGAAGCGCATCACCGTGCAGGAATTGAGCGCGGCCGGATTACGCGACCTTGGCCCCACGGCCATCGCGATCTCGACGCTCGAAGGCCTGGACGCGCACGGCAACGCGGTGCGCGTGCGACTCGATGCCCTCGCGGGGAAGACGTCATGAGCGACATCCTCGCGCTCGCGCGTCCCGACATCGTCGCGCTCAAGGCCTATTCGCACGCGAGCTGGGACCCGGCGTTCGATCGCCTGCACGCCAACGAGCTGCCGTGGCGCGCCGAGACGGACCGTTCGCAAGCCGGGCTGAATCGTTATCCCGAGCCGCACCCACACGTGCTCGCCGAAAGGCTGGCGCAACTGTACGGCGTGCCCGTCGAGAATCTGCTGCCCGGCCGCGGCAGCGACGAATCGATCGACCTGCTCGTGCGCGGGTTCTGCCGCGCCGGCGTCGACAACGTGATCATCTGCCCGCCGACCTTCGGCATGTATTCGGTCGCGGCGCGCATCCAGGGCGCGGCCGTGCGCGAAGTTCCGCTCGTGCGCGAACGCGGCTTCGCGCTCGACGTCGCCGGCGTGCTCGCGGCCTGCGATGCGAACACGAAGATCGTGTTCCTGTGCTCGCCCAACAATCCGACGGGCAATGCGATGGACCCGGCGGCCATCGAGCAGGTGCTGACCGCGCTCGCCGGCCGCGCGCTCGTCGCGGTGGACGAGGCGTACATCGAATTCTCCGGCGACACTTCGCTGACTACGCAACTCGAGCGTTTCCCGAATCTCGTCGTGCTGCGCACGTTGTCGAAGGCCTTCGGCCTCGCCGGCGCACGCGTGGGTTCGCTGATCGCCGCCGCGCCGATCGTCGCGCTGCTCGGCAAGGTGATTCCGCCCTATTCCATTCCGCAGCTCACCATCGAGGCCGTGCTCGCGACGCTCAGTGGCCCGCAGCTCGCCATCCAGCGCGAACGCGTCAACCAGGTGCGCGCGGAGCGCGACCGCCTCGCGGCCGCGCTGGTCGATGCGCGTGCCGTGCGCAAAATCTGGCCGAGCGTCGCCAATTTCCTGCTGGTGGATTTCGAGGATGCCGAAGGCGCGCTCGGCGCCGCGCGCGACGCGAAGCTGCTGATCCGCGACATGCGCAGCGTCTCGCCGCAATCACTGCGCATTTCGGTCGGCACGCCCGAGCAGAACGATCGCCTGATCCGGAGTTTCACGTGAGCAAGTCGAAGGTGTTGTTCGTCGATCGCGATGGCACGCTCATCGAGGAGCCGCCGGACGAACAAGTCGATTCGATCGAGAAGATCCGCTTCATGCCGGACGTGTTCGCCGCGCTGCGCGCCGCGCGGGCCGCGGGCTTCAAGCTCGCGATGGTGACCAACCAGGATGGGCTCGGTACGGCGAGCTTTCCGCAGGCCGCGTTCGACATTCCGCACGGCTTCATGATGGACGCGTTCAGCTCACAGGGTATCGAGTTCGATGCCGTGTTCGTCTGCCCGCACCGCAAGGACGACGGCTGCGACTGCCGCAAGCCGAAGACCAGGCTGGTCGAGGACTACCTGCGCAACGTCGACCTGGCCGCGAGCGCCATGATCGGCGACCGCGCGACGGACATCGAGTTCGCGCGCAACCTCGGCGTGCGCGGCCTGCTCGTGCGGCGCCACGGCAACGCCGCCGAAACCTGGCCCGCGATCGTCCGCACACTGACCGAACGCAAGGCCGTGATCGAGCGCAAGACGAAGGAGACCGACATCCGCGTCGCGGTCAATCTCGACGCGACCGCGCCGGTGAAGATCGTGACCGGGATCGGCTTCTTCGACCACATGCTCGAGCAGGTCGCAAAACACGGCGGGTTCGCGCTCGAGCTCGAATGCAAGGGCGATCTCGACATCGACGAGCACCACACCGTCGAGGACTGCGCGCTCGCGCTCGGCGAAGCCTTGCGCAATGCGCTCGGCGCGAAGCTCGGCATCGCACGTTACGGATTCCTGCTGCCGATGGACGAAGCGCAGGTGCGCGTCGCCATCGACCTCTCCGGCCGCGCCTACGGCGTGTTCGAAGGCAAGTTCTCGCGCGAGGCCGTGGGCGGCCTGCCGACCGAGCTCGTGCCGCACTTCTTCCGTTCGCTCGCCGAGAGCCTCAAGGCCGCCCTCCATGTCACCATCACCGGCGAGAACACGCATCACATGATCGAAGCCTGCTTCAAGGGCGTCGGGCGCGCGCTGCGCCAGGCATTCCGGCGCGAAGGCGACGAACTGCCTTCGACGAAAGGAATGTTATGAGCGCCGTCGCGATCATCGACAGCGGCGGAGCCAACATCGCCTCGTTGCGCGCGGCGCTGTCGCGCCTCGGCGCGGACTCCGTCGTCACGACCGATCACGAGGTCATCAAGCGGGCCACGCGGGTCCTGCTGCCGGGCGTGGGCAATGCGCACAGCGCGATGCACAAGCTGCGGGGCGTCGGACTCGACCAGCTCATCCCGACGCTCAAACAACCCTTGTTGGGCATCTGTTTGGGAATGCAGATCCTGTTCGATCACTCCGAGGAAGGTCCGGCGAACGGACTCGGTGTGATCCCGGGCCGCGTCGGCAAACTATCCGCCGCGCCGGGCCTGCCCGTTCCACACATGGGCTGGAACCAGCTCGCGCAGACGAAGCCGGATCCGCTGCTCGACGGCGTGAGCTCGCTCGACTACGTGTACTTCGTGCACGGCTACGCGGTGCCGGCGGGTGAATGGACGGTCGCGACCACCGAATACGGCGGCAACTTCACCGCGGTCGCGCGCCGTGACAATTTCTGCGGCACGCAATTCCACCCCGAGCGCTCGGGTGTGGTGGGTGCGCGCATCCTCGCCAATTTTCTGAAAGAAGGGGTTTGAAGACTCATGATTCTCATTCCCTCCATCGATCTGCGTAACGGCCGCTGCGTGCGCCTGCTCAAGGGCGACTTCGACCGCGAGACGCGCTACGACCTCGAACCGCACGAGTTGCTGCAGCGTTATCGCGCGCTCGGCGCCACCTGGCTGCACGTCGTCGATCTCGACGGCGCCAGGGACGGTTTGCTCGCGAACCGCAGCGTCATCGTCCGCCTCGCCTCGCAGAAGGCGTTGAACATCCAGGTGGGTGGCGGCGTGCGTTCGACGGCCGTCGTCGACGACCTGCTGCGCAACGGCATCGATCGCGTGATCGTCGGCAGCGCGGCGGTCGAGAATCCCACCGAGGTGCAGGGCTGGTTCAAGAAGTACGGCGCCGAGAAGATAGGCCTTGCCTTCGACATCCGCCACGATGCGGCGGGCGTTCCGCGCGTACTCACACGCGGGTGGACGAAGGAATCGAAGCTCACGCTGTGGGAGGCGATCGAGTCCTACCTGCCGCATGGCCTCGAACACGTGTTATGCACGGACGTCGAGCTCGACGGCGCGTTGCAGGGACCGGCGGTCGCGTTGTACGCGGAAGCCGTGAAGCGATATCCGCAGATCGCCTGGCAAGCGTCGGGCGGCGTGCGCAATGCCGCGGATCTCGCCGCCCTCGCCGCCACGGGCAGCGCCGCCGCGATCAGCGGCAAGGCGTTGCTAGAAGAACTGATCAAACCATCGGAGTTAGCGCCATTCTTGCCAAACGCATAATCCCCTGCCTGGACGTCCGCGACGGCCAGGTGGTCAAGGGAATCCGTTTCCGCGATCACCAGATCGTGGGCGACATCCTCGCGCTCGCGGAGCGTTACCGGAACGAAGGCGCCGACGAGGTCGTGTTCTACGACATCACGGCGAGCCCGGAAGGCCGCAGCGTGGATCGCACCTGGGTGCGTCGCGTCGCGCAGGTGCTCGACATTCCGTTCTGCGTCGCCGGCGGCATCCGTTCGGTCGAGGACGCCGAAGCCGTGCTCAACGAAGGCGCCGAGAAGATCTCGATCAACTCGCCGGCCATCTCGAATCCGGATCTCATCGAAGAGCTCGCGGCGCGTTTCGGCTCGCAGTGCGTCGTGATCGGAATCGACAGCGCGAACGTCAACGATGGCTATCGCGTGTTCCAGTTCACGGGCGATCCGAATCGCTCGCGCAACACGGGCCGCGACACGTTGTCGTGGGTCAAGGAAGTCCAGGAACGCGGCGCGGGCGAGATCGTGCTCAATTGCATGACGAGCGATGGCGTACGGCGCGGCTACGACGTGGCGCAACTCCAGGCGGTACGCGAGATCTGCGATGTGCCGCTCGTGGCCTCCGGCGGCGCGGGCGCACCCGAGCACTTCACGGCCGTCTTCGAGCAGGCGAAAGTCGACGCGGCGCTCGCCGCAAGTGTGTTCCACTCCGGCGCCATCGCGATCCCCGATCTCAAGACCACGCTTGCCGCGGCCGGCATCGAGGTGCGCTTGTGAGCATCGATATTTCGAAGGTCGATTTCGCGAAGACAGACGGGCTCGTACCCGCCATCGTGCAGGACGCCGACACGGGCGCGGTTCTCATGCTCGCGTACATGAATCGCGAGGCGCTCGAACAGACGCTGGCGCGCAAACGCGCGGTGTTCTTCAGCCGCAGCAAGCAGCGGCTGTGGGAGAAAGGCGAAACCACGGGACACACTCTCGACGTCGTCGACGTCGCGCTCGATTGCGACAACGACACGCTGCTGGTCACCGCTCGCCCGCGCGGACCGGCCTGTCACAATGGAACCGCCACCTGCTTCGGCAACGAGCCGCGCAACTCGGCGACCGGTATCGCGTTCCTCGCGAAGCTCGAGTCCGTGATCGCACAACGTGCGTCCGAGAAGCCGGAGGCGAGCTACACCGCCAAACTGCTCGACAAGGGCATAAAGCGCATCGCACAAAAAGTCGGTGAGGAAGGCGTCGAAACGGCACTCGCCGGCGTCGGCGAAGCCAACGACAAGGTCGTCGAGGAATCGGCCGACCTGCTCTTCCATCTACTGGTATTGCTGCGCGCGCGGGGCATCGCGTTGGCCGATGTCATGCGCGCGCTGGAGTCGCGCCACCGCTGAGGCGTAGACTGCCCTGCGTCATCCCTGTGCGGAGATGTCGCCGTGCGCCATTCGAACGTCGCGCTGGGTTTTTGCGCCATCGCCGGAGTGCTGGGCGCGCTGTGGGCCTTGCGCCTCCTGGACGCGGAACGCACGCATCGCCTCGCGCTGGAGGCGGAAGTCGCCGCTCTGCGGGAACCGGCCAGTCCGGCGGCATCACCCGCTCCAGCCGACCCGACTACCCGGGACGCCGCGCCCTCATCCGCATCTGCGGTTCGTTCGCCGGCACCGATGATTCCCGCGACCACGCCGCCCGCACAGGACGTCGATGCTCATCTGCGCGCCATGGCGAAACGCGAGCAGGCAATGTTGCGCGATTCAGCCTATCGCGAAGCCCAGTTGGCCGACTATCGCAGGCGCTATGCCGCCGCGGGACGCGACGGCATGCGGGTCGTGGGAATGACGCGGGCGCAGGCCGACCGTGTCGTGGCGCTCTGGGCGGAACGCAATCTGCGATTCACGGAACTGGGCATCATCCCCGGACAACCACCGGATGAAAACATGCGGGCGGAGCTGAAGCGCGCTTCCGACGCGGAACAGGAAGAACTGCGCGCCTTGCTGGGCGATGCGAAGTACGAAGATTGGCAACGCTTCCTGGCCGCCGGCCAGGAACGCGCCGAAGTCCAGCAATTCCGCGCGGAATTCGCCGACACGCCAAACGCCCTGCGCGACGCGCAGGCCGACTCGCTCGCCATGACTATCTACTCGGAGCGCCAGAGGCTCTCGCGCGAATACGATGATTACGCGAATGCCGAGGGAATCACCGACCGGTATGTCGTTCGGCCGCAGGACCGGCAGCGCTGGCTCGAACTCGCACGCGACGCGAACCAGCGCATTCACGACGCCATGGCGACATCATTGTCGACACCTCAACTCGCGCTGCTCGATGACATGCTGGCCGCGCGGCTCGCGCCGGCCGAAGCCGCGTTGCGAATGCAGCTGGAAGGCGGACTCACCAAGGAATGAGCGCCCAGCGCCGCCGGCAGGACTCTTAGATCGTCAGCTCTTCCGCCGGCTCTCGCAGGTTGTACCGCGACGCCATCGCGTGCCCATAGGCGCCCGCGGTGGCGATCAGCAACACGTCGCCCGATGCACACTCCGGCAACAGCCGGTCGCGTCCGAGGAAGTCCGAGCTCTCGCAGATCGGTCCCACGACATTCGCCGCGACATTCGCGGGCTCGCCGTAACGCGTCAGGTTCACGATCTCGTGATGCGCGCCGTACAGCGCCGGGCGGATCAGCGAGTTCATGCCGGTCGCGACGCCGACGTAACGGATGCCGCTCTTGCTCTTGGTCTGCGTGACCCGCGCAAGCAGCACGCCCGCGCTCGCTACCAGATAGCGGCCGGGTTCGAGCCACAACGTGACGCCCGGAACTTCCGCCTTCACCTGGGCCAGCGCGGCATCGAGCTTCGCGACGTCGATCGTGCGTCCTTCGATGCGGTCGGGCACGCCCAGACCGCCGCCCACGTCGATGGTCTTCACGTCCGGGAACCGCTTCGTGAGCGTGGCGAGTGTCGAGCCGACCTGGCTCCAGTTCGCCACGTCGAACACGCCGCTGCCCGAATGCGCATGCAGGCCGACGATCGTGACGTCCGCCGACGCGGCGAGCCGCGCGACTTCGTCGAGCTCCTCGACGGGAATGCCGAACTTCGACTGCGCGCCCGCCGTCTTCACGTGATGGTGATGGCCGCGGCCGATGCCGGTGTCGATGCGCAGGAACACGTCGTTGCCGCGGAACACGTCGAGCCAGTGCTGCAGCACGAACAGGTTGTCGATCGTGACGTGTACGCCGAGCGCGAGCGCGCGTTCGTATTCGTCGCGCGGCGCGAAGTTGGGCGTGAAGAGGATGCGATCCGGCGCGATGCCGGGCACGCTCTCGAACACGTGCTCGATCTCGGCCAGCGACACGCAGTCGAACCCGATGCCGCGCGCGGCCACGGTGCGCAGGATCTCGGGATGCGGGTTCGCCTTGAGCGCGTACAGCGCGCGGCCGATCGAGCCGATGGACGTCAGCGACTGCGCGGCCGCGTCCACCTGCGCGAGGTCGTACACGTACGCGCTGTCGCGCGTCGCCAGCGCGCCAATCAGGTCGTGACGGCGCGCGGCCCACCAGGGCTCGGCGCGCGCGGCGACTTCTTCAGGCTTCGCGAACAGCTTTTCCCACGTCGGACCCATCGACGGATCGTTGGCCTCCGGACGGATCAGCAGGTCATGAAGCTGCTCGACGAGGCGATCGCACTGGTTCTCGTCGACCACGAACGTGAAGTTGAGATCGTTGGCCGCCTGGCTGACCAGGTACACCTTCTGCTCTTCGAACAGTTCGAACGCTTCGCCGAGCTTGTGCAGGATGGCGCGGATGTTGCGCCCGACGAGCGAAACGCTCGCGCAGGGGCCGATGACGCGCACGCCGGAGAGCTTCGACAGATCGCGCTGCAACTTGCCCAGCAATTCGCCGTCGAGCGTGTTGGCCGCCGGATCGAGCGAGACCGTCACGTTGGTTTCCGACGTGGACACGAGGTCCACCGACATGCCGTGTTCCTTGAACACCGCGAATACGTCCGCGAGGAATCCGACCTGGTGCCACATGCCGGGGCTGTCGAGCGAGATCAGCGTGATGCCCTTGCGATTGCAGACCGCCTTCACCTGTCCGGCACCGCCCGGGACGTCGCCCGTGATCAGCGTGCCTTCGAGGTCCGGTGTCTGCGTGGCGTAGACATATAAAGGTATCTGGTACTGCCGCGCCGGCAGCAGGCAGCGCGGATGCAGCACCTTCGCGCCGCTGGTCGCGATCTCCTGCGCTTCGTCGTAATGCAGCGCGCGGATCAGGCGCGCGCTCGGCGTGGCGCGCGGATTCGCGCTGAACATGCCGGGCACGTCGGTCCAGATCTCGATCTGCTTCGCGCGGATCTTCGCGCCCAGATACGCCGCCGAGGTGTCCGAGCCGCCGCGGCCGAGCAGGCAGGTGTTGCCCTCGTTGTCGCGCGCGATGAATCCCTGCGTGATGACGACGGGCGTCGAGGAATCGAGCTTCTGCTCGAGCACCGCGTCCGGCGCGAACGAACACGTGGCCGACAGCACCGAAGCCTTCGCCGATGCGCCGCGGTCCTCCGCGGTCAGCATGTCGCGCGCGTCCATCCACGTGACGTCGATGCCCTGCGACCTCAGGAACCGCGAGCCCATCTCGGTGGCCATGAGCTCGCCGTTGCTCATCACGCGCGCCCGGGTCCGGTCGGAGAGCTCGCGCACCAAAGCGATACCGTTCGCCATCTGGCGCAGCTCGTCGAAGTATCCCTGCAGCTGGGGGCTCACGCCCACGCCGAGCTCGGTAGTCAGCTGGACGTGCCGGTCCTGGATGGCCTTGAGCGCTTCCTCGGGATTACCGGCCTCCGCGGCCACGAGCAGCTTCTCCAGCATGTCGGTGATCTTGGTGATCGCCGAATGCACGACGAGCACTCGCGCCCCGGATTCGAGGCGGCGCTTGACCACCAATGCGATGTTGCGCCAGTTGGCGAGCGAGGAAACGCTGGTGCCGCCGAACTTGACGACGACCCAGCGCGATGCGGAACGCGCGGACATGCGAAAAACCTTCGTCGCGGATCGCCGCGACCACTCACTGAGAAAAGGGAACGAGCCTTACTGCTCGTCTTCGAAAGTGTCCTTGAGATCTTTCTCGAGACGACGATCGGCGAGGACTTCTTCCAACCGGCTCCAGGCGGCTTTGCCACGTTTGGGCGCACCCGGCTGGGGACGAACCCGGCGCTCGACCTTGTCCATCATGCGGTCGTAGTCCGTGTTGTCTTCGGCCTCGGCGAGGAACTCTTCGTCTAGATCGAAGCTTTCGTTATCCCGTTCGGACATCGTTTTTTCTACAAAAACACTTTCTGAAACAGTGAGTTGCGGCCCGTCAGGGCGCGCAAGGAGGCTGCGAACTATATCCGATCCGCGCCCCTTTTCAACTGCGCCGGAATTGTGCGGGAAGACCGCCCGGAACCACCGAAACCGGCGCCCCGACACCCAGGCTGAGGCCCTGGGCGGCGCTCCCCCGGGCCCGCGCCACCTCCAGGACTTCGAAGGAGTTGATGAGTCCGAGGTAATCCCCCTTTTCGACCTCTCCATAGGTCCGGCGCAATGGCAGGCGCAGGCCGGCGATGTGGACGACCGGGTCGGTCAGCGCCGTGACGGCCGCCGCCTCTATGTTGGAAATCAGGTTGCCGAATCGGTCCACCGCGACGACGACGCCCGACAGGCCTCCGTCCACGCGCGCGGTGACCGCGGGCCAGCCTTCCGAGTTGAGCGTCGTGACCTCATCCCCGAGCTCGGCCGGATGGCAACGGCCGGCGGCGATCTCGGCCGCCAACGGCGCGAACACGTCGCGCCCATGGAAGGTCGCGCTGATGTCGGTGACGCCATGCTGCACGAGGCGGGCCGGATTCACACTCACCAGCGTGTCGACGCGGCCGCGCGCGGCGAGCGGCGCGAGCAATCCATTGTCCGGCGCGAGCAATGCCTGCTCCGCGGCCAGCGCGACGATGATGTCGCGAGGCGTTCCGACGCCCGGATCCACCACGGCGACGTGCAGCGTTCCGGCCGGAAAGTAGCGTAGTGCGCGCGACATCCAGAACCCGGCCTCGATGGGCTGAAAGGCGCTGACCTCGTGGGCCATGTCGACGAACTTCAGGTTCGGCGAGCGCGCCAGCATGACGCCTTTCATGATTCCCACGAAGGGTTCACGCCAGCCGAAATCGGTTGTTAGCGTGACGAGACCATTTGCGCGAAAAACCGCCACGGAAACTCCGCCATCCGTACACTCCGCGACCATGTCGGTAACCTCCGCAACTGTCAATCGGACGCGACTCGCGGTCTCCAATCCAACGCTCGCATTGTTGTGCGCGTGTTTCGTACTGAGCGGCGTCGCCGCCCTGGTCTACCAGACCGCGTGGACCCGCCAGTTCGCCATCGTGTTCGGCACGTCGGAACTGGCGCTCGCCACCGTGCTGGCCGCGTACATGGGCGGGCTTGCGCTCGGCGCCCTGCTCGCCGAGCGCTTCCTGCCCCGCGTCACCCGCCCGGTACTCACCTATGCGTTGCTCGAGATCGGCATCGCCGTGACGGCGATCTTCGCCGTGCCGATGTTGCTGCGGCTCGCCGATACCGCGCTGCAGGCGATGTTCGGCGGTCAACCTTCCCCGCCCTCGAGCGACGAGGCCGGCACCACGCTCTTCTATCTGATCAGCGCGTTCGTCGCGCTCGCCCTGCCGACCACGCTCATGGGCGCGACGCTGCCGATGCTCGCGCGATACGCGGTCTCCGAGGAGAGCCAGATCGGACGGCGCATCGGCATGCTGTACGCGATGAACACGGCCGGCGCGGTCATCGGCGCGTTGCTCACGGCGTTCGTGCTGCTGCCCGATTTCGGTCTCGCGGGAGCGGTCTACGTCGGCGCCGCGATGAACATCGCCGTGTTCCTGCTCGCCTGGGCGCTCGCGCAGCGCACGCCGTCGATGGCGCCGCCGACCGGGTATGCGGTCGATGCACCCACGGTCGTCGCACCGCGCGCGCCGCGGTTCTCGCTGCGGCAATTCCCGGGACCCGCGTGGGTGCTGCCGCTGATGCTGCTCGCGGGCGGCGTCGCGTTCTACCAGGAAGTCCTCTGGGCCCGCATGCTGGCGCACGTGGTGGGCAGCAGCATCTACGCCTTCGGCGTGATGGTCGCGAGCTTCCTCACGGGCATCGCGCTCGGCGGCGGTGCCGGCGCCGCGCTCGCGAAGGATCGCGAACGCGCGGCCACCTGGCTCGGCGGCGCGTTGATCCTCGCGGCCGTCGCGGCCGGCGCCGCCTATCTACTCCTCGAAACCCTCTTGCCGAAAGACGCCGGCCTCATGGGCGGCAACCGGATTTCGCTGCTCTCCCTCTCCGTGCCGCTCAACACGCTGTTCTCCGGGCTGCTGCTGTTGCCGATGACCTTCGCGATCGGCATGACGTATCCGCTCGCCGTGCGCGTGCTCGCGCACGGCGCCGACGACGCGGCACCCGCGAGCGCCCGCGTGTATTCCTGGAACACGGTCGGCGCGATCGTCGGCTCGCTCGCGGCGGGATTCGTGCTGATCCCCGCCCTGCGTTACGAGGGCGCGATCCGTGTCGCCGTATACGCAAGCGCCGCGCTCGGCGTGCTCGCGCTGTGGCTGCTCGTGCCGGTCAAGCGCACGATCGCCATCGCGGTATCGCTGTTCGCGTGCGCCGTGTTGCTCTTCATGCCGGAAAAACCCGAGAAGCTGCTCGTGACCTCGCCGCTCAACGTGGGCACCGGCAGGATCCTCCACTACGACGTCGGACGCAGCGCAAGCGTCGTGCTGCTCGCGCAGGACGGCGGCTTCGCGTTACGCACCAACGGTTTGCCCGAAGCGCTCATGGACACGCCGGGCATGCCGCCGCGATTCAGCGGCGAATACTGGCTCTCGCCACTCGCGCTCATCGCGCGGCCCGATGCGCGCGACATGTTGATCGTCGGATTCGGCGGCGGCGTCGTGGTCGAGGGCGTTCCTCCGACGGTGGCCAACATCGACGTCATCGAACTCGAGCCCGAGGTCATCACCGCCAATCGCCAGGTGAGCACGCACCGCCGTCGCGATCCGCTCGGCGATCCTCGCGTCAACGTGATCCTGAATGACGCGCGCGGCGCGCTGCGCCTGACCAGCCGCCGCTACGACGCGATCGTGTCGCAGCCCTCGCATCCGTGGACCGCGGGCGCGTCGCACCTGTACACGCGCGAGTTCATGGAGCTCGCGCGCGACCATCTCACGACCGACGGCGTGTTCGTGCAGTGGATGAACGTGATCTTCATGGACGAGGCCGTGTTGCGCTCGTTGACCGCGACGCTGCTGTCCGTCTTCCCCGAGGTGCGCGTCTACCATCCGGATCCGAACACCGTGGTGTTCCTCGCGAGCGCCGCGCCGCTCAACCTCGAAACCCAGGTCGCCCGCCCCGGGGTGCCGTTGCGCGCGACACGGCTCCACTACGCGCGATTCGGCATCACCAACGCTGAAGACCTGGTTGCCGCCCTGGTGCTCGATACCGACGGCGCCCGCCGCCTTTCCGCCGGCAGCCCGCTCATCACCGACGACGACAATCGCATCGCGACTTCGAGCGTCTTCGAGAGGGGCCGCGGCATGAATGCCGACACCAGCGGCCGCGTGTTCGCGCCGTTCGATCCGCTTCAGCGGCCCGACTCGTTCGTGTTCGGCGCGCTGCGCGACAGTCTCGACTTTCCCTACATCGTCCGCCGCAACAGCGTATTCACGCTGCTCGATCCGAGCGCCGTCGACCGTGTGGGCCGGCTCTCCAACATCCTCGGCGATACACCCGAAGGGATTCACGCGCGCGCGTCTTACTACCGCATGAGGCGCCAGGATCAGCGCGCCAGGGAACTGCTGCGCATCGGCATCGAGGAACATCCGGCGAGCGACATCCTTCGCATGGAATTCCTGCGCGACTGGTTCGGCATGCTGGCCCGCGGCCGCACCGAGCCCGAGATCACCGAGGTCGCGACCGGGCTGGGCGAGCCCGGTAAGACCGTGCTGCGCGCCGCGCAACTCGCCGCGCGCGGCGAATGGCAGCAGGTCGCGGCCCTCGACGACGAACTCGCGACGGTTCCGTGGACGAACCTCTGGTACGGCGAGACCGTGGAGATGCGCGCCAACTGGCGCTCGCGCGTCACCGGCGCCACGGTCAAGCGGCGTTTCGGCGACGAAGCCGTGCAGATGATCGATCGCCTCGCGATCATGAATTCCTCGCTCGGCGTGTTCGTGTTGCGGGCACGCGCGGGGATCACCGCCGAGCGGCCCGACGTCGCCATGGAATCCGTATCCAACTACGCGCGCATGGCGGTCGCCATGGCGAAATCCCGCGGAGTGCCCGCGGAGAACCTACGCGGCGATGCCGATGCCTTGCGCGAGATCCTCGGGAATGCCGAAAAACTCCCGGGTGCCGACGCGGTGCGCGCCGCCGAGGTACGAGCGGAAATCGACCGGCTGTCGCCGGCGGCGCCGAAGTAGCTAGAGTACCGGCGCCTCCTGCGCGGGGCGCGATTCGGGCGACGCCGATTCGGGCTCCGGTGCCGGCGCCGAGGGCGTTTCCGGCGCGGCTCCCGCCGGTGTTTCAATCGGCGTCCCGGGTGTCGCTTCCTGCGTCGCTGCGCTCGGGGACTCGATGGCGGCCTCCTGTGGAGCCTCCGCGGAAATCTCCGGAGCCAACTGCGGGACATCCGCCGGATCCATCTCGAGGCCGATCATCTGCGGCAATCCCGACGCCGCCTTCAGGGTCTCGAGCACGAAGTCCCAGTGGATTGCCGCGGGCGTTTCGCCGAGCGCCGCATTGGCCATCGCATAGAAGCCTTCGAGATCGACTTCCGCCTGCTGACCCTGCGCGTCGATCGGTGGATGCACCTCGAGCCACACCTGGCCGTTCACGCGCGCGACTTTCACCGGCTGGTTGATGAGCCACACCGGCGTGCCGACCTTCACCAACGGAAACAGCGCCTCGATGTCCTCGGGGTACATGCGGATGCAGCCGTGCGTCACGGCCATACCGACCGCGATCGGATTGTTCGTGCCGTGGATCAGATAGGCGCCCGGCGAGATGTTCAGGCGCATCGCGTACAGGCCGAGCGGATTGTTGGGCCCCGCGGGCACGACTCTCGGCAGCGGGTCGCCGCGCTCCGCGTGCTCCTTGCGTACGGACTCGGGCGGCGTCCACGTCGGGTTCTTGCGCTTGTCGACGATCTTCGTCTGGCCGAGCGGCGTCGCCCAGTCCATCTTGCCGATGCTGACGGGATACGTGATGACCTGCGGAATCTCGCCCTTCTTCGCCGGCGCGAAGTAATACAGCCGGTGTTCGGGCAAATTGATCACGATGCCCTCGCGCGGTCCCGCGGGCAGCAGCCGCTGGCCGGGAATGACCACGGGCGTGCCCTCACCCGGCAGCCACGTGTCGACGCCCGGGTTCGCGCGCAGGATCTCTTCGTAACCGAGCCCGTAGCGGCGGGCCAGATCCGGCAGCGTGTCCTCGTTGTGGGTGGTGATGGATTCGACGTCGCCGAACATCAGTGCACCCGTATCGACGAGCGGAAACTGCGCCGCGCTCGCCGCCGCGCCGCTGGTCAGCAGCGCCGCGAGAATCTTCACTCGCATCGAACGTTCCTTTGCAGTGGTTTCTGGACACAGTCTTGCACAAATCTCTACACTCGGCCGCCGTGAATGACGCACAACTCGCCTTTCTCAGGGAATCGATCCGTACGATCCCCGACTACCCCAAACCCGGTATCCAGTTCCGCGACATCACGACGTTGTTGCGCGACGAGCGCGCCTTCACGGCGACCATCGACGCCCTGTGCGCGCCCTGGGTCGACGCGAAAATCGACAAGGTTGCCGGCATCGAGGCACGCGGTTTCATTCTGGGTGGAGCCGTCGCTCACTGCCTGAAGGCAGGATTCGTTCCGATCCGCAAGCGCGGCAAGCTGCCGCACGAAACGGTCCGCGTCGCCTACTCCCTCGAGTACGGCGTCGACGAGATGGAAATGCACAAGGATGCGATCCGGACCGGCGAGCGGGTGTTGTTGCTCGACGACCTCATCGCGACCGGTGGAACGGCGACCGCGGCGGCGCAGTTGCTGGGCTCCGCGGGCGCGCAGGTGATGGCGGCCTGTTTCGTGATCGATCTTCCGGCACTGGGTGGCGCGGAACGGCTTCGCAAATCCGGTATCGAGGTGCAGGCGCTGCTGAAATTCTGAACGACATCGGAGGGGTTTGATGACGGTGCATCTCTACCACTGGGAGCCCAACGCCAATTCAGGCAAACCCATGCTCACCCTCGCCGAGAAAGGCGTGCCCTTCGAGAGTCACTACACCGACCTGCTCAAGTTCGATCAGCACCAGCCCACCTATCTCGCGATCAACCCGGACGGCACGATTCCCACGCTGGTCCACGGATCGCGCGTACTGACCGAATCGACGCCGATGATGGAATACGTCGACGACGAGTTCGACGGACCGCCGTTGAAACCCCGCGATCCCAAGGAACGCTGGCGCATGCGCTGGTGGATGCGGTTCCTCGATGCCTACTACGGGCCATCGCTGAGCATGATCGGCTGGAGCGTGTTCGTGGGCCCTGCGGTACGGCAGCGGCCGCGGGAAGAACTCGAAGCCGCGATCGCACGCATTCCGCTCGAATCGCGGCGCATCGCGTGGCGCAAGGCGATGTTCAACGAATTCACGGCGGCGGAGCTCGACGAGTCGCGCCGCCGCGTACGCTTCTGCACGGATGTGCTCGAGCAGCACCTGTCGCGCCATGCGTGGATCGCGGGCAAGACGTTTTCGCTCGGCGACATCAACGGCTTCAATCTCGGCTACGCGCTGCCGCTGTCGCAGCCGGATCACTGCAACGATCGGAAAACGCCGCACATCATGGAGTGGCTGCGCAAGATCTACGAGCGGCCGGCGACGAAGGAAGTCTGGAAGCTCGGACGCACCGCGATGGCGGAACGCGTGAAATTCCTGGAGCGTGGCCGCCATGCTTGAGCTCTACACATCGGAACCCAACACGTTTTTCCTCAAGCCGCTCATCGCGCTGTACGAGAAGCAGTCGGAGTTCGCGATCCGCTGGTTCGACGCGGAGAACTTCGACCAAATTTCGCTGAGTTTGCCGGCGGAGCTCGAGAACGAAGTCGAAGCGCGATTGCATCTCGAGCGCGAAGGGCCACTGCTGCTTCACGACGGATCGCTGATCTCGAATTCCGGATTCATGCTCGAATACATCGCGGAGGCGCTGCCGGGCACACCGCTGCTGCCGAAGACGCCGTACGACCTGTATCGCGCGCATGCCTCCGCGCAATTTCTCGGCGCGCACCTGGGATCGCTCGTCCCCGTCCTGGGCTGCGCGAAGTATCTCGCGCCGAAACTCGCGGCGCGCGATCGCGCGGCCGTCGATGCCGCGATCGCGAAGATGGAACCGGTGGAGCGGCGACAGTCGTGGGCCGCGCTGCTGGATGGCACCTACACGCCCGAGATCCTCGGCATCGCAAGCGAGCGCCTGAAGTTTCCCGTGCAACGCGTCGAGAAGCAGCTCGCGGAAGGCGCGTGGCTCGCCGGCGCGCAGTTCAGCATCGCCGACATCGATGCCTTTGCGCTGTTGAGGTCAGTGCCGGATCTCGCACCCGGGGTCGCCAACGACAACGCGACGCCGCGACTGATGGAGTATCTGAAACGCATCGAGCAGCGGCCATCGGTGAGGGCGTCGCTGGCGATTTCGCGGAGCGGGAATCCCGGGCAGCATTTCGTCCCGGGAGTGGAGCCGTCACGATGGGGATGAAGTGTGAGATGTCGAAGTGTGAAACCTCGGCGCCCGTCTTCGGTGATATCGGTACGGAGACACTTGATCGCGCCGCAGCCCCACGGGTGCCGCAGGGCATCGATATCAGGACGCCGACGCTGAAGACACGATGACCGCCCTGGTCCTGCTCCCCGGCCTCTCCTGCGATGCCGCCGTCTGGGCGCACGCGCGCGCGGCATTCGCGCCGCGCGTCGACGTCCACATCGCGGATTACGGAGCGCTCGATTCGCTGCCGGCGATGGCGCGGCACGTGCTGGACGCCGTCGAAGGCGACATCGCGATCGCCGGTCACTCGATGGGCGGACGCGTGGCGCTCGAGATGTTTCGCGTCGCGCCCGAACGCATCCGCGGCATTGCGCTGCTCGACACGGGCACCCAGTCGCTCGCCACGGGTGAAGCGGGTGAACGCGAAATCGCGGGCCGGCACGAACTCGTCGGAATCGCGCGGCGCGATGGCATGGCGGCCATGGCCGGACGTTGGGTGCAGGGCATGGTCTGGAAACCGCGACTCGCGGAAAAACCATTGATCGATGGCATCGTCGCGATGTTCGCGCGCGGCAGCGCCGAGATCTTCGCGGCTCAGATCCGGGCACTGATCGCGCGGCCCGATGCGGGCGAGCTGCTGCCGCGCATCGCCTGCCCCGCGCTGGTGTTGTGCGGCGAGGACGACAGCTGGGCGCCCGCGGCACGCCATCGCGAGATGGCGCAACGGATTCCCGGCGCGACGCTCGTCCTCGTGCCCGACTGCGGCCACATGTGCACGCTCGAGCGCCCCGAAGCGGTGACGCAGGCCCTGCTCGATTGGTATGGCCGGATCGGATCCGAGCCCTAGAACATCGTGTTTTCGTTCGCGGACTTTTCCGGGATCGGCTGTACGACATCCCAGTGTTCGACGATCTTTCCCTTCTCGAAGCGGAAGATGTCGACCACCGCCATGCCGCGATCCTCGGGATTCATGCGCACGTGCGAATGCAGCACGACGATGTCGCCGTCGACATAGGCGTGCTTGAAATCGTAGGTCCAGCCGGGCAGCGCGATCAGCGCCTTGCCGAGGACCTCCACCGCCGCTTCCTTGCCGTCCGGCGCGATGGGGTTGTGCTGGATGTACTTGTCGCCGACGTACTTGTCGAAGCCTTCCTTCACCTTCTTCTGGTTGAAGACCATGTCCATGAACGCGATGACCTTCTGCGCGTTCGGCTTCTTGCTGATGTCCGCATCGGCGCGGGCGGCGGCGGTGCACAACAACACGAGCGCCAGCAGCCGGGTGGTTAGATGATGGGTCCTGGTTCGCATGTGATTCCTCCCTTCCCTTGCCACCCATCGTAGCCCATGCGCGGGGTGGCGCGAATTGCACTCATGGTCCAGTCGCGCTCCCTGTCAGTCGAGTCCGGGCGTCGCGACCTCGTGACCGCATGCCTCGAGGCGCGTACGGTTCCGAGACTGAAGCGCCGCGCGGCTGCTAATGTCGCGCGCGTGACGACACCCGCGACTTTCGTGCTGATTCACGGCGCCTGGCATGGCGCCTGGTGCTGGCACAAGCTCGTGCCGCTGCTGACGGCGCAGGGTCATCGCGTGGTCGCACCCGACCTGCCCTCCATGGGCGACGATTCGACACCGGCCTCTTCGGTCACACTGGATTCGTGGGCCCGCTTCGTCGCGGACCTCGTCGCGGAGCAACCGGAACCGGTCGTCCTGGTCGGCCACAGCCGTGGCGGAATCGTGATCAGCCAGGCCGCGGAGCTCGTCCCCGGGCGCATCGCGCGGCTGGTCTATCTATCGGCGTACCTTCTCCCGGCCGGCGAGACGCTCGCGGATGCCGCACGCGCGGACGAAGGATCGCTGGTGCCGGTCAACATGGTTCCCGCCGCAACGGGCGTGACCTGCACGCTGCGGCCGCGCGTCGTGCGCGACGCGTTTTATGGCCATTGCAGCGACGCGGACGTGGAGTTCGCGCGCGCGCGGCTGTCGCCCGAGCCGCTCAAGCCCCTGGTGACCCCGTTGACCGTGACGCCCGGGAACTTCGGCCGCGTCCCGCGCGCATACATCGAGAGCCGCGACGACAAGACCGTCTCGCATGCTGCCCAGAGGCTCATGCAGGCGCGGCTGCCCTGCGATCCGGTGTTCACGCTCGACGGCGATCACTCGCCGTTCCTGTCGGCGCCTCAGGACCTGGCGCGGATATTGATCTCGATCTGAATCCCGTCGGGATCGTGCACGAAGAGCTGGCGCAGGTCGCTGGCCGGAACGCGCGTGGCGCGGTACTTCACGCCATGTTTCTCGAAGCTCGCGACGAGCTCGTCGTAATTGTCGGCCGCGAACGCAATGTGATCGACGCTGCCGCTGCCGTGCCGCTCCCGCGCCGCATCGTCGAGCCGTCCGGTGGCCACGTAGCTGGCTTGCCCGGCGACGTGCACCACAGCGACGTCACCCACATAGATCCACAACCCCTCGAAGTCGAACGGCGGCCGCGGCCCCGTGCGCAAGCCGAGCACATCGCAATAAAAGTGCCGCGTCTTCTCGAGGTCCTTCGACAGCACCATGTAGTGCTGCATCTGCGTGATAGGCATGGGTGGGGAAAGTGGTGCCGGTGTAAAAAGTGGGGATTAGCGCCGCACTCGTCGCCGCTGTCAACGCCTGTTCGGGCTAATCCCCACTTTTACACCGGCACCGCTATCCCCACCTCCGTTAGCCCCAGACTTCGCGGGCGATATCGACCACCAGGCGCAGTTTGTCGGTCTGCTGGCTCATCTGGATGTCGTTGCCGTGGAAACTGCTCGAAAAACCGCACTGCGGCGACAGCGCGAGCTGCTCGAGCGGCACGTACTTCGCGGCCTCGTCGATGCGGCGCTTGATGACGTCCTTCGACTCGAGCGCGCCGAGCTTGGTCGTGATGAGGCCCAGCACGACGATCTTGCCCTTCGGCAGGAATCGCAGAGGACGGAAGTCGCCGCTGCGCTCGTCGTCGTATTCCAGGAAATACGCGTCGACCTTCATCTCCGACAGCAATGCTTCGGCTACGGGCTCATAACCGCCCTCCGCCGCGTGCGCGCTCTTGAAGTTGCCGCGGCACAGGTGCACCGCGAGCGTCATGCCCTCCGGCTTCTGCGCGACCACCCGGTTGATGAACGACGCATAGCGATGCGGCAACTCGTTCGGATCGTCGCCACGCGCGCGCGCCGCCTCGCGCATCTTCGTGTCGCATAGATAGGCGAGGTTCGTGTCGTCCATCTGCACGTAGTTGCAGCCCGCCTTCGACAGCGAGCGCAGCTCGTCGCCGTAAGCCTGCGCGACGTCCGCGTAGAACTGCTCGAGGTCCGGGTAATCCTTCTGGCTGATGCCCGCGCGGCCGCCGCGGAAATGCAACATCGTGGGCGACGGGATCGTCACCTTCGGCGTCCGCTTCGTATTGGCCTTCAGGTACTCGAAGTCCGCCTTCTGGATGTCGCGCGCGTGTTTCACCTTCGACACGACCCGCATCACGGGCGGCGCGAGCTCTTCACTGCCATCCGGCTTGATCACGATCGTGGGATCGTCGGATTGCACACCGTCGAGCTGCTTGAGGAAATCGATATGGAAATACGTACGGCGGAATTCGCCATCGGTTATCGCCTGCAGCCCGACGTCTTCCTGCATCCTGATGACCTCCGCGATCGCCTTGTCTTCGACGGCGCGCAGGTCGGCCGCCGCGATTTCCTTGCGCGCGAATTTCTCGCGAGCCTCGAGCAGGTAGCGGGGACGGAGGAAGCTGCCGACGTGATCGGCACGCGAGGGAATCAACGGGGTCATCAGATCTCCTGGATCAATAACTTACGAAATTCTCTTGATCGGCTTCATGAATGCGAGATGTGCCGAGCGTACGCGAAGTGTTGGGCCACGTCGCCACTGCCACTCCACTCGAACTGCAATCTGTTTCGCGCGCCAGCGAACTCGAGTCAAACGCACGAGCGCATTGCAACGCGATGTTATTCTCGCCGCGCCGACGACGGTTTGGGGGGAAAAGAACGACATGTCGAACTACGATCCGCGCAGCCTGCTCGCAACGTCACCGATGACGCGGCTGCAGATCCTCGTGTGCACCATCACCGTCTTACTCAACGCGCTCGACGGGTTCGATCTGCTGGCGATCAGTTTCGCCACCCCCGGCATCATGAAGGATTTCCAGATCCCGCCCGACGAAGGCCTGGGCCTCGTCCTCGCGATGGATCTGTGGGGCATGGCGGTCGGCTCGTTCCTGCTGGGCGGCGTGGCCGATTACGTCGGCCGGCGGCGCGCGATCCTCTCGTTCCTCGTCGTCATGACGATCGGCATGTATCTCTGCTCGCACTCCGGAGACAAGTACGAACTCGCGGGCTGGCGCTTCTTCACCGGGCTCGGCATCGGCGGCATGCTGGCCGCGATCAACGCCACCGCGGCGGAATTCTCGAATGACTCGCAACGCAGGTTCTGGGTCGCGCTCATGACCATCGGTTATCCGCTGGGAAACATCCTCGCCGCGTTCATCCTCGCCCCGCTGCTCAAGACGCACACCTGGCGCGTCGTGTTCGAGCTCGGCGCCGCGGCCACCGGCGCGATGATTCCGGTCGTGTGGTTCTGCGTGCCGGAGTCGGTTTCCTGGCTGTGCCGCAAACAACCCGCGAATGCGCTTGCCCGGGTGAATGCCACTTTGAAGAAGATGGGGCACGCCGCGATCAGCGCCCTGCCGCCGCTCAGCGCCACGCCACCGAAGGCGCCGCTCGCGGACGTCTTCAAGCGGAAATATCTCGCGCTCACCCTGCTGCTGATCTTCGCGTACTTCGCGCACATCACGACGTTCTATTACGTGCTCAAGTGGGTGGCGCCCATCGTTTCGAAGATGGGTTACTCGCCCTCCACCATCGCGGACGTGTTGTTCTGGGCAAGCGTGGGCGGTGCGACGGGCGGCGCGCTGCTCGGCTGGCTGTCGATGCGCAGAAGCCTCATCGGACTCACCAGCGGCGTGCTGGTGCTGGGCATGATCTCGGTGTCGATCTTCGGCGCCGGCCAGGAGACCTTGTGGGGCCTGAAGGCCATCGTCGCCCTGTGCGGCTTCTTCACGAACGCCGGCATCGTCGGCCTCTATACGCTGCTCGCCCTCGCCTACCCGACGCACCTGCGTGCGACCGGAACCGGCGTCGTGATCGGCGCGGGCCGCGGAGGCGCGGCGCTGGCGCCGATTCTCGCGGGCTATCTATTCGGCCAGGGGTTGTCCCTGCAGGCCGTATCGATCGTCATGGGCGCGGGCTCGCTGCTCGGCGCGATCGCGCTGCTCTTCGTGAAGTTCGAGAGCACGTCTGAAGCGGGAATGGTGACGGGTGGGGATAGTGGTGCCGGTGTAAAAAGTGGGGAAAGAGCGCCCACTCCCTGATCGGCCCTGCCGCGAACAATCTCGCGGATAAATGGAATTTTGCGGCTTGGCGCGCGGACGTGCGCGCTTCACTGTGCGTGCACCGTTCCGCACGCGACCTCCCCATGCCGCGCCGCCCCCGCATCCATCAAACCAACGCGTACTACCACGTGACGCTGCGTGGGAATCACCAACAGGACATCTTTCGATCCGACGAGGATCGCAGATTGCTCAACATCATCGTCGCCCGCTGGATCGCGAACTATGGGGCGAAGGTTCATGCGTATTGCTGGATGTCGAATCACCTGCACCTGCTCGTGCAGGTCGGCACCGAACCGCTCGGCTCGGTCATGAGGCAGATTGCCTCGGAATACGCGCGCGCGTTTCAGAGGAAGTTGCAGACCACCGGACACCTGTTCGAGCGCCGCTATCACGCCAGCTTCATTCACAACGACCGCTATCTGCTCGCGGTCTTGCACTACATCCATTACAACCCGGTCGAAGCGAGACTCGTTCGAGCCGTCGCCGAATATCCCTGGTCCAGCCACGGTTGTTATGCCGGCGAGCGCACCGAGACCTGGCTCACGACCGGATTCTTGCTCGACAGGTTCTCCGCGGCGCGGCCCGACGCGATTGCCGCGTATCTGAAGTTCATGGAATTGCGCCCCGAGGAAGTCCTCCCCGCGGACGGCGAAGTGTCTTCGCTCGACGCGCTCATCGAGCACGCCTGCGCGCGCTTCAACACTTCCCTTGCGGAACTGCAGACCGACAATCGAGACGAGCGACTCATGAAAGCCCGCGCGTGGATCTCGCACCGGGCAATCGAAAACAAGATCGCCAACCTGTCGGAACTTTCGCGGGTTCTGAGCCGCGACCGCGCGACACTGCGTTACGCGATGCAGCGCTTCCCGAGTAAAGAGGATGAGCCCTTCGAGCTAATCCCCACCTTTTACACCGGCACCTAATCCCCACCCAGCTTCAGGGCGCGGATCGCATTCTCTTTGAGGATCAGCGGCTGGACTTCGGGCTTGAAGCCGGCTTCGGCGAAGTCCTTCATCCAGCGGTCGGGGGTGATCAGCGGGTAGTCGGAGCCGAACAGCATCTTGTGCTTGAGCTGCGAGTTCGCATAGCGAATCAGCTCGGGCGAGAAGTACTTCGGCGACCAGCCGGACAAGTCGATGTAGACGTTCGGCTTGTGCAGGCACACGGACAGCGCCTCGTCCTGCCAGGGCCACGACGGGTGGGCGATGATCACCGTCATGTCGGGGAAATCCGCGGCGACGTCGTCGACGTGGATCGGGTTCGAGTACTTGAGCTTGAGCCCGCCGCCGCCCGGCATGCCGGTGCCGATGCCCGAATGACCGCTGTGGAAGATCGCCGGTAGTTTGTGCTCGGCGATGACTTCGTACAGCTTGTACGCCATCCGGTCGTTGGGAAAGAACCCCTGGCAGGTCGGATGGAACTTGAATCCGCGGATCCCACCTTCCTCGATGAGCCGCCGCGCCTCGCGCGCGCCCATCTTGCCCTTGTGCGGATCGATGCTCGCGAACGCGACCATCATGTCCGAGTTCTCGCGCGCCGCGTCGATCACTTCCTCGTTGGGAATGCGCCGCACGCCCATCTCGAACTCGGTATCGACCGTGAACATCACGAGGCCGATCTTGCGCTCGCGGTAATAGGCAATCGTCTCCGGAATCGTCTTGCGCTTGTCCGCCTTGAAATATTTCGACGCGGCATCGTCATAGGGCTTCGCGGCCTCATCCGGCTCCTGCCGGCACGACACTTCCGCGTGCGTATGCACGTCGATGGCAATCAGCTGGTCAATTTTCACTTCGCGACTCCGCGGTGTTCCTCATCCCAGTCCGCAAGAGTACGGCCTTCGCGCAGGAGGCGCACCAGCAATGGCGCCGGTTCCCAATGCATGGGACCGAACATCTCGCGGTATTTCTCCATCCCCGCGAGCAGCGTCGGCAGCCCCAGCGTATCCGCGTAGAACATCGGGCCGCCGCGATAACGCGGAAAGCCATATCCGGCGCACCACACCACGTCCACGTCGCTCGCGCGCTGCGCTATACCCTCATCGAGAATTCTTATGCCCTCGTTGAGCAGCGGATACAGGCAACGCTCGAGAATCTCCGCGTCGGTGTGCTCGCGCGGCTTCACGCCGAGCTCGGCGCCCCGCTTGCGCAGGATCTCGATCGCCTCCGGATCGTCGTGGCGCGTGCGATCGCCCTTTTCGTATCGATAGAACCCCTTGCCGGTTTTCTGGCCCAGGCGCCCCACCGCGTGCAGCGCCGCGTCCGCCTGGTAGTAGGTCGGATCCGGCGGATACCTGTGCGCATTCGTGCGATGCACGTTCACGCCCACGTCGATGCCGGCCATGTCGAACACCGCGAGAATTCCCATCGCCATGCCGAACTGCTCGAGCACGGTGTCGACGCGCCGCGGCGTCGCGCCTTCGAGCGTCAGCCGCAGCGCCTCGCGCGCGTAGCCTTCCATCATGCGATTGCCGATGAAGCCGTAACAGACTCGCGCGAGTACCGGCGTTTTCCGCAGCAGTCTGGCGAGTTCCATCGCCGTGCGGATCGAAGTCGGAGAAGTCGCCTGGCCGCGCACGACCTCGAGCAGCGGCATCACGTTCGCCGGCGAAAAGAAATGCAGCCCGATGAAATCTTCCGGCGACGATGTCGCCTTCGCGATCTCGTCGATGTCGAGCGTCGACGTGTTCGTGGCGACCAGCGCGCCCGGCTTCGCCACCGCGCTCACCTGCCCGATCACCGACTTCTTGAGTTCCATGCTCTCGAACACGGCCTCGATGATCACGTCGGCCTGCTTCAGGTCGTCGTAGTTCAGCGAGCCCTTGATGAATCCGAGCCGGCGCGCCTTCTCGGTTTCGTCGATGCGGCCGCGCTTGACCATCGAGCCGTAGGTGGCATCGACCGTCGCGAGGCCCTTCGCGAGTCCCGCCTCGTTCGCATCGAGCAGCGTGACCGGAACGCCGGCGTTCGCGAACGCGATCGCGATGCCGCCGCCCATCGTGCCCGCGCCGACTACGCCCGCGCTACCGATCGATCTCGGAGTGGTATCCGTGGGGAGCCCTTCGACCTTGCGGCTCTCGCGTTCCGCGAAGAACACGTGGATCGCGGCCTTCGCCTCGATCGTGCCCTTGGTGTGATTGGCGAACCTGTCTTCCTCGAGCAGGCCCTGTTCGATCGGCATCACGCTCGACTTCACCGCTTCGAGCGCGGTCAGCGCGGCCGTGCGATTCGGATACAGGCGCAACGCCTCGGCGCGCCACTTCGCATCGAACTCCGGCGTGAATACGCTCGCATCGACGGTGCGCGCCGACGTGGGCCGCGGCCCCGCGCCGCGCGCGACCAGCGCATTCGCGTACGCGACAGCGCCCGTGACCAGGTCGCCCTCGACGATCTCGTCGATGAGCCCCTGCTCCTTCGCAATCGGCGCCGGCACCGGCTTCGCATCGAAGATCATGCGCAGCGCCTTGTCGGGCCCGATCAATCGCGGCAACCGCTGCGATCCGCCCGCGCCGGGAATGATGCCGAGCGTGACCTCAGGCAACATGACCTTCGCGGTCGGCGTCGCGACACGATAGTGGAACGCCAGCGCGAGCTCGAATCCGCCGCCGATGGCGGAGCCGTGCAGCGCCGCCACGCAGGGAATCGCCAGATTCTCGAACTGGCCGTAGAGATCGCGGTACTCCGCCTCCTTCGGCGGCCCCGAGAATTCGTTGATGTCGGCGCCCGTGAAGAAGTTGTTGCCTTCGCAACGCAGCACGAGCGCCTTGAAGGTCGGATCCGTGCGCATGTGCGCGAGCGCGCCGAACAACCCCGAGCGGACCTCGGCGGTGATGGTGTTGACGGGCGGGTTATCGACCACGATGACCGCGATGTCGCCGTGGCGTTGCAATTCGACTATGGGACGGGTCATTTGAGGTCGGTGAGCTTACCCAAAAGTTCGAGCAATTGGTCACGGCCATCGATGCCGATGCGCTCGATGAGTTTTCGTTCGTGCGAGGCCTGTGCCTCGCCCGCACGCTGCAGGATGCGCTTGCCCTTCGCCGTGATGTGCAACTCGTAGCTGCGGGCATCGCTCGTGGATTTCTTGCGGAGGATGAGACCGCGCCGCTCCAGCTCGCTCATCGTCGGCACGCAATTCGCCTTCTGGATGCCCAGGGCCTCGCAGACCCCAGACTGGCTGGCCCCGGGGTTCTCCGCGACCATGAGCAGCAGCGTGTACTGGACGGGGCGCAGGTCGAGTTCGGACAGCGAATCATTCAGGTCTGCATACACCGCGCCCTGCGCCCGGCGCAGCGCGTAACCGATCAGATCCCTCAACGGCGCCGTTCGAACCACCACGTACCCTCTTCCGTACGCCGCAAATGCTGAGCCGGGGCCCCGGTTGCTTCTCGACCGGCAGGGAACTCGGATTGGTCGATAGCTCCTATCAGAACTACCAATTGGTTACTCGAAATAACTATCACGTATAACTAACGCCCACATCGTCGGGACACCTCGAGGGGGAGGGAGTCATGGCTACAGTGGAATCGTTCTCGACCGCAGGTCTGGATCCGAGACGCAAGCTCACCTACTGGAACGATCGTGCGAGCGAAAGCTTCTCGCCACTCGTCTCCGATCCGGTCGACATCCGCACATTCACCGGGACCATCCAGCGCGCGACGATCGGCGACCTGACGCTCGCCGAGGTCTATTCGGACGCTCAGCTCGTGAGGCATTCGCGCGCGCACGTCGCCCGCACGCGCTCCTCGCTGTTCTTCCTGCACCTGCAGATGGAAGGCGAAAGCACCAACCGGCAGGACGGCCGCGAAGCCCACCTGCGCACCGGCGACTTCACGTTGTGCGACAGCACGCGCCACTACGAAATCGCGTTCGGCGGCGCGAACCGCATGCTGGTGCTCGGCATCCCCGACGCCATCCTGCGCCGCCACATCGCCTGTCCCGAGTGCCTCGTCGCCATTCCGATGGTCGGGGGGACCGGGGTGTGCGCGCTGCTCTCGCGTTTCCTGCGCAACTACTGGTTCGAGTTCCAGAAGAGCATGGACCAGTCCGTGGCCGCACGCGTCAACGTCGCGATCCTGGACCTCGTCGCGGCGGCCTACGCCGACCTGCCGCAGTCCCGGTCGGACCGCTCGTCGCTCGCCACCGCGCATCGCATCCGCATCATCAACTACATCGAAGCGCACCTGAACGATCCCGAGCTCACGCCGACGCGCATCGCCGAAGCGTGCAAGATGACGACGCGATACCTGCATCACCTTTTCTCGGACCAGGACGAGACCGTCGCGCGCTACATCCTGCGCCGCCGTCTCGAGGCCTGCTCGCGCGCGCTGCTCTCGCCGTCGCAACGCGGCCGCACCGTGACCGCGATCGCGTTCGATTACGGCTTCAACAGCCCGACGCACTTCGGACGCGTGTTCCGCGCGAAGTACGGCGCGACGCCGCGCGAGTTCCGGCGCGAGAAGGTCGAAGCGGCGGCCTGATCCGGTATAGTCCGGCTCCCCGCCTTCCAATCACGGGGCCGGACTATCATGACCAAACTCGTTTGCGCCTCGCTGGCGCTGGCGCTGGCCCTGGCGTCGTCGTTCGTCGCGCATGCGCAGGACGCGCAGGATGCGCAGCCTGCCAAACCGGTCGTTCCGGACTGGGCGTTGCCCGGGTCGGCCACGCACCGCCAGGTGCCACCGCCGCCGGATTTTCATCGCGAGACGATCACGTTCCCCGAGAAGGTGAACGGATTCTCCGTGTCCGAGATCGGCGCGCCGCTCGTGCCTGGCGGCTCGAGCTACTCCGACGGCGTCTACACGATCGCCTCCGCCGGCTACAACATCTGGTACACGCGCGACGAGTTCCGTTTTCTGTGGAAGAAGATGTCGGGTGACGTCTCGCTGGCCGCGGACATCGCCTTCCCGGATCCGGAGGGCTACGGCGACCGCAAGGCGGTGCTCGTCATTCGCCAGGATCTCGAGGACGATTCCAAACAGGTCGTCGTGGCGCTGCATGGCCTCGGGATGATCCAGCTCGCCCAGCGTCCGCAGAAAGGCGCGCTCACGAAGGATCGCGAGTTCCGTATCGGTGGCCGCGGCCGCCCGACGGGCAAGACGCCCGATTCGCTGGTCAACGATCTCGCCAGACGCATCGGCATCGAAAAGCGCGGCAACGAGTTTGCACTGTTCGTGAGTCTCGAAGGCGAACCCATGACGCAATACGGCCCGCCCATCGAGCTGAATTTCTCCGAGCCCTTCTACGTGGGTCTTGGCTTCTGCTCGCATCTGCCCGACGTGGTCGACACCGCGACGTTTTCCAACGTGCTGCTCGAGAACGCGGCCGGAAAGGTGCGTTAGCGCGCCCTGCGGATCGAGCGCAAGCAGCTCGCGAGTAGTTTGGCCCGCCGCACGCGCGGACTCAGCCCTGGCTGATGAATTTCGTCACGAGACAGGCCTCGAGTCCTTCGATGCCCTCCTCGCTGCCGTGGCCGCTTTCCTTCACGCCGCCGAACGGCGCCTCGGGCACCGAGATCTGGAAGCTGTTGAGACCGATCATGCCGGCCTCGAGCTTCTCGCCGAGCAGGTTGACGCGGCGCGCATCGTTCGTGAAACCGAAGGCCGAGAGGCCAAACGGCAGGCGGTTTGCCTCGACCATGACCGCATCGAAGTCGCGGAACGGATTCAGCAGCGCGATGGGACCGAACGGCTCCTCGTTCATGATGCGCGCGTCATTCGGTATGTCCGCGAGCACTGTCGGCTCGAAGAAGAATCCCTTGCGCGGGATGCGTTTGCCGCCCGCGAGCAGCCGCGCGCCGTGTTCGACCGCGTCGTCGATGATGCCCTGCACGGCCGGCAGGCGACGCGCGTGCGCGAGTGGGCCCATCCGGTTCGCCTCGTCGATGCCGGGGCCCACGGGCAACGCCTTCGCGCGCGCCGCGAAACCTTCCGCGAACTTCGGGTAGATGGACTCCTGCACGTAGAAGCGCGTGGGCGACACGCACACCTGGCCCGCGTTGCGGTACTTTGCGGTGACGCAGGCATCGAGCACCTTGTCGACGTCGACATCGTCGAACACGATCACCGGCGCGTGTCCGCCGAGTTCCATCGTCGTGCGCTTCATGCCGTCGGCCGCGAGCTTCACGAGTTGCTTGCCCACCGGCACGGAACCCGTGAACGAAATCTTGCGGATGATCGGCGAGGCGATGAGCTGCCGGGATACCTCGTGCGGCACGCCGAACACGATCGCGAGCGCGCCGCGCGGCACGCCGGCCTCGTGCAACGCGCGCGCGATCGCGAGCGCGGTGCCCGGCGCCTCTTCAGCGGGCTTGAGGATGCATGGACAGCCTGCGGCGAGCGCCGCGCCGAGCTTGCGCGCCGGGTTGCCCGCGGGGAAATTCCACGGCGCGAACGCGGCCACCGGCCCGACGGGTTCCTTGACTATGGTCATGCGCTGACCTGGCAGGCGTTGCGGGAGTACGCGACCGTAGGCGCGACGACCCTCCTCGCCATACCACTCGAAGATCTCCGCGGACGCATTCACCTCGATGCGCGTCTCGTGAATGCTCTTGCCCATCTCGAGCGTCGCGATGCGCGCGATTTCCTCGGCGCGCGCGCGTATCAAGTCCGCGGCCTTCTTGAGGATCTTCGAGCGCTGTACGGGCAGCAGCGCGCGCCATTCGCTCCACGCGCGCTGCGCGGCCGCGAGCGCGCGTTCGAGGTCGGCCGTTGTCGCGTGCGGCAGCAGGCCCAGGATTTCCTCGGTCGCGGGATTGACGACCGGCTGCGTCTTCCGTCCCTGCGCGCCCAACCACTCGCCGTCGATGAACAGCGCGAGCTCCGGGTACGGTTGCGTGGCGGACGGATCGATGGGCTTGACGTTTGCTGACATGGTGATTCCGGCGGACGCGATGCGATTCGGTCCCTGCATGAGACGGCAACAATGAAGCGGCCGCAATGGACAGTTGACTCGATCCTTCGCGAACACTTTCGCGACGCCTCGCGCAATCCGCGCCGGGCGCGCTCGTGACATGATTTGCAAGGAATTCCTGCCCCTTTCGGGTGATCCCCCATGGCCGACTATCGCCGCATCGCCACCGAAGAAGCCTTCGCGACCCGCGATCAGATGAACGCGTTCCGAAAACTGCTCGCGGAAGGCTACGACGATCCGGGGTTCGGAAGCCTGTGGGGTTTCTATCTAGGCAGCCCAAGCGATCGCGCGAAGTTCATCATCGATCGTCTGCAGAACCTCGGCGCGGAGCGCATCGCCGACATGGATGCGGCCGGCATCGACATGCAGGTGTTGTCGCTGACCTCGCCCGGCGTGCAGGTGTTCGACGCGGCCACCGCGAACGCACTCGCGCGCGACAGCAACGACGAGCTGGCCGCCGCGATCGCGCGCCATCCGACGCGATTCGTCGGCCTCGCGGCCGCGGCGCCGCAGGATCCGCCGGCGGCCGCGCGCGAGATCGAGCGCGGCGTCCGCCAGCTCGGCCTGCGCGGCGTCATCATCAACTCGCACACGATGGGCGAGCGGCTCGACGACCCGAAGTGCTGGGCCATCTTCGAGGCCGCGGAAGCACTCGACGTGCCTGTCTACCTGCACCCGAACGCACCGCCGCGCGACATGATCGCGCCCTATCTGGAAGCCGGTCTCGACGGCGCCGTGTTCGGCTTCCAGGCCGAGACCGGGCTGCACTTGCTGCGGATCATCGTCGCGGGGGTATTCGACCGCTTCCCGAAACTGAAGATGATCGTCGGCCACTGCGGCGAAGCGCTGCCCTACTGGATGTACCGCATCGACTACATGCACCGCGCGCAGATGGCCGCGAAGCGTTACCCGATGCTCAAGGAACTGGAGCGTGCTCCAAGCGAATACCTGCGCGAGAACGTGTACGTCACGAACAGCGGCGTCGCGTGGGAACCCGCGATCATGTTCTGCCACGAGGTCATGGGCCCGGATCACACGCTGTACGCGATGGACTATCCGTACCAGTACCTCGCCTCGGAAGTGACCGTCTCCGACAACCTGCCGATGTCGGCCGAGGACAAGAAGAAATACTTCCAGACCAACGCCGAGAAGCTGTTCGCAATCCGCTGACCGGACCGGACCGGACCCGCTCAGACGTGCGCGTCGATGACCGCCGACCGGCGCTGCGTGCGCACGGCATACAGCGCGCGCTCGATGGCGGGCAGCACCTCGGCCGTGTTGGTGACCACCTCGGCATGTGCGCCGCCCGCCGCCGCGGCGATGCCGCCGTAATCGGGCGGCTGCTGGAAATCGATGTCGATGTGCGGCGAGTTCGCGGCGAGGCCCTTCGGATGCACGCTGGCCACCGCCTGGCGCGGCGCCTGCCAGCCGCCGTTGTTGAGCACGACGTGCAGGAACGGCGCCTTGTAACGCCGCGCCATCCAGTGCACGGCGGAAGGCTGCGAGAACAGATAGCTGCCGTCGCCGCAGATCGACACCACCAGCGCGTCGGGTTTCGCGAGCTTGATGCCGACCGCCGCGCCGCCGTTGTAACCCAGCGAGCCGCCACCGCTCGAAAACAGAGTGCCGGGCAGCGTGCGCTGCATGTGCTGCGAAACCACGTGGAAGTTGGTGACCGCCTCGCTCACGATGATCGCCTCGGGCCCCACCGCCCCGCGGATCGACGCCACGAGGAACTGCGGCGTCAAATGCTCCTGCGGCCGCTCGTGCGCAGCGAGAAATCCCGTCCACGCCTCGTGAGCGGCCTCGAGGTGACCCATGCGCTCGGCAAGCCGCTCGCGCGAGGGCGTGAGCCGCGCGCACGCCGCGCGCAGCTGCGCGAGCGCGATGGCCGCGTCGGCCTGGCACGCAATCTCGCTGCCGATGTACCACAGCGGCATCTGCTGTTTGAGCGCATCCGAATCGATGTGGAACACGCGCGCGCCAAGGCGCGGCTTGCTGACCGCGCCGATCCACGGCACGTCGCTGTCGATGACCAGTACGACGTCGGCCGCGGCAAGCGCCTCGTTCTGGCGGCGCTCGTTCCACTGAACGCCCTGGTAGCAATCGTTGTCGGTGGGAAAATTGACGTAGCTGGGCACCGACTCGAGCACGCCGATGCCGACCTCGGCGCACAGCCCGATCAGCTCCGCCACCGCGGCGGGATTCCGTCCGACATAGGACGTGACGACGAGCGGTCGCTGCGCCGTCACCAGCGCCGCGGCCATCGTCTCGACGACATGCGGTGCGAGCGCGCCCGCCGCGAGAGGCTGCCATACGCGGGTGTCGAGCGAAATTCGCGTGACTTCGCTCTCCAGCACCTCGCGCGCCGCCGTCACGTACACCGGGCCGCGCGGCTCGCTGTGCGCGAACTGCAGCGCGCGATGCACGATCTGCTTCGCGTTCGCGCCGATCCGGATTTCGTTCTCGTAACGGACGTAGCCGCGGACCAGTCCGCGCTGGTCGGGCACGTCCTGGATCCACTGGATGAATTCGTTGCGGCTGCCGCGCGCCTCTCCTTCCTGCGTGGCCGGCGAGCTTCCGGCGACGATGAGCACGGGCACGCGTCCCTTGGCCGCGTTGTGCACGGCGCCGCCGAGCGCCTGTGTTCCGCAATCGACGTGCACCAGCACCGCCTGCGCGCGGCCGGTGGCCTGGGCATATCCATGCGCCGCCGACATCGCGACCATTTCGGTGGGGCACGTGATCACCTTCGGGCAGGGCTTGTTGGCCGCGCGCGCCTGCGCGATCGCCTCGATCAGTCCCGGGTGATCGCTGCCGAAGTTCGCGAACAGGTATTCGACGCCGCCTTCGACCAGCGCATCGAGGATTGCCGAGCTCGCCGTATACATCGCGGACACTCTAGCGGCCGAAGCGGCCGGCCACTCCACCTTGGATGAACTAGGCTAAACCAGCAATAAGACCAGCGGAATCCAGATCGAGCCGAGGAAGACCGAGATCGCCGCGGCGCTGGCGGCCAGGTCGAGGTCCAGCTCCTCGCGGGCCGACAGCACGACGGCCGTGAAGCCGATGGGGGCCGCCGCCCCGATGATCGCGATGGCCGCCGATATCCCCTCGAGGCCAAACAACCGGGCCAACCCGAACCCCAGCAAGGCGCCGAGTCCGGAACGCAGTGCAACCGCGGTCAGGACCTCGGGTCGTTTCAGGCCGCGCAGGCTCACCAGCAACCCCATCGCGAGCGGCACCAGCAGCACCAGTGCCTGGCCGACCGCGAGCACGATGTGCAGAAAATCGCGCGGGATGGGAGCGCCACCGACATTCAGGCCCAATGAAATGAACAGCACCCACAGCGGCGGCGCCGCGAGCGTGCGCCTCAGCAGGACCGGGATGTCGTCGGCGTGGCCACCGTACTTGCACGCGACCACGGTCGTGACGGTCCACACCATGATCGCGTGCCCCATGTCGAACATCACGAGCTGCGCGAATGCGCCGGCGCCGAGGCTCAGCGCGGCGAATGGATAGATGAGCGAGATGTTCATCGACATGGCGCACAGCGTCATCGCACCCTCGCCCGCCATCGGCAACCGCAACCGCTGCGCCATGAACGCGGCGGCCGCCCATCCGAGCAGCGACACGAGTATCGCGATGACGGGCAGCAGCGCGTGTTCGCGCGACAGCGGCACGCCCGTGAGCGCGCCGAAGATCAGGATCGGCAGGCCGACGTTGAAGACGAAGTTCAGCAGCTTCCGGCCGTGAAGCTCGTTGCCCCAACCGGCGCGCCGTGCCGCGACGCCGAGAAAGAACAGGGCGGCAACCGCGGCGAGTCGCCAGTTCGAAACGATGAGTTCCACCCTGGCAATCTATACTGCGCGCACCTCAAGGAACACCGAGGACCTCAACATGATCGAGTTGTTCACCGCGGCCACGCCGAATGGCTGGAAGATTTCCATCGCGCTCGAAGAAATGCAGCTGCCCTACACCGTGCGCCTGCTCACGCTGTCGAAGCTCGAACAGAAGGAGGATTGGTTCCTGAAGATCAATCCGAACGGGCGCATTCCCGCGATCATCGACCGCGCGAACGGTGACTTCGCCGTGTTCGAGTCCGGCGCGATACTCATCTATCTCGCGGAAACGTACGGCGAGAAGTCGCCGGTCAGGCTGCTGCCCACGGAGCCCAAGGCGCGCTCGCGCGTGCTTCAGTGGCTGATGTTTCAGATGGCGGGCGTGGGGCCGATGATGGGCCAGGCGAACGTCTTCTTTCGTTATGCGCCCGAAAAGATTCCGTATGCGATCGAACGCTACCAGCGCGAGGTGCGACGCCTGTTCGAGGTGATGGAAAGTCAGCTCGCGGCGAACGAATACATCGCCGGCGGCGACTATTCGATCGCCGACATCGCGCTGTGGAGCTGGGTGGCCGGTTACGGATGGTCGGGCGTGAGTGTCGACGGGCTGCCGCAGCTCAAGCGCTGGATGGATCTCGTCGGCACGCGGCCCGCGGCCCAGAAGGGCCGCAACATTCCGCCGCCCGCGGACACCAACACGGACAAGGCCAACACCATCGAGAGTGCGCGCAAGATGCTGGCGTGAAACGCCGCGTCAATTCGGCGGCGTGTAGGTCGCGGCCCCCGCGCGTCCCATGACCGCCACGCACTGCTCGCGCGTCTCCGCATAAGGCGTCGGCAACGTGCGGATCTCGCCGTTCTTGAGGAAGCGCCACTCGGGTGGATAGATCCAGTCGCTCACCGGCTGCGTCCACAGCCCACGCTTGCCGTC
Source organism: Pseudomonadota bacterium (assembly GCA_023423065.1). Lineage (GTDB taxonomy): Bacteria > Pseudomonadota > Gammaproteobacteria > Steroidobacterales > Steroidobacteraceae > CADEED01. The sequence goes on from JAFAGC010000120.1 coordinate 62,461, forward strand.
GCGCGCCTCGGCTTCGAAATCGCAGAAGCGGGCATCGCCCATGTAGCGCCGATACGCCCAGGCATGGCCTTCGCGCAGCATCGTTTCGTTGACGTTGATCCGCTGGCCCGCGACGACTTTCCACACCACCGCGACGAGGCGCCGGTACGAATCCTGGGTCACGACTTCGAGCTCGACCGCGGACCCCTCGGGCAACATCGCCTTCAGCGCCGCCTTCGATCGGTCGCCGTACGGCTGATCGTGTTCGGGCGTGTCGATCGCCGACATGCGCACCCGCGCCTTGCCCGAATCCAGGCGCACTTCGATCGAATCGCCGTCGTTGACCTTGATGACGCTCGCCGCGAGCACGGGCTGCGGCGTCTGCTCATCGGCCGCGGCGGAGCCGGAGAGCGCGAGCGCGACGACGCCGCAGGCGGTGATCGCGAGCCGCGCGAAGGTCTTACGACGCATCGTGCGGCTTCCTGACTAGTTCGATCGCGGGTTCACTCGGCCGCGCCGGCCGGCGGTGCGACATCCGCCGCGGGCTGTGCGGCGACTGCCGCCTCGAGTTTCTGGACTTCATGCGCACGGTGTATCACATACGCGCGCACGTTTTCACTGTCGGCCGCGCTCACCTCGGACGCGAACGAAACCATGCCACGCGAGGCGCGCTGGCCTCCGCGCACCACGCCTTCCCAGGCCGCCGCGTCGCGCGTGATCGGCGACTGGCGCAGATCCGGCAACACGCCGCCGCTCACGGCGCTGTCGCCGTGGCACACGCTGCAATAGCGGTGATAAACCGCCTTGCCCGCGGTCCATGCGGCCTCGTCGCCGATCTCGGGCGGCAACGTCGAGGCCAGCGCCGGCTCGGGAGGCAAGTCGGGCAATTTCGCTTCTCCGCCGAGCTTGAACGCGAGCACTCGCGGGATGTTCGACTTGATGTGCGCGTCGCGCGCGAGTTCGCCGGCCGCGAGGCCGAACGCTCCGCCCCAACCCACTTCGACCGCGACGTATTGCTCGCCGCCGATTTCATACGTGATCGGCGGCGCGAGCACGCCGGCCTGCGTCGGCGCGGACCAGAGCTTCTGTCCGTTCGTGGCGCGGTACGCCGCGATCTCGCCCAGCGAATCGCCGGCGAACACGAGATTGCCCGCCGTCGAGAGCGTGCCGCCGTTCCACGGATGATCGAACTGGACGCGCCAGGCCTCTCTCTGCGCGACCGGATCCCACGCGACGAGATGTCCCTTGAGCTGATCCTTGATGCCCGCGAGCACTTTCGGATCCGTCGGCAGGCTGCCCGCGTTGAAATCGACGCCGGTGTTCCAGCCGATCTTGCTGGTCGCGGGGCTCGCCGCCGGGATGAACGCGAAGCCGGCTTCCATGACCGGGAAATAGACCAGGCCCGTATTCGGATTGAAACTCATCGGCTGCCACGAATGCGCGCCGCCCGGACCCGGCACGACGACCGCGGGTTTGCCGCTCTTGTCGTAGCGCGCTTCCTTCGTTTCCTTCGGGCGACCCTTGACGTCGAGACCGGTGGCCCAGTTGATGTACGCGTACGGCGCGCCCGAGATGAACTCACCGGTCACGCGGTCGAGCACGTAGAAGAAACCGTTCTTCGGCGCCTGCATGATGACCTGGCGATCCTGGTCGCCGATTTTCAGGTCCGCGAGCATCAGCGGCTGCGTCGCCGTGTAGTCCCAGGTCTCTCCGGGCGTGGTCTGGAAGTGCCAGGCGTATTCGCCGGTCGCGCCCTTCAGCGCGACGATGGAAGATAGATAGAGGTTGTCGCCCCCCTTCGGGCTGCGCAGCTTCTGGTTCCAGGGGCTGCCGTTGCCGACGCCGATGTAGATGAGGTCGAGCGCGGGGTCGTAGACGATCGAGTCCCACACCGTGCCGCCGCCGCCGAGTTTCCACCACTCGCCGGTCCAGGTCTTCGCGGCCTTTTCGAGATCGGGATGTTCGAACGGCTGCGACGGATCGCCGGGCACCGTGTAGAAGCGCCACAGTTGCTTGCCGGTGTCCGCGTCGTAGGCGGTGACGTAGCCGCGCACACCGTACTCGGCGCCGCCATTGCCGATGAGCACCTTGCCGGCAAATACGCGCGGGGCTCCCGTAATCGTGTAATTCTGCCCCTCCGGAACGGTCATGACTTCCCATGCCTGTTTGCCGGTCGCGGCATCGACCGCGACGAGCCGGCCGTCGATCGTGCCGATGAAGATCTTGCCGTTCCACGCGGCGGCGCCGCGATTCGGCACGTCGCAGCAGGCCTTCACGCCCGCCTCTCCCGGCACCTTCGGATCGAACGCCCAGATCCGCCGGCCGGTTTTCGCGTCGAGCGCGAACAGCTTGCTCCACGCGCTCGTCACGTACATCACGCCGTCGATCACGAGCGGCGTGGATTCCTGCACGCGATGCGGAGTGTCGAGATCGAAGGCCCACGCCAGGCCGAGTTCCGCGACGTTGCCGGCGTCGATCTTGTCGAGCGGGCTGAATCTCTGCTCGTCGTAGGTCCGCCCGTAGGTCGGCCACTCCTTTGGATTCGGCGTGACGATGCGCGCGGCGTCGATCAGCGCGGTGAGTTTCGGCGGCGGCGCTTCGGTTCCGGATTTCTCGCAACCGGCCACGAACACGATGGCGGCAAGGCTCGCGACGAGCGCACTGCGTTCGAATCTCATACTCCCCCCAGGGCCGGACGTTCGACTCAATGGGCCCTATCTGGCGCGACGCGGCGCGCCATGGGCTCGACTATCGACGAGATTCCAATCGATTGGCAGCGAACGCACGACGAGTCAAGAACGATGCATGTCCCCGTCGATGGAGATCGCCTGTCCGGAGATCGTGCGCGCGGCATCGGACGCCAGGAACAGCGCCAGCGCGGCGATCTCGCTGGCCTCGGTCAACGTCTTGATCGAACGCGTGGCGAGCGCGATCGCGCGCTCCTCGTCGAGCGAACGGCCGCTCGCGGCGGCGCGCCCCTCGAGTACGCGATCCATCCGAGGTCCCGCCACCGCGCCGGGCAGGATCGCATTCGCGCGGATTCCGAATTCGCCGAGTTCCATCGACAAAGTCTTCGTGAAGCCGATGACGCCCCACTTGCTGGTCGCGTAGGCGCTGCGCAACGGGTAGCCGAATTTTCCCGCGGCCGAAGACATGTTGATGATGCTGCCCGCGTGCGACTTGCGCAGGAACGGAATCGCGATTCGCGTGACGTTGAACGTGCCGCCGAGATTCACGCGCATCACGCGCTCCCATTCGGCCGGGTCGAAGAGTTCGATCGGGGTCGTGGGCCCGGCGATGCCCGCGTTGTTCACGAGAACGTCGAGTCCGCCGAGCGCGCCGATCGCGCGCGGCACCACGGCCTCGATCGACAGGAGATCGCCCAGGTCGCACACGTCGGTCGCGGCGGCCGGAATTTCCTCACGCAGCGCGATCAGGGCGTCGGCGTCGATGTCGATTGCGCACACGCGGGCGCCGGCGGCGGCGAATGCCCGCACGATTTCACGGCCGATGCCGGCCGCGCCGGCCGTTACGAGGACCTTCTGCATGGCGGCAATGGTGCCCGAAACGCCGTTCGCGGACTCGACCGTCGATACGCGGGCTTTTCGCTGGCGGGCGGGTATGCCCTTCGCAGCCCGGTAGTCTTGGGTCCCGCGGATCCGAACGATTTCCGGAGAACCTCATGGCCACGATAGTGGGCGGCATCGCCACCTCGCACACCCCGACGATCGGCTTCGCGCTCGATGCGAAAAAACACGAGGATCCCGTGTGGGCTCCGATCTTCGCCGGCTACGAGCCCGTGAGGAAATGGCTCGCCGACAGGAAGCCCGACGTGTTGTTCTTCATCTACAACGATCACATCACCTCGTTCTTCTTCGATCACTACTCGCACTTCACGCTGGGCGTCGGCGAGAAATTCTGGGTGGCCGACGAAGGCGGCGGCGCGCGCGATCTTCCGCCCATCAAGGGTCACCCGGCGCTCGCGCGGCACATCGCCAAGGGCCTGGTGGCGGACGAGTTCGACCTGTCGTTCTTCCAGGAGAAGGGACTCGATCACGGCTGCTTTTCACCGCTCTCGCTGCTGTGGCCGCACGAAAAGGAATGGCCCGGCGCCATCGTGCCGTTGCAGGTCGGCGTGCTGCAGCTGCCGATTCCATCGGCGAAGCGTTGCTTCAAGCTCGGACGCGCGCTGCGCAAGGCGATCGAAAGTTTTCCGGAGGACATCAAGGTGGCGATCGTCGGCACCGGCGGCTTGTCGCACCAGGTGCATGGCGAACGCGCCGGGTTCAACAACACGCCCTGGGACATGGAGTTCCTCGAACTACTGGAGAAGGATCCCGAGAAGCTCACCCAGATCACGATCGCCGAGTACGCCGAGAAGGGCGGCATGGAAGGCTCCGAGGTCATCATGTGGCTGCTGATGCGCGGCGCGCTCGCGCCGAAGGTGAAGAAGCTGCACCAGGCTTACTACCTGCCTTCGATGACGCCCATCGCGACGGTCATCTTCGAGGACGATCCGGCCCAGGCCGATGAACAGGCCGATGCGGAATCCCCGGAGCAGTATCTCGAGCGCATCGAGCGGCAGTGGCGCGGCGTCGAGAAACTGCCGGGCACCTATCCGTTCACGCTGGATCGCAGCGTGAAAGCGTACCGGCTCAATTCGTTCCTGCATTCGCTGCTTCAGCCGGACCGGCGCAAGCGGTTCATCGACGATCCGGAAGGGTTGTTCGAGGAGGCGCGGCTCAGCGAAGAGGAACGCAGGATGCTTCGCGCGCGCGACTGGCGCGCGCTCATGCACCATGGCGCGATCTTCTTCCTGCTCGAGAAGTTAGGGGCCGTGGTCGGCACGACCAACCTGCACATTTACGCGGCCATGCGCGGCGAGTCGCTCGACGCCTTCCTGGCGACTCGCAATACGAAAGTGCTGTACTCGGTCGCGGCGCAGAAGTAGCCACTGGATACGCGGACCTGATTGAGTGGATGGGCTGTCGAGTTCCTTTACAGTCGCGAACTACCGACCACGTAAGGGCCGGCTGGCGGACCTCGGAAGACGACCAATCCCCGCCAAAAATGGCCGCGTTAAGGTAAATGGAGGCGGCTTTTTGTGAGTGAGCTCACAAAGTCGAGGCGCCCGACGAGACGTGGTTCACACATGGCACGCCGATTGCTTCATTCTTGGCAGCGCCGCGATGGTCGTGGCCCCGAACGTTCTGGAAGAACCATGCTCAAGTCCATGCGTCTTGCCCTTTCCGCTGCTTCGCTGTTCGCCCTGGGCACCAGTGCGAGCCATGCAACGCTGTTCGATCGCGGGGGCGGGCTCATATACGACAACGTCCTCAACGTCACCTGGATGCAGGACGCGCTGTATGCGCAGACGGTGGGCATTCCCAACGGCGCGCTCAATCACGCCGACGCGCTGGCGTTCGCCGCGAACGTCTCGTACTACGACAGCGCCCGGAACACGTACTGGGACGACTGGCGCCTGCCGCAGGTGTTCGACCCGATCGCGGGTTACGACACGACGGGCCTGTCGAGCGAACTCGCATACATGTACTACATCAACCTCGGGTACGCGCCCGAGTACTCGCACAACCGCAATACGCCGGAACCCACTTCCAGCAACTACAACCCATTCATCAACCTGACGTACCGTGCGTACTGGACGGAGACGCCGGGCGTGCGTTCGGGAACGGCGTGGGCCCTGCACTTCCACTTCGGCTCGCAGGAGCTCGGTGGCGGCGGAGATCTCTCGCGCGTCTGGCTGGTGCGTGATGGCGACGTCGGAGCGCTCAGCGTTCCGGAGCCCGGCACCCTGGCCCTGCTCGGCCTTGGCCTCGCGGGTGTGGGCTTCGCCCGCCGCCGCAAGCGCCCGGCCTGATACCAGACTCATTCGCAGCAAAAACCCCGGCCAAGCGCCGGGGTTTTTGTTTGTGCCAGGCACCGTCTTCCGTCTTCACTTCGCCGCGCAGTGCTTCGCGATGAATTCCGCGTGACCCGGCAACTCGCGCGCCGCCTGGCCGATCAGCCCCCGCAGGTCGCGTAGATAGCCGGCGCGATCCTGCGGCGCCACGGCCTCCACGAAGGGATGCGTGGCGCGCGGCCGCACACCCTGCCCCCACAGAACCTGCAACCAGCTCGTGAGCTGGAACAGGTCCTCCGAGGCGCAGAAGATGCCCGCGGTCTCGCGGAACAACTCGATCTTGTGCCGCAGCGAGTCCGGGATCGACATGTTCCGGCAGGCATCCCAGAACGGTTCGCCGCGCCGGTTGTTCGAGTGGTAGTGAAGGATGACGAAGTCGCGGATGTAGTCGTATTCCGCGATCGACGCACGGTTGAATTCGCGGCGCCGCTCCTCGCAGTCGCCGATGTGCGGGAACAGCAGGATCAGGCGCTGGATCGTCACCTGGATGATGTGGATGGCCGTCGACTCGAGCGGCTCGACGAAGCCGCTGGCGAGCCCCATGCAGACCACGTTGCGGTTCCACAGGAGTTTGCGCCGGCCCGTCGCGAAGCGGATCAGGCGCGGCTCGGCCAGCGCGGGCGCATCGAGATTCGCGAGCAGCAGCTCCCGCGCCCGATCGTCGGTCGTATGCGCCGAACAGTAGACGTGGCCGTTGCCGGTGCGGTGCTGCAGCGGAATCCTCCATTGCCATCCCGCTTCGAGCGCGGTCGAGCGCGTGTAAGGCAGCAAGGGACTCGTGTTCGACGAGGGCACGGCCAGGGCGCGATCGCAGGGCAGCCATCGCGACCAGTCCTCGAAGCCCGTGTGCAGCGCACCCTCGATCAGCAGGCCGCGAAAGCCCGTGCAATCGATGAACAGGTCGCCCGCGATCTCGCGCCCGTCGGCGAGTCGCAAGGCGCGCACATCGCCGCGTTCGGGCTCGAGCAGCACCTCGGAAATCATGCCCTCGACGCGCCGCACGCCGGCCGACTGGGCCAGTTGCGATAGATAGGCCGCGTACAGCGAGGCATCGAAGTGAAACGCCCAGGTCAGCCCCGCGAGCGGCGTGTCCGGGATGCGCTCGACGCGCGCGAAACGCGCCTGCGTCGCCGCCTGGAAATTGAGGCTGTAGTCCCAGAGGGAGCCCGCGGTTCCCTCGCGTTCGTCGCGCAGCCAGTAGTTGTGGAACGGTATCCAGGCGAGATCGCGGCCGACCGGACCGAAGGCATGCATGTACGCATGACCCTTCTCCCACCAGTCGACGAATTCGATGCCGAGCTTGAACGTGCCCTGCGTCTTGCGCAGGAAATCGTTCTCGTCGATCTTGAGCAGCTTGTTGAACTGGCCGATCGCGGGAATCGTCGCTTCGCCGACCCCGACGATGCCGATCTCGGTGGACTCCACCAGCGTGATCGACAAGCGCGGCCCGAGCACGCGCGCCAGGGCGGCGGCCGTCATCCATCCGGCCGTTCCGCCTCCGGCAATGACGACAGATCGGACTTCGTTGCTTGGCACGTCCCTAGCTTCTCAGGCAAGCCGTCGCCGGGGGAAGCCCCCGGCCACGGCCGGCGAGATCTACTGGAACACGTAGCTCAAGGCCACGGCGTACGTGGCGCCGAAGTTCTGGTACTTGATCGTGTGGTACGGCTCGGAATCGACATTGTTCAGGACGAAGGGCTCGTCCGTCAGGTTGGTTCCCGAGATGCTGAAGCTCAGGCCCTTCAGCGCGCCACTGCCCACCGAATAACCGATCTGCGCGTCGATCAACGACTCGGCGCCGACGTTCTTGAGGTCCAGCGTGTTGTCGAACAGCGGCACCTCGCCGAGGAAGTCGTCGCGGTAGCGGTTGCTCACACGCACCGAGAACCCGTGCTTCTCGTAGTACAACGTCGAGTTGATGACCTTCGTCGAAAGGCCCGGGATGCGGATCTCCTGGTCGTTCACCGTGATCTGCGAGCTGTTCTTCGCGCCGCTCACGATGAAGCCGAAACCATCCAGCGCCTCGGTGAACAGCGAGAAGGGAATCGAAGCGGTGACTTCGAATCCGCGGATGTAACCACCCTCGCCGTTCGTCTTGACCGTCGCGACGCCCATGCGATTCGCATCCGCCAACGCGTAGGTGGTCGTATCGCCGGGCCCCACCGTCGGCAACGGCACGCCCTCGAAGCTCACGATCTCCGAGGAGTTGACGATGTAGGTCCTGAGGTCCTTGTAATACGCGGCCAGCGAAATGTAGCCCTGGTTGCTGAAGTACTTCTCGAACGACAGGTCGTACGCGTTCGCCTTCCACGGGCGCAGCTTCGGATTGCCGCCGCCATTACGCGTCCAGTAGTAAGTCTCGCCGTCGACCACCGTCGGCAGGGACCCGTCGCTCGTCACCGAGAAGGTCGCGCCGCCGCCCAGTTCGTCGAGGCGCGGGCGCGCCACGGTGATGGCGGCGCCGAGACGCACCTTCATGTCGTGCGGCAGCTCGAGCGCGAGGTTGAGGCTCGGCAGCACGTCCGTGTACGAATCGCCGTCCTCGACCACCGTCACCGGCGTCGGCACGACGTTCGGGTTGTCCGTCATGTGCAGCAGGGCGGTCTGGTCGACGTCGACCGCCTGCACGCCGAGGTTGCCGCGCAGTGGCAGAGTGCCGATCTCGGTGTCGATGCCCACCTTCACGAACGGGGTCAGCAGTTTCTCTTCGACTTCCCAGGTGTTGCGGACGTTGTTCTCGCGATCGCCCGAGTTGGCGTTCGGATCCACGACCGAGTTGATCGCCTCCCAGAAGCCGTCGCGATACATCGCGATCGCGTTGTATCCGATGATGCCGTACGGGCTGCCGAAGAACGTCGAATTGGCTATGCCCGTGCGGTACTCCTCCGGCACGGCGAGGTGGGAGACTTCGCCCCGCAACCACAGGTTGCTCTGGAACTGCTCCTTGGATTTCGTGCGCTCGGCGTAGTTGGCGCCGAAACTAATTTCGTTGAGGAATCCCGCCTCGAGCTTTCGGGTCGCCGACAGGCGGATGGCCTGGATCTCGTCCTTGATGTCCGGCGCGCCGACGTAACCGGCGCGGCGCGGACCGCCGCCCCAGCCACCCGGATCGGTGAGGAACACCGAGTTGTAGTCGCTGTAGTCGAGGCTCGGCGTGAAGCGCGTGACGCCGTTTGCGTCGGTGGTGAACGAAATCGATTCGGTCTGCGGGAGGAACGCCGGATCGTTCATGGTTCCGTTGCCAGCCGTCGATTCGAGGCGCAGGTCGTTGCGGGTGACTTTCGACCAGCTCAGATCCGCATTCACGCTCCAGTCTTCGTTGAAGCTGAAGTTCGTGTTCAGGCCGACCGAATCGACCTTGGCGCGGCGATCGTTGTTGTAGTTCTCGATGACCGTGAACGGCACATCGGGAAACAGGCCGGACTGGATGCGCTCGCGCTCCACCGGGCCTGGGTTGGTCAGCGTCGCGCCGGCCCAGACCGTGCCGAACTCCATGCGCTGGATGGTCTGCAGTTCCTGGAAGTCCGAGTGATAGGCATCCAGCAGCATGTGCAGCTGGTCGTTAGGCTTGAACTCGACGACACCCATGATCGCTTCGCGCTTGTAGAACGAAGACTGCACGCCCGACTTGTCGCCGCCGATGATGAGGTTGCCGTCGACTTCCGGGTAACCCCACGGCTCGCGCGTCTGCGCCTGGTACGGCGTCTTGTTGTAGGCGATGCCGAGCGCCACGCCGATCGTGTCGCCCGCGAACTGGTCGATGTAGGTCGCGTTGAAGCGATCGCCGGCGTCCGGCAATCCCGGGATGTTGGCATCCTGCTCGTTGAGCTCGCGCTTGTAGCCGAGCGCGATCTTGCGGTCGGTCCAGGAGAGCGGCTTCACGGTCGCGATGTCGGTCGTGCCCGCGATGCCCTGGTAGGACATGCCGGCATCGGGAGTCTTGTAGATCTTGACCTGGGTGACGAGCTCCGACGGGTACTGGTCGAATTCCACCGTGCGGTTGTCGTTGGTCGAGGCCTGTTCGCGGCCGTTGAACGTGGTCACGGTGAAGTCCGGACCGAGGCCGCGGATCGACAGCGTCTGCGCGCGACCGTTGGTGCGCTGCGCGGCGATGCCCGGCAAACGGCCGATGGCCTCGGCGATCGACGCATCCGGCAACTTGCCGATGTCCTCGGCCGAGACCACTTCGACGATCGAGGATTCGTCCTTCTTGACGCCGATGGAATCCTGGATGCTCTTGCGGATGCCGGAGACGATGACCTCGTCCATTTCCGTGGACGTCTCGGCGGCCGGCTGTTGCGCGAACGCGGCTCCGCCGCTCGCCACCAGGAATATGGCGCAGCCGGCGGTCGTCCCGAGCTCGCGGCGCGCCGGGCGCCGGACGGTCCCGGCCTGCTCACTCCTGTTCTTGCGATTCTTCACTGGCTCCCCCTAACTATTGGTTATAGACCCAAGCCGATTTGCACAAGGATGTTGGCAGCGAGCCTCGCTTGGCAACGTGTTGCATACGTATTCACGGGAGACCCCCATTCCCGGCAGGGCCACGAAAACAAAAAGGCCCCACAACCGAGGGGGCCGGTTGGGGGCCTGGCGAAAGCAACGAAAGTGCGGACGATTCGTTGCGCGCAGCATAGGCCGGGCGCCCGCGTCCCGACAGCCGTCTGCATACGTATTCAGGACGCATACGTATGCACCCGCGTCGCGGAATGGCGCTGCGCTAAGCTTTCGCGCAGAAGAATTCCATGAGCACTCCAGCCCTACCGATCATCCCGCCCGCGACCGAGCCCACCGATCCCTGGTGGCGCGGCGCGACTATCTACCAGATCTATCCGCGCAGCTTCCTCGACACCAACGGGGACGGCATCGGGGATCTGCCCGGCATCGTCGCCCGGCTGGACTATGTCGCCTCGCTCGGCGTCGACGCGATCTGGATCTCGCCCTTCTTCAAGTCGCCGATGGCGGACTTCGGTTACGACATCGCCGACTACCGCGCCGTCGATCCGATGTTCGGCACGATCGAGGATTTCGACCGGCTCGTGAAAGTCGCGCACGACCACGGGCTCAGGGTGATCATCGACCAGGTGCTCAGCCACACGTCGGATCGGCACGCCTGGTTCAAGGAAAGCCGCCAGAGCCGCACGAATCCCAAGGCCGACTGGTACGTGTGGGCGGACGCGCGCCCGGACGGCACGCCGCCGAACAACTGGCTGTCGATCTTCGGCGGAGTCGCCTGGACCTGGGAGCCGCGGCGCGGCCAGTACTACCTGCACAATTTTCTGAGCAAGCAGCCGGACCTGAACTTCCACAATCCGGACGTCGTGCAGGCCTCGCTCGACAACATGCGTTTCTGGCTCGAGCGCGGCGTCGACGGCGTGCGGCTGGATGCGATCAACTTCTGCTTCCATGACCTGAAGCTGCGCGACAATCCGCCGCGACCGCCGAACGAACGGCGCGCGCGCGGGTTCAACGCCGACAATCCCTACGGCCACCAGTGGCACCGGTTCAACAACACGCAGCCGGAAATGCTGCCGTTCCTCGAACGGGTCCGCGACCTGCTCGACGAGTATCCGGGAACCGTGGCCCTCGGCGAGATTTCTTCCGACGATTCCACGGCGACGGTCGCCGACTACACGCAGCCCGGCCGGCTGCACATGGGCTACAGCTTCGAGCTGCTGAGCACCGACAGCTCGCCGCGGCACATCCGCGCCACGGTCGAGAACCTGATGCGGCGCGCGCCCGAGAGCTGGCCCTGCTGGACGATCTCCAATCACGACGTCGAGCGGGTAGTTAGCCGCTGGGGTCGCCATGGCCCGACCCAGCCGCACTTCGCGACGCAGCTCACCGCGCTGGTGTGCTCGCTGCGCGGCTCGGTGTGCGTGTTCCAGGGCGAGGAGCTCGGGCTCGGCGAAGCGGATGTCCCCTACGAAGCGCTGCGCGATCCCTATGGCATCGCCTTCTGGCCGACGTTCAAGGGCCGCGACGGATGCCGCACGCCGATCCCGTGGGATTCGAGCGCCCGCGCGGGATTCTCCTCGGGAGAACCTTGGTTGCCCGTGCCCGCGCAGCACCTGTCGCTCTCGGTCGCGACCCAGGAAAAAGACCCGACTTCCGCACTGCATGGTTTCCGCCGGCTGCTCGAGTGGCGCCGCCGTCATCGGCTGCTGACGCAGGGGCAGATCGAATTCCTCGCCGCGACCGAGTCCGTGCTCGCGTTCCGCCGCTTCGACGGCGACGACGCGATCCTCGTGGCGTTCAATCTCTCGCACGCGCCTGCCAGCGTCACGCTGCCCGGCGTGCAGGTCGGCCAGCCACTCACCGGCCACGGGCTCCCCGAGGGTAGTTTTGCTAGCGCTACCTTGACCCTGCCCGGGCACGGCGTTGCATTTTATCGACTCGCAGTGCGTTGAATTCGTTGGCGGCGAGCCCTGACTCGCTTCCCCAGTAGCTTTTGACGCACGCTCGCGGGCATGATCGGCGCTGCAGTTCAGGGGGGCGGCGACCGCAAAGTCCGTCGCGTTGCATGCACGAAAAACCGACTTCATTCGACATCGCCTACCTGGCGGGCGTCAGTCAGCCCACGGTGTCCCGCGCGCTGCGCGGCTCGCCGGTCGTCAGCCTCGAGACGCGCAAGCGCATCGAGGAGATCGCCCGGCAGCTCAACTACCGTGTCGACAAGAACGCGTCGAACCTGCGCTCCCAGCATTCGAACACGCTCGCCCTGCTGCTGTTCGAGGATCCGACGCCCGACGAATCGCAGATCAATCCGTTCTTCCTCTCGATGCTCGGATCGCTGACGCGCGCCTCGGCGCGGCGTGGATACGACCTGCTCATTTCCTTCCAGCAGCTTTCGAACGACTGGCAGCAGGACTACGAGGACAGTCGCAAGGCCGACGGCATCATCCTGCTCGGATACGGCGACTTCGAGGAATACCGGCCGCGGCTCGAGAAACTCGTCGCGCAGGGCACTCACTTCGTGCGCTGGGGACCGGTGCTCGAGGGGCAGCCCGGCATCTCCATCGGCAGCGACAATGCCCAGGGCGGGTACGACGTCGCGCGGCACCTGATCGACACGGGACGCAAGCGCATCGCGTTCATCGGCAATGCCACGAGCCACTATCCGGAATTCTTCGATCGCTACCGCGGCTACGAACGGGCGCTCGCAGAGGCGCGTGTGAAGACATCCGCCTCGCTGCAGGTGGATGCGATCAATCTCGAGGAGGCGGGCTTCAACGCGGTGCGCGAGCTGCAGGCCCGCGGCGTGCAGTTCGATGCGGTCGTCGCCGCCAGCGATCTCATCGCCATCGGCGCGTTGCGCGCGCTGCAGGAGTCGGGCATCGACGTGCCGCGCCAGGTCGCCGTCGTCGGTTTCGACGACATCCCGGCCGCGAGCCTCACGAACCCCCCGCTGACCACCGTGATGCAGAACACGCGGCGCGCCGGCGAACTCCTGGTCGAGTCGCTGCTGCGTCAGATCGGCGGTGAGGCCGTCACGAACAGCGTGATCCCCACGAAACTCGTGGTCCGCAAGTCCGGATAAATGGGGACATTCCTCGTTTCCTAGCAAAAGGGGTCAGACCTGAGTCGCACTCGCCGGCCCACAGCAATGCGCTTGGCCCCATCGCGATTGCCGCATCGATACCAGGACTGCCCCCGTTTGCTAGGAAACGAGGAATGTCCCCATTATTTCACGCGCAGCGCCAACACACCGGCCAGTAGAAAGCTCGCCGCGCCGAGGCCGAGTGCGTGCACGGGCTCACCACCCAGCAGCTTCGTGAGGATCGCGCCGAGCACGCTCGCGGCCACGAGCTGCGGGATCACGATGAAGAAATTGAAGATACCCATGTAGGTGCCCATCTTGCGCGTCGGCACGCTGCCGGCGAGCAGCGCGTACGGCAGCGACAGGATCGACGCCCATGCGAAACCCACGCCCGCCATCGACACGAGCAGCAGGTCCGGATCCCGGATGAAGAGGAACGACGCGAGCCCGAGCGCGCCCAGGGTCAGGTTGACGAGATGGCTGACTTGCAGCCCCAGCCGCTTCACCATGATCGGAATCGCGATGGCCGCGAGCGCCGCGAACCCGTTGTAGGCGCCGAACAGCACGCCCACCCAGTTCGCGCCGTCGTTGTACGCCGGGCCGGTGGTATCCGTCGCGCCGAAGTGGGTGCGCGTCACCGCGGCGGTGGTGTAGATCCACATCGAGAACAGCGCGAGCCAGGAGAAGAACTGCACGGGCACGAGCTGCCGCATGGTCGCGGGCATGCCGCGGATGTCGTCCATCACCGTGCCGAACAGTCCGCTGCCGCGTGTTCGCGCGTGAATCAGCACCGCCACGCCCCACGCCGTGAAACCCGCGCCCAGTAGATAGAGCTGCTTGTCGAGCCCGAATTGCCACACCAGGAACAGACCGAGGGCGCCGCCGCCCAGCCACGCGAGTCCCCGCAACGACGCACGCGCCGAGGTGCCGGGCTCGACCGCCTCCGACGCCAGCGTCGCATCCGCGAACGCATGCAGTTCCGTCGGCGGATATTCACGCGAGCCGAGCACGGTCCAGAGGATCGCACCCACCATCACGACCGCGCCGATGTCGAACGACAGTCTCACCGATTCCGGAATCGCCGACTCGCCGGTGCCCACGTTGCTGACGCCGGCGTGCGACAGGATCCACGGCAGCATGCTCGCGACCACCGCGCCCACGCCGATGAAGAACGTCTGCATCGCGTAACCCGCGGGCCGCTGGCGCTGCGGCAACTGATCGCCGACGAAGGCACGGAACGGTTCCATCGCGATGTTGATGCTCGCGTCCAGAACCCACAGCAGACCTGCCGCGACCCACAACGTCGGCGAACGCGGCATGAACACGAGCGCGGCGGATGCGAGCAGCGCCCCGGCGAGGAAATACGGCCGCCGCCGCCCGAGGCGGTTCCACGTGCGGTCCGAGTAGTAGCCGACGATCGGCTGCACGATCAATCCGGTGAGCGGCGCCGCCACCCACAGGATCGGAATCGTGTCCATGTCGGCGCCCAGCGTCTGGAAGATGCGACTTACGTTCGCGTTCTGCAGACCGAAGCCGAACTGGATGCCGAGGAATCCGAAACACATGTTCCAGATCTGCCAGAACGAGAGCTCCGGCCGGGCGCGAATAGCGGCGTTGGCGTCCACCAACTACTCCACGTCGAACTCGGGTTGCGGCTTCGGCCTGGGCTTGACCGGACGCGGCGCGGCCTTGTTGTTGCCCGCCGCCTTGATGGCGATGGCCGTGCCGCCGCCCGGCGCGAGATTCAACGTCAACGTGTCGTACCGGGACACGGGCCGGGTCGCGATGTCGATCGCGTGCCCGTCGGCGTCGTATCCCGCGCCTCTTCCGTCCTGGTAGATAGTCGCCGTGTACTTCCGGTTCGCATCCAGGAAGTCGAGGCTCACGCGCAGGGTTCTCGCGTGCTCGTCCGTGATCGAGCCCAGGTACCAGTCGTCGCTGTTGCGATCCTTGCGCGCGATCGTCGCGTAGTCGCCCACCTCGCCGTTCAGCACGCGCGTGTCGCTCCAGTCGACCGGCACGTCGCGGATGAACCGGAACGACTTCGGATACTTCGCGTAGTTCTCCGGCAGGTCGGCCGCCATCTGGATCGGGCTGTAGAGGGTCACGTACAACGCGAGCTGCCGCGCCTCGGTGGTCGGAATGCGGCTGCCGTTCGCGCCGGTCAGGCTCAGGATTCCCGGCGTGTAGTCCATCGGCCCCGCGAGCATGCGCGTGAAGACGAGGTTCACCTCGTGCTCCGGCGGATTCTTCGGATTGCCCCAGGCGTTGTACTCCATGCCGCGCTGACCCTCGCGCGCCACCCAGTTGGGGTACGTGCGGCGCAGGCCCGTGTCCTTGATGGGCTCGTGCGGATTCACCGCGATGTGCCGCTTCGCGGCCTCCGTGACGACCCGCAGGTGATGGCGCGACTGCACCTGGCCGTCGTGCCATTCGAAGCGGATCCTGCCGTTCTCGTCGAGGGCCTGGATGCCACCCGCGTCGGCGACGTAACCCGTCTTGACCGAATCGATACCGAGGCGCTGGTAGAGATCGAGCGCCGGTCCCAACTGCCGCTCGTAGTGGGCGATGTTGCCGGACGTCTCGTGATGGCCGATCAGCCGCACGCCCTTCTTCTTTCCGTAGGCCGCGAGCGCCTCGATGTCGAAATCCGGATACGGCTCGGTGAAGCTGAAATCGTCGCCGGTCGCGAACCAGTCACCATCCCAGCCCTTGTTCCAGCCTTCCACGAGCACGCCACGGAAACCGTTCTTCGCCGCGAAATCGATGTACTGGCGCGTGCGCGCCGTGGTCGCGCCGTGTTTCGGTCCGGATGCCCAGGTCATCGTGCCGAGATGCATGCCCCACCAGATGCCGACGTACTTGTACGGCTTGACCCAGGAGACGTCGCCGAGCTTGTTGGGCTCGTTGAGGTTCAGGATCAGGTCGGACATGTAAAGGCCCGGCGCGTCTTTCGCGATCTGCAGTGTGCGCCACGGCGTGGCGAACGGCGCCTGGCGCCGCACCTTCGGGCCGCTCGACGACGGCGACAACACGGCCTTGAGGCGTTGGCCCTCGACCCGGCGCAGCCACATGCCGGCGTAGTCCACCAGCGCGGCTTCGTGAATCGCGATGTGCGTGCCAGCGGATAACTTCAAGGTGACTGGCGTATGCGCCTGCGACAGCTCCGCGATCGGCGTGCGGTTGTAGAGATATTCGTAGCGATTCCATTCACCACCGGGCGTCCACCAAGCCGTACCGGTCTCGGCGATCGCGAACTCGGTCAGCTCCTCGACGATGTTGACCTGCCCCAACGCCGCGGGGAATTCGTAGCGAAAGCCGACACCGTCGTCGAACAGGCGAAACACGACGCCGAGCTCGCGGCGCGCGCCGTTTCTCTCGCGCAACTTCACGCGCAGCTCGTTGTAGTGATTGCGCGAACGGCTGCGTTCGCCCCAGGGCTGTTCCCAGGTCTCGTCGAACGTCGAGCGCTTGGTTTCCGCGATTTCGAAGTTGCGCTCGAGCTTGTGCTGGTCGGCGAGAATGAAGCCCAGCCGCGACCAGTCGAGGACGAGCGCGCCCTCGCGGCGTATCGAGTATTCCGGACGCCCCTCCTCGTTCACGCGCACGCTCACGGCCAACACGTCGCCGGGCGATTTCGCCTCGACGCCGCGATCCGCGGGCGCCTGCGCGGCGCAGGTCCACGCCGCCGCGATGCCCGCCAAAGCCAGCCACCAGGCCTTCATGGCGCGTCTCCCGCGCAAGCGATGTATCCGAGCGCCGGGATCTCCACGCGCAAACTACCCGGCGCGCTCACCGACGCCGCGCACCGACCGATCAGCGATTTCACTTTCTTCATATTCGTGCCCACTTCCACCTGCGCGACGAGGGGCGCGGTGGACGTGTTGAAGGCCACGAGGATCTCGCGGCCCGCGTTGTCGATGCGCGAAGCCGCGAACAGGCCCGGCGTGCGCGATTGCGCGCGCAGCACCTGCCGTCCGCGGCGCAGCGCCGCGTGCTGCTTGCGCAGGGCCGCGAGTTTCGCGATCTGCTGGTAGAGCACGTGCGTCGCGTCGAAATTCTCGACCGCCGTGGTACGCGTCGATCCGAGCAGCTCCTGATCGTTGTAGGTCGGCACCTGGCTCGCGAACAACGTCTGTCGCGCATCCTGGTCGATGCCGTGGCCGATGAATCCCTGTTCATCGCCGTAGTAGACGACGGGCACGCCGCGCAGCAGGAACATCATCGCGTTCGAGAGCTTCACGCGCGCCAGGACTTCTTCCGATGTCGCCTCGGGACGCGCCTTGCGCACGAGGTAGGCGAAGCGACCGAAGTCGTGATTGCCCGTGAACGTCGGCAGCCGCAGCGCCGCGGGCACGCCGCCGTCGTAAAGCCCATCGTCGGCGTACAGCCGTCCCAGCACGTCGGTGCCCGCGTTGCCGGCCACCGTGAGATTCACCGCGCCCGCGAATCCGAAATCCAGCACGGACGGCAACCGGTCCACGCGCGTGTGCCGCGCGAGCTGCGCGACGTCGACGCCCTCCGCCGCGACTTCACCGAAGATGTGGAAGTTGGGCACGCCCGACGCGCGCGCCCGGCGCAGCATCGCCGGCGCGAACGCCTGCCAGAACTCCGGGTTCACGTGACGGGCCGTGTCGATCCGGAAGCCGTCGAGGTCGTACTTCGCGATCCAGTCCCCGTAGATCTCGATGAAGCCCTGCACGACGCGCGGGTTCTCGGTGAACAGGTCGTCGAGTCCGACGAAGTCGCCCATGAGCGAGCTTTCGCCCCAGAAATCCGAGTTGCCGCGGTTGTGGTAGTAGACCGGATCGTTGAGCCACGCCGGCACCTTCACGTTCGCCTCGGCCGGCGGCACGAACGGCGTGTACGCGAAGTTGATGTCCGTGAATTTTGCGAAGTTCTGCGCGGTGCGCACGTGATCGCCGAGGAATCCCTCGTTGATTGCCGGGCCCTGCGGCCCGCCCTTGCGCGAGTACGGGAACTCGCCGCGCGAACGGTAGGCGCAGGCGCTGACGGGGCACTCGCGATATTGGATCACGTCGGCCGTGTGGTTTGTGATGATGTCGAGGTAGACCTTCATGCCGCGCGCGTGCACCGCGTCGACGAACACGCGCATGTCGCGCTCCTCGCCGAAATGCGGATCGACACGCGTGAAGTCGGTGATCCAGTAGCCGTGGTAACCGGCGCTTTCCTGGCCCGAGCCGCCCTGCACCGGCTTGTTTTTGTAGATCGGTCCGAGCCAGATGGCGGTTGCGCCGAGACCCTGGATGTAACCGAGGCGGGAGATCAGGCCCTTGAGATCGCCGCCTTGATAGAAGCCTTTGTGAGTGGAATCGAAGCCGGTGACGAGCCGGTCACCGTCAAGTCGACCGCGGTCGTTGGAGGGATCCCCGTTTTCGAAGCGATCCGGAAGCACGAAGTAGACGATTTCGTCTTCGGGGAGACGGTCGCGGTACGACGGGGTTGCGGAGAATGCAGCGGAGAAAACAGCGGAACAGGCGCCCAGCGCCAATGAAACGAGAAATCGCCGCATCGCTCCCCCGGTGATGTACGAGATAGCGACTCTACTGCAGGGCGTTCAAACTTGGCGTTGCATACGTATTCAGATCGGAGCATGCATCATTCGATAGCGTCGCCGCCACGTGCAACGCATTGGCTCCAATTGTCTGCCAAGACGACAAGGTTCGTCAGATTCGTCGGGGTCACCTCAGCGCCAGACTCTAATTCGAGTCGCAAGGCACGCTCTCCCCAAAACTTCGCCCGCAAACAATTGGACTCCCCTCCAAGTTCGGAAAACTTGGCTGCAAGTTCGTTTGCCGCCATGGGATCACCGTTCTCCGCAGCGATTTCCAGCCACATTGCAGATTCATCATGCTTATTTACTCCGGGACTCCCATAGTAACGCGTCAGAATGTTTGCGCTTATCGGATCTCCCGCATAAGCCTGACGTGCCAACCGCCCAAGAGTGTTCACGTCTAACTGTTGATCAAGAGGCTTACTCATCGTAATGGCAGGAATGAACATCTGAGTCGGCCATGGCGCATTTGCAATTGAGGCCATTTGACCATCAGCGATTTCAGATGCTGAACGCGACTGCGGTGCACATGCAGAAAGTGTGACGACCAACAGCAGCGATCCCGCCACCTCGAAAGGTTTGCTAGTTAGTTTCCACATTTTGACTTGTCCACACATGTTGACTTCTTGATGATACTCCCGGTGCTCGGTCTGTCCTGTGTCGCCATTCCAGTCTTCGCGTTGTAGGAGAATCGAGTCTGCTCTCCAGCTGCATTCGTATATACACCTCGACTTCCATTAATGGTTACAGACTGCCAGTTCGTCGGCATACTTGACCCAGCTTCCGTCAGACTAATGCCAACCTTTCCATCTTCGTCAAGGTGCGAGTGAACAGTTCCGTTCGTGAAGTACACGGTTGCGTTTGCTGCCGCTGCAACTGCAGTCGCATATTCCAAAGCCGCAGTGAAGAACAGGCGCATCGACGCCTTGGAAGTACCCACAGAATCTCTCCCTTGGCGCGGAAGAATTCTTCGGACGATCCCGCTCGCGCCTGCTTGTCGTTTAAGTGCGCGCGATCAGGATGGCGACCACGACCCGGTAACACCGTCTGTTGCCAGGCACAGGACTTGTTGGCTCGTATTCATTGCCCTCCCGCAATGAAACGCACGCTCATTGCGTGTCTACATTCATATGTGTCGCGAGTTGGACCTTTCTCTCACCCTTAGCTCATGAATATCTGGTGTGTCCGTGCAGATATGCGCGTTGACGCGATTCGGCAAAGCCCTGCCGTGATGCAGCACGCCAAACTATTACGGCCTTGTCGAATGCGTTACGGAGAATCGCACGCAAAGAAAAAGCCCGCGCGAGTCACCCCGCGCGGGCTTCGTTCTTATCCACCGTTCCGGGATTACACGAAGCGGTTGACCAGGTTCTCCAGGTACTCCTGGCGACCCGACTGCGGCTTCGGGTTGATGTTGGCCGCGACCGCCGCATCGGAGATCGACGCAAGCGTCGCATCCTTCGCGTGGATCTTCTGGCCCGCCTCACCCTGCCACTTCGCGTAGCGCTGCTCGACGAACTTGTCGATGCCGCCGTGCTCGATCAGCGCGGCCGCGGACTTGAGCGTACGCGCCAGCAGGTCGAGACCGCCGACGTGGCCGTAGAACATGTCGGCCGGATCGATCGACTGGCGGCGCACCTTCGCATCGAAGTTGAACCCGCCGGTGGTGAAACCACCTGCCTTCAGGATGCGATACATCGCCAGCGTCATGTCGAGCGGATCGTTGTGGAACTGGTCGGTGTCCCAGCCGTTCTGCGGATCGCCGCGGTTGATGTCGATCGAACCGAAGATGCCGAGCGCGTCGGCCATCGCGATTTCGTGATCGAAGCTGTGGCCCGCGAGCGTCGCGTGGTTGGCTTCGATGTTCACCTTCACTTCGTTCTCGAGGCCGATCGACTTGAGGAAGCCGTACACGGTCGCAGTGTCGAAGTCGTACTGGTGCTTGGTCGGCTCGTGCGGCTTGGGCTCGATCAGGATCGTGCCCTTGAAGCCGATCTTGTGCTTATGGTCGACCACGAGCTGCAGGAAGCGCCCGAAGTTCTTGAGCTCGGTCTTGAGGTTCGTGTTGAGCAGCGTGTCGTAGCCTTCACGGCCGCCCCAGAGCACGTAGTTCGCGCCGCCGAGGCGCTTGGTGGCGTCGAGGCAGTGACGGACCTGCGTCGCCGCGAACGCCCACACATCCGGATCCGGGTTCGTCGAGGCGCCGCCCATGTAGCGCGGGTGCGAGAACAGGTTCGCGGTGCCCCACAGTAGTTTGACGCCGGTCTCGGCCTGCTTCTTCTCGAGACGGTCGATGGTCTTGGCGAGGTTCTCGACGTGTTCCTTGATGTTCGAGGCCGTCGGCATCGCGTCGACGTCATGGAAGCAGTAGAACGGCGTGCCGAGCTTGGTGAAGAAGTCGAACGCGGCGTCCATCTTGGCCCACGCGTTCGCCTCGTTCATGGGGCCGTTGTTGTTCCAGGGGCGCGCGAAGGTGCCGCCGCCGAAAATGTCGTGACCGTCCCACGCGAACGAATGCCAGTAGCACACGGCCGGACGCAGCAGGTCTTCCATGCGCTTGCCGAGGACGAGTTGGTCCTTGTTGTAGTGGCGGAACGCGAGCGGGTTGTCCGAATTCGGCCCCTCGAACTGGATGGGAGCGACGGCTTCGAAATAGGAAGCCTTTTTCAGGGGTGCGGGACTGGACATGATCAAACTCCTCGAAATCTTGGACGAAGGTCTTGATAAATCTGGGAAAAGCACTTGCGCTTGGGCGCCAGCTGTTCGATGTCGCGGGCATTGGGTTCTATGACGACCCTGACCGGCGGCGGACGGCACACATCCTCCGCCCGTTCGCCCGTTTTGGCTATCCGGGCAAGCCGCGCGGCGCCAAAGGCCGGGCCCACTTCAGAGCCGTCGCGGTAAACCAGCGGCCGCCGCAGGGCCGCCGCCAGGACGCCGCCCCACCACATGGAGCGCGCGCCACCGCCGATCACGGAAATCTTGTCGATGGTCGCGCCGGCTTCGATGAGCGCATCGAGTCCGTCCGCGAAGGCGAAGGCCACGCCCTCGAGCACCGCCTGGCCGATGGCCGCGGCATCCGAGTCGTGGTTCAGCCCGAACAACACGCCCCGGGCGGCCGGATCGTTGTGCGGCGTGCGCTCGCCCGACAGGTACGGCAGGAAGATCTCGGGACCGGCGAGGCTGTTGCGGGCCTCCACCTTGGAGAGCAGCTCGGCCGCGTCCTTGGTGCCGGTGAGTTTCACGGCCCAGTCGACGCAGCTCGCGGCCGAAAGCATCACGCTCATCTGGTGCCACACGCCCGGCAGGCAGTGGCAGAACGCATGCACGGCCTTGGCCGAGTTCGGCAGGAATTTCGGCGTGACCAGGAACAACACGCCCGAGGTGCCGAGCGACAGGAA
>JAFAGC010000043.1 GCA_023423065.1 Pseudomonadota bacterium
TAGCGCTGGTGAGCCGAATTCCCGAAGGCATCTCCGCTAATCCCCACTTTTTACACCGGCACCACTATCCCCACCCAGTCCGGCCAGGCGTCGCTCGAGGAAGCGGCGGGCGGGGCCCTGGGCGGTGAGGGAGATTGCGCGTTCGTAGGCCTTGCGGGCCTCGGCATCGCGGCCGAGGCGGCGGCAGAAATCCGCGCGGGCCGCGTGCGCGAGCTGGTACTTGTCGAGTTCGCCGCCCGCGAGCAGGGTGTCGAGCGCGGTCAGTCCCGCCTCCGCGCCGTCGCGCATCGCGATGGCGACCGTGCGATTGAGCGCAACGATGGGCGAGGGCGCCGCCCGCTGCAGCAGCTCGTACAGTCCGACGATCTCGTTCCAGTCGGTGGCGTCTGCGCTCGGCGCCTCGGCGTGCACCGCCGCGATCGCCGCCTGCAGCGCATACGGCCCTATCTCGGATGCGGCGAACGCGGCGCGCACGTGCGCGATGCCTTCCTCGATGTGCGCGCGGTTCCATCGCGTGCGGTCCTGTTCGTCGAGCAGGATCAGCTCGCCATCGGGTGTCGCGCGCGCTTCACGGCGCGACTCGTGCAGCAGCATCAATGCCAGCAGTCCGCGCACTTCGGTGTCGGGCAGCAGTTCAAAGATCAGTCGGCCGAGGCGGATCGCTTCGCCCGACACGTCCGGCCGCGTCGCCGACTCGCCGCTGCTCGCCGAGTATCCTTCGTTGAACACCAGGTAGATGACGCGCAGCACGTTGTCGAGCCGCGCGGGTAGTTCGTCGCGCGCGGGAACCTGGTACGGAATGTTCGCGTCGCGGATCTTGGCCTTCGCGCGCACGATGCGTTGCGCGATGGTCGGCGCGGGCGTGAGGAAGGCCGCGGCGATTTCCTCGGTGGTGAGGCCGCAGACCTCGCGCAGGGTTAGGGCCACCTGCGCATCCGGCGCGAGCGCCGGGTGGCAACACGTGAAGATGAGTCGCAGCTGGTCGTCCTCGAGCAGTTGGGGCAGATCGTCGGGCGCCGCGGATTCGTCCGCGAGCGATTCGCTCACGTCCGGGCGGTCCTCGAGATGGTCGAAGCGCTTCTCGCGGCGCTGCTTGTCGATGGATTTGAACCGGCCCGCGGAGACCAGCCAGGAGGTCGGGTTCTGCGGCAGGCCTTCGCTCGGCCATTTCTCCATCGCCGCGCGGAAGGCTTCGTGCAGCGCTTCCTCGGCGCGCTCGAAGTCGCCGAGCAGGCGGATCAGCGTCGCGAGCACCCGGCGCGATTCGCGGCGATAAAGGGAATCGATCTCCGCGCGGACGCGCGCGATGTCGGCGGCTGGCATGGCCCGAGTCTAAACAGATCGGGCATCAGTGGCACGGTGTCGCCGCGACGACACCGTGCCGTTTCCGTGAACGATCCAGGTCTGTCCCCGTTTGCCAGGAAACGAGGAATGTCCCCATTAAAACAAGCCGACGATCTTGCCGTTGGCGTCCACGTCGATGCTGTTCGCCGCGGGGACTTTCGGCAGGCCTGGCATCGTCATGATGTCGCCGCAGATCATCACGACGAACTCAGCGCCGGCGGCGAGGCGCACTTCGCGGATGTTCACGACGTGGCCGGTGGGCGCGCCGCGCAGCTTCGGGTCCGTCGAGAACGAGTACTGCGTCTTCGCCACGCACACGGGGTAATGGCCATACCCCGCCTCCTGCAGCGCACGGATCTGCGCGCGGATCTTGCTGTCCGCGACGATGTCGAGCGCGCCGTAGACCTGCGTCGCGATCGTCTTCATCTTGTCCCACAGCGACTGCTCGGCCTCGTACACGAAGCGGAAGTTGTTGGGCAGTTCGCAGAGCCGCACGACTTCCTTCGCGAGCTCGACCGCGCCCTTGCCGCCCTCGGCGAAGTGCCTGGCGACGATGATCTTCACGTCGAGGTGCGAGAGCCGCTCCTGCAGTAGTTTGATCTCCGCGTCCGTGTCCTCGGCGCGATGGTTGATGGCCACCACGCTTTCCAACCCGTACTGGTTGCGCACGTTGTGGATGTGCCGCTCGAGGTTCACCAAGCCCTTTTCGAGCGCGGCCAGGTTCTCCTTGCCGACGTCCGCGACATCCACGCCGCCGTGATACTTCAACGCGCGGATCGTCGCGACGATCACCGCGCACGAGGGTTTCAATCCCGCCTTGCGGCACTTGATGTCGACGAATTTCTCGGCGCCGAGATCCGCGCCGAAGCCGGCCTCCGTCACCACGTAATCGGCGAGCTTGAGCGCGGCCTTGGTCGCCATCACGGAGTTGCAGCCGTGCGCGATGTTCGCGAACGGACCGCCGTGGATGAACGCGGGATTGTTCTCGAGCGTCTGCACCAGGTTCGGCGCGAGCGCGTCCCGCAACAGGGCCGTCATCGCGCCGTGCGCCTGGATGTCGCGTGCGAGGATCGGCGTGTTGTCGCGCGTATAACCCACGACGATCTTGCCGAGCCGCTCCTTCAGGTCCGCGATGCTGGTCGCGAGGCAGAAGATCGCCATCACCTCGGACGCGACGACGATGTCGAAGCCGTCCTGCCGCGGGAATCCATTGGCCGTGCCGCCGAGCGCGATCGTGATGTCGCGCAGCGCGCGATCGTTGACGTCGAGCACGCGCCGCCAGGTCACGCGGCGCACGTCGAAGCCCGCCTGGTTGCCCTGGTGGATGTGATTGTCGATGAGCGCGGCCAGCAGGTTGTTAGCCAGCGCGATCGCGGAGAAATCTCCCGTGAAATGCAGGTTGATGTCTTCCATCGGCACGACCTGCGCATAACCGCCCCCGGCCGCGCCGCCCTTCATGCCGAACACCGGACCCAGCGCCGGCTCGCGCAGGCAGATCAGCGCCTTCTTGCCGATCAGGTTGAGCGCGTCTCCTAGACCCACCGTGGTCGTCGTCTTGCCTTCACCGGCAGGCGTCGGCGAGATGGCGGTCACGAGCACGAGTTTGCCGTCGGGCTTGCCGTTGACCTTCGAGAGATAGTCGAGCGAGACCTTGGCCTTGTACTTGCCATAAGCCTCGAGCGCGTCCTCCGGGATACCCAAGCGTTCCTTCGCGACGTCGTTAATGCGCCGCATCTTCGCGGCCTGGGCGATTTCTATGTTGCTGAGTTTGCTGGTCATGGGGGCGCATCTTATCGGCCGCGGTGGGGTTCGAACGCTCCGCAGTGCAATGGGCATTGAATGACAGTGCAGCCCGGCAATAGGCAACGGTGATGACTGCTATTGCCTTCGACGGGCATTCGACGGAACGCGGCACGCGCGATCCGGTCTCAACCGGCTCGGGAGGTATACAAACATGCGTATGGTGGGTCTCGGATTGCTGGTGGCATTGCCGTTCGCGAGCGATTGCCTGGCGAAAAGCAAGACTGAGCGGATCGAAGTGAGTCGCGACAAGGTCGCGGTGGCCACGATCGAAGGCGGCCCCGCGGAACGCATCACGATCTGGAGCGGTCCCGGCACGAAAATGATGCTCGCGGACGGCACCTCGCGCATGACCGTCACGCGGCATGACTTCGCGGACTGGAAGTCCGGCGCGGTCGAGGCGCCGCGCGACCGTCCCGTCTTTTCCGTCAGCTTCTTCTGCAAGGCCTGCGAGCCGGCGCGCCGCGACACCTGGCGTTGTTACGGCGTGCGTTACGTCCCGGGTCGCGACGGCGAACGCGGCTACATCCAGATCCCGAAACCGGGCGACGAGGAATACGAGGTCAACGTCCGGACTATCTACCGCGGCGTCGAGGGCCAGTGGTTCCGCGCAACGGAAAATTGGGACGCGCTGATGCGCGCGCACCTCCCGGCGCCAGGCCGGTGAGTGGCGCGTCGTGGCGGACATGTTCAACTCCACCCGGTGACTGCCGTACCATTCGGAAACTGGAAGGGCGCCGGATCGCGTCTGGCCAGCTCTTCGAAGTACAGGCGACTTTTTCCGAGACTCGCGGAGTCGGGCTCGAATCGACGGATAAGGCCATTACCGGAACGGACTCGCCGGTAAAGGCAGGAGCAACGACGTGAAGAACATGAATCGCCGCTCGCTGATCGCGGGCATGACGGTCGCAGTGGGAGCGGGCAGCGCGGCGCGCGCGCTCGCGCAGGTCCCGGAAGGTTGCGGCAAGCAGCCGAACACCGCGCCCGCGCTGCAGCCGCCGCTGCTGCTGACCGACTGGGCCTGGCTCGGCCGTTACCGCGAGGAAAACGAGAAACTCATCGCGACCGGTGCGAAGGTTGACGTCGTGTTCCTCGGCGATTCGATCACGGAGGGTTGGGCGAGCACGGACAAGGAGTTCTTTTCGAAGGGTATCGTCGGCCGCGGCATCAGCGCCCAAACTACTCCGCAGCTGCTGGTGCGCATGTATCCCGACGTGATCGCACTGAAGCCGCGCGTCGTGCACATCATGGCCGGCACGAACGACATCGCGCGGAACACCGGGCCGATGACGGCGCAGGATTCGCACAACAACCTCAGGGCGATGTGCGAGATCGCGCGGGCCAACAAGCTGCGCATCGTGCTCGGTGCGGCGCCGCCGGCGTCGAAATACTGGTGGCGCCCGGAGGCGAAGCCGAAGGAAGAGGTACTGGCGCTCAACGAATGGATGCGCGATTACGCGAAAGAGATCGGCGCGGTGTTCGCCGATTACGCGGCCGTGCTCACCGACGCGCAGGGCAACGTGAAACACGAACTCGCGAAGGACGAGGTACATCCGTCGCCGGAAGGCTACGCCGCGATGCGACCCGTTGCCGAGGCCGCGATCCGGGCGGCGTAGCGGACCGATCCCGGGTAAGACCTTTTTACCCGGGGTTGCAATCGGCGCGCGGCGCGTCATAAATCGGCTCTCACGGACTGGAGGGCGATTCATGGCGACCGGTTGGGCCAAAGAAGGCGCGGTGCAGGAGCAGATCGACGCGACGGTCAAGGACGCGATCAAGCGGGCCAAGAGCCAGTTGCCCGCAGGGCCGTCGCTCGAATCCTGCGCGGAATGCGGCGCGCGGATTCCGGAGGCGCGCCGCGAGGCGATCCCGGGCGTGCGCCTGTGCGTCGCGTGCCAGGAGGCGCACGACAAGGACGCCGTGGCATTCAGCGGTTACAACCGGCGCGGCAGCAAGGACAGCCAGCTGCGGTAATGGGGACATTCCCTGTTTCCTGGAAACGGGGACAGGTTCGATCCCGAAGATTTCGATCCCGCCAATGAAAAAGGGCGCTTCTTTCGAAGCGCCCTTTCCGTTTCTCAACCGAGGTCTGTCCCCGTTTCCAGGAAACGAGGAATGTCCCCATTTAATTACAGCTAACTACCTTGTCGGCGACGGTGCCGAGCTTCGCCTGCGACAGCGCGATGTCGAGCTTGCCGGAGGAGGTGATATCGAGGACCTCGTTCACCTTGCTCACATCGACCTTTGCTTTCTGGAAGCACTTGAGCGGGATGCCGACGGTCTGGAACTTGCCGGCCGGCAGAGCCTGGAGCGTGTCCGCGAAGGGCAGGGTGCCGCCGCAGCCCGCGCCGCAGCTCATGCCGATCGTCACGTCCTTCGGCGCATCCGCGTCGCGGCGCAGGCGCACCAGCAGCATCACGTCGCCGTTCGCTTCGCGCGACAGGTCGACGGTGCCCTCGCTCGTGATCTCGATCGACGCCGGGCCGTCACCCGCGAACACGAAGCGGCGCGCGCCTTCCTGCACGGTGTCGTCGATCGCGGTGACCTTCACGCGTCCGCCGATCGCGTCGACCGGCGTCGTCGTGATGCGCGTGGAGTCCGGCCCATTCGACACGCGCAGCGACCATGGCGGAACCGGGATGCCCTTGTCGAAGTACGACCCGACGTTCATGAGTTCGGCCGGGATGCCCGGATCCTCGGACAACTCGGCGAGCTCCGCCGGTGCGGCGTACGTCAGGCCAAAGCCGAACGCGAACAGTGGATCGTACGGCTCGCGGTTCACGTTGAGCGGCTCGCCCGTCGCATCCTTCGGCCACGAGAAGGACAGCTTGCCGGTGAAGTCATGATTCACCGAACCATCCTTCTTGCGGAACAACACGTCGGAGATACCGCCGCCCTCGGTGCCCGGCAGCCACGCCGCGACATAGGCATTCGCGAGATTGATCTCGCGGTTCTGCCACAGCGGACGTCCCGAGAACAGCACCGCGACCACGGGAATGTTCTCCGCGCGCAGCTTCTGCATGATCTCGAGATGCTGCGTCATCGAGCCGGGCAGCGTGAGCACCTTGAGGTCGCCCTGGAATTCCGCGTACGGGTTCTCGCCGAATGCGACGATCGCGTAGTCGGGCTTCTTCTTGTAGCTGCCGTCGGTGGATAGTTCGGCGCTGCCGCCGCCGGCCTTCACCGCCGCGCGCACGCCGCCCCACAACGACGTGCCGCCCGGGAAGTCGGCGTTCTTGAGTCCGGTGCCCTGCCACGTGATGGTCCAGCCGCCCGACTGCTTCATGATGCTGTCGGCGCCGTCGCCCGTGACGAGCACGTGCTTGTCAGCCGCGAGCGGCAGCAGGCCTCCGTTGTTCTTCAGCAGCACCAGCGACTGGCGCACGGCGTCGCGCGCGAGCGCGCGCTGTTCCGGCGAGGCGAGCATCTTGAAGTTGCCCGCGAGAGCGCGCTTCGACGGCGGGCCCGCTTCGAACAGGCCGGCGCGGAACTTCACGCGCAGGATGCGCGTGACGGCGTCGTCGAGACGCTCCATCG
The DNA here is from genome assembly GCA_023423065.1 of Pseudomonadota bacterium. Classification (GTDB taxonomy): domain Bacteria; phylum Pseudomonadota; class Gammaproteobacteria; order Steroidobacterales; family Steroidobacteraceae; genus CADEED01. Next base: position 6,682 of record JAFAGC010000043.1, read on the forward strand.
GGATCGTGCCGTCCTTCACCTGCTTCACGAGGTTTTCGTACAGGCCGCGCCAGGAATCCGGCGCCATGTACATGTCGAGACCCGCGATCAGCGCCTGCGGACAGTTGTCGTTCGTGCAACCTTCGACCTGGCCGTGCGCGTTCCAGTCGCCGACCGTGAAGCCGTCGAAGTTCATGCGCTTCTTGAGCACGTCGGTCATGAGACCCTTGTTGCCGGTGTGCTTGACGCCCTGCCAGCTCGAGAAGGAGATCATGATGGTCTGCACGCCCGCCTCGATGGCCGGCACGTAACCCGCGTTGTGGATCTCGACGAGCTCGGATTCCGGACCGAGCGCGTCGCCCTGGTCGCGGCCTTCATGAGTGCCGCCGTCCGCGAGGAAGTGCTTGGTCGAGGAGATCACGTACTTGCCCTTGAGGAAGTCGGGGGAAGCCGGATCACCCTGCAGTCCCTTCACGAACACGCCGGCGTACGACGCGACGAGCCGCGGATCCTCCGAGTAACCCTCGTAGGAGCGGCCCCAGCGATCGTCCTGCGGGACGGTCACGGTGGGCGCGAACGTCCAGTCGATGCCGGTGGTGCGCACCTGCTCGGCGGTAACCCGCGCGATGTTCGCCAACAACTCCGGGTTGTTAGTCGCGCCGAGACCGATGTTGTGCGGGAACAGCACGGCGCCGACGATGTTGCTGTGGCCGTGCATCGCATCGGTGCCCCAGATCATCGGGATGCCGACGCCGCCGTCGCTCGTGTCGATCGACGCGTAGTAGAACTCGTCGGCGAGCTTCAGCCACTTGTCGGGCGGGGCCCACTCGTCACCGCCCGGCGACGAACCGCCACCGTTGAGCACCGAGCCCAGGTGATATTTCTTCATGTCCGCGGGCGTGATGCTCGCGATGTCGCCCTGCACGACCTGGCCGACCTTTTCCTCGACGGTCATTTTCGCCAGCAGCGCGGCGACCTTTTCCTCGAGCGCGGCGTCCTTCTCGAACGGCCACTTCGGCGAGGGCCAGATCTCGGGATGAACCGTGCCGGGAGCTTCCTGCGGCGCGGCGGCCTTGGACGAATCCTGGCTTGCATCCTTGCATCCGAACAACATCAAAAAGGGCACGGCGAGCAGTGCCGCGGCCTGTTTGGACCGGACAAGAGACATGGAAGGGGACATCGAGAAACTCCCTGTTTTTGTGCGCCGACAGCCTATTCTGTCTCAGGCGGAAATTCGAGGTCTGATGCCCCGTTTCGGTGAGTTTCGTTGACAGGTATGGGGTGCGCGGCTAGCCTCGCCGCCGCGTCGACGCGGTGGGGGCTCAAGGGATCAAATGGAAGCGGATCGAAGAATCAGGCGAATCGCCATCGTGGGCGGTGGCGTCGCGGGTTGGCTCTCCGCGGCTGCGTTGGCGCGCAAGCTGGGCAGTCATTGTTCCATCCATCTCGTCGAAACGGCGGAGCCCGCGTCTCCGGGCCGCGCCGAAGCGACCCTGCCGCACGTGCTCGATCTGCTGCGCTTCCTCGGCATCGATCAGAACGATTTCATCGACAAGACGCAGTCCACCTACAGCCTCGGTACGCGCTTCGTCGACTGGGCGGCGGCCGGCGAAAGTTTCTGGCATCCCTTCGGCGGCTTCGGCGCGCTCATCGAGCGGCGGCCGTTCCACCACTTCTGGCACAAGGCGCGCGCGCTGGGCCTGAAGCCGCGGCTCGAGCTGTTCAGCCATGAAATCGCCATGGCGACGGCCAACCGCTTCATCTTCCCGACGAATTCGCTGGGTGTCGCGCAGAACCTGCGTTACGCGCTGCACGTCGATTCGCTGCTGCTGACGCGTTACCTGCGCACGCTGGCCGAGCGCGCCGGCGTGATCCGGCTCGAGCGCAAGCTCACCGATGCGACGCTGCGCGAAAACGGCTTCATCGAAGAGCTGCAGTTCGAGGACGGCGGCAAGCTGCGCGCGGACCTGTTCATCGACTGCACGCCGCGCGCGGCCCTGATCGGCGAGAAGTTAGGCGCGCCGTACGAAGACTGGCGTAAATGGCTGCCCTGCGATCGCATCGTCAGTGCGGCGACGTTGGCCGACGGCGCGCGTCCTCCCTACGTGCGCGTCACCGCGCGCGCCGCGGGCTGGCAGTGGCGCACACCGCTTCAGACCCATACGAGCCACGGCCATGTGTATGCGAGCGCGCACCAGTCCGACGAGGACGCCGCGAGCGACTTGCGCGCCGCGGCCGCCGATACGCCGATCGCCGAGCCGCGCATCGAGCAATTCGCTCCGGGTCTGCGCCGCAAGTTGTGGGAAAAGAACGTCGTCGCGATCGGCGCCGCCGCGGGCGCGCTCGATCCGCTCGTTCCGGTCGATCTGCACCTGGTCTCCAACGGCATCTTCAGCCTGCTCGATCACTTCCCGGACAGCCAGTTTGACCCCGCAAACCTGGCGAGCTACAACGCCGGCTTGGGAGAGGATTACGAGGCCATTCGTGACTTCATCGTCCTGCACTACCGCACCTCGCGGCGCGACGACTCGCCGTTCTGGAAGCAGTGCGCGGCCATGACGCCGCCGGACAAGGTCACGCAGCGCCTCGAGATGTACCGGGCGACGGGCCGCGTGATGCAGCACCGGCCGGAGCTGTTCGGCGATCTCGATTGGTTCTGGATCCTCGAAGGCGCGGGCATCGTTCCGCGCGACTACGATCCGCTGGTCGACACCGTCGACTTCGAACAGGTCAAGCGCCTGATGCTCGCGATCAGCCAGAAGGTGACGGCGGACGTCGGCGCCGCGCCCACTCACGACAGTTTCTTCGCCGCCGCGAACGCGCGGCTCGGCCAGGCGCGCAAGGCGGCCGCGCCCGTTCCGCCCGCACCCAGCGCGCCCGCGCCCAATCCGCCCACGAACTGAGAACGTGTCCCCCACGACCAAACTACTCGCGGGCGTCGAGCTGGGCGGCACCAAGTGCGTGTGTATCCTCGGCACGGGACCGGATGACGTGCGCGCGATCGAGCGGCTGCCGACCGGCGAGCGCGAGGAGACCCTGCGGCAGATCGAGTCCGTGCTCGAGCGCTGGCGCCAGCAATTCGGCGCGCCGCGCGCGCTCGGCATCGCTTCGTTCGGCCCGATCGATCTCAAGCCCGGTTCCGCGACCTGGGGATACATCACCTCGACTCCCAAACCCGGCTGGCGCGACACCGACATCGCGCAACGTCTCGGCCGCCGCTTCGGCGTGCCCGTGATGTTCGATACCGACGTGAACGGCGCGGCGTTCGCGGAAGGGCGCTGGGGCGCGGCGCGCGGTCTTTCCGACTACGCCTACATCACCGTCGGCACCGGGATCGGTGGCGGCAGCATCGTGCGCGGCAAGTCGGTGTTCGGTCTGACGCACACCGAGCTCGGCCACGTACGCGTCGCCCGTGTGCCCGGCGACACGTTCGCGGGCGTCTGTCCTTATCACGGCGATTGCATCGAGGGACTCGCATCGGGTCCCGCGATCGAAGCGCGCGCCGGCATGCCCGCATCCGAGTTGCCGCCGGATCACCCGGCCTGGGGTTTCGTCGCGCACGGACTCGCGCAGATGCTCCACACGATGGTTCTGACCACCGCGCCCGCGCGCATCCTGCTCGGCGGCGGTGTCATGAGTGCGCAGGCGCACCTGTTCGATCGCATCCGCGAGGAGCTCAAGCGCAGTCTCGGCGGTTATGTCGAAGCGCCGGAGATCGAGCAGGGCCTCGCGAAGTACGTCGTTCCTCCGGGGCTCGGCACGATGGCCGGCCCGCTCGGTGCGCTGGCGCTCGCGGCCGACGCGGAAACCGACGTTTCCACGCGCAGGAACCTGTTCGCGGCGGCCGCCTTGTGATCGGCTCTCCCGGCAAACAGATGCGGTTGTCGGGCACCAATCTCGAACGCGCGGGCGATCACAACCAGCGCGTCACATTGCACGTGATCCGCGTCAACGGTCCGATAACCCGCGCGGAAATCGCGGCCATCACCGGGCTCACCGCTCCCGCCATCGCGAACATCACCAAGCGGCTCCTCACGGACAACCTGATCAAGGAAGCGGGGCGCCGGCGCGGCGGACGCGGCCAGCCCGCGACCAAACTCGTCATCAACCCCGACAGCTGGTTTTCGATCGGCCTCAATCTCGATCGCGACCACATCACGATGGTGGTGCTCGACTTCGAAGGCCGCGTGCGGTCGCGCGACTCGGTCGAGGTCAAATTCGCGTTGCCGAAGGACTTCGAGCAGTTCTTCCGCAAGAGCGTGGACAAACTACTCTCGAAGGCCGGTATCGACCGCGACCAGCTGGTCGGCATCGGCGTGGCGTTGCCCGACGACATGCCGCGCGCCGCGACCCTGCCGCACCAGCCTGCCAACTACGGCGTCTGGGCCTCCACCGACGTGCGCTCGCTGCTCTCGGGCACGCTCGGCGTGCCGGTGTTCGTCGAAAACGACGCGGCCGCGGCGACGATGGGCGAGATGCAGTTCGGTCTCGGCAAGAAGTACCAGACCTTCTTCTACATCCTGATCACGGCGGCGCTCGGCGGCAGCGTGGTCGTCGAGGGCAATCATTTCCGCGGCGCGACGGGCCGCAGCGGCGAGCTCGGCATGTTGCGCGGCCGCGATGCGAGCGGGCGCGAACGGCAGATCCAGGAAATCGTCTCGTTGTCGGCGCTCTACAGCCGGCTCGCGGCGCAGGGCATCCGCGTCGCGGCACCGCACGAGCTCACCTCGCTCGACGTCAGCGGCGAGGCCATCGTCGATGCCTGGATCGAGGCCGCGGTCGACACGCTGATCGATCCGCTGCTCGGGATCAATTGCCTCGTGAATCCCGAGGCCGTGCTCATCGGCGGACGCCTGCCCGCCGCGATCGTCGATCGCATCGCGGACCAGTTGAACCAGCGCCTGCTCGCGCACGCCGGCGCGGTGCCCGCGATCGCGCCGGTGGCGCGCGCGGCGCTCTCGGATGACGCGCCCGCCGTCGGCGCCGCCATCCTGCCGTTCAGTCACCGCCTGCTTCCGACACGCACCGCGCTCATGAAGGTCGCGGCGCTCTAACCACTTTCCGTTTCAAAGGGGGCTTCGATGGAAGACAACAAGTACAAAGGCATGTTGAAGGGCTTCGTGACGGTTACCACGCTGTTCTTCATGTGGGGATTCATCACCGTTTCGGTCGATCCGCTGATCGCGGCGCTGAAGGCGATCTTCGAACTCAGCTACGCGGAGGCGATGCTCACGCAGTTCGCGTTCTTCATGGCGTACTTCGTGGTGTCGTTGCCGGCGGCGGCGCTGATCGCCAGGCTCGGCAACAGCAAGTCCATCATCTTTGCGCTGGGCGTCATGGTTCTCGGGTGTCTCGTGGTTCCGGTGGCGACCACGTTGAACACGTACGCACTGGTGCTCGTGGCGCTGTTCATCATCGCGAGCGGCATCACCATTCTCCAGGTCGTGGCAAATCCGTTGGCCGCCGCACTCGGTCCGCCGGAGCGTTCGCATTTCCGACTCACCTTCTCGCAGACGTTCAATTCCCTCGGCACGTTCCTCGGGCCGCTGCTCGTTTCGGGCATCATCCTCGCGGGCGGTATCTTCGCCGTGACGCACGGCGCCGAGGTCACGCCGGAGCTGCGGGCCGAATCGTTCCGCAAGATCGACAGCGTCTTCCTGATGATCGCGGGCGCGCTGGTGCTGCTCGCGCTGTTCATCTTCGTGTTCCGTCGTCTGCTCGACGTGACGAAGCCGGTCGACGAGGGCCAGCGCCCTTCGGTCGCCACCGCGTTCAAATCGCGATGGGCACTGCTCGGAGCCGGGGCGATCTTCCTGTACGTCGGCGCGGAGGTCTCCATCGGCAGCGCCATGACGAACTTCCTGGCGGAGCCCGACATGCTGAACATCCCGCTCGAGGAAGCGGGGAAGATGGTGAGTTACTACTGGGGCGGCGCGATGGTCGGTCGTTTCATCGGCAGTGGCTTGCTGTTCCTCGTGAAGCAGCGCGCCCCCTGGCTGCTCGCGGCGTTCGCGCTCGGCGCCGCGCTGTTGTGTCTCGCCGTGTCGCAGATGCACGGTTCGACGGCCGCGTATCTCGCGTTGTCCATCGGACTGTTCAACTCGATCATGTTCCCCGTGATCTTCACGCTCACGCTGGAGCGTTCGACCGCCGCGCCCGCCGCGACGTCCGGGTTGCTGTGTCTCGCGATCGTCGGCGGCGCGATCCTGCCCTACGTGTACGGGTTGATCGCCGACTCCGCCGGGCTGCATACGGCATACTTCCTGCCCGCCGTCGCGTACCTGCTGATCATGGGCTTCGCGGTCGCCGCGAGCGGCGCGAAGGTGTTCCAGCACGGTACGGCAACGGCGGCCACCGCTCACTGATCGACTCATGGACGACAAGGCACGCATACATGCACAACACGGCCGGCTCAGCGGCTGGCTGTGCGATGCGGCCTATCCACTCTGGCCCACCCGCGGGCGCGACCCCGCGGGTGGATTCCACGAGCGGCTGACGCAGGACGGGCAATCGCTCGCGGAACCGCGCCGCTCGCGCGTGAATCCGCGCCAGGTGTATTGCTTCGCGGTGGCGCCGTCGCTCGGGTGGCGCGGCGACGTGGCAGGGCTGGTCCAGCACGGGCTCGACTATTTTCTGGCGAAGTATCGGCGTCCCGACGGACTGTTCCGCACGCTCGTGAACGCCGACGGCTCGGTGCGCGACGACCGCGCGCTGCTCTACGACCAGGCCTTCGGGATGCTCGCGTTCAACGTCGCGGCCGGCATCGGCAATACATGCGCCGAGCGCGAGCGGCTCGCCATCGAGTTGCACGGGCTGATCTTCGAGAAGATGAAGCGCGCGCAGGGGCCGGGGTTCGAGAGCGGAATGCCCGCGAGCCTGCCGCTGCTGTCGAATCCGCACATGCACCTGTTCGAGGCCGCGCTCGCGGGCAGCGAGGTCTGTTCGGAGAACGCGTTGTGGAAGACGCTGGCGGACGAGATCGCCGAACTCGCGCTGGCGAAATTCATCGACCCGAAGAGCGGCGCGTTGCGCGAATTCTTCGACGCCTCATGGAATCCCGCGCCGGGCATCGAAGGCCGCATCGTCGAGCCCGGTCACCAGTTCGAATGGGCCTGGCTGCTGCTGCGCTGGGGCGGATCGAAACACACACGGGCGCGCGAGGCGGCGCTGAAGCTCATCGAGATCGGCGAACACTTCGGCGTGCGGGACGGCCTCGCGACCAACAGTCTGCTCGACGACTTCTCGCCGCACGATGCGGGCGCGCGCCTCTGGCCGCAGACCGAGCGCATCAAGGCGGCGGCACTCGCGGCGCGCCTGACGGGCGAGCCGCGTTATCTCGCGACGACGGCCGCCGCGACCGACGGCCTGATGCGTTACCTGGATACGCCGATCCCGGGCCTGTGGTACGACCGCATCGACGCCGCTGGAAAGCGGGTGGACGAGCCGGCGCCGGCCAGCAGCTTCTATCACCTGGTCGCGGCAATCGCGGAACTGAGCGCTCTCGCAAGGTCCATCTGACCGCGCCTACAGGTCGCGCCGGGATCAGTTGGCCGGGCGCGGCCCGGTGGATTCCCTGCACACCATCCGGTACGGAATCTCGATGCTCTTCGGCGGCAGATCGTCGCCCATCGAGCGGAACAACATGTCCGCGGCCTGGTGCGCCATCTCGTACGTGGGCTGGTGCACGGTAGTGAGGCGCGGCCAGATCACCTGCGCGACATAGCTGTCGTCGAAGCCCGCGACCGACAGGCGGTTCGGGATCGAAAGGCCCATCTCGTGCGCCGCCATGATCGTCCCTGCGGCCATGTCGTCGTTGCTCGCGAACACCGCCGTGGGGCGCGTGGCGCGCGAGAGCAGGCGGCGCGCGGCCGCGAGCCCGGTGTCGAACGTGAACTCGCCGCGATCGACGAGCTGCGGATCGACCTCGAGGCCGTGCGAACGCAGCGCCATCGTGTAGCCGAGATAACGCTGCTCGGTGACCGGGTGACCCACGGGGCCGTTGATGAAGCCGATGCGTTCATGACCCAGGGCGATCAGGTATTCGGTCATCTCGCGCGCGGCCGCCACGTCGTTCATGTACACGCACGAATACGCGTCGAGATCGACGGTCGGCGCGATGCGCACGAACCGGATGCGATGTTTCTGCAGTTCCGCGAGGACCTCGGTGGAATCCGAGAGCGGCGGGGCGAGCACGACGCCATCGAGGTGCGATTCGAGCACGAGGCCCGCGAGGTCGCGCACGCTCGTGATGTCGTTGCCTTCGCACGGATGCACGAGCAGCCGGTAACCGCGCGTATGGCAGCGCTCGAGCGCGCCGCGCTGCAGGTCCACGACGTAGTTGGCGCTGGGGTTCTGGTAGATGAGCCCGATCAGATTCGAGCTGCGGCCGGCGAGACTGCGGGCCGAAAGGCTCGGGTGATAGTTGAGCTCTTCGACTAGTTTGAGCACGCGCGCGCGGGTTTCGCTGCGCACGTTCGGTTCGCTATTGAGAACCCGCGAGACCGTCTTGATGGAGACTCCCGCCGCCTTCGACACGTCATGAATTGTTATACGACTCATAGCGATGACGGATTGTCTTGTTGTCAGACAGCGGTGTCAAACCTGCTCACGTTTTGCGCAACGCAAATGCTCTTTAACGTAAATCATAGGTACAATTCACTAGCCAAGTATTTGACAGCGTTGTCTTTGCCGGGCGAGTCTTGCGGTCAATGGAGCGTGATGGTGACAGTTGAAACAGCGCCGACCGGCGCGGATTCCGGGGGGGACGAGCATTTCGACCGATCGGCGGTGCTCGGTCTGGTCGCAGACGTCGGGGGGACGCACATCCGGTTCGGCATCGCCGTGGCCGGGGAGAATGCCGGTCCGGTCAACGTCCATTGCGTGCGGCGTTACGCCGTGCGCGCGCACGAGTCGATCTCGCAGGCCGCGCAACACTATCGCAGTGCAACACCGGGCGTGCCTCAGGCATTGAACCGCGCGGCGGTCGCGGTCGCGGGCCGGGTCGACGCGGATCGCGTTCAGCTCACCAACAGCGCCTGGTCGTTCTCGGCACGCGCATTGAGCGAGGCGCATTCGTTCAAGGACCTGCACGTCATCAACGATTTCGAAGCGGTCGGACACGCGGTCGGCGCGTTGCGCGCGGCCGATCTGCGGCCGGTCGGCACGCAGCGGATCGGGCTGCCGCTGTCGCAGGGCGTCTGCGCCATCGTCGGCGTGGGCACCGGTCTCGGTGTCGGCGGCGTGGTCGCGAACGCGGGCTCGTACAACGTGCTCGCGACGGAAGGCGGCCACGCGAGCTTCGCACCCACGAGCGAGCGATCGATCGAGCTGCTGCGCTGGCTGCGCAAGAAGTACGGACGCGTGTCCGCGGAGCGCGTGCTCTCGGGCGCGGGCCTCGCGAACGTGTACCAGGCGCTGTGCGACGCGGACGGCAAACACGGACCGGAACTGTCCGCCGCCGAGATCACCGCGCGCGCTTCCAGCGATCCGCAATGCGAGGAAGCGGTCGGACTGTTCTGCGAGCTGCTGGGCTCGTTCGCCGGCGATCTCGCGATGACGCTCGGCGCGTGGAACGGCGTGCTGATTTCCGGTGCGATGCTGCAGCACTTCGATCGCGACACGCTCGAGCGCCGCGTGCGTTCGGGCTTCGAATACAAGGGCCGGTTCACGCTCGCGATGCGCAACGTGCCGCTCGAAACCATCCTGCATCCCCACGTGGAGCTGCTCGGCGCCGCGCGCCTGCTGATGCGTAACTCATGATGCACGTGAAGAATCCGATTCAGAAGTTCGTGCTGTTCGGCGCCACGGGCGACCTGTCGCAGCGCATGGTGTGGCCTTCGCTGTATCACCTGTGCCGCGAGAAGCTGGTTCCGCCGACGCTCACCTTCGTCGGCTCGGCGCGCAACGGCATGCCGAACGAGGAGTTCCGCGCGTTCGTCGAGCGCGCGTTGCGCAAACACGTATTGCCCGAGTACCTCAAGGAAGACGCGCTCAAGGACCTGCTGACGCGCGTCACGTACGCGCCGTTCGAAGCGGGCGACGGCACGGTGAAGGGAACCGAGGCGCTGCAGAAGGCGCTCGCGGGCAACAACCGCATCCTGTATTTCATGGCGACGTCGCCCAAGGTGTACGGCGCGACGGCGTTGAGCCTGGCGGCCGCCGGTCTCGCCTGCGAACACTGCCGGATCATCCTCGAGAAACCGATCGGCACGGATCTCGCGTCGAGCATCGCGATCAACGAAGCCGTCGGCAGTGTGTTCCACGAGGACCGCATCTTCCGCATCGACCACTACCTCGGCAAAGAGGCGGTGCAGAACCTGCTCGCGCTGCGTTTCGCGAATTCCCTGTTCGAGCCTCTGTGGAACGCGTCGTCGATCGATAACGTCCAGATTACGGTGGCTGAAACCGTGGGCCTCGAAGGCCGCACGGGTTATTACGACGAAGCGGGCGCGCTGCGCGACATGGTCCAGAACCACGTGCTGCAGCTCATGACGCTGGTGGCGATGGAGCCGCCGCACCTGTTCGAGCCGAACGAAGTGCGCAACGAAAAGACCAAGGTGCTGCGCAGCCTGCGTCCGATCACACAGGCGACGGTGGCCGCCAATACGGTGCGCGGCCAATACACGGCCGGCAGCGCGGGCGGCATCGCGGTGCCGGGATACAACGAAGAAAAGGGCGCGAAGGGCAACAGCGAAACCGAAACCTTCGTCGCGCTGCGCGCCGAGATCGACAACTGGCGCTGGGCGGGTGTGCCGTTCTACCTGCGTACCGGTAAGCGCATGCAATCGCGCCGCACCGACATCGCGATCCAGTTCAAGTCGGTGCCGCACAACATCTTCGCGGCCGACGAGCCGAACCTGCAGGCCAACCGGCTCGTCATCAAGCTGCAGCCGAAGGAAAGCGTGGTGCTGCAGATCCTGAGCAAACAACCCGCCATCGAGGGTGTGCGCCTGCGCGAGGTGCCGCTCGAGCTGTCGCTGCCCAAGGACGAGAGCGGCGGGCGCACGCGCATCGCGTACGAGCGCCTGCTGATCGATGCACTGAAAGGGAACACGACGTTGTTCGTGCGCCGCGACGAAGTCGAAGCGGCGTGGCAGTGGATCGACGGAATCCAGACGAGCTGGCGGTCGACTCGTCAGCTCGTGAAGCCGTATCCTGCGGGCACCTGGGGGCCCACGGCCGCGATCGCGCTGACGGAGCGACACGGCCACAGTTGGTACGAGTAAGAGATGACCCAGAAGAAGCACGACGTCGTCGTCGAAGTCACTGAAAGAATCGGCGGCCGTTCGGCCGCGGCGCGCGGCGAATATCTCGAGCGCACCCGCAAACGCAAACTGGTCGAGCCCGCGCGCGGCAAACTCGCCTGCGCGAATCTCGCGCACGTGATCGCGGCGTCCGGCGAAGACAAGCCGCGGCTGCAGCAGGCGGTGCCGAACATCGGCATCGTGACCGCGTACAACGACATGTTGTCGGCGCATCGGCCGTTCGAGACGTATCCCGAGGTGATTCGCGCCGCGGCGCGGGTCGCGGGGGCGACGGCTCAGGTCGCGGGCGGTGTGCCGGCGATGTGCGACGGCGTGACGCAGGGCCGCGCGGGGATGGAGCTGTCGCTGTTCAGCCGCGACGTGATCGCGCTCGCGACGGTAGTCGCGTTGTCTCACGAGGCGTTCGACTCCGCATTGTTGTTAGGCATCTGCGACAAGATCGTGCCGGGGCTGTTCATCGGCGCGGCCTCGTTCGGCCAGATGCCCATCATCCTCGTGCCCGGCGGGCCGATGCCCACGGGGACCATCGCGAACAAGCAGAAGGCCGAGGTGCGCCAGCGTTACGCGGAAGGCAAGGCGACGCGCGACGAGTTGCTCGCGGCGGAGCTGGCCTCGTACCACAACGCGGGCACGTGCACGTTCTACGGCACGGCGAATTCCAACCAGATGCTCATGGAGCTCATGGGCCTGCACGTGCCGGGCGCGGCGTTCGTCAATCCGAACACGCCGCTGCGGCATGCGCTGACCGTCGCGGCCACGCAGCGCGCCGCGGCGACCACGGCGCTGGGGCCCGACTATCTACCGTTCGTCGAGGTGATCGACGAGCGTTCGTTCGTCAATGCGATCGTGGGACTCATGGCGACCGGCGGCTCGACGAATCACGTGATCCACCTCGTCGCGATGGCGCGCGCCGTGGGCCTGACGATCACCTGGGACGACATGGCGGATCTGTCCCGGGTCACGCCGCTGCTCGCGCGGGTCTATCCGAATGGCGAGGCCGACGTGAACCAGTTCCATGCCGCAGGCGGCATGAGCTTCGTGACGCGCGAGCTGATCGATGCGGGGCTCGTGCACGAAGACGCGATGACGGTGTGGGGCCCGGGGCTCGGCGCGTATGCGAAGGACCCCTTCCTGATCGACAACAAACTCGTGTGGCGCGATGCTCCCGAAAAGTCGCACGACGAGAAGATCCTGCGGCCCGCGTCGATTCCGTTCTCGGCGGACGGCGGTCTCAAACTACTGCGCGGCAACCTGGGCAAGTCCGTCATCAAGACCTCGGCCTGCGATCCTTCGCTGTGGGAGATCACGGCGCCCGCGAAGGTGTTCGAATCGCAGGAGGCGCTGGCTGCCGCGCTCAAGGACGGTATCGAGGGCGACTTCATCGCGGTGGTGCGCGGGCAGGGTCCGCGCGCGAACGGCATGCCCGAGCTGCACAAGCTGATCCCGGCGATGTCGGGCTTGCTGGCCCGCGGCCGGCGCGTGGCCATCGTGACCGATGGGCGCATGTCGGGAGCGTCGGGCAAGGTGCCTTCGGCGATTCACCTCACGCCCGAGGCCGCGGCGGACGGCCCCATTTCGCGACTGCGCGACGGCGACATCATTCGCCTCGACGCGCGCGCCGGGGTGCTCGAAGTGCAGCTCGATGCGGCGACGCTCGCGGCGCGCGAGCCCGTGAAGCCGGAGGTGTTCGACACGACCTACGGCGTCGGGCGCGAACTGTTCACGCGTCTGCGCGAAGGTGCGACCGCGGCGGACGAGGGCGCGTCGATCCTGTAAGAAACGGGGACATTCCTTGTTTCCTAGCAAACGGGGACAGACCTCAATGTCGCCAATAAGGTCGACCGTTCAGCGCGCGGCCGTCCAGTACGCACAGGTAACGTAGGGAAAGCTCACCTCCGCGCGCCCCACTAGCCCCGGTGTTCTTGCGATCAGATCACGGACCTGCTCGAGCACACGGGCCCGCGTGGATCCATCCAGCGCCGCGATGAAGCTGACCGACGCGATGCGATCCACGATCACCTGCTCGGGAGGGCCGATGTGCGCGTGCGGAATCACGCGCTCGCGCAATTCGGCAAACCCAGGCGCCGGGAAGACGCGGCGCCACTCGCCATGGTCGTATCGCGGTGCATCACCTTCGAACGGTTCCATGATGCGGGTGAGCTCCGCAACCCAGCCGACGGACTGATCGCGCACGTTCCAGATGAGTCCAAGCATGCCGCCCGGGACGAGCACGCGACGGATCTCGGTGAGGGCGTCGGCGGATGCGAACCAGTGGAAGGATTGCGCGCAGATCACCGCGTCCGCGGTGGCATCGGGGAGGGGCAACTTCTGGGCGGTGGCCTGCACCGCGGGAATGGCGGGCAACTCGCGCCTGAGCACCTTCAGCATTTCGCCGACGGGGTCGATGGCGACCACTTTCGCACCCGTCTTCGCCAGCGTCCTCGTGAACTTCCCGGTGCCGGCGCCCAGCTCGACAACGGTCATGCCCGGCATCAGCCCCAGATCGAATCGCAGCCAATCCAGCGTCGCGGCCGGATAGTCCGGCCGA
>JAFAGC010000052.1 GCA_023423065.1 Pseudomonadota bacterium
CCCCCCGTCCGGGGGGGGCGGCCGACGCCGCGGATCGCGGCGCTGACCATCGAATGATCGAGCCACGTCTCCGGCAGCAGGCCCGCGCCGGGCTGCTCGCTGCCGGGCGACTGGCGGCGCTGCGCGCGCAGCAGCCAGCTCACGTCGAGCACGGTGCCCGGCAAGGCGTGCGCATTCGCGGTGGCGCGCTGGCGTGTATGACGATGCGTCGTGCGCAGCCGGACATAGAAACCGGAGCCGCGGCGCGATTCGACGAGGCCGGCGGCGATCAGGCGTTCGTAGGCCTCCACCACCGTCGAACGGCTCACGCGCGATTCGGCGGCGCATTCGCGGATCGAGGGCAGCCGCGTGCCGGGGCGCAACGCGTGCGTTTCGATGCGCTGCGCGAAGCGCGCGGCGAGCTGGGCGGGAAGTCGATGATCCTGGGCGTTCTGCAGAGTCATGTGGGTAGCGGGCCAGTCGGCCATGTCGGGAGATCAACTGTACTGCAACTGTACTGGGTCGTGGGGTAAGTTTGCATCCCATGAATGCCGGTGCAGCACCTAACCACCCGGGCGGCGCGAACACGCCCGCGCTTCCCGCGCCCCCGCTCCCGGACGGCGCCGCGATCGAGGATGCCGCGCGGTTCCTGCGCGACCTCGTGCCGCCGACTCCGCAGTACGTCTGGCCGCAGGTCGCGGCGGCGTTCGGCGCCGAAGTCTGGCTCAAACACGAGAACCACACGCCCATCGGCGCGTTCAAGGCGCGCAGCGCCGCTATCTACTTCCGCGAGATGCTGCGGCGCGAGCCGCGCTGCCCCGGCGTGATCACCGCCACGCGCGGCAACCACGGCCAGGCTGTCGGACTCGCGGCGCGCCGGTTCGAATTGCCGGCGACCGTGTACGTGCCGCACGGCAACAGCCTGGAGAAAAACGCCGCGATGCGTGCGCTCGGCGTCCACCTGATCGAGTTCGGAAGCGACTTCCAGGAAGCCCGCGAGGAAGCCGCGCGGGTCGGCGCGCGCGACGGAATGCACATGGTCCCGGCATTCCACATGGACATCGTGCTCGGCGTGGCCACCTACTGGGCGGAGCTGTTCCGCGCCGCGCCGGATCTCGACGTGGTCTACGTGCCGATCGGCCAGGGCTCGGGCGCCTGCGCGGCCGCGGCGGCGCGCAATGTGTTCTCGCCGGGCACACGCATCGTCGGAGTCGTGTCCGCGCACGCACCGGCATACGCCCGCTCGTTCGAGGCGCGTCGCCCCATCGAGGCGCCGGTCACGACACGGCTCGGCGACGGCATGGCCTGCCGCAAGCCCGACGAAGACGCGCTCGCGATCCTGCTCGCGAACGTCGAACGCGTCGTCGAGGTGACCGACGCGGAGCTCGCCGCGGCGATGCGCGCGATCTTCTCCTTGACGCACAACGTCGCCGAAGGCGCCGGCGCCGCGGCGTTCGCCGCCGCGTGGCGCGAGCGCGAGTCGCTGGCCGGCAAGCGTGTCGGCATCACCGTGAGCGGCGGGAACGTCGACGCCGCCGTGTTTCGCGACGTGCTCGCGGAGAAGCATTAGCCGCCATGCGCATCAGCGATCTGCCCTTCGGCACCGTGGACTGGAACGCGGTCGAACCCACGCGGCATTCGGGTGAAACCGGCGTCGCGCAGTGGCGCACGCGCACGTTCGGCGACGTGCGGTTGCGCATGGTCGAGTACACGCCCGGTTATCTCGCCGACCATTGGTGCTCCAAGGGACACTTCCTGCTGTGCCTGTCCGGCGAGCTCACCACGGAGCTTGCCGATGGCCGCCGCTTCTCGCTGACGCGCGGCATGAGTTACCAGGTCGCGGACGGCGCGGAGGCGCATCGCTCGTCGACGAAGTCGGGCGCGACACTTTTCGTCGTGGATTGAAGGTGGTCAGAGGTCGATCGGTGAACGCCTACGAAATCTCCACTGACCCGGCGCGGCTCGACGTACACGCGATGCACGCGTACCTGGCGCGTTCGTACTGGTCGCCCGGAATCCCGCTCGACACCGTCGAGCGCGCGGCGCGAAATTCGCTGTGCTTCGGCGTTTACGAACGCGCGTCGGGCGCGCAGGTCGGACTCGCACGAGTCGTGACCGACTACGCCACGTTCGCCTACATCTGCGACGTCTACGTGCTGGAAGAACATCGGGGCCACGGCCTCGGCAAGCGGCTCATGGAAGCGGTGATGGCGCACCCCGCGCTGACCGGCGCCCGCCGCGCGATGCTCGGCACGCGCGACGCGCACGGACTGTATGCCCGGCATGGCTTTCGCGCGCCGCCCAACGACGGCGTGCTGATGCAGATCCTGCGGCCGGACATCTATCGCCTCGCCGCCGACCGGTCCCATTCGGGCCGACCGCAATCCGACTGACAAGGGCGCTTCGCTCCGTATACTGCGGCGCATGATCTTCACCTCGCTGCCGAAGCTCGCGGCGCTCCCGCTCGCGGCTTCGATCCTGTTCGTCGCCTGCGGCACGGCGCCACGCCGGGAAACGCCGCTGGCCGAAGTCGTGCCAATCTCCGCGCCGGTGCTCGCACCCGGAGTGAGCGCGAATTCGGACAAACTATTCGTCGTCGTCACGTTCTCGGGCGGAGGCAAGCGGGCAGCGGCATTTTCCTACGGCGTGCTCGAAGCGTTGCGGGGCGTGCAGGTCACGACGCCCGACGGAGAGCAGCGCCCGCTGCTCGACGAGGTCGACATCATCTCGGCGGTCTCCGGTGGCGCCTTCACCGCGGCCTACTACGCGCTCAACGGACAGGAGACCTTCGACAGCTACGCGCCGCGGTTCCTGAACCACGACACGGAGAAGGACCTGTGGCACAAGGTACTGACCCCGGCGAGCTGGGCTCGACTGGCGGACGACCTCGTGAGCCGCAGCGATCTCGAGGTCGAATACTTCGACCAGGAGCTGTTCGGCGACGCGACCATCCACGACCTGATGAACCGGTCGCCGCGCGTGATCGTCACGGCCACCGATCTCGTGCGCGCCAAGCCGTTCGCGTTCACGCGCGAACAGCTCAACGGCGTGTGCGTGGATCCGAACAGCGTGCCGGTGGCGCGCGCGGTGTTCGCCTCCGCCGCGACGCCCGTGTACTTCGCGCCGCTGGTGATGCGCAATTTCGCCGGCCAGTGCGGCTACCAGCCGCCCGAGATCGTCAACACGGTCACCGAATCGGAAGCAGACATGTACCGGCGCGAACGCGCCGAGCGCATCCTGTCGTTCCTCGATTCGGTCAATTACCCCTACCTGCATCTTTCCGATGGCGCGCTCGCGGACAATCTCGGAGCCCGCGCTATCCTCGACGAGCTCGAGCTCGGCCAGACGGTGACGGACTCCCTGCGCCGCGGCGGATATTCGCGGGCGCGCCGCATGTTGTTCATCGTCGTGGATGCGCGCACGGGCTTCGACCGCACGTTCGCGAAGCGCCCCGAGCCGCTGGGCATCAAGCAGGTGGCCGACGCCGTCGTGAGCGCCACGTTCAACCGCTACAGCTTCGAGACGATGAACCTGCTGCGCTCGCGCGTGAAACACTGGGAGCAGGAAGTGCGCGCGACGCGTTGCAAGGTGGCGCTCGCGATACCGGATTGCGACAAGTTCGACGTCGACCTCGTCGAGCTCAGTTTCGACCGCGTGAAGGATCCAGCCGAACGCGAGTACCTCGATCGCATCCCGACCTCGTTCACGCTCTCGAGCGAACAGGTGATCCGGCTGCGCCGGGCCGCGCACACACTCGTCGAGCAGTCGCCCGCTCTGAAGACTTTCCTCACCGAGTCGGCACGCGGCCGGTAGGCGTTCGCCTACACGCGGATGCGGTGTTCGTATGAGTGCGATGCCGGCGAACGGCGCGCACCCTCAGTGCATGCAGCCGATTCGCCGAATACTCGCAGCGGTGAAGGACCCGGGCGCGCGCGTGTTGCCCGCGGTCAACAAGGCTGCCCAGATCGCCAAGGGCCTGAAGGCCCAGCTCACGCTGTTCCACGACATCGCGACGCCCGTGTACGCCGAGGCGCTGCAGGGGCGCGGAATCGATCTCAAGGCGTGGCAGCGCGAGGTGCAGTCGTCGCGCCGCGAACAGCTCGAGAAGCTCGCCGCGCGAGTCCGCAAGCACGGCATCGACGTCGACGTCGCGGCCGATTGGGATTACCCGCCGTACGAAGCCATCATCCGCAAGGCGCAGCGCATCGGCGCGGACCTCGTGGTTGCCGATACCCACCGCGGCGGCGCGCGACGCGCGCGCTGGCTGCTGTCGTACACCGACTGGGAGCTGCTGCGGCTCTGCCCGATGCCGCTGCTGCTCGTGAAGAATTCGCGCCTCTATCACCGGCCGCGCGTGCTCGCCGCGATCGATCCCTCGCATGCCTTCGCGAAGCCGGCGAATCTGGACCGGCAGATCCTGCGCGCGGGCGCGCAACTCGTGCACGCCCTGCACGGCGAATTGCATGCCGTTCACGTGGTGCTGCCCTCCGTGCCGATCGTGCCGGCGATGCCCGACGGTCCCATCATCGACCTCGCCGCGGGCCGCGAGGACCTGGAGCGCTCGGCGCGCCGCGATCTCGATCGCCTCGTCGACGGATTCGACGTGAAGCGCAGTCATTGCCACCTGGTCACGGGCCGTCCCGATGAAGTGATCCCGAAGATCGCGAAACGCGACCGCAGCGCCATCGTCGCCCTCGGCGCGGTGTCGCGTTCGGGTCTGAAGCGATTCTTCATCGGGAACACCGCGGAGTTCGTGATGGACACGCTCGAAACCGATCTGCTGGTCGTGAAGCCGGCGGAGTTCGCGTCGCGTGTGTCGCCCACGGGGCGTGGTGTGCAGGTGTTGTCGATGCCGGTGCTGCCGGGTTGATTCGCGGTGTGGCCGAAGGAACGGCACACAGGGAGAGGTGAAAAAAATTCAGCCGTCGGCAAACAAGTCGACGCGCGGCGCGCGCAGGGAGACGGAAAAATGAAACGCGACAGCACTCGTACAAACCCCGAGGAGTCCTGACCATGTCACGCGAAAAGAGCATCACGCCCGCCGTCCGTACGCGCGCCCCACGCAAGTCCGCGGCCGCGGCCGCGAAAGCGAAGAGCAGCGTCGCGAGTTTCGTCGACCCCGGGCAACGCGCCGCGCTGATCGCGGAGGCCGCGTATTTCCGCGCGCAGAAGCGCGGTTTCGCGCCGGGGCACGAAGTCGAAGACTGGTTGGCCGCCGAAGCGGACGTGGACGCGAAGCTGCTGCGCGCCGCCGCGGGTGCGCCACGGGCATAAGCTGGTCGGCCCGCGGCCACTAACAACCTTACGAGGCCAGGGAGTATCTTCGACCAGAATGTCAACGCCGACTCCCGAGGTACTCGCGCTGCTGGAGGCAACGGTTGACGCGGCCGTCATCGTGGACGACCGCGGACGGATAGCCGCATTCAATCGTTCGGCGGAAGAGATGTTCGGCTACCGCGCGGCCGACGCGCTCGGGCGCAACATCGGCATGCTGATGGCGCCGGCGGATCGCGCGTACCACGACGGTCACATGCGCGGATATCTCGCGGGCGGCGAGCCGAGGATCCTCGGGCGTGGGCGCGACGTGCGCGTACTGCATCGCGACGGCAGCGAGTTCTCCGTGTTCCTGAGCGTCGGCCGCATCCCGAACACGGATCCGCCGATGTTCCTCGGCCACCTGCACGACACGTCATTGCGCCGCAAGGCGCTCGCGACGCTCGAGAAGGAGCGGCAGCTCAACCGTCTCTACCTGGATCTCGCGCAGGTGATGCTGGTCGCGACGGACCGCGCCGGCGTCGTGCGGCTCGTGAATCAGCGGGCCGTGCGCGTGCTCGGCAAGCAGAGCGCCGACATCGTCGGCTCGAGCTGGATCGACTGCTGCGTGGCGCCCGACGACCGCGCGACCGCGCGCAATGCGTTTCGCGCGGTGCTCATGGCCGGTGGCGACGAGCCGCAGGGTTGCGAATACCACGTGCGCTCGGCCGACGGCGAGGACCGCTTCATCACCTGGCGCTGTGTGGCGCTGCGCGACAACAACGACGTGGCCACCGGCATCATGTTGTCGGGCGAGGACGTCACCGACCAGCGGCGCGCCGAGAGCGAAGCGCATCGCGCGCTCGAACGCATGAACAGCGTCTCGCGGCTCGCGACCATGGGCGAGATGGCCGCGGGCATATCGCACGAGCTCAACCAGCCGCTCGCCGCGATCGCCAACTACGCGCAGGCCTGCGCGCGCATGCTCCGCGCGCCCACTCCCGACGTTCCGGTGATCTCCGGCGCGATCGAGCAGATCGCCGGCCAGGCGTTGCGCGCCGGCGAGATCATCAAGCGCATCCGCTCGCTGGTGCGCAACGAGGACGTGCGCCGCGAGACACGCGACATCAACGGGCTGATCCGCGAAGTGAACACGCTGCTCGCGAGCGACGCGCGCGTTCACGACGGCGCGCTCGCGCTCGACCTCGCCGACGAACTACCGCCCGTCACCGTCGATGGCGTGCAGATACAGCAGGTGCTGATGAACCTCGTGCACAACGCGTTCGAGGCGTCGGGCGAACACGGCGCGGCCATCGAGGTGCGCATCGCGACGCGGCGGGTGGAGAACGGCGACGTCGAGGTATCGGTCAGCGATCTCGGGCCCGGGCTGCCGCGCGACGCGGAGCACCGGATCTTCGAGCCGTTCTACACGACGAAGCCCACCGGCACCGGCCTCGGGCTCGCGATCAGTCGTTCGATCATCAAGGCGCAC
This sequence comes from Pseudomonadota bacterium, assembly GCA_023423065.1. Taxonomy (GTDB): domain Bacteria; phylum Pseudomonadota; class Gammaproteobacteria; order Steroidobacterales; family Steroidobacteraceae; genus CADEED01. Next base: position 6,725 of record JAFAGC010000052.1, read on the forward strand.
GACGCCCGTCTCGAATACCGGGCCAACAATCCGCGCGGCGCGTGCTTCTATTTCGTCCTTCCCGCCTTCCAGGAGAGCCAGCGATGAAAGACTCGCCACAAACGGTGATCGTGGTCGACGACGATGACGCGGTGCGCAATTCGCTGCGATTGCTCCTCAAGTCCGCCGGCATCCACGCCGAAGTCGCCGAGTCGGCCCAGGAATATCTCGGGCGATTCGACGCGAACCAGGGAGGCTGTCTGCTGCTGGACGTGCGCATGCCTGGAATGAGCGGCCTCGAACTGCAGCAGGAACTGAACATGCGGGGAGCGACCATCCCGGTGATCTTCATCACCGGCAACGGCGACATCCCGATGGCGGTCGAGGCCATGCAACACGGCGCGTTCGATTTCCTGCAGAAGCCCTTTCGTGACCAGGACCTGCTCGACCGCGTGCAGCGCGCGCTGGCGCGCGACACGGAAAACCGTTCACGGCTGCGCCACACCGACCGGATCCGCGAGCGACTCGCGTCGTTGAGTCCGCGCGAACGCGAGGTCCTCGAACTCGTCACCCAGGGCAAGGCAAACAAGATGGTCGCGAGCGATCTCGGTGTCAGCCAGCGGACCGTCGAGATCCACCGCGCACACGTCATGCAGAAAATGGAGGCGTCGTCGCTCGCCGAGCTGGTGCGGATGATGATGACGGTTGCCCCACCTTAGGGCCTCGGGCGGGCAAGGGAAAAAATACGTATTTATCCGTTCTCGCGGCGGTGCAAGACTCCGCGCCGCGATGGCCGGATTGGAAGAAAAAACAGACGGCGCCGCGCGAAATGGCGGCTCCAACGGCGCGCGCACCATCATCGTCGCCGGACAGTCCTCGCAACGAACCCACGAAGTGCTGCGCGCGCTGAGCGGATTCGAGAACGTCGTGTGGCCCACCACGCTCGAATCCGCGCTCGAGGAGTCGAGCGCGGACAACGCCGGCTGCCTCGTCATCGCGGACGATCTCCAGGAGGAGGCCGTCGACGAGTTCCTGCAGGAGGCTCGGGGGCGGCACCGCAATCTGCCGATATTTGTCATCACCGATCCCGATGACATGGCGGAAGCCGTGTCGGCGATGCGGCACGGCGCGACGGCCGTGATCGAGATTCCGCCTTCGTACGCGATGCTCTGCGAAGAGGTCACGCGCGCCACACGCTGAATCGATGCGCCGTCGGGCGCGATCGACACGAGATCGTCACGTTCGCGCGCGAGGATCGATCGAACGAGTCTCGACGGCATCGGGCCGCGACATCCGTAAATTCCCTGAGGCGCGGACAGGTGCGCCTCGTGAACAATGAGCACATCACGAGGAGCACAAGCCAACATGTCCGCGCAAGCCGCAACCGTCATTCCGCTGTTCGATCCGCAGGCCGCCGCCCAGGGCGTGATCCTGCACGTCGACGACGATGAAGCCATGCGGCGCTCCACCGCAATGCTGTTACGCACGGCGGGTTACGAGACACGCGAGGCGGCCACCGGCGAACAGGCGCTGGCGTTGGCTGAATCCCTGCGCGGGCGGCTCGACGTGCTCATCGCCGACTATCACCTGGGCAGCGGCATGACCGGCACGGAGGTCGCGGAGGATCTCGCCAGGTTGTTAGGCCATGCGGTTCCGACGATCATCCTGACCGGCGATCTCGCCAACGCGGAAGTCCCCTGGCTCGCGAGCGCACCCGTGTGGCTGGCCCAGAAGCCTCTCAATCCGGAGACGTTGCTCGCCGCATTACCCGCGCTGGTCGCGTTCCGGCGCGCGGTCGCGGCGACCGCGCACAACTGAGTTGCCTCAGCGCTTCTGCTGCGCGTACAGCGGCAACACGCGCGGCAGGAGTTTCTCGATGTCCTGGATGCGATCCTTGGGCGAAGGGTGCGTGCTCAGGAATTTCGGCGTGCCCGAGCTTTCCGCGGCCGCCATCTTCTTCCAGAGACTCAGCGCGGCGTTCGGGTCGTAGCCGGCGCGCGCCATGAGCTCGAGCCCGATCTGGTCCGCCTCGGACTCCTGGTCGCGGCTGAACGGGAGCTGGAACGTGACCTCCGCGATCATGCCCGCCATGTTGGCGGTCGACTCGCTGACACCGGCAACGGCGGCGGCGCCGGACAACACGAGCTGCTGCGCATAGGCGCGCGAGACGCGCTCGCGCGTGTGCTCGCGCAATGCATGCGCCACTTCGTGCGCGAGCACCGTGGCGAGCTCCGCGTCCGTCAGGTCCAGCTTCTCGATGAGACCGCTGTACACCATGATGCGCCCGCCCGGCATGCAATAGGCGTTCAGCTCGGGCGTCTTCTGCACGTTGAACTGCCAGTTCCACGAAGGAGCGTCCTGCCGGAACGTCGGAGTCGCGGCGACCAGCCGTTTAGAAATCGTCGTCACGCGCGCGAGCTGCGCCTGGTCGGTGTTCAGTACGCCCTTGTCGCGCGCGGTCTTGAGCTCCGCGTCGTAAGCCTGCGCCGCGCCCTGCTCGATCGTCTCGGCCGGCACGAGCATCTTCTGCTTGCGCTCGACTCCGACCTCGCCCGCGCTCGTGGTGCGCACGGACTCGCAGCCACTAACTAGCGACAGCGAGGCGACGGCGACGCACGACATCAGGATTCTCATCCCGTGAATGTGCGCGTCCGCGACTGTCCCGGCACAGTCTCCGCAGGGCGGTCCCGGTGTAGGAGGCGGGTAGTTTGCCGGCCGGAACCGGCCGACCGTCACGCGAGTCTCGTGTGCCACTGTGAGCGATAACACGGGCGCGGGTGCCAGGCTGATGCGTAGCGCCCAGGACACATTCTGGCGAGCGCGCGGTCGACCCATCCACTGACGACCAGCTGGATATGCGAGCGAAAACAGAGGGTTCCGAGACCCCTGGTCGACGTGGTTGTCACCGGTGTCATTTCTGTGGGATAAAGCGCAACCGTGACGCCCGGGTACGGGCGCACGAGCCAGTCGTCAATTGTTGGGGGCACGCCATCGACACGCGCGCCTCCGGGAGGGGCCCAACATGTCCAAGTCGAGAAAATCAGCCGATAAAAGAGCAGGAATTTCCACCGCCACGGCATTGACCGCGGCCACCGCGCTGCTGGGCTTCAGCAACGGCGCGGTCGCGCAGGACGCATCCTCGAATGTCAGTGCGCAGGGGGCGGAGAACGTCGACGAGATCGTGGTAACCGGTTTCCGGGCGAGCCTCGACAAGGCCCTCGAAGCGAAGCAGGAACAGGTCGGCGCGATCGACATGATCGTCGCCGAGGACATCGCGGATTTCCCGGACCTCAACCTCGCCGAATCGCTGCAACGCATTCCCGGCGTGGTCATCGCGCGCGACGCGGGCGAAGGCCGGCAGATTTCGGTTCGCGGCCTGGGGCCGCAGTTCACGCGTGTGCGCATCAACGGCGTCGAAGCGATGAGCGCGAACGGCAGCACCGACGCGGCCGGCGGAACGAACCGCGGGCGCAACTTCGACTTCAACACTTTCGCGTCCGAGCTGTTCAGCAACATCACCGTGCGCAAGACGGCCGCGGCGGAGACCGAGGAAGGTTCGCTCGGCGCCACGGTCGATCTGCGCACGGGGCGCCCGTTCGACTACGACGGCCTCACGATCGCGGGTTCCGCGCAGCTCGGTTACAACGACCTGAACTCGAGCATGGATCCGCGCGGCGCGTTCCTGATCAGCAACACGTTCGCCGATGGCCGCTTCGGCGCGCTGTTCTCGGTGGCGTACACCAAGCGTGAACTCGCCGACGAAGGCGCGAGCACGGTGCGTTGGCAGAACTCCGGCAACTGCCCGGGCAGCGGCTGCTTCGGCCCCCTGGATCCCGCTTACTCGGGCTCCCTGACCCCGGCGCAGATCAACGGCGCATTCCGCCCGCGCATCCCGCGCTACGACAAGTACCAGCACGAACAGGAACGCATCGGCGTGACCGCCGCATTGCAGTTCGCGCCCAGCGATTCCACGACGATCACGCTCGACGCGCTGTACGCGAAGTTCGATGCCACGCGCGAGGAGATGTTTCTCGAGACCCCCGTGTTCAGCGCCACGGGTGGCAACGGCATCCAGGACGTGAACGTCGTCGATGCGTTCATCGACGACACCAACACGCTGGTCTACGGCGTCTTCAATGACGTGGACATCCGTTCGGAGGCGCGCTTCGACTCGCTGAAGACCGAGTTCACGCAGCTCACGCTGGAAGGCAGCCACGACTTCAGCGAGGCGTTCAGCGCGTCGGCGCGGGTCGGCTTCGCGGAAGCGAATCACGACAACCCGGTGCAGACCACGCTGCTGTTCGACGCCAGCAACGTCGACGGCTACAGCTACGACTATCGCCAGAACAGCCGCCTGCCGCAGTTCAGCTACGGCACGGCCGACGTCACGAATCCCGCGACCTGGCAGCTGACGCAGATCCGCATGCGCCCGCAGAGCACGATCAACAGCTTCCGGACGGCGTCGATCGATCTCGAGTGGAACGCCTCGGATTCCTTCTCGCTCAAGTTCGGCCCGCAGTGGAAGAACTACGTCTTCGAGTCGACCGAAATGCGCCGCTCGAACGGCACGACGGGCAACCAGGAAGGCGTGATCCCCGCCGCGGTCGGCGGAGCAGCGATCTCTTCGTACAGCCGCCTGGTGTCCATGCGCAGCGGTCTCGGCATTCCGGCCGGCACCGATACCACCTGGCTGATCCCTGACTACCGGACCGCGGTCGATGCGCTCGATCTCGACAACGCGTCGCTGTACCCGATGGGCATCGAGCCTTCGCTGGGCAACAACAACAGGATCGAAGAGGACGACAAGGGCGCCTACATCCAGGGTGATTTCAACATTCCGCTGGGCGATCAATCGCTGCGCGGAAACATCGGCGTGCGTTACGTGAAGACGGACCTGACTTCGAAGGGTTATACGTTCACGAGCGGCTCGCCGCTGCTGGTCACCGTGGAGCACGATTATTCCGACACGCTGCCGTCGTTGAACCTGGTGTACGACGTCAGCGATTCGCTGCTGCTGCGCTTCGGCGCCGCGAAGGTGATGACGCGGCCCAATCTCGGCAACCTGAATCCGGGCGCCGCCGTGAGCGTGTCGGGCAACAACCGCACGGTCACCGCCGGCAATCCGCAGCTCGAGCCGTTCCGCGCCAAGGCCTACGATCTGGCCGTGGAGTGGTACTTCGCTCCCGAATCGCTGCTGTCCGCCGCGATCTTCTACAAGGACATCGAGTCGTTCGTGCAGACGATCCGCGAGACGCGGCCGTTCACCGGCAATCCGCTGGGACTGCCCGACAGCGTCGCGGTCGCGGCCTGCGGCGCGGTCGCCGGCTGTTCGCCCTCGTCGGACTGGCAGTTCAACCTGCCGGCCAACACGCCGGGCGGCGATCTCAAGGGATTCGAAATCAGCTACCAGCAGCCGTTCAGCTTCCTGCCCGGCATCTGGAGCAACTTCGGCACCGTGCTCAATTACACGGGTGTGGAGTCGGAGATCGACTACCTGAACGCGACGGGAGCCGTAACGGCCACCGCCGACCTCACGGGCCTGTCGAAGCGCGCGTACAACGCGACGCTGTACTTCGACAACAAGGTGTTCAGCGCGCGTCTCGCGGCGGCCTTCCGCTCGGACTACCTGACGACGGTACCGGGCCGCAACGGCAACGACGTCGAGGGCACGGCCGAGACTTTCAATCTCGACTTCTCGTCCTCGTACACCATCGGCGACAACTTCACGCTGACTCTCGAAGCCTTGAACCTGACCGACGAGGTCGACGACCAGTGGGTGGATTCGGTGGGCAACCGCCTGTCGTACTACCACTTCCAGGGTCGCCAGTACTTCCTGGGCGGACGCTTCAAGTTCTGAGACTAGTTAGACCGGGAAGTCCCCACGCCACGGCTCCTCCGCAACGGACCGTGGCGTGGCCGGACGACGGAACGAGCATGGCCGGGGACGGAATCGCGAGGTTCCGTCCCCGTTTCGTTTGGTCAGGCATCGGTGAAGCGCGGCATACTTGGCGCATGAAGTTGCCCACTCGAGTACCCGCGCTCATTCTTGCGGCCATGCCCTTCGCAGCCGCGCTTCAGGCCGCACCCGTTCCGACGCCCGAACCGGGCGGCAACGTCGTCGAACTATGGCCGGGCGGCGCGTCCGGTGGCGAACGCGTGACGGTCCGCGAAGAGCTGCTGGAGCGCTCGCCGACCGGGCCGCTGCGCGACCGGATCGCGCAACACGTCACTCGTCCGGTGATGACGCTTTTCGAGCCTAAGGGCGAGTACAACGGCATCACCCTGCTGATCGTCCCCGGTGGCGCTTACACGCGCGTGGTCATCGACAAGGAAGGATTCGAGTCCGCGGAGTGGTTCGCCGAACGCGGCTTCGCAGCGGCCGTGCTGCGATACCGGATGCCCGCGGACGGCTGGGCCGCGGGCGCCGATGCACCCGTGCACGATGCGATGCGCGCCCTGCGCCTGCTGCGCGTACGTCCGATCCAGGGCGCACGCCCGGCGAGCGTGGGCATCATCGGCTTCTCGGCCGGCGGCCATCTCACGGCTCGCCTGATCACGGAGCCGCGGCTCTCGTATGCGCGGCGCGATGCCACCGACGATGCGCCGTCACGTCCCGATTTCGCGGTGCTGATGTACCCCGTGATCGCGACGACGGGCGCACATGCGCACAAGGGCTCGGCGGAACAGCTGCTGAAGGCCGGCGTGCGCGCCGGGGATCTCGCGCGGTTTTCGCCGAACCTCAATGTCTCGCCGGCCACACCTCGCACGTTGCTGATACACGCCGCGGACGACGCCGCGGTCGTGCCCGAGAACTCTCTCGCGATGTACTCGGCATTGCGCGAGGCCGGAGTTCCGAGCGCGCTGCACCTGTTCGATCGCGGCGGCCACGGCTTCGGCATGCGCGGCGTTACGGGACTCGACTCGGCTGCGTGGCCCGAACTGGTACGGGCCTGGGCGTTGAGCGGCCGGTAGATACCGCGAACTACTTCGGTGTCATGTCGTGCAGGTTCCACGCGTTCGGATCGAACTTCCGGAAGGTGGGAACCACCTTCGGATAGCCGCCGATCACCGACTGTGAATCGATGATGGCGCCGCGGCCTTCGATGACGTTCGCGACGATGCGTGCGTCCTCGGGGTCGCGCTGTGCGTTGAACGCGCCGGCGTTCCTGATCACCGAGTCCTGCACGTCCCGGGCCGGTATGGGATTCACGCCGAAGATGGTTGGCGCCGGCAGCTTAAGGATCTTGATCGGCGCGGTCGTGTAGGAGCCGCGCATCGGCAGCGGATCGCCGAGCGCGTCGACCGCGATGTTGTCGCGTTCGTACAGCGCGAGGTCGCCCGAGCCGCCCGCCATCACCAGCGCCACGCGCGCGGGTGTCGACGGCCCCGCGCGTAATACGTTGCCGATGATCGCGATTTCGCCGGTCTGGTAGGGTTGATCACCCCACTCCTCGGCGATCAGGTTGTAGTGGATCGCGCGCGGGCCCGGGTCGTAGATCAGGTTGTTGACGACCGCTCCGCGCGCGCCGCCCTTGAACAACGGCGAACGCTCCTTGTTGTGCGCGTACAGGTTGCCGACGATCAGGATGTCGGACGTGTTGTCGTGGATCAGCGAGCCCTTCGAATGTTCGCCCTTCACGTGAACGGAGTCCGCGAGTCCTTCGGCGATGATGTTGTTGCTGAAGGTGATCCGGTGAGACGTGCCCTTGCGCCACTCCTCGGGCGTGTTTCCGGTGAATCGCGGTCCCGACGCCGACAGGTTCTCGTCGGTCGCCCAGGTCAGCGAGCAGTGATCCACGATCACGTCGTGGGCGCCGATGGTCGAGATCGCATCGTAATCGCTGCCCGAGAGTTTCGGCCGGCCGCCATCGCCGGGCCGCACGCGGATGTGCCGCACCACGACGTCGTGCGTCGTGATGTCGATGCCGCCACGGATGAACGTGATGCCGGGCGCGGGCGCCGTCTGCCCCGCGATAGTTAGATAGGGCTCCGTGATGCGCACCGTGCTCTCCGCGAGGTCGATCACGCCGCCGACCTCGAAGACGACGATGCGAGGCCCTTTCCTGTTGACCGCCTCGCCGAACGAGCCAGGTCCCGTCGGCGCGAGCGTCGTGACGCGCAGGATCTCCCCTCCGCGCCCGCCCGGAGTGGTTGCCGCCGCGCCCATTGCGCCCGGAAACGCCAGCGGCGTTTGCGCGGCTGCGCCTCCGAAATGCGCGAACGACAGGATTACGGCCCAGAAACTGCGAGTCGACATGCGATGTCCCCCCGAAAGCATTGTCAATGACACCGGTTTCCCTATATAACATCGCCTGCAGCGACGCGCTCAAGAAAAGAAGGCTCAGAAATTGGTTTCCGTTGTCTCCGACCCGGCGTTCGACGCCAAGAGGGTGGCCGCCGAATTCGTAAAGGCCCGCCGTTCCGCGGGCTCGCTCGCGAACTACCCGGGCCCTCTCCCGCAGGATCTCGACGCCGCGTATCGCTGCCAGGATGAGGCCATTGCGCTGTGGGGCGGCTCGGTTGCCGGCTGGAAGGTCGGCGGGATCCCTCCGCAGTTCAGTCGGAAATTCGGCGCCCAGCGCCTCGTGGGACCGATATTCGCCGACTCCGTCGTACGCGCCAATGGCGGCGGGAAGGCGGTTTCCATGCCCGTATTCGCGAACGGCTTCGCGGCCGTCGAAGCCGAGTTCGTGTTTCAGCTCGCGAAGGATGCTCCGGCCAACGTGATCGACTGGACGGCTGAAACGGCGCGGCGCTTCGTCAGGACCCTGTTTATCGGTATCGAGATCGCGAGCAGCCCGCTGGTCAACATCAACGACTACGGCCCCGCCGTCGTCGCGAGCGACTTCGGCAACAACGCGGGCCTGGTGCTGGGCGCCGAGGTGCCGGACTGGCAGCTGCGCGATCCGGAATCGATGAATTGCGAGACGCGCATCGACGGCGCGATCGTCGGGCGCGGAAACGCCTCCGCCGTGAGCGGTGGGCCGCTCGCGTCGCTGGCATTCGCCCTGCAGTGCAACGCCCAGCGTGGCCGACCGTTGCGGGCGGGGGACTTCATCTCCACGGGTGCCGTTACGGGCGTCCATGCGATCTCGGCGGGCCAGTCGGCGGAGGCCGTCTTCACCGGCCTCGGCATCGTGCGCTGCCTGACCGTGCCGATGACACCGGTTGTCCGGACCTGATTGTTAGGGACATCTGCCCGGGACATCGGCGCTTCCGTACAATCGCGGCATGACACGGACCCGGAAGAAAGTCGGCAGTACTCGCGCAGCACCCAAGCCGCCCGCGGTCGTCAAGGCGACCGGCATCAAGTCGGGACGTAATGCCACGATCAACGACATCGCGAGACTCGCCAGCGTCTCGAAGAAAACCGTGTCGCGCGTCATCAACCAGTCGCCGCTCGTGCAGGAAGCCACGCGCGCGCGCATCCAGGCGGTCATCGACAAGTTCGGTTACGTGCCCGACCCGCAGGCACGCGGCCTCGCGTTCAGAAAGTCGTTCCTGATCGGACTCGTCTACGACAATCCGAACGCGCAGTACATCGTCAATTGCATGGAAGGCGCGCTCGACGCCGTCCGCAATTCGGAATACGAGGTGGTCGTGCATCCCTGCGACCGCAAGAATCCCGACTTCATCACGGGCGTGCGGCGCTTCGTCGAACGACAGAAGCTGCGCGGCGTGATCCTGTTGCCCCCGGTCTCGGAGAACGACGAGCTCACGCGCGCACTCACCGCGGCCGATTGCGCCTACGTGCGCATCACGTACACACCGCTCGACGACCCCGAGCGCATCGTGATCTCCAACGACCGCCTGGCGGTCGCCGAGGTGGCTAACTACCTCGTGTCGCTCGGCCATCGCCGCATCGGTTACATCGCCGGCCCGACGGGATTCCGCTCGGCGGTCGAACGCCTGGACGGATTCCGCGAGGCGCTGGAGGCGCGCGGAGCGCCGATCGCCAGCGAGCTGATCGTGGATGGCGGATACACCTACGAGTCCGGCGTCGCCGGCGCCGAAAAACTCCTGGCGATGAATCCGCGGCCCACCGCCATCTTCGCGAGCAACGACGAGATGGCGGCGGGCGTCTACCGTGTCGCGAACAAGCTCGGCCTGTCCATTCCGGGCGACCTGTCGATCGTGGGATTCGACGACGGTCCGCTGGCCGCGCGCCTGCTGCCTTCGCTCACGACGATCCGTCTGCCGATCCGCGAACTCGGGCGGCTCGCGGCGAACAAGATCCTGCACCCGGAAGCCGCGGGCGGGACGCACGCGATGGTGACGCCGCTCGAGCCGCACCTGGTCATCCGCGACTCCTGCCAACCCCCCTCCAGGACCTGACGGCCCAAGAAGGAAACGTCGAATTCGGCAAGAGTCTCTCCGTCGATGACACCGGTTTCCGCCGAGTTGATTACGGGGTAGAATCGCGGCCCCAGAAGACTCCCCGGACCTGAACGATCATGAAGTTCGAGACCCGACACGCGACCCATCCGTCCATCATCCACTCGGCCGACTCGGCGAAGTTGCGCGAGCTGTTCCACGTATCGTCGATCTTCCTGCCCGACGACGTGAGCCTCACGTTCAGCCACGTGGAGCGCATGATCGTCGGCGGTGTCATGCCGGTGTCGAAGTCCGTGGATCTCGGCGAAGTGCCGGAGCTCAACAAGGGTGCGTTCCTCGCGCGCCGCGAGCTTGGCGTCATCAACGTCGGGGGTAATGGCAAGGTCACGGTGGACGGGAAGGAATGGCCGCTCGCCGCGCGCGAAGGCCTGTACGTCCCGATGGGCACGAATTCGCTCGTGTTCTCTTCGGAATCGAAGGACGCGCCCGCCAAGTTCTATCTGGCGAGCACGCCGGCGCACTCGCGCTACGAGACCGTGAAGATCGACGTGGCGAAGGCCAACCCGATGCCCGTGGGCGCGCCGGCCACCGCCAACGCACGGACCATCTACCAGTACATCAACCCCGACATCTGCAAGTCGGCCCAGCTTCTCATGGGACTCACCTCGCTCAAGGAAGGCAGCGTATGGAACACCATGCCGAGCCACCTGCACGAGCGCCGGTCGGAAACCTACTTCTACTTCGACCTCAAGCCCGATGCGCGCGTCGTGCACATCATGGGCGAGCCGAGCGAGACCCGGCACATCTTCGTGGCGAACGAGGAAGCGGTCATCGCCCCGCCCTGGTCCATCCACACGGGCTGCGGCACGTCTAACTACAGCTTCATCTGGGCGATGGGCGGCGAGAACCAGGAGTACAAGGACGTCGCCTGGGTCCCGATGGACACCCTGCGCTGATGGCTCCGAGCGCGTTCGATCTCGCGGGCCGCGTCGCGGCCGTCACGGGCGCAAACACCGGCATCGGCCGCGCCATCGCGGAGGCGCTCGCGCGCGCCGGCGCGGACATCGCCGCGATCGGCCGCAGCGATCCCAGGGAGACGCTCGAGACGGTCGAGTCGCTGGGCCGCCGCGGAATCTGGGTGAACGCGGACCTGGGCGCGAAGCCCGACTACGGCGCGATCGTCGGCGAGGTCGTCGGCAAGCTCGGCGGACTCGGCATCCTCGTGAACAACGCCGGCATCATCCGCCGCAACAATGCCATCGACTTCACCGAGGCCGACTGGGACGCCGTACTCGACGTGAATCTCAAGGCGGTGTTTTTTCTTTCGCAGGCGGCCGCGCGCCACATGATTCCGAATGGCGGCGGCAGGATCATCAACATCGCGTCGATGCTTTCTTTCCAGGGTGGCATCCGCGTGCCCTCCTACACCGCGAGCAAGAGCGGCGTCGCGGGTCTCACCAAGCTGCTCGCCAACGAGTGGGCCGCGAGCGGCATCAACGTGAACGCGATCGCGCCCGGTTACTTCGCGACGAACAACACCGCGGCGTTGCAGGCGGACGTGAAGCGCAACGCCGAAATCCTCGCGCGAATCCCGGCCGGACGTTGGGGAAATCCCGAGGATCTGGGGGGCGCCGCCGTATTCCTCGCATCGAACGCCGCGAGTTACGTGCACGGCATCGTCCTGCCGGTCGATGGGGGCTGGCTGGCGCGCTGATCCGGTTCGGTATGATTGTCCGATGCGAATCGCATTCCTCGGACTCGGCAACATGGGCGCGGGCATGGCCGCGCGCCTGGTGACGGCGCAGCACCAGGTCACCGTCTACAACCGCACTCGGGAAAAGGCACTGCCGCTCGAAAAGGCCGGCGCGCGCGTCGCGAGCTCGCCGCGCGAAGCCGCGCGCAACGCGGACGTCATCATCGGCATGACGGCCGACGATGAGTCGTCGCGCAACATGTGGCTGGGCGAATCCGGCGCGCTCGCCGCGGACAACGCACCCGATGCGCTGGCGATCGAATGTTCGACCCTCTCCCACGACTGGGTGCTCGAGCTTTCGCGGCAGGTCGCCGGGCGTGGATTTCGTTACGTGGATTGCCCGGTCACGGGCCTGCCCGATGCCGCGGCGGCGGGCACCCTCACCCTGCTCGTGGGCGGTGAACCGGCGCACGTCGATGCCGCCAGACCGGTGTTCGCCACATTGGCTACCCGCGTGCTGCACTTCGGCGGCGTCGGCCAGGGCACGGTCTACAAGCTCATGATCAACCTGATCGGCGCGGTGCAGATCGCGTCGGCGGCCGAAGGCGTAGTGCTCGCCGAACGCGCCGGCCTCGATCTCGATTCCGTCGCCGACGGAATCGCGAGCGGCCAGGCCGCGAGCCCGCAGGTGGTGCGCAACGTGCGCCGCTTCGCCCAGGGCGACCATTCCACGAACATCGTCTTCACGCCGAAGCTCAGGCTCAAGGACGTGGACTATGCGCTGCGGCTGGCGCGCAAGCTGGGCGTACCGCGGGAGTTCGGCGAAGTGGCCGAGCGGCTCTATCGCCAGGCGTGCGAACGCGGCTTCTCGTCCGACAACGAGAGCAGGATCGTCGACGTCCTCCGCGGCGGTAGTTAGTTAGCGGGACGCCGGGTCAGGTCAGCGAGCAGACCGGAGCGTCGGTCGTGCCGAGCGGCTCGCCGACACCGGCGAGCTTATCCGGCGGAACCACCCGCAACAGCATTCCCCACGGGGTGCTGCGGAACGTTCCGGGAGAGATGTCGGGAGCGACCACCCGGACTTCGACCGCCGCATGGGGCTCGGGCCGCAGCACGCGCACGCGCGCACTGATGACCTGGCTGTTGGCCGCCCGCTGCAACTGGACGCAGATCTCGTCCTGCGGGCTCAGCGTGACGTGGCGCGGAGCATCATCGAGGCGGACCGCGATGCGCTGACCCGCGGGCCCGGAATAACGCGCCGGATCGACGTCGAGGACATAAAGGGTGCTGCTCGCTTCGACCTGAGCGAGTGCCACCCCAACTACTGCCATTCCCATGGCGATGGATAGGAGCCGTTTGCGCATATCCGTATCGGAGCATCATCCTCTCCCGGAGTTCCGTAGGCAAACGAGAATTAGGGGCGTCGGTGTCATCCGATAGCGACGTCGTAGCCCGAACCCGATCTGGTTAGTCTCTGTTTGATGACAGTTTCTATACGGTTGTCCTCGCCGAATATGAGTGTGCGCGATTCGAACGCGTCCAGCTCGCTCGGCGAGACGTCCGCCCGGGCGGCGATGATGAGCTCGTCGCCCGGCTGACAGGTCCGGGCGGCCGCGCCATTCAGTACGCAGCAACGCGAGCCGCGCTCGCCGTGAATGATGTACGTGCTTATCCGGGAACCGGTCGTCTTGTTCCAGATTTCGACGAACTCCAGTGGCAGCATCCCGGCCGCCTCACAATGTTCGGGATCGAGAGCGATTGACCCTTCGTAGTGCAACAGCGAACCGGTCACCCGCAATCCATGCAGTTTGGCAATCATCATCGAACGCAGCATCGTCTTTCCTGTTAGTGAGCAAAGTGGTCAAAGCGCGCCGGCCGCGCTGCCGAGCATCTGTTTTCGCACGAGCGGCAGCGGAGGCGAACCGAACGATAGGAATTCGTCGTGAAACCGGCGGGGTGTCGCTCCCGGATTGGCGGCCAGCCAGTCGGAACGCAGTTTCCGGATCATCAGCTTTCCGAGGGTATAGGCCAGGTAGCCGGGATCGTAGGTGCCGCGCAGCGCCTGCTGACGGGCATTCCCGGCGTCGGCGAAGGCCAGCTCGCGAAACATGGATTCGGATTCGGCGAGCTCCATGCAGCCGCTGTGCAGGCAGATGGCCGACAGGAACCGCACGTCGCGCAACAATGCGTTGGCGAGCATCCCGACGCGCATTTCCGGCTGGCGCGCGCCGAGTCCCGCGTCGTACATCATCTCCTCGGCGTAGTGCGCCCAGCCCTCGGTGTACGAATAGTTCGACCACAGGCCCGGCAGCCGGGACGGGCTGGCGTTCGCGACCTGGAACTGCAGGAAGTGACCCGGCCACACTTCATGGGCGGAGACGAACAGCAGGAAGGCGCTTCCGGGCAGATAGGCCCGCCGCTCGGCGGCGCTCCACGACGGATCGGGCGGCGCCACGTAGTAGATAGCCTGCGCGCCCCGTTTCTCGTACGGACCGGGAAGGCTGATGTACGCGAAGTTGCCGCGGTTGTACGGCGGCGCTTCGGCCACCAACGCCTGCTCGTCGCCCGGTATGCCGACGATGTCGTGGTCGACGACGAACTGCCGCAATGCCGCGAGCTGGGCGCGCGCACCTTCGACCGAGCCGCCGGCAGGCTTGTTGGCCCGCATCTTCGAAACACAGGCCGCGAGCGTCGCGCGCGGCGCAAAGGACGCGCATGCCTCCGCGAGGGCCGCGAGGTTTCGTTCGAGATCCTTGCGACCCAGCAGCTCCAGCTCCTCGAGCGGTACGTCGAGTCGTTCGGTGACTCGCAGCATCTCGCGGAACAGCGGAGCGCCGAGCGCGAAATCCCCGGTCCCTGTCGCGCGCTGCGATTCGAGCCAGGTGGCCAGGTCGCTCATCGCCTCGGCCGCGAGCGCGGTCGCGGAGCCAAGATCGGCCTTCAGCCGCTCGTCCGCCAGGTCGGCGAAAATGCGTGGCGTCTCCTCGCGAAAGAATTCCGCGTAACCCGAAAATCCCGAGATGGCGTGCTCGATGAAGGATTTCGGCAATGGCGTGCGCAGGTTCTCGCGAATGCTGGCCGCGAGGCCGGGCACGGCACGCGCGTAGCCGAGGAATCCTTCGAGACGTTCATGCAGCGGCGCATATTCGCGCGTGAGGTACATCGAAGGATCGAGCCGCTCGAGGTACCAGGCCGGATTGCGAAACGGCGCCGCCGCCGTCTCGAGCCAGAAGATTTCGGATTCGATGATCCACTGGATGTAATCGCGCTCGAACTCCTGGGCCCGCGTCACGCGCTGCCGCGACAGCTCGCCGAGCTGCTCCCGCAGCGCCGCAATGTCGGCGTCGATCGCGGCACGGCTCCAGTCGGGCATCCTGCCGTCGAATTCATGTCGCCCCGACTGCGCCGCGAAATGCGGATCGGCCTGCATGCGCGATTCGATGAACCGGTCGACGAACCCGGACCAGCTCTCTTCCCGCGTGGCGCCCTCGGTCGGCGCAGGCCCGGGCGCCCGCGTGGGCTCGCGCGAACAACCGGCGACGACCAGCGCGAGAATCGAAGCCGCGAGCCCGATCCGGATGGATGACATGGAGACCCTTCGTGAACGAGCGGGAATCGTACTTCAGGTCCCGCCGCGCGTCAGAACGGCTTGACGACCGCCAGGATGACGATGCCGATGAGCAACAGCGCGGGAATCTCGTTGAACACGCGATACCAGCGCTCCGGGCGCGCATTGCGGTCCGCGGCGAACTGCTGGACGAGCGCGAAGCACGCGCCGTGATACGCGATCACGAGGAATACCAGCACGAGCTTCACGTGCAGCCAGCGCATGAGTAGATAGTCCGGGGCGACCAGCACCATCGCCGCGCCGAACCCGATCGCGATCACCGCCGCGACGGTCATCAGGATGAACAGCTTTCGTTCCATCACCTTGAAGCGCGCGTTCCCCACGGCATCGTCGATCGTCGCGCCCTGTATCTGCGCGTGGTACACGAACAGCCTGGGTAGATAGAGGATCGCGGCGAACCAGCTCACGACCCCGACCACGTGGAACGCCTTCAACCAGAGCAAGATGCACCTCCCACCTGTCGCATGACCAGGGCCCGCAGAGCCGCGACGTGATCCGGTCGCGCGTTGAGCGCGGGGATGTACCGGTATTGTCTGCCGCCCGCGGCGAGGAACGTGTCGCGATTCTCGATGCCGATCTCCTCGAGCGTTTCGAGGCAGTCCGCGGCGAAGCCCGGGCACATCACGCTCACGCTCGAGACACCGCGCTTCGCAAGCGCGGCGAGCGCCTCGATCGTATACGGCTGCAGCCACCGCGCGCGTCCGAAGCGCGACTGGAACGTGAGGCTCCACGCGCCCTCGCCCAGGCCGAGTCGCGCCGCGAGCAGGCTCGAGGTGCGCTCGCATTGTGCGCGATACGGATCGCCTTGCGCGACGAAGCGCTCGGGGATGCCGTGAAAGGACATGACGAGGTGTTCGGTCCTTCCGTGCCCGCTCCAGTGCTCGCGCACGCTCGCGGCGAGCGCCTCGATGTAGGCGTCGTCGTCGTGGTAATCGGATACGAAGTGCAGGCCCGGGACGTGGCGCATGCGCGAGAACGCCGCGCCGACCTGGTCGGAAACCGCGCCCGTCGTCGCGCCGCTGTATTGCGGGAACATCGGGATGACGACGACTTCGTCGACACCTCGGGAACGCAGTGTCTCCAGAGCCTGCGCCACCGTCGCGCCACCCGTGTAGAGCATCGCGAGAGCCACGGGCACGCCCTGCCCCGAAAGAGCGGCCTCAAGTCCGGCACGCAGCGCCTCGCTTTCGACGGCCAGCGGCGAACCTCGAGGCGTCCAGATCGCGGCGTACTTCTTCGCGCTCGCGCGCGGTCGCACGCGCAGGATCACTCCGTGCAGCAGCGGCAGCCACAACCAGCGCGGTAGTTCCACGACGCGCGGATCGCCCAGCAACCCGGCGAGGAAGGCGCGCACGTCGCGCGTGGCGAGCGATGCGGGCGTGCCGGAATTGACCAGCAGCACGCCGGCCGTCATGCGCCCAGCCAGTCCCGGGGTTTGAGATAGTCCGCGAGCCTTGCTTCCGGCGATCCCGGCTCCGGACGGTAGTCGTAGCGCCATTCCGCGCGCGGCGGCAGCGACATCAGCAGCGATTCGGTGCGCGCCTGGGACTGCAGGCCGAAGCGCGTGCCCCGGTCGAAGGCCAGGTTGAACTCGACGTAGCGGCCGCGGCGCAGGCGCTGGAACTCCCGCTCGCGCTCACCGAACGGGGTCGCCGCCCGCGAGCGCACGATCCGGCCGAAGGCATCCAGATAGGTGTCGCCGATGCGCCGGATGAGCGCGAAACAATGCTCGAAACTGCCGCCGATCTCCGGCGTGTGCTCGTTGAGGTCGTCCGCGAACAGGCCGCCGATGCCGCGCGTCTCGCCGCGGTGCGGCAGGTAGAAATACCGATCGCAGGTTTCCTTGAGCAGCGGATAGACGCGCGGACCGGCCGGCTCGCAGGCGGCCCGGGCGGCCTCGTGCCAGGCGCGCGCGTCCTCGTCGAATGGATAGACGGGTGTCAGGTCGAAGCCGCCGCCGAACCACCAGGTCTCGCCGCCGCGCGCGGTGAACAGGCGCACGTTGGCGTGCGAGGTCGGCGCATACGGATTCACGGGGTGCACGACGACGCTCGTCCCCATCGCGCGGAACGGCTGACCCGCGAGCTCCGTGTGCCGTTCGCTCGCCGCGGCCGGCAGCTTCGCGCCCGTGACATCGCTGAATGCAACGCCCGCGCGATCGAAGGTCGCGCCGTTCTCGATGAGCGAAAGTCGTCCGTTGCCGCTCAGCGGCTCGCCGGCCGGTCGCTGCCACTCGTCGCGGCGTTGCGCGCTCGCGGGATCGAGCGACTGCCAGGCGTCGGACAGCCGCGTGTGCAGCCCGGTGAAGTAGTCGCGCGCCGCCTCGATTTCGGCCGCGCCGATGGGCGTGAGTCGCGGCGCGCTCACGATGCGCTCCTGAACAGGTACCCGCGTCCGCGCAACGTGACGATGTGCACCGGATTCTCGGGATCCGGCTCGAACAGCTTGCGTAACCGCATGATGAAATTGTCGACGGTGCGGTCGGTGGGGAACTGGTCCATGCCCCACACTTCCTCGAGCAGGTCGGTGCGCGTGAGCGCGCGGTTCTCGTTCGCCGAGAACACTTCCATCAGCCGCAGCTCCTTGTCCGACAGCGAGACCTCGCCTTCGTTCGTCATGGCCTGGCCGGTATCGAAGCGCACCCAATACGAGGCGAACGCCAGCCGCGGCGGGGCGCTCGCCGGCCGCCCGCTCGCACGGCGCAACAGCGCGCGCACGCGCGCCAGCAGCTCGTTGACGTCGAAGGGCTTGGGTAGATAGTCGTCGGCGCCCGCATCGAGTCCGCGCACCTTCGACGTGGTGTCGTTGCGCGCCGTGAGCATCATGATCGGCGCGGTGACGCCGAGGTCGCGCGCGTAACGCGTGAGTGCGAATCCGTCGCCCCCGGGCAGCATGACGTCGAGGATCGCGAGTTCGTAGGCGCCCTTGGCGAGCAGTTCCTTGCCCGTCGCGAAATCCTCGGCCGTGACGATCTCGTATCCCGCGTGCCGCAGGTTCACCGCGACCAGCTCGCGCACCAGGCGCTCGTCCTCGACGATGGCGATGCGGTCAGCCATGCGCGGCTTCCTGTGGCGCGAGGCCCAGCGTGACCGTGAAGATGGCCCCGAGGCCCGGACCCGCGCTGAATGCCTTGATATCGCCGCCCATGCGCCGCGCGAGCTGCCGCGCGATCGCGAGACCCAGTCCCGCGCCGTGGGTCACGCCATCGCCGCTGCCGCGATTGTGAAGATCGAACAACTTCTCGGCGCTTTCGGGTGGAAAGCCGCGGCCGCGATCGCTGATCTCGAGATGCCAATGCCCGGCGCGCACCGCGGCCGAGAGCTGCACCTTGCCGCCCCCGTACTTGTGCGCGTTGTCGAGGAGGTTTTCGAGAATGACGCGCAGCCCGTCCTTGTCGGCCATGACCTGCACCGGATCGACGGGCACGACCTCGACGTCGGAGATGCGCGACGTGCGCGCGCGATGTTCCAGCAAGTCCGCGACGAACTGCGCGACATCCACGCGCTGGACGCCTTCGCGCGGATCGCGCGACATGGCGCGCTGGTACGCGAGGATCGTCTCCGCGAGGTGCTCCAGGCGATCGCATTCGTGCTGCCCGAGCTGGATCAGCTCGGCGCGTTGCGCGTCGGGAATGCTGCCGATGGCGAGGCTCTGCAGGAGGCCCTTCACACCCGCGACCGGCGTCTTGAACTCATGGCTCGTGAACTGCAGCAGCTTCTCCATGTCTTCGCGCTGCTGCTTGCGCCGCTGCGCCAGCACGAACAGCACCACCAGGCTGCCCGAGAGCAGCAACGCGAGCAGCGTCGATTCGCCGACCAGCATGACGTTCAGGCGGTCGCGATGTTCGACGATCGCGCGTTCGCGTTCCGCCACTTCCGGCGCGGACAAATGCGTCTCGGTCGCGAGCAGCGCGAGCTCGAGCGACTCGATGTTGTTCATCGCGCCGCGCAGCAGGATGGTCCACCAGACCACGAGCGAGGCGGTGAGCAGCATCGTCACGGCGAGCACGATCAGCTCGACACGTTCCGAGAACCATTGGCGGAAATTCGGACTCATCCGTCCTTGTCGGCGGTCATCAGCACTTCGAGCAGTTTATCGATATCGGCGGTGGTGTGAGCCGCGGAAAGGAAGCAGACCTCGTATGCCGACGGTGGCAGGTAGACCCCGCGCGCCAGCCAGCCGCGATAACGTCCATGGTATTCCTGGATCGCGGCCTGAGAGATCGAGGCAGCCGCGACCGGCAGCGGGGAATTCACGTCGAAATACGGCCACACGATGGGACCCACGCGCGGCAGCCGTGCCTGGCCCTTGAGCGCGTGCCTTGCGTACGCGGCATCCAGGTGCTGGCCTAACATCTCGATGTGCCGGTAGGCCGGGCCCTCCGCGAGTTCGGTGAGGGTCGCGATGCCGGCCGCGAGGCACACCGGGTTGCCGGCCATCGTGCCCGCCTGGTAGACAGGCCCGAGCGGCGCGAGCTGCTGCAGCAGTTCGCGGCGGCCCAGCACCGCGGCGACGGGCATGCCGCCGCCGACGATCTTGCCGAGCGTCGTGAGGTCGGGCTCGATGCCGACCACCTTGTCGTAACCGTGGTATCCGAACCGGAAGCCGGTGATGACCTCGTCGAAAATGAGCACCGTGCCGTGCGCGCGCGTGAGCTCGCGCAGCTTCGCGAGGTACTCGCGCGACTGCACGAGCAGGCCGTTGTTGGCCGGCACCGGCTCGATGATCGCGGCCGCGATGTCACTGCCCTGCTCGCGGAAGGCCTGCTCGAGCGCGGCGACGTCGCCGAGCGGGATCACGAGCGTGTCGGCCGCTACTTTCTCGGGCACACCCGCGCTGTCGGCGAGGCCCTGCGTGATCACGCCGCTGCCCGCCTTCACCATCAGGGAATCGACGTGGCCGTGGTAGCAGCCGTCGAACTTGAGGATGCGGCGCCGGCCGTTCGATGCGCGCGCAATGCGCACCGCGGTGGCGACCGCCTCGGTGCCGCTCACGACGAAGCGCACGAGCTGTGCATACGGATAGGCCGCGAGCACCCGCTCGGCGAGCTCGCCCTCGCCGCGATGCGCGGTACCGAACGCGAGACCGTCGGTCACCGCGCGTTGCACGGCTTCGATCACGCGCGGATGAGCGTGTCCGAGGATCAGCGGACCCCAGGCCATGCAGAAATCGAGATAGCGGTTGCCGTCCTCGTCGACGGCGTGTGCCCCGCGCGCTTCCTTGAAGAACACGGGCGTTCCGCCGACCTTGCGGAAGGCGCGCACCGGGCTCGAGACGCCCGCGGGAATCAGCTTCTCAGCGCGCGAGTACAGCTCGGCAGAGTGCGCGAGCGTCGGGCTCCGAGAGCTCGACTGGCTTGCAGCCGGCGACGGCTGCCCGGATGAATGAGTCACGTTGTGAGTCCTCTGCAAAATTCGGCGGTAGTTCGATGGTGCGCGCGTTCCAGCCGCGCCCGGTGGCGATACCCAGGTGCGCGCGGCCGTCGACGACGTAACAGCCGAAGGGCGTGGAGCAGCCACCTTCGATGACGCGCAGGAATTCACGCTCCCAGCGCGTCGCGAGATGGCAGGCGGGATCGGTGAGCGACCCGGCCTGCGCGGCGATGTCGGCGTCGTCGGCGCGGCATTGCGCGGCGAGCGCGCCCTGGCCCGGCGCCGGCACCCACCATTCGGGAGCGAGCTCGATCACGACGAAGGCCGAAAGATCCAGTTTCAGCCGGCTCAGCCCCGCGGCCGCGAGAATGATCGCGTCGACGCCGTTCTGCTCGGAGAGCTTGCGCACGCGGGTCGGCACGTTGCCGCGCAGCGGCACCGCCTTCGCCTGCGGCGCGAACCGCGAGATCAACGCGCCACGGCGCAGCGACGACGCGCCGACGCGCGTACCGGGCACGAGCGGCAGGATTCCATCGCCGCGCGGCTCGTGGAATTCGCGACGGATCAGCAGCCAGTCGGCCACGTTCGCGCGCGGCAGGACGGTGAAGTTTGCGAGACCGGCCGGCGCGGCGGTCGGCAGATCCTTGAGCGAATGCACGACGAGATCGATGCGCTTGTCGAGCAGCGAGATCTCCAGCTCCTTGGTGAAGAAGCCCTTCTCGACGCTGCCCGCGAGGTACGGCGACTGGTCGACGTCGCCGCGCGTCGTGACGACCGTGATGTCCGAGTTCCAGTTGGCTTCGGGTGACGCCTCTCGCAGCGCCGCGAGCACCGTGCGGGACTGCCACAGCGCGAGATCGCTCCCACGGCTGCCGATGGCGCGCGCGCTCATTGCGTCTCCTTCGCGGCACGGATGAACTCGTGCAGCATCGCGTTCATCTCGGAAGTGAGCTTGCGCGCGCGCTGCGGCGGCAGGCCTTCCAGAAGCGCCGGTAGTTTGTTCTGCATGAACTCGGTGCGCATCGCGGTCATCGCGGCCAGCGTGTCACGCGGCGGCGGCGCGAGCAGCGCCTGGCAGACCCGCTCGGCGCTGGCCGCGCATTCGGCGTCGAGCGCGGCGTATTGCTCCTCGGGCAACACGGCGCCGTGCGCATCGAGCAATTCGTCGAGCGCGGTGAGCCGCCAGCCCGGCGCGGACACGATTTGCAGCGGACTGCCGAGATCGAAGACCTGCCGGTCGTTTCCGGGCGGCAGCGCGAGCCACGCGCAAGGCGCGCCCGAGCACACGATCACCGTGTGCGCGCGCTGCACGGCGCCTTCGAAGGCCCGCATGCTCGCGCGATTGAAACTTTCTACCGCGGTGAATCCCGCGTCCGACAGCGCACGCAACATCGCGCGGCCGATTTCACCGAGGCCGAACACCGCGATCGGCGCGCCGCGCGGCACGGCATCGAGCCGCTGCACGACCAGCGCCTGTACGCCGCCCGTGCGCCCCTGCGGCAGGATGCGCCGCGCGCGATTCAGCATCTCGCCGACGCCGCGCCAGACCACGTGGAGGTTCCGGCACATCGTCGCGGCCTCGTGCGCGCGCTCGAACGAGCGCAGCACCTGGTTGCCGATGGCGTGTTCGCCCTGCGCGACCGAATCGAGTCCCGCGGCTACGCGCAGCAGCCCACCGACCGCCGCGGCACCGTGACGAGAACGCGGCCTCAGGCCGTCCGGGTTCCCTTCCGCGCCGATGAGCGCCGCGCTGAACAGCTCCGCCGCCCATGCCGGCCGCGGCGACGCGAGCAGCCACTCGACGCGCGCGCAGCTTTCGATGCGCACGACACCGGTGATCTCGCCCGCCGCGAGGAGTTGCCGCGAGGGCCCGTCCTTGCCGAGGTCGAATGCGGCGAGCGCGGCGCGCACCGCGGAGGGCGCCTCGCGATAACTCATGCCGACCAGGGCCAGGGGAATCATGATCGCTGCCTTGCGATTCCTTAAGCGAATTCCGCCGCGGTATCGACCAGCGCCGCCACCGTTTCGGGCGGCGTGCCCGGCAGGATGCCGTGGCCGAGGTTGAGGATGCAGCGACGACCGCCGGTCGTGCGTTTCATCGTTTCGAGCAGTCGACGGGTGCGCGCGCGAATCACGTCCGCGCTGCCTAACAACAATACGGGATCGATGTTTCCCTGCAGCACGTGATCCGGATACATCTTGCGCGCGACGTCCCACTCCGTGCGCCAGTCGAGCGAGAAGCCGGTGACGCCGCTCTCGCCGAGCAGCGGCAACAGGTGATGCCCACCGCGCACGAACAACAGGGTCGGCACCTTGCGGGCATTGAGTTTCGCGGTGATGCGTTGCAAGGCCGGCAGCGCGAAGTCGCGGTATTCGTCGGGCGCGAGCAGACCACCCCACGAGTCGAACAGCTGCACCGCATCCGCGCCCGCATCGACCTGCGCGAGCAGCAGGTCCGCGACGATGTCGGCGATCGTGGAGAGCGCGCGCGTCGCGAGCGCGGGGTCGCGATGCATGAGCGTGCGCGCTTCGCGGAAATCCTCGCTGCCGCCGCCTTCGACGCAATATGCGAACAGCGTGAACGGGGCGCCGGCGAAGCCGAGGATCCCGTAACGGTCGTTCAGCGTCTGCTTGAGGTGCGCGACCGCGCGCGGCAGGTAGGCGATGCGATCGAGCACGCCGTCCGTCTGCCAGGCATCGAAATCCGCGCCGCTGCGCAGCGGCCGCGCGATGCGTGGGCCCTCGCCGGGACCGAAGCTCACCCCTAGTCCCATCGCCAGCGGGACGACGAGGATGTCGGAGAACACGATGGCCGCGTCGAGCTTGTAGCGATCCAGCGGCTCGAGCGCCGCCCGGGTGGAAAGCTCGGGGTTCTGGCACACGTCCCAGAAGCTGTGTTCGGCGCGCAGGGCGCGATAACCCGGCAGGTAACGGCCGGCCTGACGCATGAGCCAGACGGGGGGACGGTCGAGCGCGTCACCGCGCAGCGCCGCCAGGAATCGCGCACGCGACTGCATGGGAAGCCAAACTCCAATGGAATCAGTGGATAGCGTACGCCCGGAGGCCGCGTTATCTGTCACAGCTGTGTCACGGCGGACCCTCATCGGGCGCGCCGCGGCTAACATCCGCGGCGGAGCCTGCCTTGCCGTACACCTGGATCATCACGAAATCGCAACCGCACGCCGACAGCGCCGTCATCCAGCTGCGGCGCCAGGGATTCGCCGCGCTTGCGATTCCCTGCATCGAGCACCAGTGGCACGACTGGCCGGAGCTGCTCCGGATCGGCGCCGCGGGTCCCGCGTTGCTGTTCGTCACGAGCCGCGCGGCGGCCGCGCGTGTCGAAGTGCCGCAGGGAACCTTCGTGGCCGCGATCGCGCCCACGACATCGGCGACGCTCGAGGCCCGCGGCATCCGCGTCGCGCTCACGGCGCATGGCGGCGTGCGTGATCTCGCGCGCGCGGTGGTCGATTCGAAGGCGGTCGCGTCGGGCAGCGATCTGTTCTACCCGACCAGCGACGCCGCGCTGCGCCAGCCGGAACACCTCGCCGCGGTCGCGATCCTCGGCGAGCGGCTGCGCGTGCACACGAAGGCTGTCTACTCGACCTCGGCGCCCGCGAATCTCGCGCAGGAATTCGCCGCGCTACGCGAGGGCGACCGCCCGCCGCCGGGTTACGCCTTCTGGAGTCCCTCGGCGATCGAGAACTTCGCCGCGGCGCGCGGCTTCGAACTACCGCCCGGCCCGGTGGTGCTGATCGGCGGCTCGACGATGCGCGCCTGGCAGGAATCGGCGCCACCGGCCTGGCGGCGCGCCTACAAACACGACGCCGAGACGCCGCTCGAATGGTCGCTGCGTTTCCTCGAGCGCGGCGCCGAGGCGCCGGGTAGTTAGTCCTACCTGATCGACCCCGGCTTGCGCATCATCTTGCGGATGTCCGCGAGATGCATTTCCTCGGCCGCGATCTGGTCGCGCGCGTATTCCTCGAGCAGGATGCTCTTGCCCTCGACGAGCGTGAGCAGCGCGTAATACGAGTCGAGACCTTCCTTTTCGTGGTCGTGCGCTTCCTTGAGGATCTCGTTGACGTCGTGCTGGTGCGTCTCGAGCAGCGGACCGATCTTGAGCGACGGATGGCCGCCGAGCGCGGTGATGTGCTCGCCGGCGAGCACGGCGTGCGCGTTCGATTCGGTGCCCTGCTCGCGCAGCCACGCGACGATCGGGATGCGGTTGTGCCCGAAGATCATGAAGCTGTAGTGCATGTAGCGCACCACGCCCGCGAGCTCGAGCTCGAGAATGCGGTTCAGGGCGTCGATCACCTTCTGGGTAAGCTGGGCATCCATCGTCGAATCGTTCATGTCCGGGCTCCTCGCCGTAAACGTCGGCCGGCATGGTAGTCGAGGCCCGCCGCGATTTCAGGCATGCGAATGCCAATGCGAATCCGTCGCATCGGCGTCAGCGGGCGAGCGCCCAACGCCACACGCGCCCGACCTCGTCGTTCGCGAGCTCCGCCACGCACTTGAATCCGACACGTGCGAGCACGGAGTTCGACGCGTTCTTTTCCGCCAGCGTATGCGCCACGACGGCCCGGACGTTCGCATCGGAGAGCGCGAAACTCACGAAGCCGCGCACCGCCTCGGTGGCGTAACCCCGGTTGCGGAACTCTCCCGCGATCTCGTAGCCGATCTCGACCTCGCCGAGATCGTTCGGCGGTCCATGAAAGCCGCCGTTGCCGACCAGCGTGGCGAGGGACGGATCGATGAATAGATAGCCGTTCCACTGCGTCGGATTGGGCACGACGTCCGCGGGCGCCGGCGCGAACGCTTCGGGAAATTCGGGCCAAGCTTCGGGCAATGCGACGCCGAGCAGGCGCGCGAGCTCGGGTTTGCCCGCGGCGAGCGCGCGCCGGTGGCGCTCTTCGAGCGTCACGAACCGCAATCTTTCAGTTGGAGTGATCGACATGAAGCCCGTCGTCCGTGATCAAGTCTTTTCCTCGAGCCGGTGACGCCAGGTCGATTGATAGTCGAGCAGACCCGCGAGGCGCAACGGAACGACTTTCTGCAGCGCCCCGCTGACCGGCGACGGAACGCCGGCGAGATGCGCCGCGACGCGGTTTCCGCCGCCTTCCGGATACGTGCGCACCGTACCCGCCGGCAGACACGCCGCCAGCAATCTGCCGAACAGCGGATTCCTCGCCATCGGGCCGTCCACGAAGATCTCTCCGGCCGCGCCGAGCGATTCGATCAGCTGTGTCGTCATGAGCGCCGAGTAGAGAGTGGCGAGCGCGGCGCGATGCACGCCGTCCAGCGCTTCCACCCCATCGAGTCGCCCGGGGCGCCCCGAGTACGGCCCCGCGGATGCGAAGGACGGCAGGGCCATCGCGCCGGACGCCAGCACGTCGATGAGCGCCTCGACCGTCGGCGTGTCGTCGCCCCGGGCGATCGCCTCGTATTCGCGGCCGCCCATGTAACGCGCGGTCGCGACCGGCGCGCCGAACGCGTTCACGTTCGCGAGCATGTCGCGCTCCTCGCGCAGCCTGCGCAGGTCGCCGCGATTCGCCATCACGATGGTCCATGTTCCGCTCGAAACCACCGTGAATACTTCGCGCTCGCGATCCATCAGGAAGCGCAGGTAGGACGCGTTCGAATCGTGGATGCCGCAGGAGACGCCGCAATCCGGCGAAAGGCCGGTCGCCTCGGAGACGCTCGAGCGGATCTTGCCGAGCCGGTCGGTCGCGGTGCGCATGCCCGGCATGAGCCGCGCCCAGCCCTGCTTGCGCGACAGGCCCGAATAGCTGCGATCGTAGGGCCGCCACAGGTCGGTATGCGTGCCGAGCGAGGTCACCTCGCTCGCGAAGATTCCCGAGAACCGCCACGCCCAGTACTGCGGATACATCAGCAGGTGGCGCGCGCGCTGCAGCAGCTCCGGCCGGCGCTGCTGTAGATAGAACAGCTGGCGGCCGAGGTTGAGTCCCTGCGGCAGGAACGGCGAGTACGTCATCGAAAACGCGTCGCGCAGCGGACGGTAGTCCTCGGCGACTTCGTCGAAGCGCGGGTCTTCGTAATCCGGCGCGGCGAGGACTTCGCCGTCGTGTCCGACGAGCACTGCCGCGGCGCCATGCGCGATGGGCACGATGGCCGTCACGCGCTCGCGGCCCGGCGCCTCGCGCAGCGTGGCGAGCAGCCATTGCTCGATGCCCGCGATGTCGAGCTCGCGCACCGTGGCGCCTTCCACGATCTCGTTCGCGCGCCGCGCGCTCCAGGTCTCCTGGCCGAGCTCCGGATCCACGAACGACAGCTTGGCGTTCGTCTTGCCGACGTCGACGATCGCGATCAGTGGAGACGTTTCGTTCATCGTCGTTTCAGCAGTGCGGGCACGGCGACCACGAGGATCAGCAGCGCGCCGGTGAAAATGGACATGACGATGCCCGGAATATTCATGAGTCCGAGCCCGAAAGTCACGAGGCCGAACACCAGTGCGGCGAGCACCACGCCCACGATGCTGCCCTTGCCGCCCCACACCGAGACGCCGCCGAGAATGACGAGGCTGATGATCTCGAGCTCCCAGCCCTGCGCTATGGACGGGCGCGTCGAGCCGAGCCGGGACGTCAGCAGCACCGAGGCCAGTCCCGCGAACAGGCCGGTGAGCGCGAACAACGCGAACCGGTAGCGGTTCACCGGCACGCCCGCGAAGCGGCTCGCGACCGGGTTCGCGCCGACGGCGTAGACGGCGCGTCCCCAGCGCGTGGCGTGCAGGAAGACCCCGAACAGCACCGCGAACAACGCGAACAGCGCGAGCTCGTTCGAAACGGGCCCGGCGAAATAACCCTGCCCGAAGGCCGCGAACGAAGGTGGATAGTCCTTGAGCACGCGATCGCCGAGCACGGCATAGGCCGCGCCGCGAAACAGCGTCATCGTGCCGATGGTCGCGACGATCGACGGCACGCGCCCGAGGGTCACGAGCGCGCCGTTGAACGCGCCGGCCGCGAGACCCGTGCCGAGGCCGATGCACACGAGGCCCGGCGTCCCCACACCGTGCGCGGCGCCCAGCCCCATCGCGACCGACGACAGCGCGATGATCCCGGCGATGGAGATGTCGATCTCGCCCGCGATGATCAGCAACGCGAGCGGCAATGCGACCAATGCGCGCTCGGTGAAGTTGAAGGTCGCATCGGACAACGTGTCGACGCTCAGGAAATACGGCGACAGCGAAGAGAACAGCACGAACTCGAGCACCAGCACGAGCCCGAGCATCGACTCCCAGCGCCAGGCGTCCGGGAACTTCATGCCGCGCGCGACAACGGTTCGAGCGTCGAGCGGCGCTGGCCGCGCGCACGCATGCCGAGCAGCACCGCAACCAGGATCACGACGCCGTTGATGAACATCTGCCAGAAGGCGGACACGCCCAACAGCGGCAAACTACTGCGGATGATGCCGATGAACAGGCACCCGAGCAGCACGCCGAGCGCCGAGCCGACGCCGCCGGTGATCGCGACGCCGCCGATCAGGCAGGCCGCGATGACCTGCAGCTCGAAGCCGAGCGCGATGTCCGTGTACGCCACCGCGAACCGCGCCACCCACAGGTAGCCACACACGCCCGCGATGGCGCCGCAGGTGGTGTACGCGATGAACTGCATGCGGCCGGCATCGATGCCCGAGTAGGCCGCCGCGTCGGGATTGCCGCCCGCCGCATGGAGGTCGCGCGCCGTGCGTGTGTAACGCAACGCGAACACGAAGGCGGCGACCACCACGAGCGCGAGCCACGAGATGCTGGTGAGGCCCAGGAACGTGACGCGCGTGAACGCGAGGAAATCCGCGGACATCTCGTTCTCGTTGACCCAGGCGCCTTTCGAGAGCAGGTAGATCACGCCGCGGTAGATGGACATCGTGCCGAGCGTCACGACGATCGGCGGCAGTCGCAGCTTCCAGACCAGCACTCCGTTCAACGCGCCGAGCGCGGCGCCGCTCGCGAGCGTGATGAGGAACGCGGGCAACGCGCCCGTGTCCGGAAACGCGCGATTGAACAGCGCCGCGAGCATGCCGCACAGCGCGAGATTCGCCGCCACCGAAAGGTCGATGCCGCGCACCAGGATCACGAGCATCTGTCCGAGCGCGAGCAGGATCAGGATCGCCGTGTCGTCCAGCAGCTCGGCGAGATTCGTGGGCGATGCAAAGCCCGGAAACGCCAGCGTCACCGCGGCCGCGAGCGCAACGGTGAAAACCGCGAGCCCGAGATCGCGCCGCGCGGTGTCGGACCACCGGGTCCACGGAACGGTCTTCATGCGTCGCTCGCCGCGCGCAGCAGTTTTTCGCTCGTCGCCTCGGCGCGCGTGAATTCGCCGCGCAGCCGGCCGCGCCGCATGACCAGCACGCGGTCCGACATGCCGAGGACTTCGGGCAGTTCGGAAGAAATCATGAGCACCGCGTTGCCGGCGCGCGCGAACTCGCTCATGACCGCGTGCACGGCGGCCTTGGCGCCGACGTCGATGCCCTTGGTCGGTTCGTCGAGAATCATCACGGCCGGCCTGCGCGCGAGCCACTTCGCGATCACGACCTTCTGCTGGTTGCCGCCCGACAGCGACTGCACGGGCTGCGCCGGCCCCCGTGCCTTGATGTCGAGCGCGCCTATCCAGTGCGCCGCGAGCTCCAGTTCGTCGCGGGACTTCGCGAGCCCGCGCGGGGCGAGCGCTTGCAGATTGGGCAGCGCGATGTTCGCGGCGATCGAGAACGGCTGGATGCTGCCCTGCGTCTGCCGGTCTTCGGGCACCAGCGCGAGGCCCGCCGCACGCGCCTCCGGCGCGAGCCACACCGAACCTGCGTCCGCGCGCTCGACGCCGAACAACACCTGCGCGAGCTCGGTCCGGCCGGCGCCCACGAGACCGTAGATGCCGAGGATTTCGCCGCGCCTCAACGAGAACGAGATGTCCGCGAACTCGCCGGCGCGCGACAGCCCCTCGACGCGCAGCAGTTCCGCGCCGATGCCGGACTCGACCTTGGGAAAGAGCTGTTCGACCGGCCGGCCGACCATGAGCCGGATGAGCTCGTCGTGGCTCACGTCTTTCAGGTCGCCGTGCGCCACCGAGACGCCGTCGCGAAACACCGCGTAACGGTCGGCCAGGTCGAAGATCTCGTCGAACTTGTGACTGATGAACAGCAGCGCGCAGCCCGCCGAGCGCAATTGCCGCGCGATGCGGAACAGCTCCGCGCACTCGCGCTGCGACAGCGACGCGGTCGGCTCGTCGAGGATCAACACGCGCGATTCGTGCACCAACGCGCGCGCGATCTGCACCACGTGTTTCTGCGCGATGCTGAGGGAGCCCGCGGGCGTCGCGGCGTCGAAGTCCGCGTCGAGGTCGCGCAGCACCTGCGCCGCGCGCGCGTGCATCGCGCGCCAGTCGATGCGTACGCCGCGTTTCGGCTGCGTGTGGACGAACAGGTTCTCGGCGACGGACAGGTTGTCGAACACCAGGCATTCCTGGTGAACCACGCCGATGCCGAGCCGGCGCGCCGTTTCCGGGGTCGAGATCTCGACCAGCTGGCCGTCGAGCCGCACCTCGCCCGCGTCCGGCGGGTGTACGCCGGTGAGGATCTTCACGAGCGTGGACTTCCCGGCGCCGTTCTCGCCGAGCAGCGCCGTCACGCTGCCGGCATGGATCTCGAGACTGGCGCGTTCGAGCGCGCGCGCGCCGCCGAAGGACTTGCGTACGTCGGTGAGCTTCAGCAGTGGCGCAGGCTCGGCGGGACTCAAGTGAGATTCTTCAGACTGGGTTGTCCTGGATCGACGTCTTCAGAAAACCTTTTCGAAGTCGCCCACGTTGCCCGCGTCGTAGATGAAGGGCCTGCTCATCGCGCCGACCCCGTCGGCGGCGAACGAGACCTCACCCATGCGACCGGTCGGTACGGGTTCCGTCGGACTCGCGCCGCGCGCCAGCCGTGCCGCCACCTGCGTGGTCGAGTAGCCGAGATCGATGGGATTCCAGATCGCGAACTTCGGCACCACGCCGCTGCGCACGTAGCCCGCGAGTTCGGACGGCAGGCCGAGGCCCGTGACCTTCACCTTGCCCGCGAACCCGAGGTCCTGCACCGCGCGCGCGGCGGCGACGATGCCCACCGAACTGATGCTGACGACGACCGAAAGGTCCGGATGCTGCTTGAGCAACGCGACCGTCTCGCGATACGACTTGTCGGAGACGTCATCGCCATAGACGACGCTGACCATCTCCAGCCCCGGGTGCTGCGGCAGCGCCTTGCGCATCTCGAGGAGCCACGAGTTCTGGTTCGTCGAAGTCGGGGTCGCCGAGACCACGGCGAACTTTCCCCTTCTCCCGGGGGACAATTCGGCTGTCAACGCGACGACTGTTTCACCAATGAGCTGATCGGATGACGGGGCGAGGTGCACGAGCCGCCCGGCCTGCGCCACGGCGGAGTCGTAACTGACCACCTTGATGCCGCGATCCAGCGCGCGCTTGAGCGTCGGCACGAGGGCATCCGGATCGTTGGCGGACACCGCGATCGCGTCGACACGCTGAGCGATGAGCGCATTGAGCACTTCGATCTGGCCTTCCGCGGTGGGCGTCGTCGGACCCGTGAAGATGAGTTCGACGTCGAGTTCCTGCGCCGCCTCCTGCCCGCCCTTGTAGACGGCATCGAAGAACCCGTTGCCCAGCGACTTGGCCACCAGGCCCACTCGAGTGCGCTGCGGCGCATCCGGCGGGCTCTTGCCGCAACCGGCGACGATCATCAGTGAGCCGGTCGCGCACAGCGCGGCGGCGAACAGTCTTCTCCCGATCAAGTACCCCCCTCTTCCTGGAATCTGCTCAGGCGCTCTTTTCGATTTCGTCTTCCGGCTGGACCTTGGCCACGATCACCTTGATGCCCGCGTTCTGGAATTCCTCGAGCTCTTCGGGCTTCGCGCCATCGTCCGTGACGATGGTGCTGATGCGGTCGAGCCCCGCCACGATCATCGAGGACTTGCGCCGCAGCTTGGAGCTGTCGGCCATCACGATGACGTGTTCGGTGCGCTTCAGCAGCTTGGTCTGCGCCTGCACGATGAGCGGGTCGGCTTCCATCATTCCGAAGCGATTGAGGCCGTAGCAGCTGATGAAGAGCTTGTTGCCCCAGAAGCTCTCGATCGTGTCGTTCTCGAACGGCGAGAGCACGATGTTCTGCTCGCGGAAGATCGTTCCGCCCGGAAGCGTGATGCGGTTGCGGCTGGTGGCGAACAGCTTGGCCGCGATCGGAAACGAGTTGGTCAGGATGTCGAGATCGGAGTCCTGCAGGAACTCGACCAGCGCGTAGGTCGTCGTGCCGCCGTTGATGATGATGCTCTCGCCCGGCGTGATGAGCTCCGCCGCCGCGCGCGCGATCGCGCGCTTCTGCGGCACGCTGATGTCCTGGCTCATCGCGAACGGCATGCCCACCAGGTGAGGTTGATGACGCGGCCGCACCGCCTCCGCGCCGCCGCGGATGCGCTTCACTTCGCCGCGTTCGGCGAGCGCATTGATGTCGCGGCGGATGGTGGCTTCCGAGGCGCCGAGCAGGTCGAGAAGGTCGCCGACACTCACGATCGAGCGCTCTTCGACCAGCTTCAGGATCAGGTTGTGGCGTTCTTTTTCGAGCATGGACTCACCTTTCCGCGTAACCGTGATCGATTATGCACGTTATTGATTGTATATGACGCTTTCGTGTGTTAAACAGCTTTTCCGCATTGATTGCGGAGCTGTGCGCCTACTTTAGCGCCTGCCGACCGGAGACATTGGATGAGTGTGGTTGAAGTCGCGCCCCCGGCGTCACAGGAAATCGAAAACCGCTGGGATGACGCCCATGCCGCGCGCCTTTCGCAGCCGGAGTTGCTGCTTTATCGCTCGAATTTGCTCGGCTCTGACAAACGCATCACCAACTTCGGCGGCGGCAACACGTCGGCCAAGCTCAAGGAAAAGGACCCGCTGACCGGCCAGGAAGTCGAGGTCCTCTGGGTCAAGGGTTCGGGCGGCGATCTCGGCACGATGAAGCTCGATGGCTTCTCCACGCTCTACCTGGAGAAATTCCTCGGGCTCGAGAAGTTCTACGAACCCGGCACCGACAACGATGCCGTGATGGTGCCGCTGTACGCCCACAGCGCGTTCAACCTGAATCCGCGCGCGGCGAGCATCGACACGCCGCTGCACGGCCTCATCGGCCGCGCACACGTCGACCATATGCACCCGGACGCGTTGATCGCGATCGCGGCCTCCGCCGATTCTCAGACGCTGACTGAGCAAATTTTCGGCGGCGAGATCGGCTGGCTGCCCTGGATCCGCCCGGGATACGAGCTCGGCCTCAAGCTGCGCGAGCTCACGCAGAAGAATCCCGGGCTCAAGGGCGCCGTGCTCGAAGCGCACGGACTGTTCACGTGGGCCGACACTTCGAAGGACTGCTACGAAAACACGCTGGCGGTCATCAATCGCGCCAGCGCGTGGCTGGCCGAGAAGAGCCGCGGCAAGCGCCCGTTCGGCGCCGTGACGACACAGGCGCTGGCCATCGACCGCCGCCGCGAGATCGCGGCGCGAATCATGCCGATCATCCGGGGTCTGGTTTCAGGCGGTGATGTCGGAGTGGCGGGAACCCCCGAGGCGGGTGCGGTCCCCACGCTCAAAGTCGGCCATTTCGACGACACCGAGACGGTGCTCGACTTCGTGGGCGGCGAGAAACTCGTCGGCCTCGCCGCGCTCGGCACGTCCTGCCCCGACCATTTCCTGCGCACGAAGATCTGGCCGCTCGTGCTGCCGTTCGATCCCGCGCGCGACGACGTCGCCGCGCTGATCTCACGCATCAAGCCGGCGATCGAGGACTACCGCGAGCGTTACGCCGGGTATTACCAGCGCTGCAAACGCGCGGATTCCCCGAAGATGCGCGATCCGAACCCGGTCGTGTACCTGGTGCCGGGCGTCGGCATGATCACCTTCGCCGCCAACAAGGCGACCGCGCGCATCGCGGGCGAGTTCTACGTCAACGCCATAAACGTGATGCGCGGCGCCGCGAGCGTTTCGAGCTACCGCGGCCTGCCCGAGCAGGAAGCGTTCGACATCGAATACTGGCTGCTCGAGGAAGCGAAGCTGCAACGCATGCCCAGGCCGAAGGCCCTGGCCGGCCGCGTGGCGCTGATCACGGGCGGCGCGGGCGGCATCGGTCTCGCGACCGCGCGCCGTCTCATGGACGACGGCGCCTGCGTCGTGCTCTGCGACATCGACCGCGACGCGTTGGCCGCCGCCGAGACCGAGCTGCGCAAGGAGTACGGCAACGACGTCATCTCCAGCTCCTGGGTCGATGTGACGCGCGAGGACGCGGTGGCCGCGGGTTTCCGCGACAGCGCCTGGAAGTTCGGCGGCGTCGACATCTGCATTTCGAACGCCGGCATCGCGTCGGCCTCGCCCGTCGAAGACACGACTCTCGCGCTCTGGCAGCGGAACATGGACATCCTGTCCACGGGTTACTTCCTGGTCGCGCGACAGGCTTTTCAACTCTTCAAGTCGCAGGGCATCGGCGGCTCGATCGTATTCATCGGTTCGAAGAATGCGCTCGCGGCCTCGCCCGGCGCCGCGGCCTACTGCACGGCCAAGGCCGCCGAACTGCACCTGGCACGCTGTCTGGCGCTCGAAGGGGCCTCGTTCGGCATCCGCGTGAACGTGGTGAACCCGGACGCGGTGCTGCGCGGCTCGCGCATCTGGCAGGGCGAATGGGCGCGGCAGCGCGCCGCGCAGAACAAGACCAGCGTCGACAATCTCGAGTCCGTGTACCGCGAGCGCAGCCTGCTCAAGCGCAGCGTGTATCCGGAGGACGTGGCCGAGGCCGTGGCGTTCTTCGCCTCGGAACGCTCGGCGAAGTCCACGGGCAACATCGTGAACGTCGACGCCGGTAACGCCCAGGCGTTCACGCGTTAATCTTGTCGCGCCCTGGGGGGCGCGCAATTTCTTCGGGGGAGTCATGTCCGCAGCTTTCGCCGATCCGCGCGATGCGAACTTCATCGCCTCGGCCAACCAGCCGCTGGCCGCCGATCTCGCGGCCGACTATGCGAATCTCGGCGCGCAGCTCGCCCGGCGCGGGGTCGACATCGATGCGATCACGAAGGCGGTGGCCGGCTTCAAGGTGGCGATTCCGTCCTGGGGCGTCGGCACCGGCGGCACGCGCTTCGGCCGATTCCCAGGACCCGGCGAACCGCGCAACGTGTTCGAGAAGCTCGAGGACTGCGGCGTCATCTTCAAGCTGACGCGCGCGACGCCCACGGTGTCGCTGCACATTCCCTGGGACAAGACCGACGACTTCCGCGCGTTGCGCGAACACGGCGCCGCGCTCGGCCTCGGTTTCGACGCGATGAACTCCAACACCTTCCAGGACCAGGTCGGCCAGTCGCTGTCGTACAAATACGGCAGCCTCACGCACACCGACCCGGCCGTGCGCGCGCAGGCGGTGGCGCACAACATCGACTGCATCAGCGCCGGCAAGGTGCTGGGTTCGAAGGCGCTCACGGTGTGGATCGGCGACGGCGCGAATTTCCCCGGCCAGACGCATCTCGGGCGCGCGTTCGAGCGCTACCTCGAATCGACGTCGGCTATCTACAAGGCGCTGCCCGACGACTGGCGGATGTTCATCGAGCACAAGATGTACGAGCCGGCGTTCTACGCCACGGTCATCCAGGACTGGGGCTCCTCGCTCATGGCCGCGCAGGCACTCGGACCGAAGGCGTTCTGCCTGGTCGACCTCGGGCACCACGCGCCCAACGTGAACATCGAGATGATCGTCGCGCGGCTCGTGCACGCGCAGCGGCTCGGCGGATTCCACTTCAACGACTCGAAGTACGGCGACGACGATCTCGACGCGGGATCGATCGATCCGTTCCGCCTGTTCCTGGTGTTCAACGAGCTGGTCGAGGCCGAGCTCGCCAAGGCCCCCAACTTCCGCCCCGCGCACATGCTCGACCAGTCGCACAACGTGACGGATCCGATCGAAAGCCTCATGACCAGCGCGATCGAGCTGCAGCGCGCCTACGCGCAGGCGCTGATCGTGGATCGCAAGGCGCTGCACGAATATCGCATCGCGAACGACGTGTCGATGGCGGCGCAGACGCTCAAGCGCGGGTTCACGACGGACGTTTCGCCCATCCTCGCCCAGGCGCGCGCCGCGAGCGGCGGCGCGATCGATCCGGTCGCCGCCTATCGCAAGAGCGGCTACCGCGCGCACTGCGCGCAGGCACGGCCCGGCAAACAGAGCCTGGGCGGCGGAATAGTTTGATCGCTGAAAGCGGGGACTGATTTATTTATTGACGATTTGACACCGGGTCGGCTGTGATTCACATCGTCAACAAATAGATCTGTCCCCGATTCTTCCCCGATTCTCTTCGGATCTCCGTCATGACCGTGATCAACAGCATTGCCGACCTGCGCGAGATCGCGCGCAAGCGTGTGCCGCGCGCCATCTTCGAGTACGCCGACCGCGGTTCGTACGACGAAGTCACGTTCAATCGCAATCTCGACGACCTGCGGGCCATCCAGCTGCGCCAGCGCGTCATGGTCGACGTCTCGAAGCAGCAGCTCGCGACGACGATCCTGGGCGAGGACTGGTCGATTCCGCTCGGCATCGGACCGACGGGTCTCACCGGGCTCTTTCACGCCAATGGCGAGATGCTGGGCGCGCGCGCCGCCCAGGCCTTCGGCGTGCCTTTCTGCCTGAGCACTTTGTCCATCGGCTCCATCGAGGACGTGCGCGGCGCGGTGCAGAAGCCGTTCTGGTTCCAGGTCTACCTGATGCGCGATCGCAGCTTCAACGTGGAGCTGCTCGACCGCGCCCGCGCCGCGAACTGCTCGGCCATCATGCTGACGGTCGACATGCCGGTGCAGGGCGTCCGACGCCGCGACGCGAAAAACGGCCTGTCGATTCCGCCGCGGCTCACGTTGCGCAACGCGCTGGACATCGCGACGAAGCCTTCCTGGGCGTTCAAGGTGCTCATGGGCAAACGCCGCACCTTCGGCAACCTCGAGGGCCGCATGACCGAAGGCGCCGGCCTCAAGACGCTGGCCGAGCGCATCGCGCAGCAGTTCGATCCGACCGTGACCTGGAAGGATCTCGAATGGCTGCGCCAGCAGTGGCCGCGCAAGATCATCATCAAGGGCATCCTCGATCCCGAGGATGCGCGGCTCGCCTGCGAACACGGCGCGGACGCGATCGTGGTTTCCAACCACGGCGGCCGCCAGCTCGACGGAGCGCGTTCGACGATCTCCGCGCTGCCCGGCGTGGTCGACGCGGTCGCGGGTCGTTGCGAGGTGCTGTTCGATGGCGGCGTGCGGACCGGGCAGGACGTGCTCAAGGCGCTCGCGCTCGGAGCCAAAGGCTGCCTCATGGGCAAGGCTTTCCTGTACGCCCTCGCGGCGCGCGGCGAAGCGGGCGTGGCGCTCGCGCTCGACATCATCCGCAAGGAGCTGGCCGTGAGCCTCGCGCTCACCGGCGCGAACGACGTCCGCAAGGTGACGCGCGACATCCTGGTCAGTAGTTAGAGGCGCTTCAGGCCGGCGCGGGCCCGACCGGGCCCCTGGCGCACTTCAACCCGCGGTAAGAGTGAAGCGCCGCCGACGAAGGGGTGTCGG
>JAFAGC010000062.1 GCA_023423065.1 Pseudomonadota bacterium
CGCGATGACGACGCCGGGCGGCAGGTCGCGTGCGATCGACAACGCCCGGGCGGTGGCCGCGCGCGCCCAGCCATATTACCAGCCGACCGGTGCGAGAGCGCGCCGCGCGAACGCGTTCACCGCGCGGCGCGTGAACCCACTGCCCGCGAGCGGTAGTTCGATCGGCTCCGCGACACGGTGAATGCGGCCGCACAGCGGCAGCGTGTCGTCCGCGTCGCCGTGCGGGGAGCCGCGCCGGTCGCTGGTCACCACGTGTACGTCGTAGCCGAGTTGCACGAACTCGCGCGCCAGGAAACTGAAGCGCTTCGCGCCCACCGCGGGGCTCGGCGCGAAGTGGTAACTGACGATGAGCAGGGTGCGCCTCACTTTCATGCCGCCTTTCGGCGCAAGGCGCGCACGATGTAGTCGTACTCCTCGCGCAGGATCAATCGCACCGCGACCGTGTACACGACCGCGAACACGGCGAGCGCGCCGAGCACGTGGAGCGGCGTGCGCGGCAGGGTCGTGATCAACGCGTGCATCACCCCGAGCGCGCCCAGCGAGGCGACCAGCGCGAGCCCCAGCTTGCCCCATTCGCCGAGCGCCGAGAGCGGCAGCTGGTATTTGCGCATCACGCGACGGCCCAGGTAGTAAGACGTCCAGGTCTGACCGACGACGAGCCCGAGCGTCGGACCCCACAACCCGAACTTCGGCATCAGCGAGAACAGCAGCACCGCGTTGATGCCGAGCGCGACCGCGTTCGAGATCGCGAACGCCGCGTTGTCCTCGATGGCCCGCAACGGCACGGAGAACTGGAAGGTGTGGCGGACCATGAGCAGCAGGAACACCTGGAAATAGGGCGTCGCCGCGACGTATTCGTCGGTGAACGCGATGCGGATGAGCGGCTCCGCGAAATACGTCAGCAGCAGCCAGGCCGGGCAGATCAGCGCGAAGACCAGCGTCTGCGCGCGCCGCCAGAGCCTGAGGCCGTCGGCCGGGTTGCGTTTCGCGCGCTTCACCATGTCCGGGAAGATCACGTCCGACAGCGAGGTCTGCACGATGTTGACCAGCGGCACCTGGTACGCGGCGGTGGTGTACAACGCCATCGGCACGGGACCGAGCTGCATGCCGACCACCACCTTGCCGAAGTCGTTCGCCTTGTTGAGCAGCGAGCCCAGGCCGAGCGGCGCGACCAGCCGGATCTGCTCGCGGAACACCTCGTGTTCCCAGCGGAACACGAGCAGGCCGCGCATCCGCAACCAGATGTAGATAGCCACGTTCTTGAGGCCTTCGGCAACGACGATGGTCACGAAGATCATCTCGACGTCGCCGAACCAGTACGCCGCGCCGAGCAGCGTGCCGAGCCGCCACACGGTGACGACGAGCGTGTACGCCATGACCTGCGTGGATTGCCCGTGCGCGAGCCAGTAGGCCACGAGCACTTCGAGATTGAGGAACAGGAACACGTAGACCGCGAGCAGTACCCACGACGAGGCGATCTCGTGCGGGACTATCCACTGCCGCGCCGCGGCGACGATCAGCGCGCTCAGGAATCCGACCATCATCATGAGCACGGTGGTCTTTGTTATGTCGGTCGCCGCGCGTTCCGGTGTGCGCGCGATGAGGTAATTGAGGTTCGCGGAGAGCGCGAATCCGCCGAGGGACGTTATCAACATCGCCGTCGCCATGAACTGGCGATACCGGCCGTACTCGACGATGTCGAGCATGCGGACCAGCAGCAACGGACTGAGCAGCGCGAGCGCCTGGTTGAGGAGGCGCGCCGTGCTCAGCACCACGCCTCTCGAAACGAATGAACTCACGCGCGGAACAGCCCTGAAAATTCTTCGTGGGAGGGCATTGTCGGGCGGCAGTCAAATCTGCCGCTGTCGGACAAGGTAGGGACGCGCCTACATGCAATCCGGCAGGCCGCGTGCCCGAAACAGGACGGCGCCGAAACGACTTCGCAATGCGCACTGCGTAGATTTGCGTGCCGACGAAATGACAGGGAGTTGCGATGAACCAGAAGATGAGGACCGCCGAAGTCACGATCCGCCTGGAACCGGCGCTCACGACGTCGAGATTGACCGCCCTCATCGAACTCGCCGCGACACGCCTTGTGCAGCAGGGTCTGCACGGCGCCCAGGCTTCGGTTGGAGTCTCGACGAACGTCACTCACGCGGCGCCCGCGCTCATCGCCGGAAGGTTCAGCGGAGCGAACGTGCGCGCGGTCGCGACGCTGCGTGCCGTCGAAGGAAGGCAGCACCTGGCCGCGATCGATGTGTTCGACGAATCGGGGTTGATCGCGAGCGCGGAGCACACGCGTGTCGTCGTGGATGGCCGGGTCGGCCGGAGCGAGCCGGTACCGCTCGAAACCTGAGCGTCGGTCCCGGGTCAGTCCTGGGTCAGTCCGTGCGCGTCAATCGAAGGCGAGGGCGTACACGCCGAGCGCGACGAACGTCAGCGCGGCGACGATGCGCATGGTCTTCAACGGCACGCGCTTCACGAGCGCATCCCCCGCGAACACCACCGGCACGTTCGCGATCAGCATGCCGATCGTCGTCCCGATCACCACCGGCACGAGCGCCTGGAACTGCGCGGCGAGCGCGACCGTCGCGATCTGAGTCTTGTCGCCCATCTCGACCAGGAAGAACGCGAGCGTCGTCGCGAGGAACACGCCGTAGCGGGGCGGCACCTTGTCCTCGTCCGGTGCGCCGTCGGGAATGAGCGCCCACACCGCCATCGCGATGAAGGAAAGGCCGAGGATCCAGCGCATCGCGTCCGGCCCGATCACCCGCACCAGCCATGCGCCCACCAGTCCCGCGAGCGCGTGATTGAGCAGCGTCGCCGCGAGGATGCCGAGCACGATGGGAACGGGAGCCCGATAACGCGTCGCGAGCAGCAGCGCCAGCAATTGCGTCTTGTCGCCGATCTCGGCGAGCGCGACGACGCCGGTTGAAACGAGCAGGGCTTCCATTGGAGGCGCGAAGTTTGAGTTCTCGGACGGCGCGGCGCCAGCCTCCGAAACCTTGCGCGACAGCCTGGGCTACGGCGCGGAACGATGCTGGTTGTCGACGACGAGCCGAATCGCGGGCTGAAGTATGGGTGGCTCATGCGGCGGCAGGAAGCGCAGCTTCGTGACGGTCAACAAAAGCGGCTCGTTGTTTTCGATTGCGTTCTCGAGCATCACGTACGCGGCAAACCTTTCCTCCGCGAGTGTTATCAGTTCGCGCAGGAGTTCGACAGTTACGATCTGCCGTCCGTCCGTGAGTTTGAGATATCGCTCGACCAGGAAACTGGCTCGTAGCTTCGCGAGCTCGATCTGCCGCTCGCGGGTCATGCCCTTCGATCTCACGTGAGCATTTTACGCCTTTACCCACCCAGGAGCTGGGGCCCACGCACCTGCCGTACAGTTCCGTATGAAGCGGGCAAAACGCACGCAGGTGATTGATTTGATTGGCGCTCCCTACCGGATTCGAACCGGTGTTACGGCCTTGAGAGGGCCATGTCCTGGGCCTCTAGACGAAGGGAGCGTCTGTTTGGGCAGGTCCAGAATTCGAGCGCGGTAGTATATGCGCCGCTTTCCACAAGCCAAGCGGAACTTTGAAGTCTTGAACGACGATTTGCGACCCGACGCGGCCCCACGGCCGCCTGCACACATCATCCCGCGTGCCGAACATTCCATATCGCGCTCCGCGATCTCTCCGAACGCGTTGCGCGTGCTGTATCGGCTGCGGGAGGCGGGCTATGAGGCCTTTCTCGTAGGTGGATGCGTGCGCGACCTGCTGCTCGGAATAACCCCGAAGGATTTCGACATCGCGACCAGCGCGCTGCCGGAAGAAGTGAAGCGCGTATTCCGCAACTGCCGGTTGATAGGCCGGCGGTTCCGGCTCGCGCACGTGTTCTTCGGGCGCGAGATCGTCGAGGTCGCGACCTTCCGCGCGCAGACCGCGCCGGAGCCGGGCGCCGAGGTCGTCGAGCCGCCCGCGGATCTCGACGATGACGAAGTGCTCGACGAGGACCTCGAAGACGATCTCGACGAGATCGCGGAAGGCGAGGAAGGCGCGGTGCTCGCGGAGGCGGGCCCGCACCAGACCGGATTCCATGGCGGACGCGAGATCGCGATGCGCGACCGTTCGCGCCACGCGGGCGCGGGCGACGACGATGACGAAGACCGCGTCACCGACGAACACGGCCGCATCCTGCGCGACAACGCGTACGGCACCATCGACGACGACGTGTGGCGGCGCGACTTCACCGCCAACTCGCTCTACTACAACATCGCCGACTTCTCGATCTGGGATTACGCGGGCGGCGTCGAGGACATCAAGGCGCGGCAACTCAAGCTGATCGGCGATCCGGTCACGCGTTATCGCGAAGACCCGGTGCGCATGCTGCGCGCGGCGCGCTTCGAGGCGAAGCTGGGTTTCACGCTCGACGGAGAGACGGGCACGGCGATCCCGCGCCTCAAGGAACTGCTCGCGAGCGTGCCGCCGGCGCGCCTGTTCGACGAAACCTTGAAACTGTTCCTCACCGGTCACGGCGCGCGCAGCCTCGAAGTGTTGCAGGCGCGCGGGTTGTTGGGCGAGCTGCTGCCGACCGTCGCGGCCTATCTCGATAAGCACCCGGACGGCGCCGTCGCGCGGCTGGTCAAACAGGGTTTGATCAACACGGACCAGCGCGTCGCGCAGGGCAAGCCGGTGACCCCGACGTTCCTGTTCGCGCTGCTGCTCTACGGGCCGTTCGCCGAGATCATCGAGAAGCAGCCTCAGGAGAAGTGGCACGACATCGCGACGATTGTCGATGCCGTCGATCGCGCCGCGCGCCAGGCGCAGGGCCGCATCACGATTCCGAAACGTTTCACGCTCGGCGTGCGCGAGATGTTCGCGGCGCAGCCGCGCCTCGAGCAGCCGCGCGGCCGGCGCGCTCTGCGCATGCTGGAGCAACCACGTTTCCGCGCGGGGTTCGACCTGCTGCTGCTGCGCGCGGACATCGGACTCGCGCCGCGCGAGATCGCCGACTGGTGGACCCGCGTGCAGGAAGTGTCCCAGACCGACCGCGAGGCGCTTGCCGACGCGATGGCGCACGAGCCGCGCGGCGCGGGTGAAGGAAGTGGTGGCCGCCGTCGCGGACGTCGCCGGCGCCGCGGGCGCGGTCGCGCTCCCGCCGCTTCATGAACGCGGCCGCGGGCGATCTGGCCAAGACACGGATTGCCGCGCCCTGGTTGCCGGCCTACGTCGGCGTGGGCAGCAATCTCGAAGAACCCGCGCGCCAGGTCGAGCGCGCGTTCGATGCGCTGTCCCGATTGCCGTCGACGCGTCTGGTACTGCGCTCGCCGCTGTACCGCACGCCGCCGTTCGGCGAAGTCGTGCAGCCCGCATTCGTCAACGCCGCCGCGGGCCTGCTCACGCAGCTCGCTCCGGAAGACCTCCTCGCGGCGCTGCGCACCATCGAGCGTGACCTCGGGCGTCTGCCGCCGCGCGAACGCTGGGGTCCGCGCGTGATCGATCTCGACCTGCTGGTAGTCGGACGCGAGACGCGCGCGAGCGAATCGCTGAAGCTGCCGCATCCAGGCATCGCCGAGCGCGACTTCGTGCTCTATCCACTCGCCGACATCGCGCCGGACCTCGAAGTGCCGGGCCTCGGGCGCATCGCGAAGCTGAAGGAACGCGTGGCCAACCGCGGCGTCGAGAAACTGTGAGCGTCACGGACGTCGAGACAGCGCCGCTCGCGCCTTCGCCGGATCTGCCGGTGCAGCGCTACATCGTCGTCGAAGGTCCGATCGGTGTCGGCAAGACGAGTCTCGCGCGGAAGCTCGGCGATTCGCTCGAGGCCGAGCTCGTGCTCGAGCAGGACGCGCAGAATCCCTTCCTCGAGCGCTTCTACAAGAGTCCGAAGTCGGGCGCGCTGCCCGCGCAGCTCTTCTTCCTGTTTCAGCGCGCGCAGCAGTTGGGCACGCTCAAGCAGCAGGACCTGTTCGCGCCGCGGCGCGTCGCGGACTATCTGTTCGAGAAGGATCGCCTGTTCGCGAGCCTCACGCTCGACCCGGCCGAGATGGCGCTGTACGAGCAGGTCGCATCGCGGCTCG
Source organism: Pseudomonadota bacterium (assembly GCA_023423065.1). Lineage (GTDB taxonomy): Bacteria > Pseudomonadota > Gammaproteobacteria > Steroidobacterales > Steroidobacteraceae > CADEED01. The sequence goes on from JAFAGC010000062.1 coordinate 6,065, forward strand.
ACGTCGATCCGCCGCGGCCGGATCTCGTCGTGTACCTGCAGGCGCCGGTGGAGACGCTGCTGCAGCGAATTTCGAAGCGCGGCATCGCGTATGAAACGTCGGGCATAGACGCGGGTTATCTCTCGCGTCTCAACGACGCGTATGCGCGGTTCTTCCACGAGTACGAGCGTGCGCCGCTGCTGATCGTCAACGCGGCGAACATCGATCCGGCGCACAACCAGGCGGATTTCGACGAACTGGTGGGCGCGATCCGGCGCATGAAGAAGGGGCGCATGTACTACAACCCCCTGCGTCACGGTACCATCTAGCCGCCAACGAGACAGAGGGGTTCCAGCGTGTATACGCATCTCGAGCAACGCGATTCGACGCGGCCGCCGGTTTCGCTGGCCACGCTCGACAAGATGAAGCGCGAGCAGGAGAAGATCGCGTGCATCACCTGCTACGACGCGAGTTTCGCGGTGCTGGTGGATCATGCCGACGTCGATCTCGTGCTCGTCGGCGACTCGCTCGGCATGGTGCTGCAGGGTCACGACACCACCGTGCCCGTGACCATGGACGACATCGTCTATCACTGCAAGGCGGTCGCGCGCGGACTGCATCGCCCGTTCCTCGTCGCCGACCTGCCGTTCGCGAGTTATCCGACGCCCGAGATCGCGCTCGCGAATTCCGTGCGCCTGATGCAGGAGGGCGGCGCGGAGATGGTGAAGCTCGAGAGCGGAATCAACCAGCTCGAGATCGTCGAGTTCCTCGCGCACCACGACATCGCGGTGTGCGCGCATCTCGGCTTGAAGCCGCAATCGGTGCACAAGACCGGCGGCTTTCGCGTGCAGGGCCGCAATGGCGAAGCGGCGCGCCGCATGCTCGAGAACGCGAAGGCGCTCGAATCCGCGGGCGCGGACATCGTGCTGCTCGAGTGTATTCCCTCCGAGCTCGGCAAGGAGATCACCGACTCGCTCGAAGTGCCGGTCATCGGCATCGGCGCGGGTCCGGATACCGACGGGCAGATCCTCGTGTTGTACGACGTGCTCGACATCACCACGGGCCGCAAGCCGCGCTTCGTGAAGAATTTCATGGAGGGCGCGAACTCGAACCTCGACGCGCTGCAGCGTTTCGTGCACGCGGTCAAGCAGAAGACCTACCCCGCGCCCGAACATGAATTCCATTCCTGAGCCGCGCCGCGCCGGCATGGCCACCGTCACGACGATTGCCGCCGTGCGCGAACAGGTCGCGCGCTGGCACGCGGAAGGCCGGCGCGTCGTGTTCGTGCCGACGATGGGCAACCTGCACGCCGGCCACATGAGCCTGATCGAGGCCGCCCGCAAACACGGCGACAAATTCGTCGCGAGCATCTTCGTGAACCCGATGCAGTTCGGGCCGAACGAGGACTTCGCGCATTACCCGCGCACGCCCGGCGCCGACGCGAAGATGCTCGAGGCCGCGGGCTGCGATCTCATGTTCATGCCCGACGTCGGCGAGATCTATCCGAACGGCGCGGACAACGCCACGCGTGTCGAGGTGCCTGGCATCTCGAACATCCTGTGCGGCGAATTCCGGCCCGGGCACTTCGAGGGCGTGGCGACCGTGGTCGCGAAGCTGTTCAACATCGTCGATCCGGACGTCGCGATCTTCGGCGAGAAGGACTACCAGCAGCTCACGGTGATCCGCCGCATGGTCGCGGATCTGTGCCTGCGCGTGCAGATCGTCGGCGCGCCGACCGTGCGCGAGAGCGACGGTCTCGCGATGAGCTCGCGCAACCAGTATCTCGACGAGCGGCAGCGCGCGATCGCGCCGGCCATCCACCGCCAGTTGAAGCAGGCCGTCGCCGCGCTCGAATCGGGAGTTCGCGACTACGCGAGCATCGAAGCGGCGGGGCGCGCGGCGCTCGACGGCGCCGGCTTCCGCACCGACTACTTCAGCGTGCGCGATGCGCGCTCGCTTGCGCCGGCGAGCCCGGACACGAAGCATTTCGTGGTGCTGACCGCGGCGCGGCTCGGCAAGGCGCGCCTCATCGACAATATGACTCAGGGCTGACGCCCACTCCTCACGCCGCCGAAGCGGCGGCGTCCGTGAGTTGTTTGCGACGGTGGTGCTCCGCAAGGGCCCACTCCACGTGCTCGCGCACCAGCGCCGAGGGATGTTCGCGGCGCGCCTCGAGCGCCTTCGCGTTTTCTTCGGTAGTTGGCGCGTTCCCGAGCGCTACTGCAATGTTGCGCAGCCAGCGCTCGTAACCGACGCGCCGGATCGCCGAGCCCTCGGTGCGCGCCAGGAACTCCTCCTCGGTCCACGCGAACAGCTCGCTCAGCCGCGATGCATCGAGTCGATGCCGCACCTTGAAATCCGGGTGCGCGGCCGCGCGCGCGAACTTGTTCCAGGGGCACACGAGCTGGCAGTCGTCGCAGCCGTAGATGCGCGAGCCGATCATGCGGCGCAGCTCCACCGGGATCGCGCCGTGCAGCTCGATGGTCAGATAGGAAATGCAGCGGCGCGCGTCGAGCTGATACGGCGCCGTGATCGCGCCGGTCGGGCAGGCGGGGATGCAAGCGGAGCAGGTTCCGCAATGCGCGCTCGCGGGTTCGTCGACCGGCAGCGGCAGGGTAGTGAGGATCTCGCCGATGAAGAAGTACGACCCGGCATCGCGCGCGATCAGGTTGGTGTGTTTGCCTATCCAGCCGATGCCTGCCTTGCGCGCCAGCGCCTTCTCGAGCACGGGACCCGAGTCGACGAACACGCGATGACCCATCGGACCGACGCGCGCGACGATGTCGTCGGCCAGCGCCTGCAGCGAATGGCGCATGAGCTTGTGATAGTCGCGGCCGAGCGCGTACCGGGATACATAACCGAGATGCGGATCGCGCAAGGTGTGCCAGGCGTCCTGCGCGTCCGCGGGCCAATAGTTCATGCGCGCCGACAACACGCGCATCGTGCCCGGCACCAGTTCGTCGGGGCGTGTCCGCCGCGTGCCGTGTCTGGCCATGTACCCCATCTCGCCGTGACGTTCGTGCGCGAGCCAGCGCGCGAGGTGCGCGGCATCGACGTCGAGATCGAGATCGCTGACGCCGAGCGCATCGAAGCCGCGGGCGCGCGCGAGGTTCGCGAGCTCGAGTGTCATCGCGGCCAGGTCGCGGTCGGTCGTCAGCGGGTGAGGGTTGGGATTCATGCGGCGCCGTCAGTATAGTGCCCGCGCATGAGCCGACCGACCGCCATCTACTCCGCCGCGCAGGTTCGCGCGCTCGATGCGTGGGAAATCGAGAAGCGGCGCGTTCCCGGATACACGCTCATGACTCGCGCCGCGGAGGGAGCGCTGAAAATACTGCGCGCCCGCTGGCCGCAGGCCAGGCGCATCGCGGTCGTGTGCGGCGGGGGCAACAATGGCGGCGACGGCTATGCACTCGCGCGCCTGGCGCGCGCGGCCGGGCTCGAGGCGCTGGTGTTCGCGGCCACTCCGCCCGACAAGCTCACCGGCGATGCGCTGCGCGCGCAGGAAGATTTCGTCGCGGCGGGCGGACTCGCGCATCCGTTCGCGGCCGAGGCGTTGGCCGGCAGCGACGTGATCGTCGACGGCTTGTTAGGCACCGGCGCGAAGGGACCGCCGCGTCCGGAGGCGCTCTCGGTCATCCGCGCGATCAACGCCGCGCGGCGGCCGGTGCTGGCGCTCGACATTCCGTCGGGCGTCGATGCCGACACCGGCGGGGTTCACGAGGCCGTGCGCGCCGAGCTCACGGTCACTTTCGTCGCGTTCAAGTCGGGCCTGTTCCTCGGCGATGGTCCGGAACATGCGGGCGTGACGCTGCTCGACGATCTCGGCGTGGTCGCGCCGGCAACGCCGCAGTTCGCGCCGCTGATGAAGCGCATCGACGAAAGCGAATTGGCGGCGGCGCTGCCGCGCCGCCGCCGCGCCACTCACAAGGGCACGAACGGAAGAGTCCTCGTCGTGGGCGGCGGTCCGGGCATGCCGGGCGCGCTGCGCATGGCGGGCGAGTCGGCTTTCCGCGTCGGTGCGGGGCTCGTCACCGTTGCGGGCCATCCGGACAATCTCGTCGCGGTGACCGCCTCGCGGCCCGAGCTCATCTATCTACCCGCGACTACCGCGTCCCTCGAAACCGCGTTGAACGCCGCCGACGTCGTCGCGGTCGGGCCCGGCCTCGGGCAAACGGACTTCGGCCGGCTCATGTGGTCGATCGTCTCGCGCGCGACCGTGCCCGTCGTCGTCGATGCGGACGCGCTGAACCTGCTCGCGCAAGACCCGGTGAAACTCTCTTCCGAATGGATACTGACGCCGCATCCGGGCGAGGCCGCGCGCCTGCTCGGTACCGACACTCGCGCCGTGCAATCCGACAGGCTCGGCGCCGTGCGCGCGCTGCATGCGCGTTACGGCGCGGTGACGGTGCTCAAGGGCGCGGGCACCCTGGTCGCGAGCGGTCCGGTCGACGCGCCCGAGATCCATATCTGCGAACGCGGCAACCCGGGCATGGCGACCGCCGGCATGGGCGACGTGCTCACCGGTGTCATCTCGGGCCTGCGCGCGCAGATCCACGACAGCGCGATCGCGGCGCGCGTCGGCGTGCTCGTGCATGCGCTCGCGGGAGATTCGGCCGCCCAGGGAGGCCAACGCGGCCTCATCGCGAGCGACGTCATCGCGGAGCTGCGTGGCTGGGTGAATCCGTGACCGGCGAAGCGCCGCGCGTGTGGATCACGCGGTCGGGCGAGGAGACCGAGGCGCTGGGCGCGAGTTTGTTGGGTTCGCCGCCGGCACCCGGGGCGGCCTGCCGCATCGTCACGCTCGCCGGCGAGCTGGGGTCCGGCAAATCGACTCTCGCCCGCGGCGCGCTGCGCGCCCTGGGCGCGACCGGCCCGATCAAGAGTCCGAGTTACACGCTGCTCGAGCTCTACGAACTGCCGGCCGTGACCGTCGTGCACCTCGATCTCTATCGGCTGATCGATCCCGACGAACTCGAAAACCTCGGTTTGTCCGACTACCACCGCCCCGGTTACCTGTGGTTGATCGAATGGCCGGAACGCGCCGCGGGTAGATTGCCCCGGGCCGACCTCGAATTTGCGTTTTCGATCACACCCGACGGTCATCGCATCGAGAGGATTGAAAAGTTTAAGCCAGATAAGTAAATTCCACCGCAGGTGAATCCTGGAACTCCATGATGGAGAAGGATTTTCGGGGAGACCTTTTTGGGGAAAAGAGTCGCGGTTTTTTTGGCGCTGTGCGCGTGGGCCGCGACGGTCTCGGGCGTTCTGTCGGCCGCGGAAATCCGCGGCATCCGCATCGGCACTAACAATTCCGGCACGCGCGTCGTGCTCGACCTGAGCGGACCCGCCAGATACAAGGCCTTCCAGCTCGACGGTCCCGGTCGCATTGTCGTCGACGTCTCCCACTCGAAGCTCAAGCCATCTCTCGCCTTGCCCTCCGCCGAAGGCGCGGTAATCGCGGTTCGTTCGGGCAAACAACCCAACAACGTCCTGCGGCTCGTGTTCGAAGTGAAGGGGCCCATCAAGCTCGCGACCGAGGTGCTCGCGCCGGACAAGGACGGCGGCCACCGGCTGGTCCTCGATCTCGAGGATCCGAAGGGCAGATCGACAGCGACTGCGACAGCGGCCGCAACGGCGCCCGCGGCGCCGATTGCGATCCGTCCCGCGCACGCGCCCACGGAAACGGGCCGGGACATCGTGATCGCAGTCGATGCGGGGCACGGCGGCGTCGATCCCGGCGCGTCGGGCAAACGCGGGACGCGCGAGAAGGACGTCGTGCTCGAAATCGCCAAATCCCTCGCCGCACGCATCAACCAGGAGCCCGGCATGAAGGCCGTGCTCACGCGCGACGGCGACTATTTCATCAGCCTGCGCGAGCGGATCCTGCGCGCGCGTCGCGCGAAGGCGGACCTGTTCGTCTCCATCCACGCGGACTCCATCGCCGACCCGGGCGTGTCCGGCTCGTCGGTCTACGTGTTGTCCGAGCGTGGCGCCACGAGCGAGGCGGCGCGCTGGCTGGCGGAGCGTGAAAACGCGGCCGATCTCAAGGGCGGCATCAAGCTCGACGACAAGGATCCGGTCTTGCAGGGCGTGCTGCTCGACCTGTCGATGACGGCGAGCATTTCCGCGAGCTTGGTCGCGGCGGACAACGTGCTCAAGTCGCTCGATCGCATCGGGGAGGTGCGCAAGCCGCGCGTGCAGCAGGCGGGATTCGTGGTGCTCAAATCGCCCGACATTCCGTCGATGCTGGTGGAGACCGCGTTCATTTCGAATCGCGAGGACGAGCGCAAACTCACTCAGCCCGCCCATCGCGCGAAGCTGGCGAACGCCATCTTCTCGGGCATCGAGCAGTATTTCGCGGGCAACGCGCCCGACGGCACGCGCCTCGCGGCCGCCCGCCGCAACGGCGGCAGCGGCACGCAGACCGAACTGCGGTAGCAGGCCCCCGCGGCGGTAAGATGCCGGCTCCTTTCCGGGGCCCGCGCATGCCGATCCGCATTCTCGACAATCACCTCATCGACCAGATCGCCGCCGGCGAGGTGATCGAACGCCCCGCGTCCATCGTCAAGGAACTCGTCGAGAACAGTCTCGATGCGGCCGCGCGCTCCATCGAGGTCGAGATCGAGGGTGGCGGCGTGCGGCTCACGCGTGTCCGCGACGACGGCTGCGGGATTCCGCCGGCGGAGCTGCGGCTGGCGCTGGAGCGTCACGCCACGAGCAAGATCGCCTGCGCGGACGACCTCGGCGCGATCACGACGCTCGGATTCCGCGGCGAGGCGTTGCCCTCGATCGCGTCCGTTTCGCGCTTCGAAATCACTTCGCGCCACCTGGACGCCGAGCATGCCGCGCGGGTCGGAGTCGACGCGGGCACGGTCGGCGAGTTGATGCCGGCGGCGCATCCGTACGGGACGACGATCGAAGTGCGCGACCTGTTCTTCAATCTGCCGGCGCGCCGCAAGTTCCTGCGCAGCGAAGTCACCGAGCAGGGGCACATCGTGCGGCTGCTCGAACGGCTCGCGCTGTCGTGCGACCACGTCGCGTTCCGCCTGCGTACGGGATCGCGCACGCTGCTCGATGCGCCGGCGCTCTCCAACGGCGCCAGTCCGGCCGCGCGGCTCGCGCGGATCGTCGGCGAGGATTTCGTGCAGCGCAGTTTCGAGGTCGATCATTCGGCGGGGCCCGTGCGCCTCTCCGGGTGGATAGGCGCGCCGGCCGCCGCGCGCGCGACCTCCGACCTGCAGCACTGGTTCGTCAACGGCCGTGCCGTACGCGACCGCCTGCTCATGAACGCGGTGCGGCTCGGATTCCGCGACGTGTTGTACGGCGGCCGGCAGCCCGCCTACGTGCTGTATCTGGAGATCGATCCCGCGCTGGTCGACGTCAACGCGCATCCGCAGAAACTCGAGGTCCGGTTCCGCGACAGCCGGCAGATCCACGACTTCGTGTTTCGCGCGATCGAACGCCGGCTCGCGGGCACGAAGCCTTCCGCCGACGGGATCGCGCCCGCCGTGCATCCCACGATGCACCCAGCCATGCAGCCGGCGATGAACCCGTACGTGCATGCGATGCCGCTGCGCGGCGTCGGCGACGTTCCCGACGGCCCGCAGGGTAGTTGGGCCATCGCCGATTCGCTGCTGACCGCGCGCGCGGACGGCGCGTCGAACGACGCCGCGATTCCCGAGCCCGGTCCCGATGTTCCGGCCGGCGCGATGCCGCCGCTGGGCGAGGCGCTCGCGCAGGTCCACGGCATCTATATCCTCGCGCAGAATTCCCAAGGTCTCGTGCTCGTCGACATGCATGCCGCGCACGAGCGCGTGTTGTACGAGAAGCTCAAGGCGCAGGCGGGGCAGGCGGCGACACAGCTGTTGCTGGCGCCCGTGACCGTCGAGCTGAAACCCGATGAGCTCGATGTATTGCTCGAGCAGCGCGACTCCTGGATGGCCGCGGGCTTCGACATCGAGCGGCTGGGTCCCGGCACGCTGGTGGTCCGCTCCGTGCCCGCCATGTTGCCGCGCGAGGACATCGGCGCGCTGATCCGCGACGTCGTCGCCGACGACGACGGGGCGGCCGCGCATCATCTCGACGGCGCCACGGAAAGGTTGTTAGGTACCATCGCCTGCCGCTCGGCCATCCACGCGCATCGCCGGCTGACGCTCGCGGAGATGAACGCGTTGCTGCGGCAGATGGAGCAGACGCCGCGCGCCGACCAGTGCAATCACGGCCGGCCCACCTGGACGCAGGTGACCCTCGCGGAGCTCGACCGCATGTTCCTGCGCGGTCGCTGACGAATCGTGACCGGATCGTCGGAAGCGCAGCCCGCGGCCGCCCCGCTGGCGGTGATCACGGGGCCGACCGGCACGGGCAAGTCCGACTTCGCGATGCGGCTCGCGCGCGAATGGCCGATCGAAATCGTGAGCGTGGACTCCGCGCAGGTCTATCGCGGACTCGACATCGGCGCGGCGAAGCCCTCGCCCGGGCAGCGCGCGGAGGTGCCTCACCACCTCATCGACATCGTGGATCCGACGGCCAACTATTCGGCGGGGCAGTTCGTGCGCGACGCGGCCGATGCGATCGCCGACATCGAATCCCGCGGACGCATTCCGCTGCTGGTCGGCGGCACGATGTTGTACCTGCGCGCGCTGATGGGTGGGATCGCGAGCCTGCCGGAGGGCGACGGTGGCATCAGGGCGCAGATAGACGCCGACGCCGAACGACTCGGCTGGCCCGCGATGCACGAAAGACTGGCGGCGGTCGACCCCGCGGCGGCGGCCCGGATCCATCCCAACGATGCGCAGCGGATCCAGCGTGCGCTCGAGGTGTTTGCCGTGGCCGGGCGACCCATCTCGGAACTGCAGCAGGCGACCCGTTCGGAGCTCGGCCGGGACTTCAGGGTCTTCGCGCTGATTCCGCGGGATCGCGCGGCCCTGCACGCGGCGCTTGCGCAACGGTTCGAAGCGATGATGGCACAGGGATTTCTGGACGAAGTGCGTCTCCTGTATGCACGTGGGGACTTGACCGATTCGCACCCGTCGATCCGCGCGGTCGGCTACCGGCAGCTTTGGGCTCACCTGGCGGGCAGCTATCCCCTCGAAACCGCGGTGGAGCGCGCGGTTGCCGCAACGCGCCAGCTGGCCAAACGCCAAATGACCTGGCTGCGTTCGATGCCCGACTTGGAAACGTTCGATCCCCATGATGCGCAAAGCTTTGTAGGCATGCGCCAATCCCTGATGGCGGCCTTGCAGCGGCTTTGATTGCATTGCTGGACTGGGTCTGCGTGGTAGACTTCCGGCCGTACGCTTGCTTGAAAAATAAGGAGAACATCCATGGCCAAGGGCCAGTCACTGCAGGACCCGTTTCTGAACACATTGCGAAAGGAACGAATCCCGGTGTCAATCTATCTGGTGAATGGAATCAAGTTGCAAGGCCAGATCGACTCGTTTGACCAGTTCGTAGTGCTTCTGAAGAACAGCGTGAGCCAGATGGTTTACAAACACGCGATCTCGACGGTAGTCCCGGCGCGCAACGTCCGCATCACCAACGATGACGGTACGACGATCGAGGCGGTCGCCGGAGAGTGATGCGGCTGGCGTTCGCACGCGCATCGACCCCCTTCTCGACTAACAAAGATGTTCGAGCGACCGCGCGCAGGTGAGCGGGCCGTGCTCGTGCGCCTCGGATTGGGCGCACCCGCGGATCCCGAAGACATCCAGGAGTTCGACCAGCTCGCGCGCTCGGCCGGCGCGATTCCCGTGGCGCAGGTTTCCGGCCGGCGCGACAAGCCCGATCCCCGCTATTTCGTGGGCAGCGGCAAGGCCGAGGAGATCCGCGACATCGCGAAGGCGCACGACGCGGAAGTGGTGTTGTTCGACCATCCGCTGTCGCCCTCGCAGGAACGCAATCTCGAGAAGCTCATCGAGCGTCGCGTGCTGGACCGCTCGGGACTCATCCTCGACATCTTCGCGCAGCGCGCGCGCAGCCACGAAGGCAAGCTCGAAGTCGAGCTCGCGCAGCTCAAACACATCGCCACGCGCCTGGTGCGCGGCTGGACCCACCTCGAGCGTCAGCGCGGCGGTGGCATCGGCAATCGCGGCCCCGGCGAAACGCAGCTCGAAACCGACCGCCGCCTGCTCGGCAAACGGGTGAAGACGCTCTCGGCGCGGCTGGAGAAGATCAAGCAACAACGCGAGACCGGCCGGCAGCAGCGCGCGGAAATCCCGGTTCCCTCGCTCGCGCTGGTCGGATACACGAACGCCGGAAAGTCGACCCTGTTCCGGGCGCTCACGGGCGCGGATGCCTACGTCGCGGACCAGCTGTTCGCGACGCTCGATCCCACCGTCCGGCGCATCACGCTGCCCGGCAATACCACGGTGGTGGTCGCCGATACTGTCGGATTCATCCGCGAGTTGCCGCATGAACTGGTCGCGGCGTTCCAGTCGACGCTGACCGAGGCGCGCGAGGCGACGCTGCTGCTGCACGTCGTCGACGTCAGCGATCCGCGCCGCGACGAACACATCGACGAGGTCAACCGCGTGCTCGCCGAGATCGGCGCCGCGGACTTGCCGCAGATCCTCGTCTTCAACAAGATCGACCGGATCGAATCGCCGCCGCGGATCGAACGCGACGAGTCCGGCCGTGCGACCCACGTCTGGATATCGGCCGCGAAGGCCCAGGGCCTCGATCTGCTGCGCGAGGCGGTCGCGGAGCGGCTTTCGCGGGTCGCGGTTCGCGCGCGATTGCGCGTCGCCGTGTGGGCCGGGGAGCTGCGGGCGCGGTTATATGCCGCCAACCTCGTGCTCAGCGAGCGGATCGCGGATGACGGAGCGTTCGAGATCGACACTGAACTGTCGGAATTCGAGCTGCTCAAATGGGCGCGGGAGCCGGGGGTCGAAGTCCTGGCGCTCGCGAATGACTCAACTTGTACGGTCGCAGGCCCCTACCTACAATCTGCGCCCGCCCAAAGCACCCACTGATCGAACAAGCTGACCCCTATGGCCTGGAACCAACCCGGCGGAAACAACAACAACCCCTGGGGTCGCAAACCCTCTCAGGGGGGCGATCTCGACCAGGCCTTCAAGGACTGGCAGAAGCGCATCGAGTCGCTGTTCGGCGGTGGCGGCGGAGGCGGCCGCTCGTCCACGTCGCTGCTGATCATCGGTCTCATCATCGTCGCCATCTGGATGGCGACGGGTTTCTACACGGTCGCGCCCGGTCATCGCGGCGTCGTGCAGCGCTTCGGCGCGTATCACATCACCGTGCCGAACGGCTGGGGTTGGCGCTTCCCGTGGCCGATCGAAACGGTCACCAAGGTCGACGTCGAGGGCGTTTCCTCCGCGAACATCAAGTCGCGCGTGCTGACCGCCGAGCCGAACATGGTCGAACTGCAGGTCGCCGTGCAGTACCGCGTCAAGGACGCGGAGGATTTCCTGTTCAGGGTGCGCGATCCCAAGACCACCCTCGGCGAAGTCAGCGAGAGCGCGCTGCGCGAGGTCGTCGGCCGCAACAACCAGCAGGCCATCCTCGAGGCGGAGCGCGTGCGCATCGCCCTCGACACGCGCGACATCATGCAGCGCACGCTCGACCAGTACGGCGCGGGAATCGAAGTACGCACCGTGAACATCACCGACGTGCAGGTGCCGGAAGCGGTGCAGGCGGCGCAGCGCGATTCGGTCAAGGCGCGCGCGGATCGCCAGCGCATGATCAACGAAGCCCAGGCCTACGCGAACGGCATCCTGCCGAAGGCGCAAGGTCGCGCCGCGGGCATCCTGCAGGAAGCGGAGGCCTACAAAGCGCAGGTCGTCGCGCTGGCCACCGGCGACGTGGCGCGCTTCAACCAGATCGCGGCCGCCTACGAACGCGCGCCCAACGTGACGCGCGAGCGCATGTTCATCGAAACCGTCGAAAGCGTCATGAGCCGATCGCGCAAGATCATCGTCGACCAGAAGCCCGGCAGCAGCAACGTGTTCTATCTACCGCTCGACAAGCTGATCGAGCGCCGCGATACCGACGCGGCCGCCGGTTCGCGTGGCACGGTCACCGTGGGTGAAGCCGAGCCGACCACTGTGCCGGATAGTCGTCAACGGGTGGAACGCTGATGGGCTCGCGCGTACTCGGATTCCTCGTCCTGCTGCTGGCGCTGGTGCTGCTGGTCACGTCTTCGACCTTCATCGTCAGGGAGCAGGAGCTCGCCCTGCGCGTGCAGATCCAGGAAATCATCGGCAAGAACTACCAGCCGGGCCTGCATTTCAAGGTTCCGCTCATCGACAACATCGTGCGCTTCGACCGCCGCGTGCTCACGCGCAGGTTCGAGGGCGAGCAGTTCCTGACGCGCGAGAGCCAGGGCCTGACCGTCGACTACTACATCAAGTGGAAGATTCTCGACGCCGAGCGTTTCTACCAGGCCACGACGGGCGGCGACGAGCGCCGCGCCGAGATACTCGTGGGCGAAAACATCCAGGACGGCATCAAGAACGCCGTCGCGCGCCGCACCCTGCGCGAGATCGTCACCTCCGACCGCCAAGAGATCACGGGCGAGTTCATCGAGCGCTCGAGCGAGTCGCTCGACAAGCTCGGCATCGAGCTCATCGACGTCCGCGTGCAGCGCATCGACCTGCAGGATGAGGTCGCGACCAGCGTGTACGACAGCATGAAGCGCGGCTTCGAGGGCATCGCGAACACGATGCGCGGCGAGGGCGAACGCGAATCGACCATCATCCGGTCGACGGCCGAACGCGAGCGCGCGGAGATCATCGCGAAGGCGCAGTCGGACGCGCAGCGCATCCGCGGCGAGGGCGAGTCGACCGCCGCGGGCATCTATGCCGCCGCGTTCAACCGCAATCCCGAGTTCTATTCGTTCCAGCGGTCGTTGCAGGCTTACCGCAACTCGCTCGGCGGCGATCGCGACGTCATGGTCCTCGCGCCGGACAGCGAATTCTTCCGCTACTTCAAAGATCCGACGCCGTCGCGGCGCTGATTTCCCCCGAGTTCTTTCGATGCGCCCGGGTGGCGCAGAGCAATCATGGGCAAATTCGTCATCATCATCGGGACCCAGTGGGGCGACGAGGGCAAGGGCAAGGTCGTCGACCTGCTCACTGAACGCGCGGCCGCGGTCGCCCGCTTCCAGGGCGGACACAACGCCGGCCACACGCTGGTCATCAACGGCAAGAAGACCATCCTGTCGCTGATCCCGTCGGGCATCCTGCATCCGACCGTCCACTGCCTGATCGGCAACGGCGTCGTGTTGTCGCTCGAGGCGCTGTTCCGCGAAGCGCAGACGCTGATCGACACGGGCGTCGACGTGTTCGCGCGCCTGCGCATTTCGCCCAACTGCCCGCTGATCCTTCCTTCGCACATCGCCCTCGACAAGGCGCGCGAAGCCGCGCGCGGCGCGAATGCGATCGGCACCACGGGCCGAGGCATCGGTCCGGCGTACGAAGACAAGGTCGCGCGCCGCGCGGTGCGCGTGCAGGATCTCTTCCAGCGCGAGAAGTTCGCGGCGAAGCTCGGCGAGATCCTCGACTACCACAACTTCACGCTGCAGCACTATTTCAAGACGCAGCCCGTCGACTTCCAGAAGACGCTCGACGAGCAGCTCTCGTATGCCGAACGCGTGCGTCCGCTGGTCAGCGACATCACGCAGACGCTGGCGACGCTGCGCGCGCGGAAGGCGGACGTGATGTTCGAAGGCGCGCAGGGTGCGATGCTCGACGTCGACCTCGGCACCTATCCATTCGTCACGTCTTCGAACACGACGGGCGGCTACGCCGCCACCGGCACGGGGCTCGGCCCGCGCTCGTTCGATTACGTGCTCGGCATCGTGAAGGCTTACACCACGCGCGTCGGTGCGGGTCCGTTCCCGACGGAGCTGTTCGACGAATACGGCGAGCATCTCTCGCGGGTCGGCCATGAGTTCGGCGCCGTGACGGGGCGCAAGCGCCGCTGCGGCTGGTTCGACGCGGTCGCGCTGCGCCGTTCCATCATCAACTCCAGCGTCTCCGGATTGTGCCTCACGAAGCTCGATGTGCTAGACGGCCTCGACACGCTGCAGATCTGCGTCGGGTATCGTTCGCAGGACTCGAAAGACGGCATCACGAGCGAGCCACCGCTGTTCGCGGACGCGTTTGCCGACGTCGAGCCGGTGTACGAAGAGATGCCGGGCTGGAAGGAATCGACCATCGGCGTGAAAAAATACGAGGCGCTGCCGGTCAACGCCCGGAATTATCTCGCCCGCCTGCAGGAACTCGCCGGCGTGCCGATCGACATCATTTCGACGGGTCCCGACCGCGAGCAGACGATCGTCCTGCGCCATCCATTCGACTGAGTAATCACCGCCTGTAGGAAACTTCCGACAGGCATTCTCGGATGATTGTCGACTCGCGCGCCGCGTGGGTTCATATACTTCCGGGATGACGCAGCTCGCGACTCGCAAACCGACGACCGAGGGGCCAGCGCCGCCGGTCCCGGCTTCTCCCTGGTGCCTTTTCCTCGACGTCGACGGCACGTTGCTGGAGCTCGCCCCGACCCCGCGTTCGGTGGTGGTGGAGCCCGGGTTGCTGGAGCTTCTCGACGAACTCGCGCGGGCTTCCCAGGGCGCCATCGCGCTGGTCAGTGGGCGCACCGTTTCCGATCTCGACCGGCTGTTCGGGACGCTGCAGTTGCCGGTGGCCGGGCTGCATGGCTGCGAGCGCCGCTCGTCGGATGGCTCCCTGTACGTGGCCCCCGTCGTGCACGAGCAGCTCGCGGGCGTAAGGCAGGGGCTGCGCGAGCTGGCCGCGCGCCATCCCGGCCTCGAGCTCGAGGACAAGGGCGCGGGCCTCGCGCTGCACTTCCAGGGCGCGCGCGATCTCGAACACCAGCTGCGCGCGGAAGTCGCGTTGCTCGCGAAGCCCCTGGTGCCGGAGTTCGCGATCCTCGACGGCCACGCCGTCATCGAGGTGAAGCCCGCGGTGCACACCAAGGACAGCGCGGTCAGTGCCTTCATGGAAGAACCGCCGTTTCGCGACCGGACGCCGATCTTCATCGGCGACGACCAGACCGACTACGGCGGATTCGCGGCGGTGCGGCGCTTCAACGGCCTCGCGATCGCGGTGGGTCCGCGGGTCGTGTCGGAATGGTGGCTGCCCGGACCCGTAGCCGTGCGGCAATGGCTCACGCGGCTCGCGCACGCGGAGAGTGCGTGAACTACGGCGTCATCGGAAATTGCCAGGTCGCCGCGCTGGTCGATGAGAGAGGGCGCTTCGTGTGGGCCTGCCTGCCGCGGCCGGACGGCGACCCGGTGTTCTCGGCGCTCCTGCAAAAGGAGGGCGGCGACTGCGAGCACGGCGTGTTCGCGATCGACATCCTGGATTTCGCGCGCGCCGAGCAGAACTACCTGCGCAACTCCGCGGTGATCGAAACCCGCCTGTACGACAGCCACGGCGGCGCCTGTCGCATCCTCGATTTCGCGCCGCGTTTCCGCTCGCGCGGACGCATGTTCCGCCCGATGATGTTCATCCGCACCGTGGAGCCGATCGCGGGACGGCCGACGCTGCGATTGCGCCTCACGCCCACCGCGGGCTTCGGCGAACGCTGCGAGCCCGGCGTCATGGGCAGTCATCACATCCGCTTCGCGGCGGAGGGGCTCAACTACCGGCTCACGACCGACGCCTCGCTCGCCGCGTTGCTCGAGCGCCGGCCCGTCGTGCTCGAGCAGCCGCTGCACTTCATCATCGGCCCGGACGAGACGATGGAGGAAGCGCCCGCCGCGATCGCGCGCGACTTCTTCGGCGCGACGCTCTCGTACTGGCAGGAGTGGGTGCGCACGCTCGCGGTGCCCGCCGACTGGCAGGACGCGGTCATCCGCTCGGCGATCACGCTCAAGCTGTGCACCTACGAGGATACGGGCGCGGTGCTGGCGGCCCTCACCACCTCGATTCCCGAGGCCGCGCATTCCACGCGCAACTGGGACTACCGCTATTGCTGGCTGCGCGACAGCTACTTCGTCATCCAGACGCTCAACCGCCTGGGCGCGACGCGCACGATGGAGGCCTATCTACATTACATCGACAATATCATCGCCTCGTCGACCGCCGATACGTTGCAGCCGCTGTACGGCATCTCGGGCGACCCGTACGCCGAGGAGAAGATCGCGAAGAGCCTGTCGGGTTATCTCGGCATGGGCCCGGTGAGGTTCGGCAACCTCGCCGCCGAACAGGTGCAGCACGACGTTTACGGCTCGGTGATCCTCGCGGCCACGCAATTGTTCTTCGACGAGCGGCTCGTGCGCTCGGGCGACCAGACCTTGCTGGAGCGCCTGTACCGCCTGGGCCGCCGCGCGGTCGCGACGTTCGAAGTCCCGGACGCGGGCCCGTGGGAATTCCGCGGACGCCTGCAACGCCACACGTTCTCCGCGGCGATCTCGTGGGCGGGATGCGACCGGCTCGCGCGCGTCTCGCGCCGCGTGGGCGACGAGGCCGCGGCGCGCGAGTGGGCCGCGCATGCCGACCGCATGCGCGAGCAGATTCTCGCGGGCGCGTGGAGCGAGGAGCGCCAGTCGTTCACGTCGGCCTTCGGCAATCGCGATCTCGATGCGACGGCGTTGCTGTTGCCGGAGCTCGGATTGCTGCCCGCGACCGATCCGCGTTTCCTGAAAACACTCGAACGAATCGAGGAAGAACTGTCCGTCGGCGATCTGCTGTTCAGGTACCGGCACGCCGACGATTTCGGAGCTCCCGAAAACGCCTTCACCATCTGTGCGTTCTGGTACGTCAATGCGCTCGCCGCCGCCGGCCGGATCGATGAAGCGCGCGAGCGGTTCACGCGACTACTCGAGCGGCGCAATCCGCTCGGATTGCTTTCCGAGGACATCTCGCCCACGACGGGCGAGTTGTGGGGCAACTTCCCGCAGACGTACAGCATGGTGGGCATCATCGGCAGCGCATTGCGATTGTCGCGCAGCTGGGAGGAGATCGTATGAGCCGCCTCGTGACCATTTCGAATCGCATCTCGGTTCCCAAACACGGCACGCCGCCCGGGGGTCTCGCCATCGGCCTCGCGGCCGCGATCAAGGCGCGGCGCGGCGTCTGGTTCGGCTGGAATGGCGAGACCAGCGACCAGCCCTCCGCCGAGCCGACCATCACACGCAAGGACGGCGTGACCTACGCGTCGATCGAGTTCGACCAGTCCGAGTACCGGGATTTCTACCTCGGCTTCTGCAATGGCACGTTGTGGCCGCTGTTCCATTACTTCGTCGACGGCTTTCGATACAGCGACGTCCACTACGAAGCCTACCAACGCATGAATCAGCGCTACGCGCGCGAACTCATGCCGCTGCTGCACGACGACGACCTCGTCTGGGTGCACGACTATCACCTGTTCCCGCTCGCGCAGAAGTTGCGGGAAGAGGGTGCGAAGCAGCCCATGGGGCTGTTCCTGCACATTCCGTTCCCGAACGTCGAGGTGCTGCGCGTGTTGCCGGTGTACGGCGAGCTGTTGCAGGCGATGCTGGCGTACGACGTGCTCGGCTTCCAGACCGAGACGGATCGCGACTCCTTCCGCGCGGCCGTCGCGTACGTGTGGGGGCCGCAGGCGCTGGCATCCAAACATACCGTGGCCATCGGCGGTCGCCGCGTGGTGACGGGCGTCTATCCGATCGGCGTCGACGTCGATCTCATCCAGCGCGATGCGGTCGAGTCGCAGAAAACCGAGACGGTGAAACGCATGGTCGCCGGTTTGTTGGGCCGGCGCCTCATGATCGGAGTGGACAGGCTCGACTACAGCAAGGGCCTGGTCGAGCGCTTCAAGGCGTACGAGCGGTTTCTCGAGACACACCCCGAGAACCAGAACCGTGTTTCGTTCCTGCAGATCGCGCCGCTGTCGCGCACCGACGTGCGCGCATACTCGGAAATCCGCCAGCAGCTCGAGCAGACCACGGGCCGCATCAACGGCCGCTTCGCCGACACCGACTGGACGCCGATCCGCTACCTGAACCGCAACTTCCAGCACGACGTGCTCATGGGCTTCATGCGCTCCGCGCAGGTCGGCATCGTGACCCCGGTGCGCGACGGCATGAACCTCGTCGCGAAGGAATTCGTCGCCGCGCAGGATCCGGCGGATCCGGGCGTGTTGATCCTGTCGACACTCGCGGGCGCCGCGCGCGAGCTGGGCGGCGCCATCATGGTGAATCCGTACGACTCGCGCGGAATGGGCCATGCGATACAGCAGGCGTTCAACATGCCACTCGCCGAGCGCCGCGAACGCCACCAGGCGATGATTGACGTGTTGCGGCGAAACTCCATCACGGCGTGGCACACCAGCTTCGTCGACACGCTCGAGTCCGTCGCCGGCAGCGCGCCGCAACTGGCGCTGCGCGTCGGTTGACGGGGGCCGTCTCTAACCACCGATGGCGGTTGCCTCGGGATGCCCGGGAGGCGGTTCATTCAACCACCCGCCTTCGAATCCCGCGCGCTGCAATCCTTTCCGAAGGTACGGATCCCCCTTCATCACGCGCCAGATGAGCTCGCTCCGGTAATTCTCGATCATCGCGATGATCGGCCCCTGGTCGATCCCGAGATAGTCGCTCGCGACCCACCCGAGGCCGCGCACGCGCCGGCCGTGCACGAGCGGTATGTCGTAGTCGAAACTCGGGTTGAACGAATCGACGAAGCCGTACTTTCCATAGATGTGGCGGCCGTACCGCGAGTAGATCGTCTTCACGGCCGGCACCACGATCTCGGGCGCGAAGGGCAGGGACGAGATGACCGCCGTCGGCGCGAGCGTGCCGTCGTCGAAGTTTTCCGTGAGGCCCACGCCGCGCGCGGCATACGAGGCGAATTTGCGCATTTCGCCGCGATACGGAAGCGTGACGTTCGCCGGTCCGTCGGAGGCGGTCAGGCCCCACACGTTGGGGCCGTAACCCTCCCAGTCGAGCGGATTGCGGATCGCGTACGCGCGCTGCGCGAGCGCCGCGCGCCGGCTGTTCTCGAAGTAGTCGAAACCCTGCAGGTACATGAAGCGGTCGTAGATGCCGCGATAGTCGATCCAGATCGCGCTGTACTGGTGGCCGAACATCGGGCCGAACGTGAGATGCGTCTGGCCTTCCAGCGTGCCCCAGCGATCGTCGTATTCCGACGTCCAGGCTTCCCACGTGCGTGCGGAGATCGGGTAGCTAGGGCTTCCCAGGCCCAGGATGTACACGAGCATGGCCTCGTTGTATCCGCGCCAGTCGAAGCGGATGAAGCCGAGCTCGGGACTCCAGCCCATCGCGATGTCGAGCCCGTATACCGCGGCCCAGGGCCAGTTCACGCGCCGGTACAAGGCGTCGGCGAGCTTGCGGATCTCCGTTTCCCCGGGATTGTCGAGGTCGAAGAAATTGCCGGCGAACAACACGCCCGCGATCAGCAGCGCGGTGTCGACGGTGGATATCTCGGAGTCGCCGTATCGATGCCCGGTCGTGAAATTCAGGAAGTGATAGAAAAACCCTTCGTACCCCGCGGTGGTGGCGGGCTCCGGTCCCTGCGGCGCGTCGTGCAGGAACTTCAACGTCATCAGGACACGGTCGCGTCCCTCCTCGCGCGTGATGAAGCCTCGTTCGACGCCGATCGCATAGGCGTTGAGCGCGAATCCGCTGGCCGCGATGCTCGCGAAGGGTGGTTTCGGCCAGCGATCCGGGATCAGGCCGGTGCCGGGTTCGGCGGTGTCCCAGAAGAAGTTGAAGGCGCGCTCGGAGATGTCGTCGAACAGCGGATCGACTTCGCGCACCGGCGTCGCGGGCCGCGGGCGCGGCGAGTTGTCGCGTCCGCGCGGCGGCGTGCGGCAGCCGGCGAGCGC
>JAFAGC010000077.1 GCA_023423065.1 Pseudomonadota bacterium
CCACCGCATTGCTCACCACCGCGCCGCCCTTCTCGGCCTGCTGGCGCGCGGCCAGCGCGAGCTGATTCGCCTGGCCGGCGTTGTCGGCGGTCTGCTTGACGGTCGAGGTCATCTGCTCCATCGACGATGCGGTTTCCTCGAGGCTCGAGGCCTGCTCCTCCGTGCGCTGCGACAGGTTCGTGTTGCCGCGCGAGATCTCCTCGGCGCCCACCTTCACCTGGTTGCTCGCGACCTTGACGCGATTGACCAGGTCGCTGCTCGCCTGCAGCAGCGAATTCACGCCGCGGCAAACCGTCTCGAGTTCGCCCGTCTTGCCTTCCATCGGAATGCGTTGCGTGAGATCGCCATCGATCGCGGCCTTGACCGCGTCCATCGTCTGCTGGATCGCGATCTGCAGGTCGCGCTGCGCGCGCATGGTCGCGGTCACCTCGGTCGCGTACTTCACGACCTTGATGGGTTTACCATTGGCATCGGGAATCGGGTTGTAAGAGGACTGCAGCCATACCTCGCGCCCGCCCTTGGCGATGCGCCGGTAACTGCCCATCACGGCCTCACCGCGATTGAGCTGCGCCCAGTATTCGCGGTACTCCGCGCTCGCCGCGTATCCTCCGTCGAGGAACATGCTGTGATGTTTGCCGATCACTTCGCCGGGCGTATACCCCATGATGCGCGAGAAGTTTTCGTTCACGCTGCGCACGTGGCCGTCCATGTCGAACTCGACGACCGCCTGCGCGCGGCCGATCGCTTCGAGCTGCCCCTGGTAGTCCGCGTTGCGCTCCATCTGCGCCGAAACGTCGGATCCGTACATGACGATCTTGTACGGTTTTCCGTCGGCGCCGGCGATCGGGTTGTACGAAGCCTGCACCCACAGCGGACGGCCGCCCTTCGCGATCCGCTGGTAGGTGCCGATGTCCACTTCGCCGCGGTTCAACCTGGCCCAGAACGCCCGGTACTCGGCGTTCGCCGCGAACGCCGGATCGACCATGACGCTGTGATGTTTGCCGACGATCTCGTCGGCCGGGAAACCCATGCCGCGCACGAGGTTCTCGTTGACCTTGCGCACGATGCCGTCCATGTCGAGTTCGACGACGGCCTGCGCGCGGCTCATCGCCGCAATCTGCGCCCGCGAATCCGCGTCCGCCGCGTCGCGTGCGCGCAGCGCGCCCTGCATGTCCGCGAGCGCGTTCAAGAGCTGGCTCGCCTCGTCGTTGCCGTGCGCTTCGATGACGTTGTCGAGCCTGCCCTGGCGAATCGCATCCGCGATCCCCACGGCCTTGCGCAACGGCTTCACGATACTGCGCGTCAGTACGATCGCGAACGCGCTTCCGAAAGCGAGCGCGGCGAGGCACGCGATCCAGATGCTGCGCTGGGCGCTCAGATAGCTCGCGTGACTTTCCGCGGCCGACGCAACGAATCCTTCCTGCTGCTGGTTGCGCAGCATGCGGAACGGCGCGACGTAGGCCTCGAGCAGCGGCACGAGCTCGGTGCTGAACTGCTGCATCGCCTGGTCGCGGGTCTTGGGATCCTTGACGAGATCCATGATCGCGGCGCGCTGGGCCAGGTAGCGCTCGCGGCCGGCGGCGGCCTCGGCGAGCAGCGCCTTGCCGGCGTCGTCCGTGACCAGGTTTTCGAGCTGCTGGAGTCCCTGGCTGTTCGCGCGGCTGTTGTCGTCCATCTCCGTGCGCAGGCGCTGCACGAGCGCATCGTTGCCGCTCGCGAGCAGCAGCACCTGCAGCGACTTCGCGAAGTTGTCGCGCGTGCGGGTCTCCATCTCCATTGCGACGCGCGCCTTCTCCCATTGCTGGGTCGACATGTGCGTGACCACGGAGTCTATGTGCGACAGGCGTGAGAAAACGACCGCACCGATGATCGCCGAGGCGATCAGCAGCAGGCCGAAACCGATGGCCAGCCGCACGGAAACCTTCAAACCGGAAAACCTCATTTAGGGAAAACTCCGCGGAGACTTGAGAACGGGAAACGATTCATGCGGCCGCCTGCGAGCCTGCGTGGCCCACTTCGCGGCCGGCAAGCCGGGCAAAGAAATTCGAGATCACGCCGGGCACGTCGAGAATGAGAGCGACGCGACCGTCCCCCAGCATGGTCGCGCCGGCGAGCCCGACCACGGGCCGGAAGTTCGACTCGAGGCTCTTGATGACCACCTGTTGCTGCGACATCAGCTCGTCGACGAACAGGCCGACACGTTTGCCGTCGGCCTCGACCACCATGAGCAGGCCGTCGAGCAGGTTCGTGTGATCGGGCTTTATCCCGAACAGCTCGTACAGCCGCACGATGGGTAGATAGGAATCGCGCAGCTTGAACACCTCGGTCCGGTTGGCGATGGTGTTGACCATCTCCCTGCGCACCTCGATGGTCTCGACGATCGACACGATCGGCACGACGTAGACCTCGCCGCCGACGCGTGCGAGCTGGCCGTCGAGGATCGCGAGCGTCAGCGGCAGACGGATACGCACCGTGCTGCCCGAGCCCGCGACGGAGTGGATCTGCACGTGGCCGCCGAGCTCGTTGATGTTGCGCTTGACGACGTCCATGCCGACGCCGCGGCCCGAGACGTCGCTCACCACGTCCGCGGTGGAGAAGCCGGGCGCGAAGATGAGGTTGAAGATCCGGTCCTCGGACAGTTCCTCGTCGGGACCCACCAGTCCGCGATCGCGTGCCTTCGCGAGGATCTTGTCGCGCTTGAGTCCGCCGCCGTCGTCGGTGACTTCCACCACGACGTTGCCGCCCTTGTGATAGGCGTTGAGCTCGATCACGCCGTGCGCGGGCTTGCCGGCCGCGAGGCGTACGTCCGGCGCCTCGATGCCGTGATCGATCGCATTCCTGACCAGGTGAACCAGCGGGTCGCCTATCTTCTCGAGCACGGTCTTGTCGAGCTCGGTCTGCTCGCCGATCAGGCGCAGTTCGATCTTCTTGCCGAGCCGCTGCCCGAGATCGCGCACCAGGCGCGGGAAACGGTTGAACACGAAGCTGATGGGCAGCATGCGCACGCGCATCACGCTTTCCTGCAGGTTGCGCATGTGCCGCTCGAGCTGGACGAGCGCGCTGCGCAGCTCTTCGGCTTCGCGCCCTTCGAGCGGCGCCGCGAGCTGGCTCAGCACGGACTGCGTGATCACGAGCTCGCCGACGGAGTTCAGCAGCTCGTCTATCTTCTCGATGCTGACGCGGATCGAACCGCCGTCGGAATTTGCATTGGCGACGGCGCTCGCACCTGCCGCGGCGCCGGCCGGCTGTGCAGGCCGGGAATCGGCGACCGGAACAGGCACGTTCACGGGCGCCGCGGACACATTCGGGGTCGCCGTGGTCACCGGCTCGGGTACGGGCGCCACGCTCGCCGGAGCGGGCTCGGCCTGCGGATGACCGAAAGCTTCGATGTTCAGGTCGCACTCGTCCTCAACCCAGTCGAACACCGCGCGGATCGCGGACTCATCCACGGCGCCCGTCATCTCGATGCGCCAGGACAGGCGGCACTCTTCGGGATCGAGTTCGGCGAGCAGCGGCACCCATTTGGCGTCGACGCGCACTTCGCACGGCGCCAACCGGCCGAGCTCGCGCAGCAGGCGCACCGGATCGTTGCCGTGGAGCAGTAGTTTGGGACCGGGAACGAAATGGACGCGCCAGCCGCGCGGGCCACCGGGCGCGGGCGCCTGCGGCACGGGAGCCGCCGCGGCGGCGACCTGGCCGGCCGCATTGCCATGGGTCGCATTGCCATGAGTCGCATCGCCGTTGGTC
Organism: Pseudomonadota bacterium; assembly: GCA_023423065.1. Lineage (GTDB taxonomy): Bacteria > Pseudomonadota > Gammaproteobacteria > Steroidobacterales > Steroidobacteraceae > CADEED01. The sequence goes on from JAFAGC010000077.1 coordinate 3,748, forward strand.
GCATCGCCTCGGGTCGCGAGGATGCCCTCGATCTCGGACTGCAGCGTTCCGATACGCGCGCTGTCCAGGGGCTGTCTGGCCTGCGTCGCCGCGAGCATCTCGCGCATCAGGTCGCCGGCACGCAGCAGCGTGTCCACCATCGCGGGGTTCGCGCGGCGATTGCCGCTGCGCAATTCGTCGAGCAGCGTTTCGAGCTTGTGCGTGAACGAAGCGATCGCGTTGAATCCGAAGGTCGCGCTGCCGCCCTTGATCGAATGCGCGACGCGGAAGATCGTGTTGATCAGTTCGAGGTCGGATTCTCCGGCCGACAGCTTGAGCAGCGCGGCCTCCATGGAATCGAGCGCCTCGAAGCTCTCGGCGAAGAAGGTCTCGTGGAATTGTGAGAGGTCGAGCGACATTCTTCAGCCCGGGCACTCGAGCAACGGACCGACCCCGAGGATGCGCACGGCGTCCTCGAACACGGGCGAGCGCGACTTCCAGACGTACTGCAGGTTGCGCTCGAGGCATTCGAGCGCGAACGCGAGCACGAGCTGCACGCCGGCGGTATCGACGTGTTGAACGCTGCCACCTTCGATTTCGCAGGGGCCCGGACGCTCGAGTTGCTCGAGCAGATGGGCCTTGAGCGTTTCGGCTTCCTTGATCGTGCAGGAAACGGGCAACACGACGCGGCCTGTCGCAGGCCCTTCGACGGGCAATGCGGCAACCGGGATCGCCTCGTTCGACGATGGATCCATGATCTTCGGGGTCTCCAGAACGGTCTCCTTCACCGTTTGTTTCGGCCGTTTCGGGCCCCGGGTTGATGAGACCCGCTTCACACTGCGGGACTTCACTTTCTTCATGCCGCGTCTTCGCGGGTCGCTCCCACTCCTCCGTGCAGGCGTTGGAGTAAGCGGGCCTCCGTATCGGGAACGCCGCTGGTGGCGACGATCTCGTCGACCGTGGCGCCGGCGCGCGCCAGGCGGCGCGCGGTCTCATAACTGCGGATCGCCGCTGGCTCACGGCGGCGCGGCGCCGGCGGCGCTTCGACGGGGCGTTCGACCCGCGCCGGGATCGACGCGACCAGCGTCGCGAGCGCGCTCACCTTCTCCGCCAGGGCCTGGATGTCGGCCTGGCTGCGCTCGTGCGCGGCTGCCAGCTTCTCCAGCTGCTCCGCGGATTCGCGCCGCATGCGGCCGAGCGCCCACGCGAAGGCGCCGAAGGCGCACACGATGGCGATGACGCGCAATACGCCAGTCAGGTAATCGATGTTTTCCACGAACTCACTCCCGCGTCGGATTTCCGGCGCCTGCAGTTGGCCTTGCAGTTGGAGGAGCAGGTTCCGTGCCACCGACCGCGGCCGCGGGGCTGGGCAATGTGACGGGCTTCACGGGCACGGTCTCGGGTTGCGCCGAGCGTTCGGGCCGCGCCGCTTCGCCCGGTGTGGCCAGTTCCTCGGCGGACGCGGGGATCTCCTCGCTTTCCGCGGCGGTGTCCGACGGCGCCGGCGCGCCGTCGCCCGCGAGGATCACGATGACCACGCGGCGATTCGCGTTGCGGCCCGCGACCGTTTCGTTGCTGTCGGTCGGACGGTATTCGCCGAAGCCGAGCACCGACAGTCGCGCCGGCGAAATGCCCATCTGTTCGAAGTGATGCACGACGCTCGCGGCGCGCGCCGAGGACAGCTCCCAGTTCGACGGGAACGCCACGGTGTTGATCGGCTGGTTGTCGGTGTGGCCTTCGACTCGCACCGGGTTCGGATATTTCGATAGCGTGGCCGCGAGCGCATCGAGCGCCGGCTTGGCCTTCGGAGACAGCTTCGCGACGCCGCTCGCGAACAGGATGTCGGTGCGCACTTCGACCTCGAGCCAGAACTCGTGGCGGCGCACGGCGACGAGATTCGCATCGACGAGCGCCTGCAGCGCCTTCTCGAGTTCGTCGGCGACGCGCTCGAGCTGCTGCGCGGTCGGGTGGTCGGACGGAATCGGCTGCGAACGGCCGGTGCGTCCCGCGCCCGGATACGGCGCGGCGCCCGCGCCCGCGTCGCCCGTCGTGTCGATGTGGATGGCCTCGAGCATCTCGCGCGGCTGCCCCTCGATCATCGACTGCTTGACGATGGTCATCTGGATGTCGGCGCCGGAGCCGCGCGTCTTCATGCCCACCTGGATGGGCTCGAGCGTCTTCGGCGTGCCGCGGAACGCGGCCTGCAGCGAGTCCGACAACACGCGGAACTTGCCCTCGTTGATCGAGGAGATCGCGTACATCACCACGAAGAACGCGAGCAGCAGCGTGATGAGGTCGCCATAGGGGATGGCCCAGGCCTCGTGGTTGGCGTGCTCTTCGTGTTTCTTGTGCCTGCGACCCATAATGGGGACATTCCTCGTTTCCTAGCAAACGGGGACAGGCCTCCTATCTAATGGGCAGCCGAGATCCGACCGAACAACGAGGCCTGTCCCCGTTTCCTGGAAACGAGGAATGTCCCCATTAATGCAGGTAGCCATTGAGCTTCGACTCGATCGCGCGGGGGTTCTCGCCGAGGACGATGGACACGACGCCTTCGATCACCATCTCGCGCACCTGGGTCTGCTCGGCGACGATGCCCTTGAGCTTGCCGGCGATCGGCAGGAAGAAGAGGTTCGCGAGGCCGATGCCGTACACGGTGGCGGTGAACGCGGCGGCGATGCCCTGCCCCAGCTTCGACGGATCGGCGAGGTTCTGCATCACGGCCATGAGGCCGAGCACCGCGCCGATGATGCCGAGCGTCGGCGCGTAGATGCCCATGCCTTCGTACACTTTCGCGGCGCGCTGATCCACGTGCTCGCGCACGCCCACTTCGACTTCGAGGATGGCGCGGATCGCATCCGGTTCGCCGCCGTCGACCACGAGCTGCAGCCCGCGCTGCACGAACGGATCGGTCTCCTTTTCGATGAGCGGCTCGAGTCCGAGCAGGCCCTGCTTGCGGGCGATCGTGCTCCACTCGACGATCTTCTTGATGAGCGCTTCCGCCTGCATCGGCGGCGGCTTGAGCACCCAGGAGAACCGCGCCATCGCATGTTTGAACACCGGCAGCGGAGTCTGGATGAAGATCGCGGCCACCGTGCCGACGACCACGATCATGAACGCGGCCGCCGAGAGCAGCGCGTGAATGCCCGCACCCTTGAGCACGGCGCCCACGAGCACCGCGACCAGCGCGAGGATGAAGCCGATTGCGGAAAGTATGTCCACTGCCTACTTGCCCGCCGAGACGCTCGCGATCAACGCGTCGATGTCGTCCTGCCCGCTCATCGCGTCGGCGTTCGTCGATACCCCCGGAACCTGCGGCCCCGCGCCGCGATAGAGATCCGTGGCGACCGCCGGCAGCTTGAGCGCCGGCATGCGGCGCGTGTCCTCGCCGTTGGCGAGCGCGACCAGCTGGGCGAGCACGGCTTCGAGCTCGCACACGAGCGCGATGATGCCGCGGATGATCTGGCCGGTGAGATCCTGGTACCCCTGCGCGAGCAGCACTTCGGAAAGCAGCCCGCGCACCTTGTCGGCGTCGGCGCGCGCGCGGCCGAGGAATTCCTGCGCGCGCTCCGGCCAGTCGGATTCGAGCGCGAGCTGGCGCTGGCCGAACGCATTCCAATCCGAGATCAATTGCGCAGCGGCGCGCGAGGTCCGTTCGACCAGCGGTCCGGACTGATCCACGAGATCGAGCGTGCGATGCGCCGCCTCGTCGGTGAGCTTGACGACGTGCGAGAGGCGCTTGCGCGCGTCCGGCACTTCCTCGGCGAGCGCGTCGATGCGCGCCTGTTCGCGGAAGCGCCGCAGCGCGGACTTCGCGCTTTCGGTCAGGCGGCGCAGCTCGGGATTGAATTCCTCGTTGAGCGCCGCACGCAGCCGTTCGAATGCGCCGCGAAACGCGGACTCGTCGTTCGCCTCGACGGCGGTCGCGAGATCGGCGACCTGCGAACGATATCGATCGTGCAGTGTTTCTGGACGGGACATGGTCAGCCTCAAGCCGCGGCCGCCTTGCTCGCCAGGATCTTGTCGATCTTTTCCTTGAGCGTCGCGGCCGTGAAGGGCTTGATCACGTAGCCGGAAACGCCGGCCTGCGCCGCCTCGACGATCTGCTCGCGCTTGGCCTCGGCCGTCAGCATGAGCACGGGTAGTTTGGCGAGCTTGGCGTCGGCGCGCACGGCCTTGAGCAGGTCGAGGCCCGGCATGCCCGGCATGTTCCAGTCGGTGATGAGGAAATCGAAGTTGCCGTTCTTGAGCAGCGGCAGCGCGGTGTTGCCGTCGTCCGCCTCGGTCACGTCGGCGTAGCCGAGTTCGTTCAGCAGTCCCTTCACGATCCTGCGCATGGTCGAGAAGTCGTCGACCACGAGGAATTTCATTGTGTTGCTCACCGTCTATCTCCTCTCATTGTCCACTCGCCAGCCCGACAGCCGGGCCTGCAGTCGCGACAGCGCCTGGCCGTGGATCTGGCAGATCCGCGATTCGCTCACCTTCAGCACCGCGCCGATTTCCTTGAGGTTCAACTCATCGTCGTAGTACAGGGACATCACCATGCGCTCGCGCTCCGGCAGTCCCGCGATGGCTTCCGTCAGCGCGGCGCGAAACCGCTCGTCGATCACGTCGCGAAACGGGTCCGCGTTCGGATCCGTCGCGCTGATCTCGCCTTCTTCCGTCGTGAGGCTCGCGATCTGGCAACCCGCCGCGTCCTCCACGATCTTGTGATACTCCTCGAGGCTCACGCCCATCTTGTTCGCGACGTCCGAGTCGCGCGCCTCGCGGCCGATCTCCGCTTCCAGCTCGCGGATCGCCGTCGCGACCGCGCGCGCCTTGCGGTGCACGGAGCGCGGCGCCCAGTCGAGCTTGCGCAATCCATCGAGCATCGCGCCGCGAATGCGGATGCCGGCGTAGGTCTCGAAACTCGCCCCACGTCCGGTCGAATAGTTGGAGGCGGCCTCCAGCAGGCCGAGCATCCCGGCCTGGATCAGATCGTCGACCTCGACCGAGGCCGGCAGTCGCCCCGCGAGGTGGTATGCGATGCGCTTCACCAGTTCGGCATGGCGCATCACCAGCTGCTCGGTTTCCCGGGCGCCGGCGCGCTGGCTGTAGGCGCTCACTCCGCTCATCGAACCACCTCGAGGCGCACCGACGGACGCCGTATCAGTCGCTCGACGAAGAACTCCACGTTGCCCCGGGGCCCTTCGGCTACTGGCCACATATCGGCCCGCAACGCGAGCGTCTTGAGCGCCATGCTCGCCGGGCAAGACGGATACGCCGTCACAACGGGACGCTGTTCACGGATCGCGCGACGCAGGAACGCGTCCTCGGGAATCTCGCCGACATAATCCAGCTCCACTTCGAGGAATCGCATCGCGACCCGCTCGAATCTCTGGAACAGGGACTGCCCTAGTCCCTTCCCGCGCGACTGGTTCACCACCACGCGGAATTTCTTCACGCCGTGATCGCGGCTCAGCAGCTTTATCAACGCGTAGGCGTCGGTCAGCGAGGCCGGTTCGTCGCACAACACGACCAGCACCTGCTGCGCCGCCTGCGAGAACTGCAGCACCGAACCCGAGATGCCGGCGGCGGTATCCACCACCAGGGTATCGAGCCGGGTAGATAGATCGCCGAATGCGCGCACCAGCCCCAGGTGGGTCATCGTGTCGAGCTCGGCGAGCTGCGCGATGCCGGAGGCGGCGGGCACGATCTTGAAACCCTGCGGCGCCTCGATGATCACTTCCTCGAGCGTGCAGGTGCCGGCGAGCACGTCCGCGAGCGTGAGCCGCGGCGTGAGACCCAGGAATACATCCACATTGGCGAGACCGAGGTCGCCGTCGAGCAGCATCACCTGCTTGCCGCGCGAGGCCAGCGAGGCCGCGAGATTCACCGCGACGGTGGTCTTGCCCACGCCGCCCTTGCCGCCGGTGACGGCGATCACCTGCACCGGATGATGGTTCACGGGCACGGGCTTACTGCTTCCGGCCATTCGCCGCTCCTGCCATTCGTCTCTGCATCACTTCGTCGTCCGCCGTCGCGCCGTTGTGGCTCGCGATCTCGACCGCGCGGCTCACGAGCCCGTGCGCGCGCGCCGGCTCCAGGTCTTCGGGAACACGCTGGCCATCGCTGACGTACGCGGCCGCGAGCTTGTGGCGCACGAGCGCCGAGATGACGCCGCCGAGACTCACCGCCTCGTCGACCTTCGTGATGACACAGGCCGTGGGCTTGGCGAGCGCGAAGCGCTGCACGACCTCGTCGATCGCTCCTGTCTGGGTGCTCGCGGGCAGCACGAGCGAGGTCTCGACGCTGGCCTGCATGTTCTGCAGCAACCGCAGCTGGCGGGCGAGCTCCGGATCGCGCGGGCTCGCGCCGGCGGTGTCGATCATCACGAACTTGCAATGGCGCAGCTCGTAGAGCAGTTCCGGCAGCTCGCTGATGTCGAAGGCGTTGTGCGTCGTGACGCCGAGCAGGCGTCCGAGCGTGTGCATCTGTTCGTGCGCGCCGATGCGCACCGAGTCGGCCGAGATCATCGCGACCTTGCGCGGACCGTGGCGCAGCACCCAGCGCGCCGCGAGCTTGGCGAGCAACGTCGTCTTGCCGGCGCCCGCGGGGCCGGCGAACGCGACGACGCCGCCCTTCTCGAGCCAGCGGTCGCCGGTCGTCTGGATCGTGCGCGCGATGGTCGCGAGCGCGAAGCGGCGCGCCGCGGCGAAGCTGAGCTCCGTCGGGATCTTGCGCACGAGGGAATTCGCGAGGTCCTGCGTGATGCCGAGCTGCGCGAGCTCCTTGAGCATCGCGGCCTGGATGGGCGAACGACGCGAGAGGTCGTTCCAGGCGAGCGTCGCGAGCTGGGCTTCCAGCATGCGACGCATGTTCTTCATTTCATCGGCGAGCGCTTCGGGGCTGGCGCCCGCGGTGTGCGGGACCGCCGGCGCGGCGCTGGCGGCCACCGGCGCGATCTGCTCGGAAATCTGCAGGGACGCGCGACGCGTGCGCGCAGCCTCGTTGCCGCGAATGTCCGTCACGGGAGCGGCACTCTCGGCGCGCGGCGGATCGAGCCGCTGCAGCGCTTCCGAGTGCGCGGCGTGCACGCGCGGCACGGCGGCCGGCGGCGCGGCCTCGACCGCGCGCGCGACGTCGAAATCCATCGCGGCCACGACTTCCACCTCGCTGCCGACCCGGCCCGACGAGAGGATCACCGCGTCGGGACCCAGCGCCTCGCGCACCTGGGCGAGCGCGGAGCGCATGTCTTTCGCGACGTATCTCTGAATCTTCATATGTCAGATCCTTCGTTCATTCATCGGCCGCCGACCGCGGTGACCATTCGCACCTTCCGGTTGTCGGGCAGCTCGTTCCAGGCCAGCACGTGCAGTCCCGGGACACTCACCCGGAAGAACCGCGCCAGTGCCGCGCGCAGCGCGGGCGGCGTCAGCAACACCGCCGGCTCTCCGCCACGTTCTTGACGCTGCGCGGCCTCCTGCAGACTTCGTTGCAAACGGTCTGCCAGCCCGGGCTCGAGGCCGGGACTTGCCGCCGGATTTGCGAGCCCGTTCGTGAGCAGGCGCTCCAGATCCGGTTCGAGGGTGATGACGGGCAGTTCTTCGGCGAGGCCGACGATGTCCTGGACGATCTGGCGACCCAGGGCAACCCTGACCTGCGCGATCAGCGCCTGCGTGTCCTGCGTGCGCGGACCCGCCTCCGCCAATGCTTCGACGATCGCGCGGACATTGCGGATCGGCACGCGCTCGGCCAGCAGGCCCTGCATGACCCGCACGACGGTCGCGAGCGGCAGCACTTTCGGCACCAGTTCCTCGACCAGCTTGGGCGAGGTCTTCGACAGGTTCTTGAGGAGCTGCTCGGCTTCTTCGTGACCGAACAACTCGTGCGCGTGCGTCTGGATCAGGTGCGACAGGTGCGTCGCGATGACCGTGGCCGCGTCGACCACCGTGTAACCGAGCGACTGCGCGTGCTCGCGCAGCGACGGCTCTATCCACACGGCTTCCATGCCGAACGCCGGATCGCGCGTCGGCAGGCCATTGACGGGACCGAACACCCGTCCGGGATTGATCGCCAGTTCGCGGTCGGGATGTACGACGCTTTCGCCTATGGCGACCCCCGCGAGCCGTATGCGGTACGCGTTGGGTCCGAGTTCCAGGTTGTCCCGGATGTGCACGGGCTGCACGAGGAAGCCGAGCTCCTGCGTGAGCTTGCGGCGGATGCCGCGGATGCGGGCCAGCAGGTCGCCGCCCTTGGTTCTATCTACCAGCGGCACGAGCCGATAACCGACCTCGAGGCCGACGACGTCGACGGGACGCACGTCCTCCCAGGACAGCTCCTGGTTCTCCGGCGCGGGCGCCGGCGGCGGTTCGGGCGGCGCGGCCTCTTCGATCGCCTGCGCCTGCCTGCGCTTCTGCGTGATGCGCCACGCGGCCCATCCGCAGATGGCGGCCATCGACAGGAACGCGAGGTTCGGCATGCCGGGGATCACGCCCATCACGCCGAGCACGCCGGCCGCGACGCCGAGCGCCTTCGGCTGGCCGAACAGTTGTTTGCCGAGCTCCTGGCCGACGTCCTGCTCGCGCGAAATTCGCGTGACGATGATAGCCACCGCGACCGACAGCAGCAGTCCCGGAATCTGTGCCACGAGGCCGTCGCCGATGGTCAGCAGCGTGTACGTGCGCGCGGCGTCGCCCACCGGCAGGCCGTGCATCATCGTGCCGATCAGCAATCCACCGACGATGTTGATGACGAGGATCAGGATGCCCGCGATCGCGTCGCCGCGGACGAACTTGCTGGCGCCGTCCATCGAGCCGTAGAAGTCGGATTCGGCGCGCACCTCGGCGCGACGGTCGCGCGCCTGTTCCTGCGTGAGAACGCCTGCGTTGAGATCGGCGTCGATCGCCATCTGCTTGCCGGGCATCGCGTCCAACGCGAACCGCGCGGAAACCTCGGATACGCGGCCGGCGCCCTTCGTCACGACGACGAAGTTGATGATCGTGAGGATCCCGAACACCACCACGCCCACGGCGTAGTTGCCGCCGATCACGAACTCGCCGAAGGCCGCGATCACCTTGCCCGCGGCGTGTGTGCCTTCGTGGCCGTGCATGAGCACCACGCGCGTCGAGGCGACGTTGAGCGCGAGGCGCAGGATCGTGACGAGCAGCAGCACGGTCGGGAAGATCGCGAACTCGAGCGGACGCGCGACCTGGAACACGGCCATCACGATGATGAGCGACAGCGCGATGTTGAACGTGAACAACACGTCCAGCATGAGCGGCGGCAGCGGCAGGATCATCATCGCGAGGATCGCGATGAGACCGATCGGCACGCCGATGCCGATGCGCAGCAATGCACTGAATCCGGAGCCTGCGTTGTCGTTACCGATGGCCATGGGTTACTGGATGGTTGGAGGCGGCGGCGGAGCAGCACCGCGCTCGCGGGCGGCGCGCAGCTGGAACACGTACGTGAGGACCTGGGCGACGGCGACGTAGAGCGCGGCCGGCACTTCGCGGCCGATGTCCACGCTCTTGTGCAGCGCGCGCGCGAGCGGCGGTGCCTCGACGATCGCCACGCCGTTCTCGCCGGCGATCTCGCGGATCCTGAGCGCGAGCAGGTCGGTGCCCTTTGCGACCACGACGGGCGCGCGCATCTTCGATTCGTCGTAACGCAGCGCGACCGCGAAGTGCGTCGGGTTGGTCACGACGACGTCGGCGGTCGGCACTTCCTGCAGCATGCGGCCGCGCGCCAGCGCGCGTTGCGCCTCGCGGATGCGGCCGCGCGTTTCGGGAGAACCTTCGCTCTCCTTGTATTCCTGGCGCACTTCCTCGCGCGTCATCTTGAGTTCCTTCGCGTGCTGCCAGAGCTGGAACGGCACGTCGACCGCCGCGATGATCGCGAGGCCGCAGACGAGAACGAGCAGCGAATACGCGGCCAGCGAGGCCGCGTGCCCGATCGCGGCGTTGACCGGTTCCGCCGACAGGCTCATGAGTTCCGGCGCCAGGCCGTTCAACAGCAACCAGGCGATGACCCCGACGACGCAGACCTTGGCGATGCCCTTGCACAGCTCGATAAGGCCGCGCGCCGAGAACATGCGGCCGAAGCCTTTCGCGGGGCTCAGCCGGCCGAACTGCGGGACGAGAGCCTGGCCCGAGAGATTCCAGCCGCCGATCGCGAGCGGCGCCGCGAGCGCGGCGCCGAACGTGGCGCCGAGAATCGGCAGGATCATCCACAAGGCGCGCGAGCCGGCGTTCATCAGCGACGGCCAGATGGCGTCGTTCGACATCGCCTGCGCCGGGGTCAGGCTGAGCGAGTCGTGCATGAACCCGGCGAACTGGCCGGTGGCCATGCGACCGAGCGTGTAGATGGCCGTCGCGGCCGCGATGCACACCGCCGCCATCGAAAGATCGGCCGAGCGCGGCACCTGGCCTTTCTTGCGCGCCTCCTCGAGGCGCTTGGGTGTAGCTCGTTCGGTGCGTTCCTGTTCGTTCTCGGCCATGGTCAGCTACCGCCCAGTCCGCGCAGGAAATCGAAGCCCAGCGACAGGAGTCGCGTGACGCCTTCGACCAGCGGCCCGATGCCCGCGAGGACGACGAGGAGGCCGATGACGAGAGAGAACGGAAAGCCGACGGCGAAGAGGTTGAGCGAGGGCGCCGCGCGGCTGACGACGCCGAACGCCAGGTTGACGATGAGCAACGCGGTGATGCCGGGCAACGCGATCGAAATCGCGCCGGCGAACAGCTGGCCGCCCCAGAGCACCAGCGCCCACAGCCCTTCCCGGCCGAGACCCGTGGTGCCGACGGGCATCGTGCCGAAACCGTCCACGAGCACCTGGAGCAGCGCGAGGTGCCCGTCCAGCGCCAGGAACACGAGCGTCGCGAGAATGATGTAGATCTGGCCGAGCGCGGCCGTGCTGCTGCCGCGCAGCGGGTCCACGTTGAACGCGAACGACAGGCCCATGCTGTTCGCGAGCAGCTGGCCGGCGAGCCCGAGCGCGTCGAACACGATCTGCAGCGCGAAGCCGAGCGCGATGCCGATCAGCAGTTGCTGCGCAACGACGACGAGGCCCTGCGCGGAAAACGGCGCGATGCCCGTGGCCGGCATCAGCGGCACGACGAGCGCGGTCAGCGCCGCCGCCAGCAGGATGCGGGTCCGCGCCGGCACGAAGCGCGCGCCGAACATCGGTGCCACCATCAGGCAGGCGCCGATGCGCACGAACGGAAAGAACGCGTTCGCCATCCACGCCTCGAGCTGACCGGTTGTGAGCGCGATCGCCACGGTTCTATCCGATCATCCCGGGAATGTTCGTGATGAGGTTGCGCGTGTATTCGACCAGCGTGCGCAACATCCAGGGCCCGGTGATCGCGAGCACCGCCGCCATGGCCAGTAGTTTGGGGATGAACGACAGCGTCATCTCGTTGATCTGCGTCGCGGCCTGGAAGATGCCGACGATGAGACCGACCGCGAGCGCGGTCAGCAGCAGCGGCGCGGCCAGCGTGACGGTCAGTTCGAGCGCCTGGCGGCCGACGGTGACGACGGTTTCGGGAGTCATGCTTGGCCTACCTGAAGAAACTCTGGGCAAGAGTGCCCATGACCAGCGCCCAGCCGTCGACCAGCACGAACAGCATGATCTTGAACGGCAGTGAAATCAGCACCGGCGACAACATCATCATGCCCATCGACATGAGCACGCTCGCGACCACGAGATCGATGATCACGAACGGGATGAACAGCAGGAAGCCGATCTGGAAGGCGGTCTTGAGCTCGCTCGTGACGAAGGCCGGCACGAGGATGTTGAGCGGCACGTCTTCGGGTTTCTCGAAACCCTTGCCGCCGGAAATGCGCACGAACGTCGCGATGTCGGACTCGCGCGTCTGCTCGAGCATGAACGACTTGAGCGGCACGATGGCGCGTTCGAGCGCGACGGTCGTTTCGATGGTGCCGGCCAGGTAGGGCTGCGCGGCCTCGGTATTGATCTTCTCGATCACCGGAGCCATGACGAACAACGTGAGAAAGAGCGCGAGACCCACCAGCACCTGGTTGGGCGGCGTCTGGCCCGCGCCGAGCGCCTGGCGCAGGATCGCGAGCACGATCACGATGCGCGTGAACGCCGTCATCATGAGCACGATGGCGGGCAGCAGCGTCAGCACCGTCATCAGGATCAGGACCTGGAGCGTCAGCGAATACGTCTGGCCACCGCCCGGATTCGTGGTGACGGTGACGGCCGGCAGCGCGCCGCCGCCGGTGGCCGCGGCTTCCGCGATCATCGGCAGGAAGGCGAGCAGCGGCAGCAGGAACCTGGCGAGCGGGCGAAATTTCATCGTCCGGCTCCGCGTTTGCCGAGACTCTTCATCAGGAGGTCGCGGAAATCGGGCATCGCCGGGGCCTGCCCTTCGGGCGCCGGCGGCGCGGCGGTGTTGGCCCCCACCGGGAAGACATGCAGCGGACGCACGTTGCCCGCGGCGACGCCGACCAGGATGTCGGTATCGCCCACGCGCACGAGCACCAGGCGTTCCTTGGGACCCACCACCCGGTCGCCGAGCAACTGGATGCGATCGTGGCCGCCTCCACCGATGCGGCGCATGCGCCGGGTCAGCCAGGCGAGCAGCACGATGACTCCGAGCACCAGCAGCAGCGCGAAGGTGACCTCGAGCGTGCCACCCGCGGCGCCGCCATGCGCCGCCGCGTTCGGTGCGGCGAAGAGCGTGGGATCCGACATCTACTTGAGCTTGCGGATACGTTCGGCCGGGCTCACGACGTCCGTGATGCGGATGCCGAACTTCTCGTTGACCACGACCACTTCGCCGTGGGCGACGAGCGTGCCGTTGACGAACACGTCGAGCGGCTCGCCGGCCGCGCGGTCGAGTTCGACCACCGAGCCCTGGTTGAGCTGCAGCAGGTTGCGGATCGGGATGCGCGTGCGGCCGACTTCCATCGACAACGTGACGGGCACGTCGAGGATGACTTCGAGATTGACGTCGTTGACGTCGCCCTCGGCCTGCGGCGCGAGCGCCGCTTCTGATTTCGCGTTCATGAAGATTCCTCTAGCTATTTCGGTTCAGCAGCGCCGAGTCCATGACGTGCGAGCCGGGACGACGGATGCGCTGCTCGTAACGGACACACTGCTGGCCGCGGGAGACTCCAAAGGCGCCGCGGAACAGCGGCACGCCCTCGGCGGATACCGTGGCCTTGCCGCTGAAATCGCAGGGCAACACGTCGCCGGGCTGCATGCGCACGAGCTGCTGCAGCGAGATCGTGCCGCCGCCGAGCACGGTGGTGAGTTCGACTTCCGCGTCCTGCAGGCAGTCCTTGAGCGAGGCGAGCCAGCGCTCGTCCTGTTCGGCGCGATCGGATTGCACGCCCGAGTCGAGCACTTCGCGCAGCGGTTCGATCATCGAATACGGCATCACGATGTGCATCGCGCCGCCGCCGCCTTCGAGCTCGATCTGGAACGGGCAGATCACGACCACTTCCGACGGAGTCACGATGCTCGCGAAGTTCGGGTTGATCTCGGAGTTGAGATATTCGACGTCGATGCTCGCGATCGGCGTCCAGGCTTCCTTCATGTCCGCGAAAGCGTGGCGCAGCAGCATGTGCACGACGCGCATTTCCGTCGGCGTGAATTCGCGGCCTTCGATCTTGGTGTGCCGGCCGACGCCGCCGAAGAAGTTGTCGACGATCGCGAACACGAGCTTCGGATCGAGCACGAACAGCGCGGTGCCGCGCAGCGGGCTGATCCTGACGAGATTGAGGTTGATGGGCAGCACCAGCGAGTGCGTGTACTCGCTGAACTTCTTCATCGTGACCTGCCCCACCGCGAGTTCCACGGTCTTGCGCAGCAGGTTGTAGAGGCTCACGCGCAACTGGCGCGCGAACCGCTCGTTCACCATCTCGAGCGTCGGCATGCGGCCGCGCACGATGCGCATTTCGCTGCTGAAGTCGTAGACGCGGGTTTCGCCTGGCGCCGTGACGGGTTCGGTGCTGACCGCGCCGGCATCGACGCCGTTCAGCAGCGCGTCGATTTCATCCTGGTTGAGTACTTCCTGATTGCTCATGACACGCGCCTCACTGCATCACGAACGAGGTGAAATACAGCGCTTCGACCTTCTTCGGATCGCCCTTCATCTCGGCGACGATGGCGCGGACGCTCTCGAGGCAGCGCGTACGCAGCGCTTCCTTGCCCGCGGCGGTCGAAACGGTCTCGTAGGTCTGGTTGCTGAGGATCATCAGCAGGTCGTTGCGCACGCGCGGATCGTTGTTCTCGATCAGCGTCTCGACGGCCGGATCGCGGGTCATGATCCCGACGGCGACCTGCAGGAATCGAACTACCGACTGCGATTCGAAATTCACGACGAACGGCGGATCCATGTTCACGTAGATCGGCGGAGGCAGCGGCTTGGCTTCGGCCTTCTCGGCTCCCTTGCCGCCGAACATGAACCACGCGGCGGCGCCGCCGCCCCCCAGCAGCAGCACGAGCACGAGAGCGATGATCAGGCCCTTGCCGCCTTTCTTCTGGGTGCCCTCGTCTTCCGCGCCGTCAATCTGCTCGTCTTCGTTCGCCATGCACGTTGTCCTGTCGTTCGGTACAGGGTGTCGTGCAACGTGCGTGCCACGCATGAAGCGTGAACAACATCACGCGTTATGGGCTGGATGCGACGGAAATCTGACGGTCAGGCGTAGAGGTCTAACAGGCCGTTGAGCTGACGTACGGTCACCAGCTCGCCTTCGCCCACCGCATTCATTCCCGGACGCGGAACGCCGGCCGATTGCGGCTGATCCTTCTGGGTGAAACCCTGAGACACGCTCGAATCGAGCAGGTTGAAACCCTGCGCGGCGAGCATCTCGCGCAGCTTCGGCAGCGAGGCTTCGATCAGCGCGCGGGTATCCGCATTCGAGGCGGCGAAGTGGATGGTCGCCTGCGAGTCGCGCACGGTGACGTTGACGTCGACCGGCCCGAGATCGACGGGTGTCAACTGGATCGCGGCCTGCGATTCACGCGCGCGGACCAGCATCGAGATGCGAGTGCCGAACTCCTCCGCCCAGCGCGGATCGCGCACGTGGGTCGCGACCGTCTGCTCGGCCGCCGGGCCGCGTGGCGCCGAGCTCGTCAGCTCGCCGGCGCGCGCGGCGACGGATGAATCCGACTCGGGAGTCGATTGGGAATCGCCGGTCGCTACGCCGTCCTGTTCGATCAGTCCGGCGAGCAACGCGCCGGCGCCCTCGGCGCCGCCTTGATGGCCCGCCGATCCCGCGGCGGACGAAATCGCATGCCCGGAGACCTGCGCGCCGGGCGAGTCTTTCGGCGTCGCGGCCAGCGTGAGCAGGCCCGCGAGGAATTCCATCGAGCCTTCTTCTGCATCCTCCTCGGTCTCCTCGAGGCCCTCGTCGCCGCCGAGCAGTTCGCCGAGTTCGACAAGCGCGGCATCGGCGGCGAGCGCCTGCCGATCCGCGGAGTGCGCCGCCAGGGTTTCGAGCGCCAGGATGGAGTCGAACGGCGCTGCCGTCGCGACCGAGTCGACCTGGCCCTGCGGTCCGGCGGCCGGGACGTCCGCGGGCGTCGAGATCTTCGGGAGCGAGGAAATCATGGGTTTCGATCCTTGTTGCCGCGTTGCTGCTGCGAGAGCTCGTCGCATTCGAGCTGGTCGCGGCGGCTCGCCGCGCGCGCTTCCTCGCCTTGCCAGCGCTCGACCAGCGTTTCCACCACGTGTGTGCGCTGCGCGGCTTCGCGCCATTGCGAACGCTGTGCCTCGAGTGCGTTGCGCGCGAGGACGACCTGCTCGCGCTGCTGCGCGAGGGCTTCACCGAGACGCGCCATGAAAGTCTGGTAGTCGCGCATGCCGATCACGTCGACGCCGGCGCCCGCGCGAGTCTTGAATCCGGTTTCGTATTCGGCGCGATATTTCTCGAGCGCCGCGAGCTTCTGCTGCATCTCGGCCAGGTGCCGCTCCGCCTCGGCGACGCGTTGCGCGCGCTCCTGCTCGGTACGCGCCGCGACCTGCTGGACGACATCGAGACGTTCGGATCTCTTCATGCGAACAGCTTCCTCAGCGCGTTGACGGCCTCGGCATGCGGCACGCGCTGCTCGATCGGCTGCATCAGGAATTTCTGCATCGCGGGCCACAACTCGATGGCCTTGTCGATGCGCGGATCGGAGCCTTTCTGGTAGGCGCCGATGGAAATGAGATCGCGGTGCTGCTGGTAGATGGCCAGCGTCTGGCGGAACTTGCGCGCGAGCTCGGCATGTTCCGCGGGAATGATTTCGTGCATCACGCGGCTCACCGACGCCTCGACGTCGACGGCCGGGTACTGCCCCGCCTCGGCGATGCGCCGCGACAGCACGACGTGGCCGTCGAGAATCGCGCGCGCCGAGTCGGCGATCGGATCCTGCTGGTCGTCGCCCTCGGTGAGCACGGTGTAGAAGGCCGTGATCGAACCCTTGCCCTTGTCGCCGTTGCCGGCGCGTTCGACGAGCGCCGGCAGGCGCGCGAACACCGACGGCGGATAACCCTTGGTCGCCGGCGCTTCGCCGATGGCGAGCCCGATCTCGCGCTGCGCCTGGGCGAAACGCGTCAAAGAATCCATGATGAGCAGCACGGACAGCCCGCGCTCCCGGAAATATTCGGCGATGGACGTCGCGAGCCACGCGCCGTGCAGGCGGATGAGCGGCGGATTGTCCGCGGGACACGCAACCACGACCGAGCGCCGCCGGCCTTCGGGGCCGAGAATGCGCTCGACGAATTCCTTCACTTCTCGACCGCGCTCGCCGATCAGGCCGACGACGATGATGTCCGCGCTGGTATAGCGAGCCATCATGCCGAGCAGCACCGATTTGCCGACTCCGGAACCGGCGAACAGGCCGATACGCTGACCACGGCCGACGGTCAGCAGCGCGTTGAGCGAGCGCACTCCGACGTCGAGCGGGGTGTCGATCGGATGGCGCGCGAGCGGGTTGATGGCCTGTCCGAGTAGTTTGACGCGCTCGTCCGACTGGATGGGCCCGAGCCCATCGAGCGGGGCGCCGTTGCCGTCGATGACGCGGCCCAGCAATCCCGGTCCGACCTGCACGCTGCCCGCCCGCTGACGCGGAATCACGCGGGCCGCGGGCGCGAGGCCGTGCACTTCGCCGGTGGGCATGAGATAGAGCCGATCGCCGGCGAAGCCGACGACTTCGGCCTCGACGCGCGAGCCGTCGCCGTTCATCAGGTCGCACACGTCGCCCACCGCGGCCTGGCAGCCGGCGGCTTCGAGCGTGAGGCCGACCATGCGCGTGAGCGAGCCTTCGACCGGCGGTGGAGGCAATTGCTCGGCGCGCGTGACCTGGCGGGCCATGCGTTCACGCCAGCCCTGCGCCAGTCGCGCGCGTAGTTCGGCGGTGCTCACGTGCCCTTCTCCGGCTTGGCCGGGGCGCGTTCCACGCGTTCGTCACCGAGCAGGCCCGACATCACGGCGGCCACGCTGGCTTCGAATCGCACGTCGATGCTCGACTGATCGCTCGTGATCCGGCAGCCGCCGCGCGCCATGAGCGGGTCCTCGGCGAGTTGCCACTCCTGCTCGCCCGATGCGCGCGCGAGCTTTTCGCGCACGATCGCGGCGTCGTCGGGATGCAGGTGAATGCGGATGTTGCGGGTCGCGAGTGGCAGCAGGCCCACGGTGTGCCGGATGATGCCGATGACCTGCGCGGGATCGATCTTGAGTTCGCGCCGCACGAGATGCTTGGCGATCGTGAGCGAAAGACGTGTGAGTTCGTTTTCGACCTGGGCATCGAGCTCGGCCAGCGGCTTCGCGAGCATGCCGATGATGGCTTCGAGCGCCGCGATCTTGACGTCCACTTCGGCGATGCGTTTGCCGAGTTCCGCCTCGCCCTTGCGCACGCCCTCGACGTGACCGTCGCGATAGCCGTGATCCCAGGCCTCGCGCTCGATCAGCGTCAGGTGCATGACGTTGACGCCCTTCGCTCCCCCGCGCGGCAGTGGCGCGCCTTCGACCGAGGGCAGGTCCCAACGCTGCGCGTCCGCACGCTGCGCGTCGGACTCAGACATATTCTTCGCCCTTGCCGCCGAGCTGGATCGTGCCTTCGTCGGCGAGCTTGCGGGCGGCGACCAGGATTTCCTTCTGCGCCGCCTCGACGTCCGAGAGCCGCACCGGGCCCTTCGCCTCGAGATCGGACTTGAGCATTTCCGCGGCGCGCTGCGACATGTTCTTGAAGACCTTCGACTTGAAGGTCTCGTCGGCGCCCTTGAGCGCGATGAGCAGTTTGTCGGCTGGCACCTGGCGCAGCAGTTCCTGCATGCCGCGGTCGTCGATCTCGAGCAGATCGTCGAACACGAACATCAGGTCCTGGATCTTCTGCGACAGGACTTCGTCGGACTTGCCGATGTCGTTCATGATGCCCGTGCCCACCGACGAGTCGAGCAGGTTCACCATTTCGGCGGCGGAGCGCAGCCCGCCCAGCACCGAGCTCTTGGTCGAGCCCAGCGAGGAGAACTGCTTTTCCATCATGTCGTCGAGCTCGCTCAGGGCCGACGGCTGGATGCCGTCGAGCGTCGCCACGCGCATCACGAGATCGCTGCGCATGCCCTCGGGCAGGCAGCCCAGCACTTCGGCGGCATGTTCGGTTTCGAGATACGAGAGCACGATCGCGATGATCTGCGGATGCTCGAGACGGATGAGGTCGGCGACGCGGCGTGCGTCCATCCACTTGAGCGCGTCGAGTCCCTTGCGCTGCTCGCCCAGGCTGATGCGCTCCATGAGGCTCGCGGCCTTTTCCTCGCCGAGCGCACTGATCAGGACCTTGCGCACGAACTCGTCGTTGGCGACGCCGAGCGAGGTCTGGCCCTCGATCGTCGTCGTGAATTCACCCAGCACCTCGCGCACTTCGTCGCGCGAGACGTTCTTGAGCTCGGCCATGCTGCGGCCGAGGCGCTGCACGTCACGCGCACCGAGGTGTTTGAGGATTTCCGCGGCCTCGGTTTCGCCGAGTGTCAGCAGCAGGATCGCGGCGCGCTCGACGCCGTTGCGACCCGACTTGGCAACCGCCTTGCCCTCGCTACTCATCGTTCGACACCCAGGCCTTCACGACCTGGGCTCCACGTTTCGGATCGGCCGCGACGAGGCCGCGCGCCTGCGCGACCTGCTGTTCATAGGCGATCGCCGGCGCTTCGGCCTGGACCGCCTGCGCACCGCCTGCCATCGTGGCCGCGGCGAGCGCGCCCTGCCGCAACGCCGGCGCGCGCGCCGCGTTGAGCAGCCCGCGCGTCAGCGGCTTGAGCACGCTGAAGACGATGATCAGCAACACGATGACGCCGGCGACGACCTTCGCGAGGTTCTGCACCCAGGCGCGTTCCCAGATCGGGATGGTCTCGAGTTCGCCCTCGGTCACGGGCACCGCGCCCAGGAACGAGGAATTGACCACGTTGACCGTGTCGCCGCGCGAGGCGTCGAAACCGACGGCATCGCGCACGAGCGCCGTCAGCCGTTCCAGCTGCTCGGGCGGCATCGCCGTTTCGGTGACCTTGCCTTCCGCGTCGGTGGTGCGCAGGTTGTCGATGAGCACGGCGACGGACAGTCGCGTGACGCGTCCGGCCGGCTGGCGCGTGTACGCCATCGTGCGGTCGATTTCGTAGTTCCGGGTCGACTGGCGCGAGGTGGTGTCGGGCGTGGTGACGACCGTGCTCGAGGCATTGTTGGTCGAGGCGTTCGCGGCCGTGGCGGCGCCGGCCGGCGGATTCGCGCCGGTCTGCGCGGTGGCCGGGGCGGAGCCGGGCGGCAGTGCGACACCCGGCTGCGGGGGCTGGTTGGTCAGCGCGCCGGGCACGCCGCCGGCGACACCGGCGCCGTTGCGCGCGGCCTCTTCGGCGACCGATTCGCTGCGCACCACCTGGCTCTGCGGGTTGTACTGCTCGCGGGTCTGCTCCGTGGTGGCCATGTCGACCTGCGCGACGACTTGTGC
Organism: Pseudomonadota bacterium; assembly: GCA_023423065.1. Classification (GTDB taxonomy): domain Bacteria; phylum Pseudomonadota; class Gammaproteobacteria; order Steroidobacterales; family Steroidobacteraceae; genus CADEED01. Next base: position 23,657 of record JAFAGC010000077.1, read on the forward strand.
GCGCACGCGTCCCGGGCCGACGAGCGGCGTCAGCAATTCCTGGATGCGCTGCGCGTAGGATTCCTCGAGGCGGTGCGCGAACTCGAACATCTTGTCGCGCATCGCGAGATCGCTGTCGGAGTTCGGCGCGGACAGGAGACGGCCCGACTGGTCGACGACCGTGACCTGCGAGGCCTGCATCTCGGGAATGCTCGAGGCGACGAGGTTCGCGATGGCCTGGACCTGCTCGTCGTCGAGGCGGCGGCCGGCCTTGAGCTGCAGGAACACGGACGCGGAGCCCGGGCGGCGATCGCTCACGAACGCCGACTGGCGCGCCATCGCCAGATGCACGCGCGCGCCCTGCACGTTCTGCAGCGACGCGATCGTGCGTGCGAGTTCGGTTTCGAGCGCGTGCTGATATCGCGCGCTCTCCATGAACGCGCTCACGCCGAAGCCCGGATCCTTGGTCATCGCGCCCACGCCGCCGCTGCTGCCGGGCAGGCCTTGCGAGGCGAGCTTGAGACGGGCGGCGGCGAGTTGATCGGACGGCACGCTGATCGAAGCCCCACCGTCCTCGAGTTTGTAGGGTATGCGCGCGCTGTCGAGCGCCTGCGTGACCTGCGCGGCGTCTTCACCGCCGAGGTTCGCGTACAGCAGGCTGTACGTCGGACCGACCGACCACAACATGACGCCGACGCCGGCCGCGACCGCGGCTGCGACACCGACGAGCAGCAGCAGCGGCTTGAGTCCGCTCATGACCCGCTGCGGTCCAGGAATGTTGACGGCATCTGTCGCCACTTCAGTAATCCTCTAACAACCGTCGCTCTTCATCAGAGCGGCATGTTCATGATTTCGCGGTAGGCTTCGACGAACTTGTTGCGCACCTCGGTGAGCGCGCGGAACGAGACGCTCGCCTTCTGCATCTCGAGCATCACCTGCGGCAGCTCGACGCCGGGCACGCCGCGCTCGAACTTGGTCTGCAGGTCCGCGGCCTTCGACTGCGTGGAATTGACGCTGTCGATGCCCTGCTTGAGCAGCTTCGCGAAGCCGTTGTCGGCGCCCGCGACCGCGGTCGGAGCGACGCCACCGACGCCTCCCGGCGCCGCGCCCTTGACGGCCGCCTGCATGCTGCGGATCTGCGCGAGAACCTGGTTGATTTCCATCTGGCTCATGATTCGTCTCCGTTGCCAACCTGCGCGATTTCAAGCGCCCGGCTCTGGCGGTGCTTCATCACGCGGCAGGCACATCGATGCCCGCGCTGCGGATGCGGGCGAGCTTGTAGCGCAGCGTGCGCGGGCTGATCCCGAGCTTCTCGGCGACTTCGCGGCGGCTGCCGCGAGCCGCGCGCAGCGCCTCGAGGATCACGTCGCGCTCGGCGCGCTCCAGGGTCTGTTGCAGCGCCGGTGCGCCGGCGCCGGCGGTGTCGACCCGCGTCGCCTGCTTCTCGAACAGGATGTGCTGCGCCTCGATGACCGAGCCTTCGACCAGCACGAGCGCGCGCTGCAGGAGGTTGTCGAGCTCGCGCACGTTGCCGGGCCACGAATACGTGAGCAGCAGGTGCGCGGCGTCGGCGGACAGCGCGGGGATGCGCGTGCCGGGGCGCGTGCGCAGCTGTAGCAAATGCGTCGCGAGCGGCAGGATGTCGTCGCGGCGGTCGCGCAGCGGCGCGAGCGCGAGCGGGAAAACGTTGAGACGGTAATAGAGATCCTCGCGGAAACGGCCGGCGGCGACTTCATTGCGCAGTGTGCGATTGGTGGTCGCGATCACGCGCACGTCGAGCGACACGGGGGCGGTGCCGCCGATACGCTCCACTTCCTTTTCCTGCAGTACGCGCAAGAGCTTGGCCTGCAGCGCGAGCGGCATCTCGGTGATCTCGTCGAGCAGCAGCGTTCCGCCCTGCGCCTGCTCGAACTTGCCGGCATGCGCGGCATGCGCGCCGGTGAACGAACCTTTCTCGTAGCCGAACAACATGGCTTCGAGCATGTTCTCGGGGATCGCCGCGCAGTTGACGGCAACGAACGGCCTGGTGGCGCGCGGACTCGCCCGATGGATGACGCGTGCGAGCACTTCCTTGCCGGTGCCCGACTCGCCGACGATCAGCACCGAACAGTCGGTACCCGCGACGCGTCGCGCCAGGTCCAGGACCAGCCGCGATGACGCATCGACCGCGACCGGCGGCAACGTATCGCTCAAATTCGTTTCGGTGCTCATCTCTCAACCCCAACACTTCTGGCCATGGCGGCCACGTGTTGCAGCTGCAATTGCCGTGCCCGGCCGTTTCGCGTGAACCCCATCACACGACCGTCGGTTTTCCGACGGGGGTGGGGACAGTGGTGCCGGAGTAAAAAGTGGGGATTAGTTAGGGAGCCGGTCGCGCGAGATGCGCGACTCAGGGTTAACCTTAGCAGGCGCGAGCGCCGCGAAGGAAACGACGGCGAAGCGCCGCCGTCCGCGAATGTGAAGCTGTGGATCTATTGCCGGCCGAGGACAGCGTCGTCCGCTCTCCCCACTTTTTACACCGGCACCACTATCCCCACTAGGCGCCGGCCATGCCGAGCTTGCGGAGTTTCTCGACCAAGGTCGTGCGGCGCAGGGACAGCAGGCGCGCGGCGTGTGCGACGGTGCCGCCGGAGCGCTGCAGGGCCTGGCTGATCAGGCTGCGTTCGATGTGGGTCAGGTGCGCGCGCAGGTCGACGCCGTTCTCCGGCAGGCGCGTGGGCGCATCTGCCTCGTTGTTCCAGACGGCGGCGGGCAGAACGGTGTCGTCCTCGATCTCTTCGCTCGTCTCGACGAGCTGCGGCACCAGCGGTTCGACCACGGGGGCCGGCTCGGGCTCGACCCAATCCGCGGGCCGGTAGCGCGCGGGCAGATCGCCGATGCCGACCGGACGCTCGGGGCAAAGGATTGCCAGTCGTTCGATCAGGTTCGACAACTCGCGGATGTTGCCGGGCCAGGCGTAGTTGGCCAGCGCCTCGAGCGTCTCGGGCAGCATCCGCAGGCGCGGACGTCCGCGACCCGCCGCCTGCGCGATGAACGAATCGATCAGCGCCGGCAGATCCTCGATGCGCGACGCGAGCGTCGGCATCTCGATGGGAAACACGTTGAGGCGGTAGAACAGGTCGCCGCGGAACGTGCCGCGCACGATCGATTCCTCGAGATTGCGGTGCGTCGCGGCGATGATGCGCACGTCGCACTCGGACGAATAGTTGCTGCCGACGCGTTCGTAGATGCGCTCCTGCAGCACGCGCAGCAATTTCACCTGCATCGGCAGGCTCATGTCGCCGATCTCGTCGAGGAACAGAGTGCCGCCCTCGGCGATCTCGAATCGGCCCTTGCGCGTGGTGATGGCGCCGGTGAAAGAGCCCTTTTCGTGACCAAACAACTCGCTCTCGAGCAGCTCGGCGGGGATGGCGCCGCAGTTGACGGCGACGAACGGGCGCTGGCGCCGCGGGCTCGCCGCGTGGATCGCGCGCGCCGCGATCTCTTTACCAGTACCGGATTCCCCTAGAATCAGAACCGTGGAGTCGTAAGGAGCGACCTGCTGAATCAGCCGGTTCACCGCGGCGACCGCAGGCGACGATCCCGTCGGCAGAAAAACCCCATCGTTTTCCCTCAGGGTTTCTCCGGCCTTGCGATCTTCTGCACTTCGCGCGAGTCCCTCGCCTTGCGCATTGATGCATTCGATTGTCTGCACGACCTCTCCTCTCTCGCGACTATCTTCACTGCATTCGCACGACGAAAGCGTGACGCGCAGTGCAACTTTGCCGCGAGCGCGGAGAGTACACCTAACAAACTTGCGTACGGGAAATTCCTGACGTGCGTTGTCAGGGAGAAACCCTTAGTGAATATTCCGCGAAGAACGCGCGGCTCACCCGCGTTGACGCTTGCCGGCAATCTTTCGCCGGTGGCGGCGAAACACGAGCTTCTCTATGTGATCCGCGACCGTTTCGCCGAGCGCGAGGAAACGCACGCGCGTCTCGCCCGGATCCGCGCCGAGAACGACTTCGGCCGGAAGATTCAGCGGCTGCACGACCAGGTCGCGCAACGTGATCTCGAGGATGCCGAGCGCGCCGATCTCGATCTTCTCGCCGCTCTTCCACGTGGCGCCCATCGCGTTGAAGCGGATCGGCACCGGCCCCACGCGCGGTTGGCTGGCGGCGAGCAGCTGGCCCGCGAGATCGAGCAGCAGGTTGAGCTTGAAGTCGAGCCGCATGATGTCGGCCGAGTGAGGGTGTTCGTCGTCGGATTTCTCGGTGCTGCCGTGTTCCTCGAGCGCATCGCACGCCTGCAACACGCGCAGGTTGCGCTCGGCGAGATGCTGGGCGGTGATCTCGTTGACCGGTTCGTCCAGGGGACACCAGCGCACCGGAAGCAGGTCCTCGTAGGCCAGCTTCTCGAACATCACGATCGTGTCGCGGCCTTCGTACATGGAGCTGATCTTACTGGCGCCGCGGCGCCCTGCCCATCATCGCGTAGACGGCCGCTTCGGATTCGTCCGCGGCCTGCTCGAGCGCGCGGACACAACGGCGCGCCTGCGCGTCGAGCGGCATGCGAGCGAGACCGGAGAGCAGTTCGCGCCGCTCGCGCAGCACCTCGTCCACCCGCACCCAGCGCTGATCCAGCAGGTGGTGGTTGAGCTCGTGCGTGCAGGAGAGCACGGCGGCGGCCATGCGCCTCCAGTCCGGCGGCGGCTCGGCGACCGTCCTGTTGCAAACCACGGGCGCGTGAGATCCGCGCACGACCGTGAGTCGCGGCTTGCCGCGTGCAACGAGGCCGGGATGACTCATGGGTAGCCCGCCACCTGCGCGCGGCCCTGCGGGGAGATCTGCAACCACGCCGAACGGACTTCGTTCAGCAGCCGGCTGACTTCGTCCAGCGCTTCCGGCTTGTTGGACACATTCGCCTGCATGAGGCGCGTGCACATGTATTCGTAGAGCGCGTCGAGATTGGCCGAGATCGTGCCGCCCGCCTTCATGTTGAGGCTGTTGCGCAGCTCGTCGATGATCGCGACCGCGCGATGCAGCAGCTGCGCCGTCTCGGCGCCGCCGCCGTGCGTCATCAGGCCGCGCGCCTGCGCGATGCGCTCGAGCGCGCCGTCCATGAGCATGACGATGAGACGGTGCGGGTCCGCGGCCTCCATACCCGAATGCACAGACGTGCTGCGGTATGCGGCAAGTTTCGCGGAATTCGGGGGATAGGCCATGACATCTGCTCCAAACTACTCATGGAGCTTAACGGCCCGAAAGGCGCGGACTTGAGAGTCGCTGCGGCCTTCAGGCAGGCCCGAAAACGCGGCCGCGCCGTCTCAGGCGCGTTCGGTGAGCAGGCGGCCGTTGCCGCGGGTGTCGCCGCTGCCGGGGCCGTAGGCGCGGGTTTCGTCGACTCGTTGCAGCCTGGCGCCGACCAATCTGCCGTTGCGGTCGTTCTGTTCGCGGCAGCGGCGGGTGCGGTCACGGTATTCCTGTACCACCGGCCGAAGTATCCCGGAGGGGTCGCACCAGGTGAGCAGGCCCGGCAATCCGGCCGCATCGCCGGCGCGCCCGGTGGCGCGGACCAGCGCGAGTCTCTCGTCCTCGATGCGCAGGATGTGGCCGACGCACTGCTGGCGCGATGCGGCCGTTTCGTCGAGGCCTTCCATGTCGCGGGCCTCGAGCAGTGCGTGTTCGCGCACCAGCAGGCTTTCGAGCGTGGCGAGCTGGGCGTTCTCCTCGGCCATCAGCCGGGCGAGCAGTTCGCGGCAATGAATGGGGTCGCGGGACGTCATGAGTCCTGACTACGTTCCGTGGTGCGCCACGGCCCGATCATCGGTCCTGCTTGTCCCGGGCCAGCCAGCTGTCGAGCGAGTTGGCGGTGGTGTTCAACTGCGCCAGCAAAGTGTCGAGCGCGTTGAACTGCTTGAAGTAGCGTTGCTCGATCACCTTCATGCGTGCATTCAGCACGTCCTGCTGATCCTTGAGCTCGACGAGCGAATCGGTGATGTTGCTGCTGCGGGCCGTCAGCTCGCCGGTCGACGAGGTCTTCGTCGTCATGAAGTCGGCGAGCCTGACCGCGACGCCGTTTTCGGACGTGAAGATGTCGCTGACCGCGCCAGGGCTGGCGTCCAGCGCCGCCTGGAATCGGACGGCGTCGAGCTTCAGCTTGCCATCGGCCTGCGTGGTGATTCCGAGACTCGCAAGCGTCGTGTAGTTGCCGCTCACGCCGGACACCGGCGAGGAAATCACGTTGCGCACCTGCGTCTCGATGTTTCGCAACATCGCATCGCCGAGCAGCGGGCCGCCCACTTCGGTAACGGCGTCATACCGCGTCAGCGACTTGATGGCCCCCGCCAGCGAGTTGTAGGCATCCACGAATTTCTTCGCCGCGTCCTGGATCGCCGCATCGTCACGATCGACGGCCAGCGAGACGGTGCTGCCCTCGGCGGTCGGAGCCTTCAGCGTCAGCGTCACGCCCTCGATGGCGTTGCTGACCGTGTTCGAACCGCTGTGAATTTCGTAGCCCGACACGAACAGGATGGCGTCCTGCGCAGGACTGCGCAGCTCCATGTTGGTCGTGCCGCTTCCGTCCGGATCGTAGACGAGGCTCGAAAGCCCACCGTCGCCTCCGCTGGTGGTTACGGTCAGGGCGCGCTCCGCGCCGGTGCGCGTGCTCGTCAGCACGAGGTGCGTGCCGTCCACGTCGGTGAGCAGTGATGCCTGCACGCCGGTGTTGCCTGGGGCCCTGTTGATCGCATCGCGGATGTTCGAAAGGCTGTTGTTGCCCTCGCCCACCTCGATGCTGAATGAAGATTCGCCCACCGAAATGGTGAGAGTGCCGGTGCCCACGGTGGCGCCCGCGGATGCGAAGGCGTCCGAACCGAGCTGCGCCGCCTTGGCGAGCCGCTGCACTTGTACGTCGTAGGAGCCCGCGGCTGCCGCGGCGGTGGCCTTGGCGGTGAATGCCGCGTCGTCGCTCAACGATACGTTGCGCGATTCGAAACTATTGGAACTGACCAGCGAGTTCAGGCTGGCCTGGAAACCCGACATGGCGCCCATCAGCGTCGCCATCGCCGAGAATTGTTCGGTCAGCTTGGTTTTCTTGCTGTCGATGCGCGTCTGCCCCGCAGAGCGCTCGGCGGCCACCAGCTGCGACACCAGTGAATCGATGTCGAGTCCGGATCCGATGCCTTTTGAGGAAATGGTAGACATGAATCCAAGCTTGTCAGGTTGTCACGTTGAGGAATGTGCCGGACCACTCATCCAGAAAGCGCCTCATCTGCAGCGCTTCCGCATTTGGAATCTGGCGAATGACTTCGCCGGAGGCGGACTCGCGCACGGTGATCACCATGCTCCTCGTGTCGACATCGACATGGAACTCCAGGTCTCTGCCATTGGAGCGCAGGTAATCGCGCATCTGCTGGGCGACGGCGGCCATTCTTTGCCGCATCTCGTCTTGGGATGCCGCCTCGGGTGCGGGACGCGGAGCGGACGAGACGGAGCTGCCCGGATTCGCAACCGGTTCGGCGGCTGGCGCGCTGGATACAGGACTTACGGCTTGGGTATCCATGGTTCCTCATCCATTGAAGGCGACGGGATCTTCCGATCCCGCCGCCCTCGTTCACTTCACTGAAGCTGCCGCGTGTTAGCGCAGGAGCGACAGCACGTTCTGCGGAGCCGAGTTGGCCTGCGCCACCATCGCCGTACCCGCCTGCTGCAGGATCTGGGCGCGGGTCAGGGCCGCCGTCTCAGCCGCGAAGTCCGTATCCTGAATACGGCTGCGCGAGGCCGCGAGATTCTCCGAGACAGCCTGGAGGCTGTTGATCGTCGAATCGAAGCGGTTCTGGATGGCGCCCAGCGTGCTGCGCAGGCTGCTGACCGCAGTCAGCGCCGTGTCCATGCGCAGGATCGTGTCGTTGGCAGCGCCGACGCTCAGCACGTCGACGTTGGTCAGACCCGTGGTCGACTCGGTCGACGCACCCGCCGTCAGACCCAGGTCGGCCGCGCCCGCGCCCGTGAGCGTGAACGATTCGCCGGCCGAGATCGTCAGGTTGCCGGAGCCATCGATCGTTCCCGCGGCTCCGACCGACGCGATGCGGTCGAGAAGCGCCTGGGCACTCGTGTAGCTGCCCGACAGGTCGACCGTGTTGCTGCCGACCGTGAGGGTCAGTGCACCGACCGGCGTACCGGCACCGGGGGCCACAGCGGGCACTTCTTCCGTGCCGTTGGTGTGCGCGGCAACGAAGCCGGCCGAGCCGAACGTGCCACCGCTGTCCGCGGTATTGGTCACGGCAATCGTGAAATCGGTGCCGTCGGTCCTGCTGAACGCCAGGTCGCCCGTCGCGAGGCTACCCGTAACGGTAATACCCTGGGCGGCCAGACCGGAATAGTCCGCAAGCGCGTCGAGGTCGGCCGCGGTCTGCGTCGAACCACCGCCCGCTTCCGTGTACGTGATGACGTCGATGCCGTCGACGGTCAACGTGAATTCTTCACCGTCCGCCGCGAAAACCGCATCCGCGAACGCGCCAGAGACGCCCGAGGTGGTGGCCACCGCCGGAACGAGCGGAGTGCCCGCCGTCGGCTGCGTCGCCGCGATCACCGTGTTCACGTTCACGCCCGTACCGACGGACGAGTGGATGTCGCCGATGTCCGCGTTGCGCACGCTGGTGTCGAGACCGACCGAGATCGTCTCGCCGACGTTCGCGCCGACCTGGAAGGTCGCGTTGCCGAACGAACCGTCCAGCACCTTGCGGCCGTTGAACGAGGTCTGCGTGGCGATACGGTTCACTTCCGCCAGGCGCTGCTGCACTTCCTGGTCGAGCGCGGCGCGGTCGCTGTCGCTGTTCGTCGCGTTGGCCGACTGCACGGCCAGTTCGCGAATGCGCTGCAGGTTGTTGGTCACTTCCTGCAGGGCGCTTTCCGTGGTCTGCGCGAGCGAGATGCCGTCGTTGGCATTACGTACGGCCTGGTTCAGGCCGTTGATCTGCGTGGTCATGCGGCTCGAGATCGCGAGGCCGGCGGCGTCATCCTTCGCGCTGTTGATGCGCAAGCCCGAAGACAAGCGCTGCAGCGAGGTCGCCAGCTGACTACCGGACGTCGACAGATTGCGCTGGGCATTCAGCGACATCACGTTGGTGTTGATGACAAGTGCCATTTGATTGCTCCTGTAAACCTTTCGTTTCTAACATCCGGTTAAGCCAACCGGCGGGGTTGCGCTGCGGCGTAAACCTGCCAGTGCGCTGTTCGTGTTGGTTAACGGCGACCGAGGTGGGAGCTTGAGGGGGTCCGGGTTTCCGGCAGGCAAAATGCGCAGCGGCTCACACCGCTGCGCAACAAATCAAAGGTAGTCGAATAGCGACAGTTGCGCGAACTTCGAATAGGCGGCCTGGGCGGCCTGCAGACCCGTGTATTGCTGGCTCAGCTGGCTGATCGCCGAGGCGTAGTCGACGTCGCGGATGCCGGAAATCAACGCCTTCAGGTCGACTTCCTCCGATTCGCGGAAGTCCGCGGCGGTGTCCAGCGCCTGGAGCCGCGTTCCCACTTCGGCGCGGACGCTGACTACGCGATCGAGCGCGGAGTCGAGGTTCACGAGGGCGGCGCCGATCTGAGTGCGGAACGCCGCCTCACTACCCGCGATGGCGGCATCCCCTTCGAGGGTGCGCGCCAGCTCGTCGAGCATGGAGAAGATGTCGGTGTTCTGCGCGGGCGTGATGCCGAAAGAATCGTTCGCGGCCGGCGCGCCGGTGACGGCCACACTCACGCCCAGGAAACTGATGCTCTGGCCCGAGGTGAAGCCCGTGCCCGACGCGATGACCAGCGGCGTCGGCGTGCTGTCGTCGACCACCTGCCAGTCGGTGTCGCTGGTGAATTCCAGCGTGTAGTTACCCGCGACCCAGGCCGAGCGATCGGTCACATCGCCCACGCTGATGGTCGCATTGCCGGTGTTGCCCGCCGAAACCGTCGTGCGGAACACGCCGTTGCGCTCAGCAATACCCATGAAGACATCCGGGCCGGCATGCACGTCGGTCAGCGATTGGGTGCTGCTGATGCGGATCTGCCGCGTCGTGTGGTCACCCTGGTAGATGACGCCGCTCGCACCTTGCGCGAACGGTCGGGTCGCGGTCGACGTGCCGGCGAACAGGAATTCTCCGCCGGCGTCCTGCCGATTCGCCATCTCCATGAGTGCCGCGAGATTCTGCCGCACCTGGTTGGCGATCATGTTGCGCTCGGCCTGGCCGAGCGTGGCGTTCGCACCGGCCAGGGTCGAGTCGCGCGCGCTCTGCAGCACCGAGGTGATGTCCGCGAGCGTCTGTTCCTCGTAGCTCAGGCGAGCCTGGACGATGTTGGAATTGCGTTCGTACTGCGCGTTGTCCGCGAGCTTGCGTTCGAGGCCCGCCACGCGAGTCGCGCCGATCGGATCCTCCGCGGCGGTCTGGAACTTCTTGCCGGTGGTGATCTGCTGCTGCGTCTTCGAGAGACGCACCTGCTGCTCGAGGATCGCGCTGATGCTGGTCCGGTGCATTCCGGCGGTGGATAGACGCATGACTTACCTCCGCACCGCGTTGATCAGCGCGTCGAACATCTGGCCGGAAATCGCGATGATCTGCGCCGAGGCCGCGTAGGCCTGCTGGAAACGCAGCATGTTGGCCGCCTCCTCGTCGAGGTTCACGCCGGAGATCGCGTCGCGGGCGGCGATGTCGCCCTCGTTGACCAGGGCTTCCGCGTCGCGGCTCATCTGCGCGGCGCGTGTCTGCAGGCCCAGGTTGCCCGTGAAGCGTTCGACCGCCTGCGTGACCGAGACGGTGCCGGTCTCGAGTACGCCCGCGGTCATCGCATCCGCCAGCGCGAATGAATTGCGGTTGTCGCCGACGGCGCCCGCATTGCTGCGCACGGTGAAGGTGTCGCCGGCCGCGGGCGTACCGCTGATGCGCACCCGCCAGCCGTTGAAGTCGATGGGATCGCCCGCCGTGTAGGTCTGCGGCGCTCCGCCGTTGATCGTGTATGTCGTCGCCGACGTGAACTCGATGTCCACCGGCGAGGTGAGTGTCACGGGATCGGATGCGTTCAGCACCTCGCCCGCGGTGATCGTGCCGGAGCCGGTGTTGGTGCTCGCGGCGGCCCCGCGAATCGGCGCGGCGGCCGCGATGCGCGCGGGGTCCGTGATCGCCACCGAGAATCCCGACATCACGCTGCGTGTCGGATGAACGACGAACTGGTCGCCCGTCACCGAGCCCGCGCCCACGACGATTTCGAGTCCGTCGACACGGATCGGATCCAGTGCCGTACCGGCGCCGGTGAAACTCACGGAGGCACCCGTATCCAGGCGCCGCACCGAGTACCCGGTGCCGGTGTTGGTCACCACGTAGTCGTACGGCGTCACGGCGCCGAGATCCACGCGTGTGGCGCTCGCCGTCGCGTTGCTCGCGTTCGCGGTGGCGCTGACCACGTTCACGCCGCCGACGTTGAAGAAGTTGCCGCCCATCGCGCCGGTGAGGTCCATGCCCTTGCGGTGCTGTTCGTTGACCTGGTTCGCGACGGCGAGCGCGATGCGGCCGAGCTCGTTGCGCGCCGGGTCCAGCATCTCGCGGCGCCAGTCGAGCAGTCCGCCGAGCGTGCCGCCCGAAACGCTGCGCGAGATGTCCACCGTGCCGCCCTGCGTCTGCAGCGCGAGCTGGACGCGCTCGGGATCGAGCGGGTCGGCCGCGGTCGTGAATTGAGAGGCCGTCGTGCCGAGCACCAGCGGCTGGCCGGTGCCGACGAAGACGTTCACGAAGGCATCGCCTTCGGCGACGACGGTCACGCCGATCTTCGAGGAAAGTTCGTCGATCATCGCATCGCGCTGATCGAGCAGATCGTTGGGCGGACGTCCGGTCTGATTGATCGCGACCGCGATGTCGCCGTTGAGTTTCGCGATGCCGCGCGCGAGGCCGGTGATCTCGCTGGCTTCGCCGGCGATGCGCGTGTCCACGCTCGCGGACATGTCGCGCAGGCGCGCGTCGTAGCCGCGCAGCCGCTCGGTGAGCGCGCTGGCCTGCGCGAGCAACACCTGCCGCGCGGGGATCGACGCCGGCGTGCTGGAGATCTCGTTGATCGCGTCGGTGAAACCCTGCAACGCGGTGGATAGGCCGTTGGAAGTGTCGCCGAGCAGGTTGTCGAGGCGCCCCGCTTCGGTCGCGAACGCGTCGAGGCGCGCGAGATTGCTGCTCGAGGTGCGCACCTGCTGGGAGACGAACTGGTCATAGACGCGGCGCACGGACGTCGCATTGACGCCGCTGCCGATCCAGTTGGTGCCATAGGCCTGAGGCGTGCGCGTGGCGAAGTCGACGCGCTGGCGGGTGTAACCCGGCGTCGAAACGTTCGCGATGTTGTGGGCGGTCGTGTCCAGCGCGCGTTGCAGTGCGCGCAGGCTCGAAAGGCCCGTTCCAAGCATGTCAGCCATTGCTCATCGGCTCCTGCGTCGGTATCGGCGCCGCGGCGGCCGACTTGAACTGATTCACATCCGACGGCAATTGCGAGGCCACGGACACTAGTTTGTTCGCGTATTCCGGATCGGTGGCGTAGCCACCCTGCTGCAGCGCGGTCGCGAAGGAGCGCACGTCGGTACCGGTGTTGAGCGCGGCGGCGTAACGCGGGTTGTCGCGCAGCACGCGGACATAATCACCCACGCTTTCCGCGAGACTCCCGTAAGCACGGAAACGCGCGTTTTCGCGGCCCGCCATGCCTGCGACATATTCCTGGGTTTCCGCTTCGACACTCGCGCCGCGCCACGAGGCGCCCGCCTTGATGCCGAACAGGTTGTGGCTCCTGCCGGATGCATCGGCCGGCTGCGAAGTGCCCCACCCCGTTTCGAGCGCGGCCTGCGCGATGATGCCTCGCGGGTCGACCCCGAGCTCACGCGCCGCGGCTTCCGCGTGCGGCCGGATCTCCTCGACGAACTTCGCGCGCTGCTCCGCCGAGACGGAGTTTTGCCGGGTTTCGGTGCCTGGCACCGATCCGGTAGAACTCAGCTGGCGGATGAGCATGTCGGCGAGGCCGAGGCCTTTGCCTTGTGAAAGCTGCACGGCGAGCTGGTCGTCCATCATGTCCTGGTACATGTCGACCTGGTCGCTGCCGAACATCGGGTCGCCGAAACTCGCGCTGCGCATGCTCTCGAGCATCATCTTGGTGAAGAGGCTCTCGAACTGGCGCGCGACCTCGCGCAGCGTGGACGGATCGTTCGCATTCGCGCCACGACGCAGCTCGGCGAACTGCTTGAAGTCGGTCGCATCCGCGGGACGCGACGTGCTGGCGCGCGGCGCGGGCGGAATCAGCGATGGATCGACGCGTGAGACCATGATGGTTAGATCACGATGAGTTCGGCGCGCAACGCGCCGGATTCCTTCAGCGCCTCGAGAATGGCGACGAGATCGCCGGGCGCGGCGCCCACCTGGTTGACCGCGCGCACGATGTCGTTCAGATCGACGCCGGCGTCGAACACGAACATGCGCGCATCGGGTTGATGCACGTTGAGCGAGCTCTCGGGCACGACGACCGTCTGGCCCTGGGCGAATTCGTTCGGCTGGCTGACCGAGGCGCGCTCGCTGATCGTCACCGACAGCGATCCATGCGCCACGGCCGCGGGCATCACGCGCACGCGCGACCCGATGACCACGGTGCCCGTGCGCGAATTCACGATCACCCGCGCGGGCGCGTCACCCGGCTCGATCTCGATCTGCTCGAGCGTCGATAGATAGGCGATGCGCTGATTGGGATCCGACGGCGCCGCGACGCGCACCGAGACACCGTCGATCGCCTGCGCGGTCGCATCGCCGAGCAGGTTGTTGATGCCTTCGACCAGGCGCGCGGTCGTGGTGAAATCCGGCGTGTGCAGGTTCAGCACGACGTACGGCGTCTGGTCGAACCCGGTCGACACCTCGCGCTCGACCGTCGCGCCATTCGGCACGCGGCCCGCCGAGGGCACGTTGACCGCGATGCGCGAGCCGTCCTTGCCAGAAATGCCGAAGCCGCCGACGACCAAACTGCCCTGCGCCATCGCGTAGACCTGGCCGTCCGCGCCGCGCAGCGGCGTCATGATCAAACTACCGCCGCGCAGGCTGCCGGCATTGCCGATCGACGAAACCGTCACGTCGATGTTCTGGCCGGGCTTCGCGAACGGCGGCAGCTCGGCGTGCACCGTCACGGCCGCGACGTTCTTCAGCTGCGGATTCGCGTTCGGCGGAATCGTGACGCCGAAGCGCACCAGCATGTTCTTGATGCTCTGGATCGTGAACGGCGCCTGGCTCGTCTGGTCGCCCGTGCCGTCGAGACCGACGACGAGGCCGTAGCCGATGAGCTGGTTGTTGCGCACGCCCTGCACGGACGCGAGATCCTTGACGCGCTCGGCGTGGGCCGTGACCGCCAGAAACGGCAGCAACGCGGCGCAGATGATCGAATCACGCAAACGGCGGCGCATGGTCCAGGTCCTTTTCAGTCGGTTCATCAGAATGGCGTCAGGGGCGAATTGAAGAAGCGGTACAGCCAGCCCGGCTTGCTGGCGTTCGCCACCGTGCCCTGCCCGCCATATGAGATGTATGCGTCCGCGATCTTCCACGAGACCACGGAGTTGTCCGGCGCGATGTCCGAGGGACGCACGATGCCCTGCACGCGCACGTATTCGCGGCCGGAGTTGATGCTGACGAGCTTCTGCCCGCGCACCAGCAGATTGCCGTTCGGGAATCGCTTGGCGACCGTCACGCTGATCTGCCCGTCGAGCGCGTTGCTCTGCTTGCTCGCGCCGTTGCCGGCGAAGCTCGACTCGTTGTTCATCGACCCTTCGAGGATCGGCGTGCCGTTGATGGTCACGGGCCGGCCGAACACCGTCGGTCCCGCGAGCGCGGCTTCGCTCGACTTGCTGGTGGTGGTGCTCGCGGATTTCTCGGCGCTGGTGTTTTCTTCCAGCCGGATCGTGAGCGTGTCGCCCACGTTGCGCGCGGTGACGTTTTCCCACAGGGACACCTCGGTGCCCTGCGCGTAGATGGAGCCGTTCGTCGGCTTCGGCATGTCCGCGGAGTCGGGCCACGTGGCATCGAACTCGCGCCCGCCGTCGTCCTTCATCACCGCGCAGCCGGTCATCATCAGCCCGATGGCGACGATGACGGCGACCATCAGATTGCGTTCGGCGAAGCTCATAACTGGTTGTTCACGTATTCGAGCATCTGGTCCGCGGTCGAGATGGCCTTGGAGTTCATCTCGTACGCGCGCTGCGTCTCGATCATGTTGACGAGCTCCTCGACGACGTTGACGTTCGAGGACTCGACGGAGCCCTGCGTCGTCGCGCCGAGGCCGTTCTGGCCGGGCGTGCCCGTCTGCGCCGGACCGCTCGCGGCGGTTTCGACCAGCAGGTTTTCGCCGAGCGGTTGCAGGCCGGCCGGATTCACGAAGTCCGTGAGCTGCAACTGGCCCACCGTCACCGGCGCGGCCTGGCCCGCCACGCGCACGCCGACCGTGCCGTCGCGGCCGATCGTGATGCTCTGCGCGCCTTCGGGAATGCTGATGCCGGGCTGCAGGATGTAGCCACTCGAGGTGACCATCTGGCCCTGCGACGACAACTGGAAGCTGCCGTCGCGCGTATACGCGGTGTTGCCATCGGGCAGCTGGATCTGGAAGAAGCCGCGGCCTTCGATGGCCACGTCGAGCGCATTGCTGGTCTGCGTGAGACCGCCCTGCGTGTAGAGCTTTTCCGTCGCGACCACGCGCACGCCGGTGCCGAGATGCACGCCCGAGGGAGCCTGCGTGTCCTGCGAGGTCGAACCGCCCGCCTGCCGCACGTTCTGGTACAGCAGGTCTTCGAACACGGCGCGGCCTTTCTTGAAGCCGCTGGTGCTCACGTTGGCGAGGTTGTTGGACGTGACCGCGAGGCGCGTCTGCTGCGCGTCGAGTCCGGTCTTGGCGGCCCACAATGCTGGATTCATGTGTGTTCTCCTGGAATCTTTCTTTCAAATGTGCCGGCGCGGGCGTCAGCCCATGCGCAACAGTTGGGCCGCTGCGGCGCCGTTCTCTTCGGCGGTGCGGATCGCCTTGACCTGCATCTCGAACTGCCGCGCGAGCTCGATCATGTTGACCATCGCGGCGGCGGCGTTGACGTTGCTTGCCTCGAGCACGCCCGAGCTCAACTGCACGGCCGCCTCGGCCGGCGCGTCGCTACCGTCCTTCATGCGGAACAGGCCGTCCTCGCCGCGTTCGACCGCTTCGGTCGCCGGGTTGACGAGCTTGATGCGGCCCACCGTCGCGGTGGTGTCGGGGGTCTGCCCCTGCGCGACGATCGAGATCGAACCGTCGCGCGCGAAGAAGATCGAGGAATACGGCGGAATGTTGATCGGGCCGCCGTCGCCGAGCACCGGACGACCCGTGGCGGTCATGAGCTGGCCGGTCGGATCCACCTGCAGGTTGCCGGCGCGCGTGTAGGCCTCGCGCCCGTCCGGCCCCATCACGGCGATGAAGCCCTGGCCGTTGACCGCGACGTCGAGATCGCGACCGGTCGTCAGCAGCGCCCCGCTGGTGTCGTCCCAGCCGACGGTGCCGTTGGTGGCGTAGACGCGCGACGCATAACCCGTGCCATCGACCGCGCGGCTCTGGAAAGCGGCCAGGTCCGCACGAAAGCCGTTCGTGCTGACGTTGGCGAGGTTGTGGTTGTTGACGCCTTGCGCGCGCAGGGTTTCCTTCGCGCCCGTCATCGCCACGTAGAGCATGCGGTCCATGACTAGCTACTCCCCGGTCCTTACCGGATGTTCATGATCGTTTGCTGGATCGAGTCGGCCGTGCTGATCATCTGCGCGTTCGCCTGGAAGTTGCGCTGCGCGGTGATCATCTGCACGAGCTGCTCGGTCACGTCGACATTGGCGCCTTCCAGCGCGCCCGACTGCACGAGACCGAAGCCGGAGTTGCCGGCCTGGCCGCGCAGCGCCTGGCCCGAGGCATACGTCTCGGCCCACTGCGTGTTGCCGAGCTGCTGCAGACCCTGCGGATTGGCGAAGTTGGCGACCGCGACCTGGCCGAGCGGCTGCGAGTTGCCGTTCGTGAAGCGGGCCTGGACGATGCCGGTGTCGCTGATGTCGATGCCGATCAGGCGGCCCGTCGTGTAACCGTCCTGGGTCACCGAGTTCACGGCGAAATTCGCGCCGAACTGCGTCGTGCGCGACAGGTCGACCGTGACGTTCATGTTGGCGGCGCCGGTGGTCGGCGTGAACGGCGGGAACGACAGCTGTCCGCCCGCCGGCGCGGTCAGAAGACCGGTGTTCGAGTACTGCAGCGTCTGCGGCGTGCCATCCACACCGACGGGCTGGCCGTCGACGAACAGGCGCGCTTCCCACTGGTTCGCCACCGCGGTGCGCGAGAAATACAGCGTGCCCGTGTGGGTCGCGCCCAGCGAGTCGAACAGCGTGAGCGACGTCGCCTGGTTGAAGGTGTTCGGATCGTTCGCGTTGAACGGCGCGGTCGGCGGCTGCGTGGCGCTCGCCGGCAGGTTGAGCGTGTACTCGACGTTTGCCGTGGCCGACGGCGCGGAGTCCGTGGTCTGCAGGCGCAGGTCGCCGAGGCCACCCGTGTTGAAGCCGCCACCCGCGATCGGCGGATAGACCTGCAGGCGCTGGCCCATCGAGTTCACGACGTAGCCGTCGCGGTTCATCTGAAAGGCGCCCGCACGGGTGTACGAGAGCGCGCCGTTGTCGGAGAGGATGAACATGCCCTGGCCGCTCAGCGCGAGGTCCAGGTTCGAGTCGGTGAATTCGATGTTTCCCTGGGCGAACTGCTGCGTGACCGCGGCGACGCGAACGCCGTTGCCGCTGGCGTTGTTCGACGTGCCCTGCAGCGAGACGGCGAACAGGTCGGCGAACTCGGTGCGCGAGCCCTTGAAGCCGGTGGTCGACGTGTTGGCGATGTTGTTCGCCGTGACGTTCAGATCGGATTGCGCGGCGTTGAGGCCCGAAAGTGCGATGCGGAAAGGCATGTGATGACTCCTTGAAACCTGTTACGTCAGAGCACGCGTTCGACGTCGTCGATCGCGATCTCACCGAGTGAATCCGTGTCCAGCGTGAGCGTGCCGGTGGCCGGGTCGAGCGCGACGCTCGACACGCGCGCCGCGACGCTGGTCTGCAATGAAACGTTCTGGTTGCCGACGCGCGCGACCACTTCGATCTGGTACGCGCCCGCATCGGCGGGCGTGCCGGCGTCGGTGGTGCCATCCCACGCGAAGGCGTGGGCGCCGCGCGAGTTGTCGAGCGCCTGCGACTTGATCAGCGCGCCGCCCGCGTCTTTGACGAGCAACTGCACCGAGGAAGCGCCCGCGGGCACTTCGATGAGGCCCTGAGGACCGCGCGCCTCGCCTTCGACGGCCTCGGGCAGGTAGACAGTGCTGCCCGGCGCGATGATCGCGCGGCCGATGAGACTGGCCCCGTCCAGCACCTGGTTGCCGCGCAGGCTGTTGGTCAGCGAACTGATCTGCTTGTTCATGTCCGCGAGGCCCGAGACCTGGCTGAACTGCGCGAGCTGACCCACGTATTGCGCGGGTTCGAGCGGCTTGAACGGGTCCTGGTTCTTGAGCTGCGTGATCATGAGCGTCAGGAAATCTTCCTGGTTGAGCTCGGTTTTCTTGGCGATGGCCGCATTGGCGGCCGCCGCGGCCGCCGCGTCCTGATCGGAGCGATGGCGGCCCATGGCTGCGTTGATGATGTCCATGTCGAACATGTGTTACTCCTCTCAGCCCTCTTTCTCAGCTTTGGCCCAGACGCAGTGTCGCGAGCAGCAGGTCTTTCGAGGTGTTCATGACCTCGACGTTGTTCTGGTACGAGCGCGAGGCGGAGATCATGTTGACCATCTCCTCGACCACGTTGACCGCGGGCGCATAGACGTAGCCGTTGGCGTCCGCGAGCGGATTGCCGGGCTCGTAGCGCGCGGCGGCCGGCGCCTGCGATTCGTAGATGCCGCGCACGCGCACGGCGGCATTGCCGTTCTCGGCCTGCTCGGCGCCGAGTTGCTGGCGAACCGCCTCGAAAATGGGATGGCGCGGCTTGTAGACGCTGTTGGCGTCGCCGCTCACGCTCTCGGCGTTGGCGAGGTTGCTGGCCGTCGTGTTGAGGCGCACCGACTGCGCCGACATGCCCGAACCCGCGATATCGAATGCCTTGAAGGATGACATGACTAGTTACCCATGATCGCGGTCATGAGGCCGCGGAATTTCGCGTTGAGGAAAGTCAGCGTCGCCTGGTACCGCACCGCGTTCTCGGCGAAGGCCGACTGCTCGAGCTGCGCGTCGACGGTGTTGCCGTCGAGCGCCGGCGCGAGCGGCGTGCGGTACTTGAGATCCGGATTGCCGGCGGCATCGGCCGACGCGGCGCCGCCGATGTGGCCCGCCTGCGTGGTCGACAGGTTCACGCCCGAGGTCGGCGTCTCGCCCGCCGCGCGCGCCATGGCCTGGCGGAAGTCGATGTCTCGCGCCTTGTAGCCCGGCGTGTCCGCGTTCGCGAGGTTGTTCGCGATCAACTCGGTACGGCGCGCGCGCACGTCGAGCGCGGTCGCGTGCACTCCGATGTACTGGTCGAGATTCAATGGCATGGACACTCCTCGCGTCGGCGTCAGCGGGCCGACACGGGAGAAGCAAAGCAAGCGACGTGCCACGGAGGGATTTCGCGCCGCGCGGGGCCGCGCGGGCGTCATGGACGTGTGGGAGTGTGACGCGGCGCGCACCGCGCAGGTGAGCGATTGCCGCGCGCGGCGGAGAAATTCCGGCGGCGGAGTTCGATGCGTCTCGAATCCGGTAACGGCTCCGCGCGTCGTTACTTGAGCGGCCCGCGGGGACTGGCACGTCGATTGCTAACTACAGGGCATGTGGGTCAAAACGTTGACTGTTGGAATGGCCGCCCTCTCCTGCGCGTGCTTCGCCCAGACTGCGGACAAGGGCGCGGACAGGTCTGCCGATGCGCTGCAGACGCTCTCGAGCGTGCGCGCCTCGGCGGAACGCGCCGTGCGCGGCGTACTGGATCCGAAGGCGACCGGCGTATCGGTCGAGGCCGGATCGCTCGACTCGCGCCTGCGGCTCGCCGCCTGCACCGCGCCGCTCGAGACACACGCGCAGCCGCCACGCGGCAACCAGTCGCGCGTGCTCGCACGGGTTTCCTGCACGCAGGGTTCGCCCTGGACCGTGCACGTGCCGGTGGACATCCGGCGCACGCACAGCGTGCTGGTCCTGCGAAGAGCCGTCGCGCGCGGCGAAACGATCGCCGCGACGGACGTCGACACGCAGACCCGCGAACTGCCGGGCATGGTTTCGCCTTACGTCATGAAGGTCGAAGGGCTCACGGGTCGACTGACGAAGCGGGCTCTGCCCGCCGGAACCTTGTTGAGCGCGGATGCGCTGACCGCGGCACTCCTTATACATAGGGGCCAGGAAGTCACGCTGACCGCGTCCGCCAACGGCTTCGAGGTGCGTGCGCCGGGCAAGGCACTCGCCGATGCGGCCGCGCAGCAGCGCGTGCGCGTCCAGAACCTTTTGTCGCTCAAGGTCGTGGAAGGAGTGGC
Source organism: Pseudomonadota bacterium (assembly GCA_023423065.1). Classification (GTDB taxonomy): domain Bacteria; phylum Pseudomonadota; class Gammaproteobacteria; order Steroidobacterales; family Steroidobacteraceae; genus CADEED01. Next base: position 44,158 of record JAFAGC010000077.1, read on the forward strand.
CGATTCAGCCGGAGTGGTACGGGTAACTCCCTGATCAACTGCGAAATATGACCACTGAACAGAATATGCGCCAAATATTCGACTTTTCGCCTAAAGATTGTTGCGGCCACGCCGTTACCTGCTCGTAGACGATCCAGGAGAATTGGCGATGGCGAACAAGATCAGCGGAATCGACGGACGGCCGGTCCAGGTTGGCGGCGGAGCCCCGGTTTCGCGCGTGCGCGATACCACGGCGGAAGGTCGCAAGACCGAAACCACCGGCACGTCGAACATCGACGTTTCCGACACCGCCCGCACCCTCGCCGCGCTCGAGGAGCGCATCTCCGCCCTGCCCGTCGTGAACGAGAGCCGCGTCGACGCGGTCCGCAAGGCGATGGACGAAGGCCGCTATCACGTCGACCCGCAGCGGGTCGCCGACAAGATGATGCGCTTCGAAGTGGATCTGCTCGCGGCCATTCCCGCGAACAAATAGCGGATGAACATGGACCCCGCCCTGGTTCGCGACACGCTCGGACGCCTGCTCGCCGACGAGAATGCCGCGCTCGGCGAATTCGAATCCCTGCTCGATCGCGAACACGGCGCGCTCAGGGAGCGCGACATCGACGCGCTCGAATCGCTGGCCGAAACTCGGCAGGCGAACGTGGTCCGCCTGCTCAAGATCGAGGACGAGCGCCGCGCGCTGTGCAGCCTGCACGGCTACTCGGCCGACCTGTCCGGACTTTCGAAGCTCATCGCCTGGTGCGACCCGAAACGCACGCTCGCGAAGCCGTACGAAGAATGCGCCTCGCGCGCCAAACGCTGTCGCGACCTGAACGACCGCAACGGCGTGCTGGTCGGCGCGCAGATCAAGCGCGTCGAAGGCTTGTTGGGCGCCCTCACCGGCTCCGCCGACGCCACGCCGCGCGCCTACGGCCCGCGCTCGAACTCGAATCCCTATGCGGCGACGGGCCGCGTGATTTCCGCCGAAGCCTGACCGACAGACTCTCCGGCATTTTTCAACGCGCCTCCGGGCGCGTTTTTATTTTCTGACCTAACTAAAACCGTGGCTCCAAATGTTCCACGTGAAGCGCTCAAGCTCGCCGTTTACGTAATGCCGGCCGCCGTGCGCCGCGCGCACGCCTAACTACGATACATAAGAGACGCGGTTCAAATAATTGCGGCGCTTGCGCGAAGTCCGTCACATTCGCAGGCTCAACCCTGCCGGGTTGCCGCCGAAAACCTGAGCAGGGTGCGGGCATCTTCGCCGCGCCGACGTCTCGCTGGCGGCAGCTCATGGGTCCGTGCACACCGACCGACGGTACTCCTCTCTCGCAAGTGCTCGTGCGCTGCCGCCGGCCCCTATCAAGGTAACGGGTCGATGGAAACGATGAAACTCCGCGCGATTCAGCATCCCGGCAACGCCGGCGAGCTGCTCGACAGTTTCATCCGCCACGCGGAAGGACTGCCGCGCGATGCGCATCGTCTCACGCAGGAAGGCCAGCTCACGCCGACGCTGGAAAAGGTCGCGCAGCGATCCCTCGAGGAAGGACTGGTCTGGGAAGCCTGGACCGACGACCGCGCGATGTGGCTGTGGGCCTGCGAGGTCTCGCTCGCACGCTCGCGCGAACGCGGAATGCCGGTCATGGAAGTGCGGCGTTACGACGAAAGCGGCGCGGTCGAGGAAAGCGGCACGTGGGTGCGCGTGCGCCACGACAACTGGCAGCGGTGCAACGAATGAACCTGCGGAGCATGTTTCTCGCGCTGGCGGCGATGTCGCTGGGGGCCTGCGGCGGCGGCGGCAGCGGCACGACCTCCACGCCCGCACCTTCCGGCAACACGTCGCCCGCGACCGTCGCGTCGCCGGCGCCTGCGGTCCCGTCGGTGTCCTCCGCGGATCTCTCGCTGGCCGATCGCCTGTACAAGGGCGATCAGCGCACGCCGGCCGGCTTCGAAATCGAAGCCCGCCCCTCGAGCGTCGTCGGCACCTTGTCGACACGCCACCTGCGCAATTCCGACATGGCGACCGGGCCCCAGGCCGCGGGCCCTACCTACGAGCTCTGCACCGACGACCTCGCGCAGGCCATCGACTGGTCCGAGCGCCTTTCGACCTGGGGCGGTCAGTATTCCGATCTCGCCACGGTCAACAGCGACGATCAGAAGTTCGAGCTCGTGCGCGTGCCGCGCGCCGACGTGACCGCGATGCTGCGCCACCGAATATTCAAGTGTTCGTATCTCGATCGCGCGGGCAGCGACTTGCGCGCAGAAGAAGGCTTCGCCGGCTCGATGAACCAGCGTCCGCTCACCGCATCGGAACTCGAGTCGCTCGCCGAGTACCTGTGGCAGTTCACCGTGTTCAACAACTCGGACTACGCCGTCGAAAGCAGTTCGACCGTAGCCAGCGGCGACGCGCTGGTGCAGACCATCCGCATGGGCAGACTCGTCCGCGACGCGGGCTGCGACAACGTTCAGATCGTCGACTGGGTGCACACGATGAACGCGATCGACGGTTCGCTGACTCGCGCGGTCGCGCCCGTGCGTTCGTTCCAGGTCACCAACACGCCGGCGGGCGTGCAGGCCTGTTCAGGCTGAAGCCGCCTGCGCATCGAGCTGCGCGCGCAGTTCCGTGGGTAGTTTGAGACGCGCGGCCAGCGCATCCAGGTAGGCGCGTTCCGCGGACGCGTCCGGGTCGATCGCCAGCCGCGACGCGAGATAGACCTCGGCGCCCTGCTCCGGCGTCGCGACGGCGCGTGCGATGGCCTCCAGGTCCGCCGGCTTGCCCAACAGGTCGAATACGAACGCCTTGGCTTCCGCATCGAGCCCCAGGCGCTCCACTTCCGCGAACAGGCGTTGCTGCTCGGCCGCATCGACGTGTCCATCGGCCTTGGCCGCGCCGACCATCACGCGAATCAACGTGAGCTGGAACGGTGTGCCGTCGGCGGCCGGCTGCGAATGGGGCAGCGCCTTGTCGCTGAGCTCCGCGAACTGCTCCGGCGTAAGCGTTACGGGTGCGGCAGCCTTCTGCTGCTGATAATTCTGATAGGCCTTGAGGGCCAGCGCGCCGACGACCGCCGCCCCTCCGTAGCCGATCAGTCCGCCCGCGGCCTTGCGCATCCCATTGCCGCCCAGCAACAGGCCCAACAATCCGCCAGCGGCCGCGCCGCGGACGAAGCCACCGCTGCCGCTGTACTGGTCGAGCCTGCCCTTCGCCGCCTGGCCGGCGTTGCGAACGGAGGCGCCGGGCTGGCTGCCGAGGAATTGATCGAGCAGGGACTTCGGATCGAACATCCGGCTAGAGGTCCTTCGCGAGTTTCTTCAGGTAACTGCGGAAGGTCGTCGACAGCTCGGGGTGCGCCAGCGCGTATTCCACGTTCGCCTGCAGATATCCGATCTTGCTGCCGCAGTCGAATCGTTTGCCCGCGAACCGATAGGCATACACCGACTCGTCGTTCATGAGCCGCGCGATGCCGTCGGTGAGCTGGATCTCCCCGCCCGCGCCTTCGCCGATGCGCTCGAGGTGTTCGAACACGCGCGGCGTGAGCAGGTAGCGGCCGACCACGGCGAGGTTCGACGGCGCCTTGTCGGGCTTCGGCTTCTCCACGATGCGATCGACGCGCAACAGGTCACCGTGTCTCGCGCCCGTCTTCACGATGCCGTACTTGTCGGTCTGGTTGTGAGGCACGGTCTGCACGGCGACGATGCTGCCGTTGTCGAAGCGATCAGCCATCTGCTTGAGGCAGGCCTCCTCGGCATCGATGAGATCGTCCGCGAGATGCACGAAGAACGGCGAGTTGCCGACGGCCGGCTTGGCGCACAGCACCGCGTGGCCGAGACCGAGCGGCGCCGGCTGACGGATGTAGATACACGACGCGTACGACGGCAACACGCTGCGCAGCATCTTGAGCAGGTCGCTCTTGCCCTGCGAGAGCAACAGGTTCTCGAGCTCGGCGTCGGAATCGAAGTGGTCCTCGATCGCGCGCTTCGATGATCCCGTGATGAACACGAGCCGGCGCGCCCCGGCGGCGAGCGCCTCTTCCACGGCGTACTGGATGAGTGGTTTGTCGACGATGGGCAGCATCTCCTTGGGGCTGGCCTTCGTCGCGGGCAAAAACCGCGTGCCGCGTCCGGCAACGGGGAACACTGCGACATCGATGCGAGGCTTCTTCGACTTCTTCGTCCTGGTCGGCATACGGGCTCCGGGCCTTAGAGGCCCGGAACCATATCACGGCCCAATTGCGGCTCCGCATGCCGCGGCTGGCGAAAAGACGATTGTTTGCGCGACTTCACGCCTTCCGCGTTGTCGGATACCGCTTACGTGGCGGGCTTGGGTGTCGCCTGCTTCGTCGCCGCGGGCGCCGCGCCCGCCGCGGGTTTGTCAGCCCCTAACCGGATGTCCGCGCGATTCTTGTCGATGAGTTTCTGCGTGATGCCCTCGACCATGGCGAGCTGGTCGACCGACTTGAACGGCCCGTTCTTCTCGCGATAGCTGACGATCGCCTTGGCCTTGGCCGGCCCGACGCCGTTGAGCGCCTTGGCGAGAGTCGTGGCATCCGCGGTGTTGATGTTCACGGGCTCGGCGAACGCGCCGAGCGGCGCGAGCAATACCAGGGCCGCGAGCGTCGATGCGAAGTGTCTGATCTTCATGTTGCCTCCTTGCGTGTTGGGACCCGGCGATGCGCCGGGCGGCAGGGAGACTAGCAAGGCGCCGCTCCGCGAACGGAGCCGCAAATCGCGTCAACTCGCGCGGATATTCAGGCTTTGCAACGAGTCCCAGCTGCGGCAGCCCGGACAGCGCCAATGCCAGGTGACGCTCGAGACGCCACATTGTTCGCAGCGGAAGCGCGCCGGCTCGGGCTGAGGCGTTTCATCCGTGGGCGGAGCGGCGCGCAGCCGCGCGTCGAGTTCGTCGGCCCGCGCCCCGGATGCCAGGCGCGCTTCGTCCGCGAACGCGGCCCGCAGCGTGCGCGACGGATTCAACGCCTCGGCGTACAGGTCGACCACCTTGTCCTCCTCTCCCGCCGCGGCGGCGACGCGCGCCGCCAGCAACGCGGCCCGCGAGCTCGACGGCGCATGCACGCGCGCGGCCGCGACGTGCGCCCTCGCGCCCGCGAAATCCCCGGCCGCGACCGACGCCACGCCGAGTTCGCAGCAGTAGTGCGCGGCGACCGAGGCACGCTCGCGTTGCTTCTCGAGCGGCAGCTCGCGCCAGATGTCGAGCGCCGCGCGCCAGTCGTGCTGCTGCTCGTAGACCCAGGCCAGCTTCTCGAGCGCCGCGGCTCGATAGTTAGGCGATCCGAGCAGGTCGCGCAGCCGTTCCTCGGCGCGATCGAACAGGCCGGCGCTCATGTAGTCGAGGCCCAGCGCGAACGTGGCCTGCTCGCGGATCGCGTTCTCGCCGTGCTGCCGCAACTCGGTGTGGATCGCGATCGCGCGGTCCACCTCGCCGCGGCGGCGCATCAGGCTGCCGAGCGCGAACTGGATCTCGGCCTCGTGGGACTTGGTCGCGAGCCGCGTGAACACCTCGGCCGCGCGGTCATAGCGGTCGTTGACGAGGTGATCGAGGCCCGTGAAATAGTCGATGTCGTGGCGCATGCGCCGCGCGCGCGCCGAGCGCCGGCCGAGCACGAAAGCCGCCGCCCCGACGAGCAGGAAACACAGGAGCAGGACTTCGGGACCGATGCCTCTGAGGCGCATGGGGTCAAATTATCACGGGGAACAAACCATTTCTTCCGGACACCGTCGCTTCGACGGCGTGAAGATGAGGGCATCAGCCCCTGGCCAGCTGCCAGTCGCGCCAATAGTTCGGGTAGGTCTTGGCGACGCATCCGGGATCGAGGATCCGCAGGCCTGGGAGCTTCGAGCCGAGCACGCCGAAGGACATCGCGATGCGGTGGTCGTGATAGGTCTCGATATCCACGACCGAAGGTCGCGCTCTGGCGGCCGCATTCAGCGGCTGGATCACCATGAAGTCCGGACCTTCCTCTACTTCCACACCCAGCTTGCGCATCTCGCGCGTCGGCGCGGCGATGCGGTCGCATTCCTTCACGCGCAGCGTCGCGAGCCCGGTGATCCGCGTGGGCCGCGCCAGGAACGGCGCGATCATCATCAGTGTCGGCGCCACGTCGGGCATCGTGGTCATGTCCACCGGGCCGTCGAAGCCCTGGGCCATGGAAACGGGTCCCTGGATCACCGTGCGGCCGGGCGAACGTTCGACGCGAGCGCCGAGTTTTTCGCACAGGCCGAAGAACGCGTAGTCGCCCTGCCGCGTGCCGGATCCGAGATTGGTCAACGTGATGCGGCGGCCATGCAGCAGCGCCAGCGCGGCGAAATAGGATGCCGCCGAGGCATCTCCCTCGACGGGAATCTCGCCGGCCCGATAGGCCTGCGGCCGCACGACCAGCCTGCGGTACCGATGGTTCTCGACTTCGACGCCGAACTTGCGCATCTCGTCGAGCGTGAGATCGAGATACGGCTTGCTGGTCAGATCGCCTTCGACTTCGATCGTGAGACCGCCTTCGATGAGCGGCGCGATGATCAGCAGGCTCGTGAGGTACTGGCTGGAGATCGTGCCGGAAACACGCGCGGGACCGCGCAGCAAGCGCGTCCCCGACACCGTGGTCGGCAGATAGCCGTCGTGGGTGGAGTCGAGCGTCGCGCCGAGCGCGCGCAGCGCGTCCACCAGGTCCTTGTTGGGACGCTTCTGCATCGAGATGTGGCCGTCGATGCGCGTCTCGTCGGGCCGCAACGCCGCGAAGGCGAGCATCAGGCGCGTGGTCACGGCGCTCTGGCCGACGTCGAGCGTCACCTCACCACCGGCGAACTGGCCGCCGCGCCCGGTGACGATCACCTGGTCTTCGCGCGAATCGTCCACGCCGATGCCGAGCCGGCGCAGGCAATCCTTCATGCGCCAGTAGTCGTCGGCCTCGCCGGGATGACGGATGGTGCTGGTGCCGTTCGCGAGCGCCGCGATGGCGCAGTCGCGCAGGGTCAGGGACTTGCTGCCCGGCAGTGGAGTCTCGAAATGGGAGGAACCGCCCGGCCACGGCTCCAGCAGGAGCGTGGCCGGGTAGTTAGCTTGGGCGATCAATCACGAATGGGCCTGTCGGCCCCGTCGTTCACGCGCTCGCGCAGGTCCTTGCCCGGCTTGAAATGCGGCACGTACTTGCCGGAGAGCGCCACCGCCTCTCCGGTCTTGGGATTCCGGCCCTGCCGCGGCGGCCGGAAGTGCAGCGAGAACGAGCCGAAGCCGCGTATCTCGATGCGATCTCCCGCCGACAGGGCATCGCTCATGATCTCGAGGATCTGCTTGAGCGCGAGCTCCACATCCTTGGCTGGCAGATGTTTCTGTTTTGCCGTGATGATTTCGATGAGCTCGGACTTGGTCATGGGCCTACCTGTTGTTGTTATCGAGGCTAGCTATTACCGGTCTCCGCCACCGATCTGCTCCTTGAGCAGGTCGCCGAGGCTCGTGCCGCTGCTCGAGCCCTGCTCGGAGCGGTAGCTCGAGACGGCTTCCGCCTCCTCGTGCATTTCCTTGGCCTTGATCGACAACGCGATCGTGCGGGTCTTGCGGTCGACACCGGTGAACTTGGCTTCGATCTCGTCGCCCACCTTGAGCACGGTGCGCGCGTCTTCGACGCGGTCGCGCGCGAGCTCGGAGGAACGCAGCTGGCCTTCGATGCCATTGCCCAGGTCGATGACCGCGGCGCGCGCGTCCACTTCCTTGACCGTTCCCTTGACGATGGTGCCCTTCGGATTCGTCGCGATCCACTCGCTGAACGGATCCTGCGCGAGCTGCTTGATGCCGAGCGAGATGCGCTCACGCTCCGGATCGATCGACAGCACCATGGCCTCGACCTGCTGGCCCTTCTGGTAATTGCGCACGGCTTCTTCGCCGGGCACGTCCCACGAAAGATCGGACAGGTGCACGAGACCATCGATGTTGCCGGACAGACCGATGAACACGCCGAAGTCGGTGATCGACTTGATCTGGCCCGACACCTTGTCGCCGCGGTTGTAGTTCTCGGCGAACTCCTTCCACGGGTTCTGCTTGCACTGCTTGAGGCCGAGCGAAATGCGACGACGCTCTTCATCCACGTCGAGCACCATGACTTCGACTTCCTGGCCCGAGTGCACGACCTTGGCCGGGTTGACGTTCTTGTTGGTCCAGTCCATTTCGGACACGTGGACCAGGCCTTCGACGCCGTCTTCGATCTCCACGAACGCGCCGTAGTCGGCGATGTTCGTGACCTTGCCGAACACTCGCGTGTTGGGCGGGTAACGGCGGGCGATGTTCTCCCACGGATCCGCGCCGAGCTGCTTCAGGCCCAGCGAGACACGCGAACGCTCGCGGTCGAACTTGAGGATGCGGACGTCGATCTCATCGCCGACCTTGACCACTTCCGACGGATGCTTGACGCGCTTCCACGCCATGTCGGTGATGTGCAGCAGGCCGTCGATGCCACCGAGGTCGACGAACGCGCCGTAGTCGGTGAGGTTCTTGACCGTGCCCTTGAGCACGGTGCCTTCCTGCAGGTTGTCCATGAGCGCGCTGCGCTCGGCGGAGAATTCCTGCTCCACGACCGCGCGGCGGCTGACGACCACGTTGTTGCGCTTCTGGTCGAGCTTGATGACCTTGAACTCGAGGGACTTGCCTTCGAGGTAGGCGGTGTCGCGCACCGGGCGCACGTCGACGAGCGAGCCCGGCAGGAACGCGCGGACGTTGTCGATCTCGACGGTGAAACCACCCTTCACGCGACCGGTAATCGTGCCGGTGACGATCTCGGACTTGTTGAACGACTCTTCGAGGCGGGTCCAGGTGCGGGCACGCTTGGCCTTCTCACGCGAGAGGCGCGTTTCACCGCTGCCGTCTTCCATCGCGTCGAGCGCGACTTCGACGGTGTCGCCGGCCTTTACTTCGATCTCGCCTTTTTCGTTCTTGAATTGCTCGAGCGGAATCACCGCTTCGGACTTCAGGCCCACGTTGACGACGACCATGTCACTGCCTACGTCGACGACGAGGCCGGAGAGGATCATGCCGGGGCGGATACGCTGGTTGGCGAGGCTCTGTTCGAAGAGCTGGGCAAAAGATTCAGTCATGTATGTACTCGATTGACGCTTGCGGGAATCCGTCCTCGCAAGGTTGGAGGGTGCGTTACGCGTCCGTGCGCAACGGTGATGTGTGCAAACCGCTACCTATCTTCCAATTTCACTTCCAAAGTCCGCGCTCGCGCCCGAGCGAGAGGACTCGCTCGACGACGGCGTCGATACTCAATCCGGTGGAGTCGAGTAGATGCGCGTCCGGCGCGGGCTTGAGAGGGGCGACCTGGCGGGTCGAATCCCGCAAATCGCGCTCCGCGATCTCCCGCGAAAGGGCGGCAAGACTAGCAGCGGAGCCCTTGTCCATCAACTGCTTATGACGCCTTCGGGCCCTTTCTTCGGCGCTGGCGGTGAGAAAAACCTTCAGGGGGGCCTCGGGGAAGATGACCGTACCCATATCGCGCCCGTCGGCCACCAGGCCGGGCGGTTTGGCGAAGGAACGCTGCAGGTCGAAAAGGGCCGCGCGGACGGCCGGCCAGACGGCCACACGGGAAGCCCCCGCCCCGGCTTCCTCGGTCCGGATCCTGCGGGTGACGTCCTGGCCGTCGAGCAGGACCTGCTCCTCGCCGTTCGACGACCCGAATTCGAGCTTCATGCGGCGGGCCACCGAAACGTGCCCCTCCACGTCGTCCGGATCGACGCCCTTGATGGTGCCCCCGAGCGCGACCAGCCGGTACAGCGCGCCGCTGTCGAGCAGTTGCCAGCCGACTCGCGCGGCGACGATGCGGCTGATGGTGCCTTTACCAGAGCTGGACGGTCCGTCGATCGTGACGACGGGGGCGGAAATCGGTGCGGGGCTCATTGAGCTTCAGGCTATCAAGATCCTTTGCCAGGCCGACAGGAATCTGTCGTTCTGCTCCACCGTCCCGAGGGTCAGGCGCAGGTGCTCGCGCAGGCCGTAGTTCACGACGGGCCTCACGATGATTCCGGCGCGCAGCAATGCATCGAAACGGCGCAAGGCATCCGGACCGGCCTGCAGCAGCAGGAAGTTGCCCGCCGTCGGGATCGTCGGTGTGCCCATGGCGCGCAACGCGTCCGCGACCCGCTTGCGTTCGGCGACGGCCACCTTCACCGCGGCGTTCACGTGCGCTTCGTCCTCGAGGGCGGCGGTCGCTCCGGCGAGCGCCACCGAGGACACGTTGAATGCCTGGCGCACGCGATTGAGCATGTCGGCGACCGAGGGATGACTCACCGCGTAGCCGACCCGTAATCCCGCCAGTCCATACGCCTTGGAGAAGGTCCGCACGACGACGAGATTCGGGAATTCCGCGAGCCACGAAATGCCGTTCTGGATGTCGAGTCCGCCGGCGTATTCGTAATACGCCTCGTCGAGCACGACGAGCGCGTGCGAGGGCACCTCGCTCACGAAGCGGCGCAGTTCGGCGGCCGGCACGTACGTGCCCGTCGGGTTGTTCGGATTCGCGACGAATACGAGGCGAGTCTCGGCGGTTATCGCGCGCCTCATCGCGTCAAGATCGTGTCCGAGCGGCATGCCGGAGTCGGCCCCGAGCGCGGGCGTCACGATGCCGGTCGCGCCCGTCGCCTGCACCGAGATCGGATAGACCGCGAACGCGTATTGCGAATACACGGCGGCGAGACCGGGCTCGAGGAACGCCTCGGCCAGCAGCACCAGCACGTCGTTGGAGCCGTTGCCGAGCGTGATCTGCCCGACCGCGACGCCTAACTTCCGCGCGAGCGCGTGTTTGAGCTGGTGGCCGCTGCCGTCGGGATACAGCCAGGCGTCGGCGAGCGTCGCGTGCATCGCGGCCAGCGCGCGCGGACTCGGCCCGAACGGGTTTTCGTTCGAGGCGAGCTTGACGATGTCCTTGATGCCGAGCTCGCGCTCGAGCTCTTCGATGGGTTTGCCGGGGACGTAGGGCGCGAGCGTGCGGACGCAGTCGACGGCCAGCAGGCCGGGATCGGTTGAAGTGGGAGGCATTCCCCGATCCTAGAGAATTATGGGTTGGTCTGCAGCCGGGACGGCGCCTGAATCGAACGCGGCATCAGCGTCGCCCGCCGAGACGCCCGGCTGGCCGACGACTCACGATACCGCGCGCGGATACGACCCGAGCACGCGGAACAACGAGGAGCGCTTCTTCAGATCCCCGAGCGCCTTGGCGACGTGTGGCTCGTCGGCGTGGCCGTCGATGTCGAGGAAGAACACGTAGTCCCACTTCTTCCGATGCGAGGGCCGCGACTCGATGCGCGTCATGCTGATCTTGTGCTTCGCGAGTGGCTCGAGCAGCCGGAACAACGCGCCCGGCGAATCGGTGTGCAGCGCCGAGCACAGGATGGTGGTGCGATCCTCGCCGCTGGGCCGGAACACCTTGCGGCCCACGACGAAGAAGCGCGTCGTGTTGTCGTCGCGATCCTCGATCTCGGTCGCGAGTAGTTTGAGTCCGTAGACGTCGGCCGCCGTTTCACCGGCGATGGCGGCGGTGCCCTCCTCGTCGCGCGCGCGGCGCGCGCCTTCGGCGTTGCTGGTCACGGCCACGCGCGGCACGTCGGGCAGGTGCTCGTCCAGCCAGCCGCGGCACTGCGCGAGCGACTGGGGATGGCTGCAGATGCGCTCGACGCGCTTGAGGGAATTCATGCGCCCCATCAGGAACTGGTGGATGCGCAGCTCGACTTCGCCGCAGATGCGCAGTGGCGATCCGATCAGCGAATCGAGCGTGTGATTGACCGAGCCTTCGGTGGAGTTCTCCACCGGCACCACGCCGAAATCCGCGTGGCCGGCCTCGACTTCGTGGAACACCTCGTCCACCGACGTGAGCGCGAGCGCGCGCACCGAATGGCCGAAATGCTTGAGCGCCGCGGTCTGCGAGAACGTGCCCTCGGGACCGAGGAATCCCACCTTGAGCGGCTCTTCCTGCGCGAGGCAGGCCGACATGATCTCGCGGAACAGCCGCAGGATTTCCTCGGTGCGCAGCGGGCCCTTGTTCCGGTCGCGCGCCATGCGCAGGACCTGGGCTTCGCGCTCCGGACGATAGAAGTCGACCGTGTGGCCGTCGGCGTGTTTGGAGACGCCGACCTGGCGCGCGAGGCGCGCGCGGTCGTTCAGCAACGCGTGGATCTTGGCGTCGACGGCATCTATCTGCCCGCGCAGGCGCGCGAGATCCGGCGGCGCGGAGGCCGCCGGATTCCGGACCGATTTACGGGGCTTTGCGGGCTTCTTGCTGGCCTTGGGCATGCGCCAGTTATATCACCCGCGCGGCCAGGACGCCTGTGATCGCGCGCACCTTGTCGAGCACCGACGCGTCGACGGAGCCGTCGGTATCGATGAGCGTGTACGCATACTCGCCGCGGGACTTGTTCAGCAGTTCGGCGATGTTGAGCGAGGCGCCGGCGAGAACGGTCGAGATCTGGCCGACCATGTTAGGCACGTTGCTGTTGGCGATACCGATGCGGGTGGTCTTCGGCGCGCGCGGCAGCACGACTTCCGGGAAGTTCACGCTGTTGCGGATGTTGCCGTTCTCGAGATAGTCCTTGACCGTATCGGCGACCATGACCGCGCAGTTGTCCTCGGCCTCGTTGGTCGAGGCGCCGAGGTGCGGCAGCGTCACGATCCTCGGGTGGTCCTTGGTCGCGTTGGTCGGGAAGTCGCAGACGTAGCCCTGCAGGCGGCCGTCGTCCAGGGCGGCCACGACCGCCTTCTCGTCCACGATCGGGGCGCGCGCGAAGTTCAGGATCACGCCGTTCTTGCGCATGAGCTTGAGACGCGCCTCGCTCACCAGGCCGCGGGTCTCGGGCGTCAGGGGAACGTGCACGGAGATGACGTCCGAACGCACGAACAGGTCGTCGAGCGACAGGGCCTGCTCGACGTTCGAGGAAAGCTGCCAGGCGCGCTGCACGGTGATCTGCGGGTCGTAGCCCAGCACTTTCATGCCGAGGCCGAGCGCGGAGTTGGCGACTTCGACGCCGATCGCACCGAGGCCGATGACGCCGAGCGTGCGGCCGGGTAGTTCGAAGCCGACGAAGTTCTTCTTGCCCTTCTCGACCGCGACGTCGATCGCGTGATCGTCACCGGTCTGCGCCTTCGCGAACGACCAGGCCTGCGTGATGTTGCGCGCGGCGAGGAACATGCCGGCGAGCACGAGCTCCTTCACGGCGTTCGCGTTCGCGCCGGGCGCGTTGAACACCGGGATGCCGCGCTTGCTCAACGCTTCGACGGGAATGTTGTTGGTGCCCGCGCCGGCGCGGCCCACGGCGCGCAGGCTGTCCGGCAGCGCCATTTTGTGCATGTCCGCCGAGCGCACCAGGATGGCGTCGGGGTTGCCGATCTCCGAGGCGACCTCGAAGCGCTCGCGCGGCAGGCGCTCGAGCCCTTTGATCGAGATGTTGTTGAGGGTCTGGATCTTGAATCGCATTTGTCGTGACTCCTTGCGCCTGACGTTATTGCCAGTCGCGTCAGGATCGATGGCCTTATTGCCGCCGATCGTTGAAGCAGGACTGTCCCCGTTTGCTAGGAAACGAGGAATGTCCCCATTTTTCAGGCGTTACGGGCCTGGAATTCCTTCATGAACTTGATGAGGGCATCGATGCCTTCGGGGGGCATCGCGTTGTAGATGGACGCGCGCATGCCGCCCACCGAACGGTGGCCTTCGAGGTTCACGAGGCCGGACTTGGCCGCCTCGGCGCAGAAGGTCTTGTCGAGGTCGGGCTTGGCCAGCGTGAACGGCACGTTCATCCACGAGCGCGCGTTCGGCGCGACCGGGCTCCTGTAGAAGCCGCTGCTCTCGATGAAGTCGTAGAGCTTGGCCGCCTTGGCGCGGTTGCGCTCTTCCATCGCCTTCAGGCCGCCCTGCTTCTTGAGCCACTTGAACACGAGGCCCGCGAAGTACCAGCCGAAGGTCGGCGGCGTGTTGAGCATGGAGCCGTCGTCGGCCATGGCCTTGAAGTCCCACACCATCGGCGAGCCGGGGCGCGCCTTGCCGATCAGATCGTCGCGCACGATCACGACGACGATGCCCGAGGGGCCGATGTTCTTCTGCGCACCGGCGTAGATCAGGCCGAACTTCGTGACGTCGAGCGGCCGGGACAGGATCGTGGAGCTGAAGTCCGCGACCAGCGGCACGTTCCCCGTCTGCGGGATGTAGTCGAACTCCACGCCGCCGATGGTCTCGTTGGGCGTGTAGTGGAAATACGCGGCGTTCGGCGAGAGCTTGAGTGCGCCCTGCGCGGGAACCGTGGAGTAGTTGGACGCGGCTTCGTCGGCGGCGACGTTGACCGTCTTGCAGAAGCGCTTGGCCTCGCCGATGGCCTTCTTCGACCAGGCGCCGGTGTTCACGTAGTCGACCGTCGAGTCGGCCGTGGCGAGGTTCATCGGGATCGCCGAGAACATGCCGGTGGCGCCGCCCTGCAGGAACAGCACCTTGTAGTTGGCCGGGATCGCGAGCAGTTCGCGCAGGTCCGCTTCGGCTTCCTGGGCGACGGCGACGAACGCCTTGCTGCGGTGGGAGACTTCCATCACCGACATGCCGCTGGACTTCCAGTCGGTCATCTCGGATTGAGCCTGTTGGAGAACTTCCAGGGGCAGCGTGGCCGGCCCCGCGGCGAAATTGAATACGCGCATGGTCAGATCCTCTCGTGCGGACCTTATTGCCCGCCCGTTCGTTGTCCCCGGACGTTATTGCCCGGGGGCGCGAAATATATCAGGTGGTCGGCGTATCGGCAGGGCCACCGTCGTCATTTTTCGATGAAGTGTCCCCGGAAGGCACGCCGGGCGCCGTCGAACCCGTGCCCGCGGCATCCTCGCCCAGGCTCTCGATGCGCTCCACGCCGGTCAGTCGCTCGCCTTCGTCCAGCCGGATGAGGCGCACGCCCTGCGTATTACGTCCAACCACGGAGATTTCGCTCACCGGCGTGCGCACCAGCGTGCCGGTAGAACTTATGAGCATGAGCTCATGATCGGGATTCACTTGCAATGCGGCGACCATCTCGCCATTGCGCTCGGTAGTTTGCAGCGCGATCACACCCTGCCCGCCGCGCCCGTGCTGCGGGAAATCCTCGAGCGGCGTGAGCTTGCCGTAACCGTTGGCCGACGCCGTGAGGATGTGGCCCTCGCCCACGACGATGAGCGAGATGAGCTCCTGCGCGGCGGCGAGCTTGATGCCGCGCACGCCGGTGGCTTCGCGTCCCATCGGACGCACCTCCGATTCGTTGAAGCGGATCGACTTGCCGCCGTTCGAAGAAAGGATGATCTCGCGCGTGCCGTCGGTGAGCGCGACGCCGACGAGTTTGTCGTCGGTGTCGAGGCCCAGCGCGATGATGCCGCTCGCGCGCGGGCGCGAGAACGCCGACAGCGGCGTCTTCTTCACGGTGCCCTGGCTGGTCGCCATGAACACGAAATGCTCGTCGTCGAACTGCTTGATCGGCAGAACGGCGTTGATTTTTTCGCCCTCTTCGAGCGGCAGCAGGTTGACCATCGGCTTGCCGCGCGAACCGCGGCCCGCGAGCGGTAGTTCGAACACCCGCTTCCAGTAGACCTTGCCGCGGTTGCTGAAGCACAGGATCGTGTCGTGCGTGTGCGCGACGAACAGCTTCTCGACGAAGTCTTCGTCCTTCACCGCGGTGGCCGCCTTGCCGCGTCCGCCGCGCCGCTGGACCTGGTACTCGCTGATCGGCTGGCTCTTCGCGTAACCGGCATGCGACAGCGTCACCACCACGTCCTGCGGCTCGATCAGGTCCTCGGTGGATAGATCGAGGTGGTCGCGGTTGATCTCCGTGCGGCGCGCATCGCCGTACTGGTCGCGGATCGCCACGAGTTCGTCGCGCACGACCTGCGTGAGGCGCTCGGGACGCGCGAGAATGTCGGACAGGTCCACGATGAGCGCGAGCAGTTCCTTGTACTCCGCGACGATCTTGTCCTGCTCGAGACCGGTGAGCCGGTGCAGGCGCATGTCGAGGATCGCCTGTGCCTGCGTCTCGGATAGTTTGTACAGGGCGCCGCCCGCGGGACCGGTCGCGACCGCCTGCAATCCGAGTTCGCTCGCCATGCCGGCCGGACGCGTCGAAATGTCACCGGCCGCCTTGAGCATGTCCGGCACGGCGCCCGCGCCCCAGGTGCGCGACAGCAACGCCGCCTTGGCCTCGACCGAGGACGGCGACGCCTTGATGAGCGCGATCACCTCGTCGATGTTCGCCAGCGCGACCGCGAGGCCTTCCAGTACGTGCGCCCGGTCGCGCGCCTTCGCGAGATCGTAGATCGTGCGCCGCGTGACGACTTCGCGCCGATGCCGGATGAATGCTTCCAGCATCTCCTTGAGGCCGAGCAGCTTCGGCTGGCCGTCGATGAGCGCGACCATGTTGATGCCGAAAACCGTCTCGAGCGGCGTCTGCGCGTAGAGGTTGTTGAGCACCACCTCGGCGACTTCGCCGCGCTTGAGCTCGATGACGACGCGCATGCCGTCCTTGTCGGACTCGTCGCGCAGGTCGGAGATGCCGTCTATCTGCTTGTCGCGCGCCAGCTCGGCGATGCGCTCGAGCAGGCGCGCCTTGTTCACCTGGTACGGCAGTTCGGTGACGATGATCGCCTGCCGGCCGCCGGCCTTGTCGACGTCCTCGAAATGCGTTCGCGCGCGGATCGAGAGCCGGCCGCGGCCGGTGCGATACGCCGTAGCGATTTCGGTGGCGCCGTTGATGATGCCGGCCGTCGGGAAGTCCGGGCCCGGCACGTGCTGCATGAGCTCGGCCAGAGTTACCTCGGGATTCTCGAGCACCGCGAGGCAGGCGTTGACGATCTCGTTGAGGTTGTGCGGCGGAATGTTGGTCGCCATGCCGACCGCGATGCCCGCCGAGCCGTTGACCAGCAGGTTCGGGAACTTCGCCGGCAGCACCGAGGGCTCGGTTTCCGAGCCGTCGTAGTTGGCTACGAAATCGACGGTCTCTTTTTCGATGTCCGCGAGCAGCTCGCTCGTGATGCGGGACATGCGCACTTCGGTGTAACGCATGGCGGCCGGCGCGTCGCCGTCCACCGAACCGAAGTTGCCCTGCCCGTCCACGAGCAGGTAGCGCATGGAGAAGTCCTGCGCCATGCGCACCAGCGCGTCGTACACGGCGGTGTCGCCGTGCGGGTGGTACTTGCCGATGACGTCGCCGACGACGCGCGCGGACTTCTTGTAGGCCTTGTTCCAGTCGTTTCCGAGCTCGCGCATGGCGTGCAGGATTCGCCGGTGCACGGGCTTCAAGCCGTCGCGAACGTCCGGCAACGCGCGTCCCACGATGACGCTCATCGCGTAATCGAGGTACGACTGTCGCATCTCGTCTTCGAGGTTTACCGGAAGTATTTCGCGCGCTATTTCGTTCATGCGTAGGGCCGAAAAAAAGGTGCGGAATTCTAGCACGCAGGCCCTGCCGAAAGCCCTGTTTTCACGAACGTTTCTCGTCCATCCGGGGGCTCTTCGCGTCTATACTTCCGCCTCGCCATGACCACCCCTCAGACGCCCCCTTTGACGTCGAATCGCGACGCCGCGGAAATCGCCAAATTCGAAGCGGCCGCGCATCGCTTCTGGGATGTCGACGGCGAATTCAAACCACTGCACCGGCTGAATCCCGTGCGCGCGCGCTACGTGCAGGAGCGCTGCAAATTGCAGGGCACGCGCGTGCTCGACGTCGGCTGCGGCGGCGGACTGCTCGCCGAAACCCTGGCGCGCGCGGGCGCGAAGGTGACCGGCATCGACCTCGCGCCGACCATGATCGAGACCGCGCGCCTGCACGCGCTCGAATCCGGGCTCGACATCGACTACCGGCTCGAGTCCGCGGAGGCCATGCTGGTCGCGAACGCCGGGAAGTTCGACGTGGTCACGTGCATGGAGATGCTGGAGCACGTCCCGGATCCCGCGCAGATGGTCGCGATCCTCGGAAAGCTGGTCGCACCGGGCGGCGACGTGTTCGTCTCCACCATCAATCGCAATTTCAAATCCTTCGCGCTCGCAATCGTCGGCGCGGAATACATCGCGAATCTCGTGCCGCGCGGCACGCACGAATACGAGCGGCTACTCAAGCCCTCGGAAATCGCCCGCTTCGCGCGCGCCGCGGGCCTCGACGTCGCGGACATCGCCGGGCTGCAGTACGACCCCGTTCGCTCGCAGTGCTCGCTCACGAACGATCCGTCCGTCAACTACCTCATGCACCTGGAACGCCGCCCGGCCGCGGGTGCCGCATGAGCCGCATCCGGGGCGTGCTCTTCGATCTCGACGGAACGCTGCTCGACACCGCGGCCGATTTCCACGAGTCGCTGAACGATCTGCGCGCCGAGGAGAATCTCGCGCCGCTCGCCTTCGAGGAGGTGCGCTGCCAGGTGTCGCACGGCGGACACGCTCTCACGCAACTCGGGTTCGGCGTGTTGCCGCCCGACGAGCACGAAACCATGCGCATGCGACTGCTGAACATCTATGCGAAGCGCATCGCGAAACACACCTGCCTGTTCGAAGGCGGCGAAACGATGCTCACCGAACTCGAACGTCGCGGCCTCGCGTGGGGCATCGTGACGAACAAACCGGGCTGGCTCACCGATCCACTGCTGGTCCAGGTGAAGCTTCACACCCGCGCGAGCGCGGTGGTGAGCGGCGACACGCTCGCGCACCGCAAACCGCACCCCGCCCCGCTGCTGCACGCGGCCGAGAAGATGGGCATCCCCGCATCCGAGATCGTCTACGTCGGCGACGCGGAGCGCGACATGCAGGCGGCGCAGGCCGCGGGCATGTATGCACTCGTCGCGCGTTTTGGCTACCTGCGCGCGGAAGATCGCGCGGATACCTGGTTCTCGCACGGCTCGCTCGAAACGCCGCTCGAGCTGATCGACTGGCTCGACGAGCCGCGCAACGGAGCGGCATGAGCAACACCTGGCTCATCGCGGGTCTAGCGGCGCTCGCGGCGGCGGTCATCGGCTACCTGATCGGCACGCTGCGTGCCGCACGCCGCGCGGAGGCGCTGCGCGCGCAACTCGCGGAGGCCAACGCGAAGCTCGCCACCGAAGAGCAGGCGCTGGCTCGCAACGCCGAGCTTCTGCGCCAGAGCGAGGCGCAGGTGCGCCTGGCCATCGAGAGCAGTTCGCGCGCCGCGCTGAACGCCAACAGCGAGACGTTCCTGAAGCTCGCCCGCGAGGTTTTCGGCGCCGATCAGGCCAAGGCCGATGCCTCTATCAAGGAGCGTGAAGAGGCGATCCGGCAGCTGGTCGAGCCGCTGAAGGTGGCGCTGGCCCGGCAGGAGGAACTGGAGCGCGAGCGGCGCGATTCCTCGGGCAAGCTCTTCGGACAGATCGAGAATCTCGTGAAGGTGCAGGACCTGCTCCAGCGCGAGACGCGCAATCTATCTACCGCGCTGCGGCGCCCGGAAGTGCGCGGGCGCTGGGGCGAGATCACGCTGCGCCGCGTGGTCGAGCTCGCCGGCATGTCCGAGCACTGCGACTTCACCGAGCAGGAACACGTGGCGCTCGAAGGCGGTGCGTTGCGCCCCGACCTCGTCGTGCGCATGCCGGAGAACCGCAGCATCGTCGTCGACGCCAAGACGCCGCTCGATGCCTTCCTGGCCGCGATCGAAGCCCACGACGACGACGCGCGCCGCGAAGCGCTGGTGCGCCACGCGCGCCAGGTCGAGGAGCGCGTGCGAGAGCTCGGGCGCAAGAGTTACTGGGAGCAGTTCGAGCACAGCCCGGAATTCGCGGTGCTGTTCCTGCCGGGCGACCAGTTCCTGTCGGCGGCGCTCGCGGAGAATCCCGAACTGATCGACTCCGCGCTCAAGCAGCGCATCATCGTGACGACGCCTTCGACGCTGATGGCGTTGCTCAAGGTCATCGCCTACGGCTGGCGGCAGTCGCGCGTCACGGAAAACGCGCGCGAGATCCGGGTGCTCGGCCAGGACCTGCACAAGCGGCTGAGCGTGTTTGTCGGCCACCTGCAGAAGGTCGGCCGCCACTTCGGATCGGCGATCGACGCATTCAATTCGGCGGTGGGGTCGATGGAACGCAACGTGCTGCCGCAGGCGCGCAAGTTCACCGAGCTCGGCGCGACCACGGATGCGGCCATCGACCCGGTCGAGCAGCTCGAAAAAGGCGTGCGCACGCTCGCGGCGCCGGCCGTCGATCCCGGTGACGAACTACCCGCACCCGAGGATCAGCCGAAACCATGAACCCAAAACCATGAATTCAGAGACCTTCGATCCGCGCGCCCACCACTCCGCGCCCGACGAATTCAAGGGCCGCGTGGTGATGGTGACCGGCGCCGGCGGTGGCATCGGCCGCGCCGTGTCGCTCGCGCTCGCGCGCGCCGGCGCCGAAGTCATCCTGCTCGGCCGCACGGTGCGCAAGCTCGAAGGCGTGCACGCGGAAATCCAGAAACTCGGCGGCCCCGAAGCGAGCATCGTGCCGCTCGATCTCGAACGCGCACTCGCCGCGGACTACGAATCCGTCGCGGCCGCGATCCAGTCCCGTTATGGGCGGCTCGACGGCCTGCTGCACAACGCCGCGCTGCTCGGCACCCTCATGCCGCTCGAGCAATACGACGTGCCGACCTTCATGCGCGTGATGCACGTGAACGTGACCGCGGCGTTCGTGCTCACGCAGCACCTGATGCCGCTGCTGAAAAACTCGCCGGATGCGACCGTGCTGTTCACCTCGAGCGGCGTCGGCACGCGCGGCCGCGCGTACTGGGGCGCTTACTCGATCTCGAAGTTCGCGGTGGAAGGCATGACGCAGGTGCTCGCGCAGGAAACCGAGAACACGACGCGGATCCGCGTGAACATCATCGATCCCGGCAAGGTGCGCACGCCGATGCGACGTCAGGCCTATCCATCCGAGGCGCCCGAGTCCCTGCCGATGCCGGAGTCGCTGACGGGGCCCTACCTCGCCCTGCTGGGCCCGGCGAGCCGCGGGATCACGGGGCGTCGGTTTCCGGCGCAGGGCTGAGCAGCGCTTCGATTTCCCCGTCCTCGAGCTGCCGGTACTGGCCGCGCGGCAGGGACTTGTCGAGCCTCAAACTACCCACCGCCACGCGCTGCGTGCGGCTCACGAGCGCGCCCTGTCGTTCGAAGAGCTGCCGCACGTCCTTGCCGCTCGCGCCGCGCACGACGATCGAATACCAGCGGTTGGATCCTTCGAGGTCGGCGTCGCTGGTCTCGAGACTCTCGACCGTGATCGCGGCGGGACGATCCAGCTTGCCGCTCTGGATGCCCGCGACCTGATCCGGCCCGAGCAGTCCCTTCACGCGCACCGTGAACTCGGACGGCAGCTTGTGGATCGCGCGCTGCAGCTTCGTGGCGAGCGCGCCGTCGGAGGTCACGAGTTCGAGACCGCCGTCGATGCCGGGCATCGGGCTCACCGCGATGAAGCGGCGGCCGGCGCTCTTCGGCAGGCGATCGATCAATGGCGCGCGGTCGCCTTCCGGCTCGCGCAGCGGATCGCCGGCCGAGCGGTTGAACATGAACACCTGGGAACCCGTCGCGGCGCGCAGGCGGATCGGACGGCCGTCGAGCCGGATGTCGTCGCGTTGCGAGACTCTCACTCCAAGCTCGGCGACCTTGCCGTTGACCGAGAGCCGGCCCGCGCGAATCCATTCCTCGATCGCGCGGCGGGATCCGAGGCCGCGTTGCGCGAGATACTTCTGGAGCCGCTCGGCGGCGCCTGCGGGCGCCGATCGAGGACGCGGCATGGAGCTACCCGCTCGGGTTCAGGACTCGTCGGACGGCGGCGCCGCCACGAGCCCGGCGGTGGAATCGCCCGGCGCGGAGAGTTCTTCGTCTTCCGCGTCGTCGTCGCCCGCGGCGTCGAGCCCGGGGTCCTGTTCGTCGGCGCTCACCGCGACGACGGCAACTTCTCCAGAATCCACGGCTCCGGAATCCACGGCTCCGGAATCCACGGCTCCGGAATCCTGCGCGGCGGCCTCGTCGCCCGTTGCGCCGTCCACCGGCGCGCCATCCGCGGCCGGGACCCCTTCGCCATTCTCGGTCGTGCCCGGCAGCGGCAGCTGCAGGTTGAGATCCGTGAGCGACTTGAGTTCGGCGAGCGGCGGCAGGTCTTCGATCGACTTGAGCGAGAAGTAGTCGAGGAATTCGGACGTCGTGCCGAGCAGCTCCGGATGACCGGGCACATCGCGATGACCGACGACGCGCACCCAGTTGCGCTCCATCAGCGTCTTGACGATTTCCGGATTCACGGCGACACCGCGCACGTTCTCGATCTCGGCGCGCGTGATCGGCTGGCGATACGCGATGAGCGCGAGCGTTTCGAGCAGCGCACGCGAGTACTTGCGGGGACGATCGGGCCACAGGCGCGAGACTTCGAGCGAAAACTCGCTGCGCACCTGGAAGCGGAAGCCGTTGGCGGTCTCGCGCACCTCGACGCCGCGCCCTTCGTAGTCGGTCGCGAGCTGCTCGAGCGCGGCGCGCAACTCCTTCGTCGTCGGCCGCGAGGCTTCTTCGAAAATCTGCGCGAGCTCCGCGACGGACACGGGGCGCGCGGCGGCGAGCAGCGCCGCTTCGATGACGTTCTTGATGTAGGAATCACTCATGCTTGTCTCCGTCCAGAAGCTCGTCCGGCGGTTCGTCACCTGGATCGTCGTCGTCGAGATCGGGCGTCAATTCTTCGTTCGCGTCTGCATTCGCGACAGTCACGTCTTCGTTCGCGGCGGCCTCGACCTCGTGCGCGACCTCTTCGATCGCGTCATTGTCGACGGCGAGTCTGAGCCCGCGTGCTCCCTGCGCGCTGCGTACGTGCAGCGGCGCGTAAGCTTCGGTCTGCACGATGTCGATCAATCCCTCGCGCACCAGCTCCAGGATGGCCACGAACGTCACCGTGACGCCCATGCGCCCTTCCTCGGGCCTGAACAGTTTCACGAAATCGACGAAGCTCGCCTGCTCGAGCGTCGCGAGAATATCAGACATGCGCACGCGCACCGACAGCCGCTCGCGCTGGACGTGATGATGCGCAAACATTTCCGCGCGTTGCACCACGTCGCGGAATGCCAACAGCATTTCCTGCATCGCGACCTGCGGCAGCGGCCGCGAGGTCTTGCGCTCGCCGAGCTCGGCGGCCGCGACCCAGGTGTCGCGTTCGATGCGCGGCAGCCGGTCGATGCTCTCCGCGGCACTCTTGAATCGTTCGTATTCCTGCAGGCGGCGCACGAGGTCGGCGCGCGGATCGCCCTCCTCGCCGGCGTTCGGATCGGTCGCCCGCGGCAGCAGCATGCGCGACTTGATCTCGGCGAGCGTCGCGGCCATCACCATGTACTCGCCGGCCAGCTCGAGCTGCAGGTCGGCCATGAGGCCGATGTACTCCATGTACTGGTTGGTGATGTCGGCGATCGGGATGTCGAGGATGTCGAGGTTCTGCCGCCGGATCATGTACAGCAGCAGGTCGAGCGGTCCTTCGAACGCGTCGAGGAACACCTCGAGCGCCTGCGGCGGGATGTACAGGTCCTTCGGGAGCTGCGTGATGGCCTCGCCATTGACGATGGCGAACGGCATCTCGACCTGCTCGGGCGGTCCGGGGGTTGCCGTGCTTTCGACTCCCGACCCGCTCTCGACCGAAGAATTGTCGACGACCACGCGCAGATCCGGCTTGTGTGCTTTTCGGGCCATGGCTTACCTCGTCAATCCACGCGCAGATTCATGACGCGGCGCACGTCGTCGAGCGTCTCGCGCGCGGCATCGCGCGCTTTCTCCGCGCCCTCGGCCACGATGTTGCGCACCAGCTCGGGATTCTCCTCGAATTCCTGCGCACGCTTGCGGATGCCGGTGATCTCCTCGACCACCTTGTCGATGAGCGGCTTCTTGCATTCGAGGCAGCCGATACCCGCCGTGCGGCAGCCGTTCGCGGCCCAGGCCCGGGTCTCCTCGCTCGAGTAGATCTTGTGCAGGTCGAACACCGGGCAGATGTCGGGATTGCCCGGATCCGTGCGGCGCACGCGCGCCGGGTCGGTCTGCATCGTCTTGAGTTTCTTCGCGACCTCGTCCGGGTCCTCGCGCAGGCCGATGGTATTGGCGTAGGACTTGGACATCTTGCGCCCGTCGAGTCCGGGCACCTTGGGCGTCGCGGTCAACAGTACCTGCGGCTCGGGCAGGATGCTCACGCTGCCGCCTTCCAGGTAGCCTAACAACCGCTCGCGGTCCGCGACGGTGAGCCGGTTGTTGCTCTCGACGACCTGGCGCGCCTTCTCCAGCGCGAGCTGGTCGCCCGCCTCCTGGAATTTCTTGCGCAGCTGCTTGTACATCGAGCTGTTGCGGCCGCCGAGCTGCTTGATGGCGTTTTCGGCCTTGACTTCGAAGTCGGGCTCGCGGCCGTACAGGTGATTGAAGCGGCGCGCGACCTCGCGTGTGATCTCGACGTGCGCCACCTGGTCCTCGCCCACGGGCACGAAGGCCGGGCGATACAGCAGGATGTCGGCGGTCTGCAGCAGCGGGTAGCCCAGGAACCCGTAGGTCGCGAGGTCCTTCTCCTTGAGCTGCTCCTGCTGGTCCTTGTAGCTCGGGACGCGCTCGAGCCAGCCGAGCGGCGTGATCATCGACAGCAGCAGGTGCAACTCGGCGTGTTCGGGCACCTGCGACTGGATGAACAACGTGGCGACGCCCGGGTTGAGCCCGGCCGCCAGCCAGTCGATCAGCATTTCGTGGATGAATTTCGGGAGCTGCTTGGTGTCTTCGTAGCCCGTGGTCAGCGCGTGCCAGTCCGCGACGAAGAAGTAGCACTCGTACTGGTACTGGAGATCGACCCAGTTCTTGAGCGCGCCGTGGTAGTTGCCGAGGTGCAACTGACCCGTCGGGCGCATTCCGGATAGAACTCTTTTTGCTTGCGGATGGCTGCTCACGGGAAGCGCGAAGTATACAGATCGTGCGGCGGATTCCGGTCCGGGATTCTCGGAAAATGCCGTGGAAAATCCGCGGCATCCACCAATCCCATCCCGTTACAAACCGAGAGCTTGCAACGAACCCTTGCCGACGCGTATCACCACCGGCGCCGCCGCGGCCAGGTCCACGACGGTCGTGGGCTCGATGCCGCAGTGACCGCCGTCGAGCACGCAGTCGACTTGATGCTCGAGCCGCTCCCTGATCTCGCGCCCGTCGGTCAGCGGCATCTCGTCACCCGGCAGCAGCAGCGTCGAGCTCATGATCGGCTCGCCGAGCTCCTCGAGCAGCATGCGCGGCACGATGTGATCCGGAACGCGCAGCCCGATCGTGCGCCGCTTCTCGTGCTGCAGCCGGCGCGGCGTTTCCCGGGTCGCCGGCAGAAGGAAGGTGTACGGGCCGGGTGTCACCGACTTGAGCAGGCGGAATTGCCAGGTTTCCACCTTGGCGTAGCGGGAGATTTCGGCGAGATCGCGGCACACGAGCGTGAAATGATGGTGCCGGTCGGCCGCGCGGATCCGGCGGATGCGGTCGAGCGCGTCCTTGTCGCCGATGTGGCAGCCGAGCGCGTAGCAGGAGTCCGTCGGGTAGACGATGAGCCCTCCCTCGCGCACGATATCGGCCGCGCGCCGGATCAGCCGCTGCTGTGGATTCTCGGGGTGTAGCTCGAAATACTGGCTCACCCGGCGGATCATACCGGCCGCCGACGCGATTTCCGTCTAACTTCCCCACGGTCGGAGCCGATGCAGATACTCGTAGAACTCGCCCCGCTGATCGCCTTCTTCCTGACCTACAAGTTCTTCGGCGGCATTTACCCTGCCACCGCGGTGCTGATGGTCGCGATGCTTCTGCTCCTCGCCTGGGACTGGCTGCGCACGCGCGCCGTGCCGCAGATGCACCTGGTGAGCGCGGCCCTCGTGTGGGTCTTCGGCGCAGCCACGCTCGCGCTGCGCGACGAGCGCTTCATCCAGTGGAAGGCGACGGTGTTCTACTGGCTCGTCGCGGTCGCGCTGGCCGTCACCATCTGGGTGGGCAAGGCGACGCTGCTCGAGCGGCTGCTCGGCAAGAGCCTGCCCGAAGGCGTCAAGGTGACTCCCAGCACCTGGCGCAACGTTTCCCTGCTGTCCGCCGCGTTCTACTTCGCGCTGGGCGCCGCGAATCTCTGGGTCGCTTACACCATGAGCGAATCGACCTGGGTGACCTTCAAGACGTGGATCGTGCTGCCGCTGGTGTTCGTCTTCACCATCGGCGTGATCTTCTGGCTCATGCGCGGCCACGAGGAAAAGGAGCCGGCATGAATGCGCGCGTGGAGCGCTTGCGCGCGGCGCTCGAGGGCGCGCTCGCGCCGACGCGGCTCGAGATCCGGGACGACAGCGCCCAGCACATCGGGCACGCGGGGGCCCGGGAAGGCGGCCATTTCCACGTCACGATCATCGCGCCCCGCTTCGCCGGGGTGCCGCAGGTGGAACGACACCGGATGGTCTATGCTGCCGCCGCTGAATTGATGGGCCGCGACATCCACGCGTTGTCGATCGACGCGCGAGCTCCGTGAGCTCCTGAGCCAAGAAAACTCCCCAACCCTTTGAGATTCCAAATGAAACTGATTCGATTCGCCGCGCTCGGCGCGGTCCTCGCGCTGGCTGCCTGCTCCAAATCCGCAACCGACAAGGCCGCGGATGCCGCCACTCCCGCCAAGCCGCCGCTCGTCACGGTGAACGGCAAGGCGATCAGCACCGAGCTCTTCGAGGACTACGTCATGGCGGTCGCGCAGAAGCCCTCCGCCGAGCTTCCGGCCGAAGACGTCGCGCAGATCAAGGACAACCTGGTGCGCATCGAGCTCATCGCGCAGCAGGCCGAGAAGGACGGTCTCACGAAGGAGCCCGAGCTCGCCAACCGGCTCGAGCTCGCGCGCCTCAACATCATCCAGCAGGCGGCCGCGCAGAAATACGCCAAGGACCACGTCCCCACCGAGGCGGAACTGCGGGCCGAATACGACTCGCAGATCGGCGCGAGCAGCCTGGTCGAGTACCAGGCGCGGCACATTCTCGTGAGCAGCGAGGAAGTCGCGCAGAAGGTGATCCAGCAGCTCAAGGCGGGCCAGGACTTCGCGGGCCTCGCGAAGCGGCTGTCGCTCGACAAGGAGTCGGCGAAGAACGGCGGCGACCTCGGCTGGTTCGCGCCTAACCAGATGCTCAAGCCGGTGAGCGACGCGGTCGCGCTGCTCGTGAAGGGCGCCTACACCACGACGCCCGTGCAGACGCAGTACGGCTGGCACGTCATCCAGCTGACCAACACTCGCGATCGCACGCCGCCCGCCTTCGATGCGGTCAAGGAGCAACTCGGCAACATCGTGATCGGCAAGAAGTTCAAGGCGCTCTCGGACGAGATGCTGAAGACGGCGAAAGTCGATCCGCCGCTGACGACCGCGCCGGTCGCGGCCGCGGCGCCGGCG
>JAFAGC010000098.1 GCA_023423065.1 Pseudomonadota bacterium
GGCGTAAACGGAGCGTCGGGGATTCCAAGCTGCGCTCGCGTGGCTTCGGAGATGTGTATAAGAGACAGATCTACACTCAGGCGCCGTGGGGCTAATCCCCACTTTTTACACCGGCACCTAATCCCCACCTAGTCGCCAGACCCGCGGCGCGCGCGGGCTTCATCGACGAAGAACTTGCGCACTTTCATCGCGTGCTGCAGTCGGCCCTTGCGGACGTAGGCCTGGTAGAGGAAGTCCTTCATCACTTCGAGCAGCACCGCCGCCTGGTAGGCGTTGATGATGGGCAGATCGATATAGGTATCGGCCGTGCCGGCGAAAATCACTCGCATGACCACCGCGAAGCTGTCCTCGTCGATCTCCGCCATGTCGCGCACGTCGGACAGCGAGTCGAATAATCGCAGCTTCGTGGGATTGCCGAGATCGGCGAAGGTCGTGGCCGCGGTGCGCCGGCACATCGCGGCGAACGCCTGGAACTGGTCGTGCGAGTAGCTGGTCAGCGCCTCGCGGAAGAAGATCTCGACGTCCTCGGGTACGTAGTTGAACGCGAACTTCTCGATCGGGCGTTCGACGTCGAAGGCCTGCGGCGCGAGCTCGACGCGATTGTTCGCGAACGCGCGCGCGGCGTAACGCAGGAACACCGGCGCATTGCATGCGTGACAGCGCAACACCACACCGACGGAGCGCGGCTTGCGCAGCAGCAGGTCGTCGAAGGTCGGCAGCGCGCTCGGACTCATGCGCGAGAACGCGTTGCAGTGTGGACAATTGCGCGCCGTCTCGCGCTCGTCGCCGAAGTACATCGAACCCGTCGAGTCGATGAACACGTTCATGTTGTCCGCGCCTTCGGAAAAATGGGGACATTCCTCATTTCGTTGTAACAATCACCGTCTTGGACTGGGCTGCGCAGTGGCCCGCCGATTGTTACAACGAAATGAGGAATGTCCCCATTTTTCTATCTTGTTAGTGGTTTGTACTTGATGCGATGCGGTTGCGCGGCTTCTTCGCCCTTGCGTCGCTTCAGATCTTCCATGTAGTCCTGGAAATTGCCTTCGAACCACACCACCTCGGAGTTGCCTTCGAAGGCGAGGATGTGGGTCGCGATACGGTCGAGGAACCAGCGGTCGTGCGAGATCACCACCGCGCAGCCCGGGAAGGCGAGTAGCGCTTCTTCGAGCGCGCGCAATGTTTCCACGTCGAGGTCGTTGGTGGGCTCGTCGAGCATGAGCACGTTGCCGCCGGACTTGAGCACCTTCGCGAGGTGCACTCGGTTGCGCTCACCGCCCGACAGCTCGCCGATGACCTGCTGCTGGCCCGTGCCCTTGAAGTTGAACCGGCCCACGTAGCCGCGCGAAGGCGTCTCGTAGTTGCCGACCTTGATCATGTCGAGGCCGCCCGAGATCTCCTGCCACACCGTGTTCTTGTCGTTGAGCGACTGGCGCGACTGGTCGACGTACGCGAGCTTCACCGACGGACCCATGCGGATCTCGCCCGCGTCCGGCTTCTCGAGCCCGGCCATCATGCGGAACAACGTGGTCTTGCCCGCGCCGTTCGGTCCGATGATGCCGACGATGCCGCCCTTCGGCAGATTGAAGTTGAGGTTGTCGATCAGCAGCCGGTCGCCGTACGCCTTGCGCAGCCCCTTGGCCTCGATGACGAGATCGCCGAGCCGCTCACCCGGCGGAATGTAGATCTCGTTCGTTTCGTTGCGCTCCTGGAATTCGCGCGAGGCGAGCTCTTCATAACGCGCGAGACGCGCCTTGCTCTTCGCCTGGCGTGCCTTCGGATTCTGGCGCACCCACTCGAGTTCCTTCGCGAGCATTTTCTGCAGGCCGGCCTGTTCCTTCTGTTCCTGCGCGAGACGGGCTTCCTTCTGCTCGAGCCAGGTCGAGTAGTTGCCCTTCCACGGGATGCCGTGGCCTCTATCCAGTTCGAGGATCCACTCGGCGACGTTGTCGAGGAAGTAGCGATCGTGCGTCACCGCGACGACGGTCGACGGATACTGCTCGAGATATTTCTCCAGCCATGCGATCGATTCGGCATCGAGGTGGTTGGTCGGCTCGTCGAGCAGCAGCATGTCGGGCGACGACAGCAGCAGGCGGCACAACGCGACCCGGCGCTTCTCGCCACCCGATAGTTTGGAGATCTGCGCCTCCCACGGTGGCAGGCGCAACGCATCGGCGGCGATCTCGAGTTTGCGTTCGAGCTCCCACCCGCCGGCCGCGTCGATCGCGTCCTGCAGCTTGGCCTGTTCCTCGAGCAGCTTGTTCATCTCGTCCGGATCGAGCTCGGGATCGGCGAACTTCTCCGAGATCTCGTTGAACCGCGCGACCTGCCCGAATGCGCCGCCGAGACCTTCCATCACGACTTCGCGCACGTTCTTGTTCGGGTCGAGCTCCGGCTCCTGCGGCAGGTAGCCGACGTTGATGCCGGGCTGCGGCCGCGCCTCGCCTTCGTAGTTATTGTCGATGCCGCCCATGATCTTGAGCAGGCTGGACTTGCCCGAGCCGTTGAGACCGAGCACGCCGATCTTGGCGCCGGGGAAGAAGGAGAGGCTGATGTCGCGCAGGATGACGCGCTTCGGCGGGACGACCTTGCCGACGCGATTCATCGTGTAGATGTACTGGGCCATGGATTCCGATGTTTTCTCGAGCGGGGAACGGCGCGGATTCTACATCCCTCCGGCGTGCGGCTGTGCTACGTTTGCCCGCGCAAATAGGGAGCAGAAACCTGGGTACCGAGGCTTCTTCCGTTGTGGTCGTGGCCGGCGAACGCCTGGCGCGTTATGGATTCGGCGACGGGCATCCCTTCGGTCCGGACCGGCATGCGGCGTTTTTCGCCGAGTTTTCCAAGCGCGGGCTCGACAAACGAGTGCGCATCGTCGAGCCGCGCAGCGCCACGCGCGCGGAGCTCGAAACCTTTCACACTCCCCAGTACGTTGAGCTCGTCGCGCAGAAATCGCTGACCGGCGAGGGGTTCCTCGACGCCGGAGATACCCCCGCGTGGCGGGGCGTTTTCGAGGCAGCGTCCGACGTGGTCGGCGGCACGCTGCTCGCGGCGGAGGAAATCATGGCCGGGCGCGCACGCCGTGCGTTCATCCCGATCGCAGGTCTTCACCATGCCGCGCGCGGCGGGGCCGCTGGGTTCTGCGTGTTCAACGATTGCGGTGTCGCGATCGAGGTATTGCGTCGCAAGTACGGCCTCAAGCGGATCGCCTATGTCGACATCGACGCGCACCACGGCGACGGCGTGTTCTACGGATTCGAAAACGATCCGGATGTGATCTTCGCGGACATCCACGAGGACGGGCGTTACCTCTATCCAGGGACGGGGCGCGAGGACGAAACCGGATCAGGCGCGGCCGCGGGAACGAAGCTGAACATTCCCGTGCCGCCGGGCGCGGACGACGCCGCGTTCGAGGAGGCGTGGGCGCGCGTGATGACGCACCTGCGCAAGTACCCGCCGGAATTCATCCTGCTGCAGGCGGGAGCGGACAGCGTCGACGGCGACCCGATCACGCACATGCGTTACTCCGCGTCCACCCACGAGCGGGCGGCTCGCGACCTGGCGCGCCTGGCCGACGAACTCGGCCACGGGCGCGTGCTCGGTACCGGCGGCGGCGGTTATAACCGGATCAATCTTGCGCGGGCCTGGTCGGGAGTGGTGCAGGGCCTGGTCTGACGCCACCGTCGCGCAGCGGCACGTCGATGAAGCTGGTGTCGTGCCACCGCACATTCAGTGGCCGGTCCGCGTCGCCGATGGACTCATCGCTCACGTCCTTGCCGGTACCGTAGTTCACCTGAGCGTAAGGATTCTTGTTCACGGTGAGCAGCAATAGCAGGCGGCTGCCGGCCGCGACCTGTTTCCCGACCAGGGGCGTTCGTGAGAAGGGCAGGGTCGCGGCTCTTCCTGGCGTGAGCAATTTTCGCCTGGATGGATCCGCGGAGTAACTCGCGCGGCCGAGGAAATACGAGAGGTTGAAGAACTTCCCCTCGGGCGTGGCTTCGTACAGTGCCCAGGTGAAGTCGAAATCCTTGCGATCGATCGTGACCTGCAGGGCTCCGCTGATCTGGCCGCAAACGCATGCCGGCGCATCGAGCGGCGCGCTGATGTAGCTGATGCGCGTCGGACCATCGGGGGTATCGAGGAAGGCGCTCACGGGATAGAGGTTGTTGCGCGACTTGCGATCCCCGAGATCGACGTTCTGATCTACGAACTTGTTCGTCGTGGGCTTTCGGGGCGAAAGCGCGAAGCGCTGCCCGTCCGCTTCGGACGTGAGATACAACCGCAGTGACCGGTTCGCCATCTTCTTGATGGACGGCGCGTGACTCCACGAGTTGGCGCCCATCACCTCGAAGTTGATCTTGTCTTTCAACAGTTCGGGCTTCGGGCCGCCGCGAAGCACGTGATCGAACCACTGGAAAACCAGCGCCTCGGTGTCGATGTCGGCCACGGGATCGATGGCGTAACCATTCACGGTCGGACTTTTTCGGACCGACAGATTGTCGCCATGAGACCAGGGGCCGATGACGAGATAGTGTTCGGCATCCCGTGCGTATCGATGGTGGTCCGCCAGATAACGCACGGCGGCTGCGCCGGCATCATCGAAGTATCCCGTCAGGCTCAGCACCGGAATGCGAATCCTCCCGAACTCATTTCGATACGGCTGCATGGCCCGCCAATACCCGTCGAAGGACGGATGGCGCATCTGGCGCTGGAGAACTTCGTTCGGAGCGCCATCGATCGCATCGATCTCGCGGAACGGCCTGCCGCTGTCGAACCACTTTTCGAGGAGCAGTGACCAGCGGCTCCGGTCGTGCATTGCCGGATCACCCATGTACCGATTGCTGGTCACCTGCAGAGGCCAGCCGTAGTTGCCGGTCTGAAACACGTTGTTCTGCATCGGCAGGCCGAAGCCGGGAAATGAGGCGCCGCTTGGCACGATGGTCTTCAGCGCGGGATGCGGATTTTTCGCCGCCGCCCACTGCGCGAACGCGTCGTAGCTGTTGCCGTACATGCCGACCTTGCCGTCGCTCCAGGGCTGACGGCTGATCCAGTCGACGACGGCCCACGTGTCGTCGACCTCGGTTTCCCAGGGGACGATCTTGTCCGTGCTGAGATACTTGCCGCGAGCGCTCGCGAGCACGCCCACGTAGTCGCGTGCGGCGGCTTCCTTCGCGCTCTTCAGGTTGAAGGCGGGATCGCTGTAGATAGTGAAGCGCAATGCGGTGGGTTGTGGTCCCGCGAGCCGTCGAGGTCGCACGACGTCGATCGCGAGCGTGGCGCCTTGCCGGGTTCGCACCAGGACACCGCGGTCGATGATGAATCGCTTCGCGTCGTCGAGCGCGATGGCCGCATCGAGCATTGGAGAGAACGACTGCGTCGATTGCCAGGCGCTGTGCCAGAACAGGATGTCGAGCAATTCATTCGGCGTGAGCGAGCTTCGATTCGCGTACTGCCGCAGCTTGAAATCCAGGTTTGCGCGTGCCGCGTTCGGTGGCAGACCGAGCATCCAGGCGGAGTTCACGGCGTCGAGGTCGCTCAACGTCGAGAATCTATCCGCGAAGACCGACCGGAAGGCTTCGCCGTATGAAGTCTGGTCGGTCGATGCGAGGAGCGTGGCGCGCGCATGCAGTTCGAGACGGAGCCAGGCGAGAGTAGGGTCCGCGGATGCGGGGATTTGTCGCTTCATCCGCTCCAGCGACTCGATTGCCTCCCCGTATCGACCGCAGGTGAACTCGAAGCGAAACCTTGCTTCTGCATTTTCGGAAGCATGGACATCAGGCGACAGCGCCTGGCAGGCAAGATCGGAAAGCGCGGATTCGAGCGCCGCGGGGTCGGACCGCGCGGCCGGCGGAACGGACATCTGGCTCCAGCCCAACGTGCTGCCGGCGCAAGCAATCAAGACCGCTACGGCCTTTTCGATCCGCATTCTGGCTACTCTCCCTGTCCCGTCGCTGTCCGCCTGGCGCGCGTCCGTCGGGGGATCGTAGCGATGTCCACTCGATTCCGTGCGCTTTCCAGCAGCTCGGCCTTGGCGCCCCACCGCCAATCCCGGCCGGTACGGCCAGTACAGTTGCAATACAGGCCTGACCCTCTTTGCTGGGAAACGGGGGCTGCCCCCATTACAATTCGCGGCCCCCGTGACGACCCTTCCGAGGTCCATACATGTTCAGAACCGCGATGACCATCGGTGGCTTTGACCCCGAGCTCGAGACCGCCCTCAAGAACGAACGCCAGCGCCAGGAAGATCACATCGAGTTGATCGCCTCGGAGAACTACGCGAGCCCCCGCGTGCTGGAAGCCCAGGGCTCCGTGCTCACGAACAAGTATGCCGAGGGTTATCCGGGCAAGCGTTATTACGGCGGTTGCGAATTCGTCGACGTCGCCGAGCAGCTCGCGATCGACCGCGCCAGGAAACTCTTCGGCGCCGACTACGCGAACGTGCAGCCGCACTCGGGCTCGCAGGCGAACGCCGCGGCCTATCTCGCGTTGATCAATCCGGGCGACACGATCCTCGGCATGTCGCTCGATCACGGCGGTCACCTCACGCACGGCGCGAAGGTGAATTTCTCGGGCAAGATCTTCCGCGCGGTGCAGTACGGCATCCGTCCGGACACGGGTGAGATCGATTACGACGCGCTGGCCGCGCAGGCGATGGCCGAGAAGCCGAAGATGGTCGTCGCCGGTTTCTCCGCCTACTCGCGCGTGCTCGATTTCAAGCGCTTCCGCGAGATCGCGGATTCGGTCGGCGCGTATCTCATGGTCGACATGGCGCACGTCGCCGGGCTCGTGGCCGCGGGCCAATACCCGAATCCGGTGCCGTACGCCGACGTCGTCACCAGCACCACGCACAAGACGCTACGCGGTCCGCGCGGTGGCCTGATCCTCGCGCGCGCGAACGAGGCGATCACGAAGAAGCTGAACTCGCTCGTGTTCCCGGGCACGCAGGGCGGTCCGCTCATGCACGTCATCGCCGCGAAGGCCGTGGCGTTTCTCGAAGCGCTGCAACCGGAGTTCACGGAATACCAGAAGCAGGTCGTCGCGAACGCGAAAGCGATGTGCGCGCGCCTGCAGAAGCGCAACTACAAGATCGTGTGCGGTGGCACCGACAACCATCTCTTCCTGCTGGATCTCTCGGACAAGCCGATGAACGGCAAGGAAGCGGATGCGGCGCTCGGCAAGGCGCACATCACCGTGAACAAGAACGCGGTCCCGAACGATCCGCGCCCGCCGATGGTCACGAGCGGCATTCGCATCGGCACGCCGGCCGGCACCACGCGCGGCTTCAAGGAAAAAGAGTTCGAGCAGATCGCCGACTGGATCGCCGACGTGCTCGACGCGAACGGCAGCGACGCGGCCATCGAGAAGACCCGCGCGGCGGTGAGCGAGTTGTGCCGCCG
The DNA here is from genome assembly GCA_023423065.1 of Pseudomonadota bacterium. GTDB lineage: Bacteria > Pseudomonadota > Gammaproteobacteria > Steroidobacterales > Steroidobacteraceae > CADEED01. The sequence goes on from JAFAGC010000098.1 coordinate 7,398, forward strand.
CTATCCCGTGTACGGTCCCTGAGGGTCGCGCGCACACCTGAGGGTGGTTCATGCACTGTCCGTTCTGCGGGCACGAAGAGACGAAGGTGAACGATTCGCGCCTCGCCGCCGAGGGGGCGCAGATCCGCCGGCGTCGCGAGTGCCTGCAGTGCGGCGAGCGTTTCACCACGTTCGAAACCGCCGAGCTCGTCATGCCGCTGGTCGTGAAGAGCGACCAGCGCCGCGTGCCCTTCGACGAGAGCAAGCTGCGCGGCGGACTCGCGAAGGCGCTCGAGAAACGTCCCGTGAGCCTCGAAGCCATCGAAGAGGCGGTCGGACACATCACGCGCAAGCTGCGCGGCCTCGGCGAACGTGAAGTCACCTCGCGCCTGATCGGCGAGATCGTGATGGAGGAGCTGCACAAGCTCGACGAGGTCGCCTACGTCCGCTACGCGTCGGTGTATCGGCACTTCCAGGACGTCGAGGCCTTTCGCGAGGAGATCGAGCGCATGCGCCACCGGCGTGGGCGCATCGCGAGCGAGGACCAGCTCGAGCTCATTCCGGGCGGGGCGCCGCCGAAGAAAAAGGATCGCAAGTGAAGTTCAGCGCGTTCGACGAAGTCGCGATGCGACGCGCGCTCGAACTCGCGGTGCGCGGGTTGTATTCGACGGCGCCGAATCCGCGCGTCGGCGCCGTGCTCGCGCGCGACGGGGAGGTCGTCGGCGAAGGCTGGCACGAACGTCCGGGCCAGCCGCATGCCGAACCGCACGCGATCCGCGACGCGGGCGAGCGGGCGCACGGCGCGACGGCCTACGTCACGCTCGAACCCTGCAATCACCATGGACGCACGCCGCCATGCGTCGATGCGCTGCTCGCGGCGGGCGTGCGCCGCGTGGTGTATGCCGTCGGCGATCCGAATCCCCGCGTGAACGGCAGCGGCGCGGCGCGGCTGCGCGCGGCCGGGGTGATCGTCGAATCCGGCCTGCTCGAACGCGAGGCCGAGGAACTCAACGCGGGATTCATGATGCGCATGCGCAAGGGCCGTCCCTTCGTGCGCCTCAAGTCCGCGGCCAGTCTCGACGGTCGCACGGCGCTCGCGAACGGCAAGAGCAAATGGATCACGAGCGTGGAGTCGCGCGCCGACGTGCAGCACTGGCGCGCGCAGAGTGGGGCGATCCTGACGAGTGCCGCGACGGTTCTCGCGGACGATCCTCGTCTCGACGTGCGCATCGAGACTCCGCGTCAGCCAATGCGCGTGGTGCTCGATCGTCGCCGCCGAGTGGATAAGAAGGCGCGCATTCTCAAGCCGCCGGGCGACGTGGTGCTGTTCGCCGGCGAACAGGCGCGCGGCAAGGCTTCGCGGGATAGGGCGGTCGAAACGTTTGGCCGGGCACGCATCGAGCGGGTGCGCATCGCGCGCGGGCATCTCGATCTCGCGCGAGTGTTCGCGCGGCTCGCGGAGCTCGAAGTCAACGACGTGCTCGTGGAATGCGGGCCGCGACTTGCGGGTGCGTTGTTCTCGGCCGGACTGGTCGACGAGTGGCTGCTTTATCTCGCGCCGAAGTTGCTGGGATCGAACGCGCGACCCCTTACTACCCTGCCGCCCATCACGCGCATCGCAGCCGCGCGCCGATTCGAATTGTGCGAATCGAAGCAGATCGGGCCCGACCTCTGCCTAAGGCTGCGCGTCGGACGCTGAAGCGAGTGTCCGGGCCCCGCCACGTGGGCCGAAAGCGTGACGCGCGCACATCCAACCTAGGTCCCATTTGAAGCCCATGACGGGCCAAGAAAAATCGCATCCTCGAGGTGGTGAGGGAGCAACACCGCGTCATCACGTACGCCAAGGAGGCTTCGATGCGTGTCCGTGGAAAATCCTTTCTAACTACCCTCGTGATGGGAGCATTCCTGGCGACTCCTGTCCTCGCGCAGGACCGCGACACCGGCTGGGAATTCGGGTTCGACGTCAACTACCTGCTGGGTGACGACGTGGACTTCGAGGGTGGCTCGGTCGTGGACGTCGACGATGACTGGGGATTCGCGGTCAGTTTCGGCTATCGCTTCAATCCCAATCTCGAACTGCAGACCACCATCGACTGGTCCGATGTGGATTACGACGCGACTCTCGTTCCAGGGCCCCAGAATCCGGCGCTCCCGCAACTCGGCATTTCGGGCTCGATGGAAGCCTTCACGCTGATGGCGAAAGGCGTCTACAACTTCATGGATGGCCCCGTGACACCCTTCATCTCGGCGGGGCTCGGCTGGAGCTGGATCGACACGAACATTCCGACCGGGTCGGTGCAGATCGGATGCTGGTGGGACCCGTGGTGGGGACAGATCTGCGCGCCCTACCAGAACACCAAGTCGGTCGACGGCTTCCGATATTCCGGCGGCCTGGGGCTGCGCTGGGACCTCACGGATACCCTGTCATTCCGCGGCTCCTGGGAGATGCACTGGCTCGATCTGGACAAGGCCGACAGCACTCCCTCGTTCCAGCAGATCAAGGTCGGACTCACCTGGCGCTACTAGCTAGCGAGCTGGTCGGTGCCGGGTGAGAAATAGCCGAGTCAGCGTTCGAGCCCGCTAACTCGGCTATTTCTCACCCGGCACCGTCGGTGGTACCTGGGAACCTCGTGTTGGGTATCATCCACTCACGTCGGATTCCGGCGCATGAGTTTCGAGGTTTCCACATCGTGTTCACTGGCCTGGTCCAGCAGGTCGGCCGCATCCGTGCCGCCACCCATCAAGGCGGAGATCAGCGCCTCGAGGTCGAATTCGGTTCGCTGCCGGTCGGGCGCCTGCAGCCCGGCGCCAGCGTCAGCGTCGACGGCGTGTGCCTGACCGTTGCGCGGCTCGGGGCGGACTCGTTCTTCGCGGACGTTTCCGGCGAAACCTTGCGTGTCACAACCCTCGGCTCCAAACAGGCCGGCGCGCGAGTCAACCTCGAGCCGGCCCTGCGGGCCGGTGACGCACTGGGCGGGCACTGGGTTTCCGGTCACGTCGACGGCCTCGCGGAAGTCACGAACACGGAACGCGACGCCCGATCGCTGCGCGTGGATCTGACCGCGTCGCGCGAACTCGCGCGCTACATCGCGCGCAAAGGTTCGGTGACGCTGGACGGCGTCAGCCTCACGGTGAACGAGGTGGACGGCAACGCATTCTCGATCAACCTCATACCGCACACGCAGGAAGTGACCACGCTCGGGCAGCTCGCGCCCGGGGCGAAACTCAATCTCGAGATCGACCTGCTCGCGCGTTACGCGGAGCGTCTATCCTCCGCCCCATGAAGCCGCTCAACAGCATCGAGGAAATCCTCGCCGACATCGCCGCCGGGCGAATGGTCGTGATCATGGACGACGAGGATCGCGAGAACGAGGGCGACCTCGTCATGGCCGCGCAGAAGGTGAGGCCGGAGGACGTCAACTTCATGGCGCGCTTCGGCCGCGGTCTCATCTGCCTCACGTTGACGGCGGAACGCTGCCGCCAGCTGCGCCTGCCGCTCATGGTGAGCGAGACGCATCGCGAACATCGCACGAACTTCACACTGTCGATCGAAGCGGCGGAAGGCGTGACCACCGGCATCTCCGCGCACGATCGCGCGCACACCATCATCACCGCCGTGAGGTCCGACGCGAAGCCGGAAGACCTGCGTCAGCCGGGACACATCTTCCCGGTCATGGCACAGCCCGGCGGCGTGCTGACGCGCGCCGGACACACGGAGGCGGGCTGCGATCTGGCGCGCCTCGCGGGCTTCGATCCTTCCGCGGTAATCGTCGAGATCATGAACGACGACGGGACGATGGCGCGGCGTCCGGACCTCGAGGCCTTCGCGGATAGGCACGACCTCAAGATCGGCACGATCGCGGACCTGATCCGTTATCGGCTGCGCCAGGAACGCTCGGTCGAGCGCATCGCCGAACAGTCGGTGACCACCGAGTTCGGCGAATTCAAGCTGCTGGCCTACGAGGATCACGTGCATCGCGACGTGCACCTTGCGCTGGTGCGCGGCGAGCTCGATCCGTCGCGTCCGCCGCTGGTGCGCGTGCATCCGATCGACACGTTGTCGGACCTGGTCGGCGTGCGGGGCCTCGGCCGCACGTGGAACCTGCGCGACGCGATGCGGAAGGTCGCGGATTCCGGCTACGGCATCGTGATCGTATTGCGAGATCACTCGAGTCCGCGCGAGCTCGCCGACGCGGTCGCCGCGCTCGACGAACTGCGCGAGCCCGCATCGGTGGCCGCACCTCCGCAGGTGCTGCGCACCTACGGCATCGGCGCGCAGATCCTCAAGGATCTCGGCGTCACGCGCATGCGGGTGTTGTCGACGCCCAAACAGCTCCAGGGCATCTCGGCCTTCGGCCTCGAGATCGTGGGCTACGTGGCGGAATGAGCCCCGCTATACTCCCGCGCCCATGACCGGCTCCCGCCCCAACGAAACCACGTTCGACGCCCGCGACTGGCGCGTCGCCATCGTCGCGGCGCGCTTCAACGCGAAGCTGGTCGACCGGCTCATCGAGGGCGCGACGCACGCCTGGAGCGCTCACGGCGGCCGCGAAGACGGCCTCATCGTGCAGCGCGTGCCCGGCGCGTTCGAGCTGCCGCTGGCCGCGCTCAAGTTCGCCGCGAGCGGCGAATACCAGGCGGTGATCGCGCTCGGCTGCGTGATCCGCGGCGACACGCCGCACTTCGAATACGTCGCGGGCGAATGTGCGCGTGGCATCATGGATGCGGGACTCGCGACCGGCGTGCCGGTGATCTTCGGCGTGCTGACGACCGAGACCGAGGCGCAGGCCGAAGAGCGCGCCGGGCTCGACCGCATGAACAAGGGCGGCGAGTCGATGGAAGCCGCGCTCGAAATGATCGAACTGCTCGCGCCATTCGGCGCCGGGCCGAAGGCGCGTCAGAAGAGCAAGCCACGCAAGAAAAAGGGGCGCCGCTGATGTCGCGCGGAAACGGAATCAACCCGGCTTCGGCGCGCCGCGCCGTCGCGCGCAAGCTCGCGGTCCAGGCGCTGTACCGCTGGCAGATCAACTCGAGTCCCTGGCAGGACGTCGTTAACGAGTTTTCGGCCGACGAGGACATGCGCAAGGCGGACCGCGGCTACTTCAACAAGCTCATCACCGACATCTGCACGGGTAGTGAGGCGCTCGATACTTCGCTCGCCGCCTGGATGGATCGCAAGCCGGCGGAGCTCGATCCGGTCGAGCACGCCGTGTTGTGGGTGGGTACGCACGAGCTGAAGGCCGCGCCGGACGTTCCGTACCGCGTGGTCATCAACGAAGCCGTCGGTCTCGCGAAGCGTTTCGGCGCCACCGACAGCCACCGGTTCGTGAACGCGGTTCTCGATAAAGCCGCTCGCGAGCTGCGACCTCTGGAACACTGACGGCCTGGCGGCGCTGGTTACCTCCATGCCGCAGTCCGAGTTCGAACTGATCGGGAAGTACTTCGCGCGTCTCGGGGCGATCCGCAACGACGTGCGCATCGGCATCGGCGACGATGGCGCGGTGATCATGCCGCCCGCGTCGCGCGAGCTGGTCGCGGTCACCGACTCGCTGGTCGAGGCCGTGCACTTTCCGGTCGGCAGTCCCGCGGCTTCGATCGGGCATCGCGCGTTCGCGGTCAACCTTTCCGACATCGCGGCCATGGGCGCCGAGCCTGCGTGGGCATTGCTCGCGCTCACGATGCCGGAGCGCGACGACGAGTGGCTCGAAGAATTCGCGCGCGCGGCGGGCGACCTGTGCCGCCGGCATGGTGTCGCGCTGATCGGCGGCGACACGACGCGCGGACCGCTGTCGGTCACGGTGACGATCATGGGCATCGTGCCCATCGGCGTCGCGCTCGAGCGCGGCGGTGGGCAGGCGGGCGATGCGATCTTCGTGACGGGATCGCCGGGCGATTCGGCGGCGGGGCTCGCGCTCGAGCAGGGCAGGCTGCACGTCGCCGATCCGATGTCCGCGCAGATCCTGCGCGACCGCTTCCTGTTCCCGACGCCACGCTGCGAAGTGGGGATCGCGTTGCGCGGCCTCGCGAGCGCCTGCATCGACGTTTCCGACGGCCTCGGCGGCGACCTGGAAAAACTCTGCGAGGCGAGCGGTTGCGGCGCGGAGATCGAAGCGGCATCGCTGCCGATCTCGGATGCGCTCTCGAACGCGGTGGGCCGCGAGATCGCGCGCGAATACGCACTCACCGGGGGCGACGATTACGAGCTGTTGTTCACCGTCCCACTTGCGAGACTCGGCGCGATGACACAAGCCATCGCCCAGGGGCTCGGCCCGGTGACGCGCATCGGCAGTCTCGTATCGGGAAAAGGCGTCAGGGTTTTCTCGCGAGCCGGTGTGATGCAGTTCTCGGGTGCCGGATTCGATCATTTCGCGCGCTGACCCGAGAATCCCCTGCCGTGATCCCTTGAAGCGGGTCACACCCCCTCGCAGCGCCCGGCCGTATTCTGCCGGCACCTTTACATGCGACTGCGATCGCGCGGAGGACCCGCGCCGACGCATCGCCGACGTCGAGAAAAATGCCGCTGCAAGCCACAACGACCGGAACTGGCACCGAAGCGCAGGCGCAGAAGATCCTGGAGAACCGCGTTCCGGACCGCATCGGTAAATATGTAATCATCAACGAGGTAGGCCGGGGTTCCACCGGTACGGTCTATCTATCGCACGATCCGTATTACGGCCGCGACGTCGCGATCAAGGTCTACAACATGGACCCGGATCAGACCGACGAGCGCGCCAAGATCGCCCGCAAGATGTTCCTGTCGGAAGCGCACATGGTCGGCATGCTGCAGCATCCGCACATCCTTCCGATCTACGACGCGGGCGAGGAGAACGGGCGCTGCTACATCGTCACGGAACACGTGCACGGAGCGCGGACGCTCTCGGCCTACTGCCGGCCGGACAACCTGCTGCGCATCGACGACGTCGTCGAGATCATGTTCAAGTGCGCCAAGGCGCTGCACTACGCTCATACGCGCGGGGTCATTCACCGGGACATCAAACCCTCGAACATCATGCTCACGCAGGATTCCGACGTGCGCATCATCGATTTCGGCATCGCGCTGGTCGCCGATTCCGAGATTTCGCGCATCGAGGGCATCGCCGGATCGCCGTCGTACATGTCGCCCGAGCAGGTGCAGAGCCTCGAGCTCACGCACCACTCGGACCTCTATTCGCTCGGCGCCGTGATGTACGAGCTGCTGACCGGCGTGCGGCCGTTCCGCGCCGGCAACCTGGTCAAGCTGCTGCACCAGATCGTGTACGCCACGCCGCCACCGATCCTCACGCATCGCAAGGACGTGCCCGAGGAGCTCGAGCAGATCGTCGTCACGGCGATGATGAAGTCGCCCGACAAGCGCCAGAAGTCGGGCGCGGACTTCGCCGCGGAACTGACCCGCGTCCACCAGCGGCTGCGCGAGCAGAACGCCCGCATCGACCAACAGGAGCAGTTCGACGTGCTGCGCCGGCTGCGCTTCTTCCACGAGTTCTCCCATGCCGAGATCTGGGAGGTGCTGCGCGCCAGCACCATGACGGACTACCCGGCGGGCGAGGAGATCGTGAAGGAAGGCGAGATGGACGACCGCTTCTACATCCTCGTCAACGGCAAATGCCTCGTGGAGCGCCACGGCAAGACGCTGGGCTCGATCGAGAAGGGTGACTGCTTCGGCGAGACGAGCTACGTGCGCGGCGCGCGCCGCACAGCCACGATCCGCGCGGAGACGCCCGTGTCGGTGCTGCGGGTGAGCTCCACGCTGCTCGAGCAGGTATCCGCCGCCTGCCAGCTGCGGTTCAACCGCGTGTTCCTGCGCGCGCTGATCTCGCGCCTGCAGGGCAACGACACCGCGGTCAGCGGGACCCAGCCGACTCTTCCCTAGCAGACCGCGCCCTAGAAACTGAACTGGGTTCGCAGCGCGAACACGTCCAGGTCCTGGCCGATCTCCACGCCGATCGGCGGCGTATTGGGCGGCGCTCCGAAGGGCTGCATGTTTCCGGATCCGGCGGGATTCAGGCGATCCACGTCGATCAACAGGTAGTTCATCATCACCTTGAAGTTGGCATTGACGTACCAGTTCACGCCCAGCGTGAGGATCGACTGTTCGCCGCCGCGAACGCTGCCAGGCGCGGCGGCGCTGCCTGCCAGTCCTTCCTCGTGGTTGAGGTCCATGCGGCTGTAACGCGCCGCGAGTTCCCACGCACCGAATCCACCGTCGGCCCCGACCGGCGTCTTCGGGCGCGGATTCTGGAACGAGCCCGTCGCCGCGTTGTAGCGGCGATTCTCGCCGGTCAGCACCCAGCTGCCCTGGACGTAGTAGCCCGTGAACGACGGATCGTCCAGCGCCGTGGGATCGCGGCGCTCGACGTCGAACCAGAAGTGCTCGCCCTGTAGATAGAGGTTCTTCCAGTTGGCGCCGAATTCGACACCGAACACGCTGGCGTGCGCCGCGTCGAGGGATCCCGTGTCGATGAGCCGAGTGCTGTCGACGCGGATCTCGGGCCGGTCGCGGAATCGCAGCGGATGACGCAGCGCCGAATCCGGACCCTGGTCCGGCGGCGAGATCACGTATGTGCCGGAGGCGCCGGCGTGCACGTCGTAGTCGGAGCCGGTGGCGACGAGGAATCCCGCGCGCGCGACGGCCGCGAGCTGCGAATCGAACACCTCGGCATCGCTGACGGTACGGTTGGTGAGCGTGAATGCGCCCATCCAGCGCGCGCCGCCGCCACGCACGCCGAGCCCGATGCGGCCGTCGGCGCCGCCCAGCGAGCGGGAGAGCTCGGAGGCGCTGGCGCGTTCGATGAAAGCGAGGTCTTCGGGCGACGTGCTGTCGTCCATGTTGGAAGGCGGCGAAAACGCGCCGAGCTGGATCGCGAACGGGGCAAAGCCCGTGAATGCGATCCACGCATCGTTGATGCGGGTCGGACCTTCGGTACCGCCGCCGCCGCCGAGCTCCAGCAGCAGCCGGTAGTTGAAGTGCTGCGCGAACTTGCCCTCGACGCCGAAGCGGGCGCGCCGGAAGTAGAAGCCGTCCGAGAAATCGCGCGCGCCGGCGTTCTCGCGATTCGGCGTGCCGCCGACGGATCCCCGGCGGTAGTCGGATGCGAGAGGGCCGGCGGGGCTTTCGCCGTACATCGCGCCGTCGAGCTGTACGTTGGCGCGGAACGCGATCGAGGATGCGCCGTCCGCGGCCGTGATCGCCGGCCGCCCGTTGGCGAGCGTGACCTTGGGAGTTTCCGGTGGAGCAGGCTTGGCCTGTTCGAGCCGCTGCGTGAGCGCTTCGAGCTGTTTCTGCTGTTGCTCGAGCAGCGCGGCCTGCGCGGCGAGCTGCGCGCGTTGCGCCTCGATCGAGGCACGCAGTGTCTCGACCTCGCTCCGCAGCGCCTCGTCATCGGCGAATACCGGCGATGCCGCGGCGCAGGCGAGCACGATGGCGGCGCGCAGCGCGAGACGCGCGTCCGGGACTCGAAGATTCATGAGGGTGCTCCGGAAGTATGACGGATGGCGCGCGATTGTATCGGCCCGGCAATCTCACGCGGAATGTTGCGCCACGGAATAGGGAGCGCCGCGGTCGTTCGCGACCGCGCGCGAACTTCAGAAGTCGCCGCTCAGGAAATACCGCACGGACAACTCGAGCTTCGATTCGGTGGCGAGCGCCGGTTCGCCCAGCGTCGCCGCGCGCTCGGGCACGTCGCTCTCGACGCGGAGCCATTCGAGCGCGAAACGCCACCGTTCGCCGCGGTCGAGACTGTACGCCACCGTCCAGGCGTGCCCGTCTTCGCTGCCCGCCCAGTGCGGCCGGTCGTCGAAGATGACTTCGAATACATCGTAGCGCGCCGAGATCATGTGGCTGCCGAAGCGACGGGCGACGAGCGCCGATTGCGATTCGAACTGCCACTCGAGCAAGCGGAACGGGTCGATGGCCGTGCGGCCGTCGAGCGCCTGGACGATGACGGTCCAACCGCCGCCGGTTTCGACGCGCAGGGTCGCGGCGTCGAACTCGGTGTACCAGGCGAGGTCGCGGATCTCCGGCGCCTCCGCGCTGGGATCCGCGCGGTTGTCGTAATGGAGCAGGTTGAGCACGGCGCGATCGAGATAACGAGCCTGCGCGCCGACGTAATAGCCGGGACGTCCGTCGATCTCGTGGAACAGTTCCTTCTTGGCCTTTTCGGGATCGGGCTGCGGCGCGCCGACGCGGCCGAACAGCGTCGTCTGCCGGTCGTGCATCGCGAACCCGTGCGCTCCGATCATCGTCCCGGCCGGATCGTTCCAACCGAACACCGCCGCGGTGAACTGCAGGTCGAAATCGTGGCCGCGTCGCGTGCCTAACCAGTCCACCTGTCCCTCGAGGCCGATCGTGCGGATCTCCTCGCCGATCCAGCTGCCGATCGCGGAGGGCGTGATCGTGTACGGAGTCTCCCAACCGATCGCGCGGCTCTCGAGCGACATGGGTGGATAGAAGGCGCCGAGCCGCACGCGACCCTTGATGCCCGCGCGCGGGACGGGACGGTATTCGAGGTACGCCTCGGTGAGATCGATGGGGTTCTTGTCGTCGTCGTCCCAGGCCGAGGCCTCGACATGCGCGGCGAAAGTGTCGCCGATCGGCTGGTTCCACGCGGCGCGCAGGCGTCCGAGCCGGATGCCCCCGTGGTCCTCGTCGAAGCGCAGCTTGCCCTGGCCGTTGTCCAGAAACGAGTCGCGCCCGTCCGAATGAATGGCGCGCAGATCGAGTCCGAGCTGCCACCCGCCCGCGTTGCAAGCCGGACTCGCGCCGGCGATCGCGGCGCCGGCGAACAGCGCGCCGGCGCGAATTCGTTTCAGTAGTCCCATGAGTGCGGACGGCCCGAGAGCGGCGCGGGCCTGAGCGAACGCGAGAGCCTGATGTCGACACGGGTCTTCTGATCGCCGACTTCGACGACCCGGCCATCGTCTTCGGCCTCGCTCATCAACGGATGCCAGACCCGCAGCCGGTAGCGGCCCGCGGGCACGTCGTCCGCGATCCAGATACCGCGGCTGTCCGTGCGCCCGAAGAACGGCGCGGCCGTGACGACGATGTACGCGATCATGTTGTCGTGGATGTTGCAGCCGAGCGTGACGATGCCCGGCTGGGGAAACGTCACGGGTGGATAGGGCTTGCCGCGATACAGCGGCAGCTGGAACGCACGCGCGTCCGAGAACGAGTAAACCTGGTGACGCACCGCGTCGCTGTTCGGGAACATCACACTCGATCCGGCCGGCAGTACGAGCACGTCCGGCACGAAGGCGAGATCCACCTGGTCCATGACCGCCTGCACGGGAGCCGCGGGCGGCAGGGTGGGCGATTCTGCTTCGAGCAGCGCGATGGCGCCGGTGAGTGGTTTGCCGTCGCGCTTCAGCACTTCGATTTCGAGGGAGCCCGCGAGGCAGGGCGATGCCAGGAGCGCGAGCGCCATCCACCTCAGCGACCCGCGGAAAACATCCGTTGATGCACGCCTCGACATGCCGCTCCCCCGATCCGATCGACCCCGATCCGATCGACGAACTTCAGCGGATATGTCTCGCGCGCGCCGGAACGGGTTTCTCGCCCACGACGATGCGCTCGCCGCGGTCGGCCGAAATGTGACGGGGTTCGCGCCCGGCCCTCGCCGAAGAGGTCAGGCGTCGCGGGCTTCCGCGTCCTTGTCGCGCTCGATCAGCGCATAGGCGGAGTGATTGTGGATGGACTCGAAGTTCTCCGACTCCACCACGTACGCGGCGATGCGCGGCTCGTCGTTCAGCCTCACCGCCACGTCGCGCACCATGTCCTCGACGAACTTCGGATTGTCGTAGGCGCGCTCGGTCACGTATTTCTCGTCGGGACGCTTGAGGATGCCGTACAGCTCGCACGACGCTTCCGACTCGGCGATCTCGATGAGCTCCTCTATCCACATGTGCTCGCGCAGTTTCGCCGAGATCGTCACGTGCGAGCGCTGGTTGTGCGCGCCGCGCTCGGAGATCTTCTTCGAGCAGGGGCAGAGGCTCGTAACGGGGACGACGACCTTCACCCACATCTCGGTCACGCCCTTCACGCGTTTGCCCGTGAGTGTCGCGTGATAGTCCATGTAACTCTCGACTCCCGAGATCGGCGCCTTCTTCATCACGAAATACGGGAACGACATCTCGATGTGCCCGGAGTCCGCCTCGAGGCGCTCCGTCATCTCGGCCAACAGGGCTCCGAACGACTCGACCGAGATTTCACGCTCGCGATGCAGGATCTCGACGAAGCGCGACATGTGCGTGCCCTTGAAGTTGTGCGGCAGGTTCACGTACATGTTGAAGTTCGCGACGGTGTGCTGCTCGCCCACCGAACGGTCCTTGACGCGCACCGGATGATTGATGTCCTTGATTCCGACCTGGTTGATCGGAATGCGGCGCGTGTCGGCGCGGTTCTGAACGTCTTCGACGGAGACGACGCGGGCCTGCGGTGCAGCAGCGATATTCATGGGAAGGCCTGAAATACGGGTCGGAATAGTAGGCGCACAGTTTGCGGGCTTTCGTGGATCGATCAACCCCTCATAAGGGTGATTCGCCCGGAAATGTTCCCGCAGGCCCCTGAATGGGCCCCGGAGCGTGAAAATTATGTCCCGGAGGCGGCCTTCATCCTGGCCACCGACTGCTGTTCCCACCAGCGCTGGACCGCGCTTTCGAGACTGGGCAGATCGAGCTCGGCCTGCGCGAGACACTCCTCGCGCGAGCCGTGTTCCACGAAACGGTCGGGAATGCCGAGTGTGAGAGTGGGTAGTTGCACGTCGCAGTTCGCGAGTAGTTCGAGAACCGCCGAACCCGCGCCGCCCGCGATCGCGTTTTCCTCGACGGTAACCAGCGCCGTGTGTTTCTCCGCGAGCCGCAGCACGAGTTCCTCGTCGAGCGGCTTCACGAAGCGCATGTTCACGACCGTCGCGTCGAGTCGCTCGCCGATGATTTCGGCGGATTTCACCAGCGCGCCGAACGCAAGGATGAGCAGACCGCTACGGCCCTCGCGGCGAAGTTGCGCCTTGCCCACGGGCAGGGCGGTCATTTCCGCCACGGGCGCGACACCCGGTCCCTGGCCGCGCGGATAACGAACCGCGGACGGACCGGGCAGGGTGGTCGCCGTGTAGAGCATCTGCCGGCACTCGTTTTCGTCGGCGGGCGCCATCACGACCAGGTTCGGGATGCAACGCAGGAACGAGTGATCGTACGAGCCCTGGTGCGTCGCGCCGTCGCCGCCGACGAGGCCCGCGCGGTCGAGCGCGAACACGACCGGCAGGTTCTGCAGCGCCACGTCGTGGATGAGCTGGTCGTAGGCGCGCTGCAGGAAGGTCGAGTAGATAGCCACCACGGGCTTGAGGCCCTCGCACGCGAGTCCCGCCGCGAACGTGACCGCGTGTTGCTCGGCGATCGCGACGTCGAAATAGCGCTGCGGGAATTTCTTCGAATACTCCACGAGACCCGAGCCCTCGCGCATCGCGGGCGTGATCGCGACGACGCGTTCGTCGAGCGCGGCCATGTCGCACATCCACTGGCCGAACACCTGCGAGTAGGAGGGGCCCTGCGCCTTTTCCTTGAAGATGGTGCCGCTGATCGGATCGAACGGACCCGGGCCGTGCCACTTGATCGGATCCGCCTCGGCCGGCGCGTAACCCTTGCCCTTGCGCGTCACCACGTGCAGCAGCTGCGGCCCGTTGAGATGGCGCATGTTGCGCAGCGTGGTCACGAGCTCCTTGATGTCGTGGCCGTTCATCGGGCCGATGTAGTTGAACCCGAGCTCTTCGAAAATAGTGCCGGGTAACACCATTCCCTTCATCATTTCCTCTGAACGCCGCGCGAGCTCCCACATCGTGGGCATCTGCTTGAGGATCTTCTTGCCCCCCGAGCGCAGCGTCGAATACATCCGGCCGGACAGCACCTTTGCGAAGTAGTTGGACAATGCGCCGACGTTCTCGGAGATCGACATGTCGTTGTCGTTGAGCACGACCAGCAGGTTGGTCCGGCGCGCGCCCGCGTTGAGCAGCGCCTCCCAGGCCATGCCCGCGGTGATCGCGCCGTCGCCGATGATCGCGACGACCTTGCGCGGATCGTGGGTCAGCTCCGCGGCGACCGCCATTCCGAGCGCCGCCGAGATCGAGGTGCTCGAGTGCCCGACGCCGAAGGTGTCGTATTCGCTTTCGGCGCGCGATGGAAAGGGCGCGAGTCCGCCGCTCTGCTTGATCGTGTCGAGCCGGTCGCGCCGGCCGGTGAGCACCTTGTGCGGATACGCCTGGTGACCGACGTCCCAGACGAGCCGGTCATCCGGAGTGTCGAAAACGTAGTGGAGCGCGATCGTGAGTTCGACGGTGCCGAGCCCGGCGGCGAAGTGGCCGCCGCGCGTGGCGACGCTGCGAATCAGGTATTCCCGTAGTTCCTTGCAGATCTCCCCGAGCTGCGTTTCGGGTAGAGCGCGAAGATGCGCGGGCGAGTCGAGGGTGCGCAGCAGCGGAAAGGCGTCGGAGGCAGAGGGCATTGCCGGGGGAGTTTACACGCGCTCAATTCGCGCGCGCGACGAGGAAGTGTGCGAACTCGCCCAGGTGCGCGAAGCGGGGCCCCAGCGGCTCGAGCGCCGCGATCGCGCGATCCCGGCGAGCGACCGCCTGGGCGCGCGCCCGATCGAGCCCGAGCACCGACGGATAGGTCGGCTTGATGCGATCCGCATCGGCGCCCGCGCGCTTGCCAAGCGTGCTGGTGGTCCCCTCGACGTCGAGGATGTCGTCGTGGATCTGGAAGGCGAGGCCGATCTCCGCGCCGAACTCGTTCAGCGCCGCGCGTTCGGTCGCACCTTGCAGACCCGCGGCAATCGCGCCGAGCAACACGCTCGCCTGGATGAGCGCGCCGGTTTTCTGCCGGTGCATGCGCTCGAGAGCCGCTTCGTCGAGAGTTTGTTTGACGGACTCGAGGTCGATGGCCTGTCCACCCGCCATGCCGCGAGTGCCGATCGCATCCGCGAGGACCTTCAGCATTTCGAGGCACGCGGCCGCCGGCACCGACGGCGATGCGCGCGTCAGCAACTCGAACGCGCGCGCTTGCAGCGCATCGCCCGTCAGGATCGCGGTGGCTTCGTCGAAAGCGCGATGGCAGGTCGGCTTTCCGCGCCGCAGGTCGTCGTTGTCCATCGCGGGCAGATCGTCGTGCACCAGGCTGTAGACGTGGATGAGCTCGACCGCGGCGGCCGGCGCATCGAGCGTTTCGAGCGAGGCGCCGAGGGCTTCGCCGGTCGCGTAGACGAGCACGGGGCGCACGCGTTTGCCGCCTTCGAGCGTGCTGTAACGCATGGCCTGCAGCAGCCGCGCCGTTGCGCCGCCTTCGACTTCGAGCGCGCGGGCCAGCACTCCTTCTATTCGTCGTTGATAGAGCGGAACCCGCGCGGCGAGAAATCCCTGCGACGGCGCTCGACCCGCTTCAATGCTCGTCGTCGTCATCGACTTCGGCCTCGTTCGCTTCGTCGCCCTCATCTCCTTGGGCGAAACGCGCAAGCTCCTCATTGCCATTGCGCGTCAGCAACACTTCGACTTTCTGTTGCGCCGTGCGCAGCGCCGTCTGGCATTGCCGCGTAAGGGCGACACCGCGTTCGAAAGTCTTCAATGCGTCTTCGAGAGGAACGTCGCCCTGTTCGAGCTTGGCGACCAGTGCTTCGAGCTCGCTCAGCGATCGTTCGAAGTCGGGCAGTTTTGATTTGGCTGTCACGCGCGCGACGTTAAACGTCGCAGCGCGGCAGGGCAACGATGGGCGGTCGATAGTCGGCCCCGATTGACGCGCTCGCGGACGCGGTCGTACAGTGCGCACCGCATTTAGAACAAGTCCAAATGAGAGTAATTCTCGACTGGATAACTGAGAAGGAGTGTGCCGTGAACCTGAAGGGCAGCAAGACTGAAAAGAATCTGAAGGATGCGTTCGCAGGTGAGTCGCAGGCGAACCGCCGTTATCTCTACTTCGCAGCCAAGGCCGACGTCGAAGGCTACAACGACGTGTCGACCGTGTTCCGTTCGACCGCGGAAGGCGAAACCGGCCACGCGCATGGTCACCTCGAGTACCTCGAGGCGGTCGGCGACCCGGCCACGGGCCTGCCGATCGGTGAAACCAAGAACAATCTCAAGGCGGCCATCGCCGGCGAGACGCACGAATACAGCGACATGTATCCGGGCATGGCGAAGGAGGCCCGCGAAGAAGGATTCTCCGAGATCGCCGATTGGTTTGAGACGCTCGCCAAGGCCGAGCGCTCGCATGCCAATCGCTTCCAGAAGGCTCTCGACTCGATCTGATCATCAGATCGTGAGCGCTTCAGATACCGGCCAGCGCGAAGGCAGCCTCCAGGCGCCTTCGCGCCATCCGCTCGACTGGCGCAAGCCTGAATTCGTCGATGAGGCCGCGCTCGAGAAAGAACTCGAGCGCGTCTTCGACATCTGCCACGGCTGTCGCCGCTGCTTCAGCCTGTGCAATTCGTTCCCAACCTTGTTCGATGCGATCGACGCGAGCGACACGCTCGAGCTCGACGGCGTCGACAAGAAAGTCTACTGGGACGTCGTGGATCACTGTTACCTGTGTGACATGTGTTTCATGACCAAGTGTCCCTACGTTCCGCCGCATCCCTGGAACATCGATTTCCCGCACCTGATGCTGCGCGCGAAACACGTGCAGCACCGCAAAGGCGAACATTCGCTCCGGGACAAACTACTTTCCAACACGCGGGTGCTCGGCAGCATCGCCGGGATTCCCGTCGTCTCGGGCATCGTCAACGCGGTGAACGCAACGGATGCCGGCCGCAAGCTGCTCGAGACGACGCTCGGCGTGGACTCCACCGCGCCCATCCCGAAATATCATTCGAAGACGGGCTCGAAGCGCGCGCGCGCTATTGCAAGTACCGTTGCGAGCGCGACGTCCGAGGTGAAACCCACCGACGAAACGCGCGGCAAGGTCGCGTTGTTCGTCACGTGTTACGGCGACCGCAACGAGCCGCACATGCCCGAGGACCTTACCGCCGTGTTCGAACACAACGGCATCCCGGTGAAGGTGGTCGGCAAGGAAAAGTGCTGCGGAATGCCGAAGCTCGAGCTCGGCGATCTCGAAACGGTTGAGAAATACAAGAACTTCAATGTCCCGGCGCTCAAGGCGCTGATCGACGAGGGTTACGACATCGTCGCGCCGATTCCGTCCTGCGTGCTCATGTTCAAGCAGGAATTGCCGCTCATGTTCCCGGAAGACTCGGACGTACAGGCGGTGAAGGAACACATTTTCGATCCGTTCGAATACCTCATGCTGCGCCACAAGGCAGGGCTGCTGCGCACGGATTTCAAGGAAAAGCTCGGCAAGGTCAGTTATCACGTGCCGTGTCACCTGCGCGTGCAGAACATCGGCTTGAAGACGCGCGACGTGCTCAGACTGGTGCCCGACACCACCGTCGACGTGATCGAACGCTGTTCCGGCCACAACGGCACGTACGCGGTGAAGAAGGAATATCGCGCGGCGTCGGTGAAGATCGGCCGGCCCGTGGTCAATCGCGTCGCGCAGGCGAAAGCCGATCACTATTCGAGCGATTGCCCGATGGCCGGGCACCAGATAGAGAGCATCCTGTCGCCGGACGAGTCGGGGAAGGTGCGCGAGCCCGAACACCCGATGTCGCTGGTACGCAAGGCCTACGGACTGTAATGACCGCAATGAAGAAGCTGGTCGAATCGGACCTGTTGTCGCTCGAACGTTATTCGCGCGAGCGGGCGGATTTTCGCGCGCGCGTGATCGCACACAAGAAGAACCGGCAGCTCAAGGTCGGACCGAACACGATGTGGCTGTTCGAGGATCGTCTCACTGTGCAATACCAGGTCCAGGAGATGCTACGCGCCGAGCGCATCTTCGAGGCCGAAGGCGTCGCCGAAGAACTCGAGGCCTACAACCCGCTGATCCCCGACGGGAGCAACTGGAAGGTCACGTTCCTCATCGAGTATCCGGATGCCGAGGTGCGCAAGGCGCAGCTCGAGAAACTGCGCGGCATCGAAGATCGTTGCTGGATCGAGGTGCAGGGATTCGACCGCGTGTACGCCATCGCGGACGAGGACCTGGAGCGAGAGAACGAGACCAAGACCTCGGCCGTGCATTTCCTGCGCTTCGAGCTCACCGATGCGATGGTGGCGAAGCTGAAGGCCGGCGCCGCACTCGGAGTCGGCATCGACCATCCTGACTACACACACGAGATCGCGCCCGTGCCCCCGAACGTGCGCGACGCGCTGGTCGCGGACCTGGCCTGAGGAATTCAACACGCCCGGGG
>JAFAGC010000123.1 GCA_023423065.1 Pseudomonadota bacterium
CGGGTTTGTGCGCCGCGCGGCGGCGCTGGCACGCCGCGCCCCCCTCTGTGTTTTTGTTGGACAGCAGGACCACGGCCAGCTTCGAATCGGGGTAGAGATCGGCGAAGCTCGCGAACCCGTACGTCGTGCCCGAGAACTGCAGCCGCCGCCCGTGCGGCGAATCGCCCGCGATCCAGAAGAATCCCACGTGCGAATTCCCGTCGGGCGTCGACCAGAGCGGCTGGTGAGCCAGCTTCACCGACGCGTCGCGCTCGACCATCTGCCACGACGCATAACGCAGCAGGTCCTCGGCGCTGTAACGCAGCGAATTCACCGGGTATTGAGACGTCGCGCCGTACGGCGGGAGCGATTCGTTGTCCCGCGTGTAGCCGCGCGCGAGTAGTTTGGCTTGCGGGTCGGTGCCGCTGCCCATGCGCAGCGGCTTCTCGATCTCGCGCGCGAGAATGGTCTCGAACGGCTCGCCGTACACCTTCTCGAGCACGACGCCGAGCAACATCGTGCTGACGTTCGATTGCCGCGGCGCTTCTCCCGGCGGGCGCGGCAGTGCGACGCGCGTGAGCTGGCGCAGGAAATCCTTGTTCGAATAATTGCTGTACACCCGCATCCGCGTGACCGCGAGGGGTTCGCGATCGAGCTTGCGCACCTGCGTCAGGTCCGGGATGTTGTCCACGAGCTGCGAGGTCATGCTCGCGAGGTGTTTAAGCTGGACGCGTTGCCCGTCGTGCGCGAGGTTCGCGTACTCGCCATCGAGATACTTCGCGACGTCGTCCTCGAGCGTGACGCGCCCCTCGACCACGGCGCGCGCCAGGATCTGCCCCGTCATCGTCTTGCTGATGGGACCGATGTCGTAGATGGTGTCCTTGGTCGGCACGACGTTGCCGTCGATCTGCGTCGTGCCGTAGTTGTGGAAGCGGCGCTGGCCGTTGTCGTAGACGCCGATGGAAAGGCCCACGCCCTCGTTGCGGATCAGCCAGGCGCGCGCCAGTGCGTCGATGGCAGCTTCATCGGGAGCCGCATTGGCCGCGGCACAGCAGGCCCCCGTGACGAACACGAGCACCGCGGCCATGCGGAGTCTGACGGAGCGATGCGTGATGTCCGACATGCGCGCATGAGTTGAACAGATGGACCGCGACCCGCGCAAGCACCGGCGGCTCTGCGGCGGACAAGTTCGAGAAGGCGCAGCCGTTCGCGATCCTGCCCGCGTCCGATCCGCAGCCGTCAGCGCAGGTACGGAGCGACGTTGCCGGCGATCGCGCCGAATTCGGCGTCGCTCAGCGGTAGTTTGCGGAACGCTTCGAGCATCGCCTTGGGCGGCGGATCGGTCGGATCACCGCCATCCGAGCCGTACAGGAGCCGCGAAAGTCCGATGTCGCGAATCGCCTTCACGACGAACTGCGCGCGCTCCGGCGAAAGGTCAGCCGGCGCGACCAGGGCAAGATCGAAATACAGGTTGCGCACCTTCGGATCCTTGCGCGCGATCGCGGCGATGAACGTCGCGAGCGCCTCGTCCGACGGCGGGTCGTTGGTGGCGCCGCCGCCCGCGAAATGCGCGATCTGCACGGGCACGTCGGGCGCGGCGGCCAGCAGCTCGTCGATGAAGGTCTGCGCCTGCGTGGCGCCGTACGGATGCGCGAGCCGGCCGCGCACGTGCACGACGATGGCAAGTTTCTTCTCGTTCGCGGCGCTGAATACGCCCTTCACTTTCGCAACGTGCCCGGCGTCGGCGAGATTCACCGCCGACATTCCGAACTGCAACTTGATTCCGCGACCGAAACGCTCGTCGGCGGCGCAGCGCGCGAGCTCCTCGAGCGCGTAGTCCGCGAGCGGATTGAATGCGCAGAACGCGATGAGGCGTTGGGGATATTTCGCCGCCTCGCTTCCGGTCCAGTCGTTCTCGGCCTGCACCTTTTCGTAGTCGGCGTACCGGTACGCGTTCGACAGCAGCACGGCGCGCTGGATGCCGGCCTCGTCGAGCATCGCGATCATGGACGCGGCGTCGATGGGTTTCTGCCCGTCCGCGGTCATCGCCGGTGTGAGCAGGTGCTGGTGATGATCGACCGGGGGCGCCGTCACCTTGTCCTTCGCAAGGGCCGCCGCGGCGACGACGCAAGGCGCCAACAACAGCAGCAGTGGTTTGAAGCGCATGGCCGGATGTTAGCCCAGGTGCCGGGCCGCAATCCCCGCAATTGCAGTTGCGAGGATCGCGACCCGCCAGCTGGCAGGGCGGCCGGCGTGCGCGAGTGAGGGGCTCGCTTGCCAGCCGCCAGATTGGCGCCGGGCAGGTCGGGGACTGAACTTGAAATCCGTCCCCGGTTCGGCGCTACAGGTCGGGAACGAATTTGGATCCGTCCCCAGTCCTGCGCCAGCCTGACGCCCATTGATTTTCCCTATGGACTAGCTTCCGGCTGCCGAAATCGTCGAAATTACAGCCGTTTAAGCAGCGGCGCCGTGAGCGGCACCGTCAGCATGGTCGAGCCGAGCGCCATGAGCAGCAACGCGGTGAACGTGCCGTTCGTGATGAGATCCTGATCGAGCAGCACGTTCGCGAACACGATCATGATCAGGCCCTTGGTCTGCAGCAGCCAGCCGATGATGGTGGCCTCGCCGCGCTGCCAGCCGAGCACGCGCCCGGCGACGTGCGTGCCGACTAGTTTGCCCACGGTCGAGACGAGCAGCAGCGCCGCGGCGATCATCAACACGGTCGCGCCGCCCACCGCGAAATCCGTGCGCAATCCCGTGCTGAGGAAATACACCGGCATGCCGATGACGAGCAGGTTGCGGCGCATCGAGTCGATGGCTTCCTCGCCAAACCACGAAGACTCGAGCACGGCGCCCGAGAGGAAGGCGCCCACCATGAAATGCAGCCCGCACCCGTCCGCGCCGAGCGCGCATAGAGCGAGCCAGACGATGCCGACGTACCAGCGGTCCGTCCGGGGCAGGCGCGGCACGAGCCTGCGCATCAGCCACGCGGCCACGGCGAAGACGGCGAGGAATCCGAGCTGCAGCCCGACGCGCGTCCAGTCGAGCATGATCAGCGCGAACACGGCCCAGATCGCGATGTCGTCGAGGCTCGCGTATCTCAGGATCCGCTGTCCGAGCGGCTTGCGCAGCATCTCGAGCTTGTCCATGAGCAGGATCAGCACCGGCAGCGCCGTCACCGCGCACGACATGCCGATCGCGATCACGAACTGCCAGGGCTGGGCCGCGCTACCTACCCACGCGGGGCCGACGAGGAACAACGCCGCGAGGCAGCCGAAGATCAACGGACTGCCCAGCGCCGCGCCCGCGGCGAACAGTGTCTCGCGGCGCTGACGCCATGCGGCGCCGAAGTCGAGCTCGACGCCCGCGATCCACACGAACAACGTCACCGCCCAGAGCGCGAGGCCGTTCAGCGCCTGCACCACGGGCGGCCGGAACACGAAGTCGTAGTAGTCGGGAAAGACCGCGCCCAGCACGCCGGGACCCAACAGGATGCCGGCGATCGTCTGCACCACCACGAGCGGCGCCCAGTAATCGGTGCGCAGCCCGCGCCAGATCAGGTACGGCACGGTGAAGATGATCACCATGGCGATCAGGAAGACTTCGGTCGTCGTCATGATTTCGCGCGCAGATCACGCGCGGACACGGTCAGGCGGTCTTGAGGAATTGTTCGTGGGTCGGCAGGTGCTCGACCATGCCCGCGATCGCGGCCTTCGCGTTGCGCAGGGTCTGCTGGATGTGCGTGTAGTCGAGGTTCTCGACGCGCGGGCAATGCGCGTGCGGGCGGATGCCCATGCCCTCGAATACGGACTGCCAGCTCGAGGCGCGGAACAGTTCGTCCACGCCCTCGCGCATCGCGCCGTGCGCGCGGAACAGTTCGATGCGTTCGCGCAGGCTCTCGGGCAGCGGGATGTTCCGGCACCACTGCCAGAACGGCGTGTCATCGCGCTGCGTGGCCTGGTAGTGCAGCACGATGAAGTCGCGCACTTCCTCGAAGTCGGCGGTCATGCGCCGGTTGTATTCGCGGATCAGCGCCGGATCGCAATCCTTGTCCGGGAAGTAACGCAGCAGGAAATCCATGCCGCGCGCGATCAGGTGGATGGACGTCGCCTCGAGCGGCTCGATGAATCCCGACGCGAGACCCAGCGACACGCAGTTGTGCTTCCAGAACTGGCGCCGGTGTCCCGTGTTGTACGGAATGAATCGCGGCTCCTCGATCGCCGCGCTGTCGAGCGACCGCAGCAGCGTCGCGCGCGCGGCCGCGTCGCTCGCGAAGCGGCTCGAATACACGTAACCCTGACCCATGCGCTTCTGCAGCGGGATGCGCCAGCTCCAGCCCGCCGGCTGCGCCGTCGCGCGCGTGTACGGCACGAGCTGACCCTTGTTCTCGGTCTTGACCACCACCGCGCGATCGCACGGCAGGTAGTTCGACCAGTCGACGTGCTCGACGCCGAGCGTCTTGCCGATCAGCAGGCTGCGGAAGCCCGTGCAGTCGACGAAGAAGTCGGCCTGGATCTCGCGGCCGTCCGCGAGCGTCACGCCCGAGATGAATCCGTCGTCGCGCTGGCGCACGTCGACGACCTTGCCCTCGGTGCGCGTGAGGCCGCGCTCCTCGGAATACTTGCGCAGGTACTTCGCGACGAGCAATGCGTCGACGTGCAGCGCGTAGTTAGCCCCGCCGATCGGCGTGTTGCGCGCCTTCGCGGGGTGGAAGAACCGCCCGTGCTCCGCCATGACGTTGCACGGCGAGAAGTCCTGCAGGTTCGAGGTGTCGCCCAGCGCACGCGCCTTGAGCCAGCACTGGTAGAAGTCGTGGTTGCCGATCGGCTTGCCGATCACGCCGAACGGGTGGAAATACGAGTCGCTGCGCTCGCGCCAGCCGACGAACTTGATGCCGAGCTTGTAGGTGCCGTCGACCGCGCGGATGAAATCCTGCTCGTCGATGCCGAGCCGCTGGATCAGGCCCACGAACGGCGGCACGGTCGATTCGCCGACGCCGATGGTGCCGAGCTCGTCCGACTCGACCAGCTCGATCTCGCACAGCTCGCGCTTCAGGTGATGGCACAACATCGAGGCCGCCAGCCAGCCCGACGTGCCGCCACCGACGATCAGTATTTTCTTGAGCGGCTGCATCACCAGTTCCGATTCTCCACCATCACGCCCGGGGTTTCCTGGACGTGGGCCGTATTGTAGTTCCAATACGCCGAACTGCTCGCCTGGATGGCCCGGCGCAACAGGTCTATGGCCTTATGTCGCGGGAAACTCACCCGCCAGGCCAGCGCCAGGCTGCGTTTGGGGACCGGGTCCGCGAACGGCCGGGTGGTCAGGAGATTGGGCGCGTAGAGGGGGGCCTCGGCCGCGGTCTGCGGGAGGATGGTCACTCCCAGCCGCGAGGCCACCATGTGCCTGAGGGTTTCGAGGGTGGCGCCCTGCGTGAAGGTGCGCACCGCGGCGCCCTCGGCGCGCTGGGGATTGAGGTGCGGAAAGGCCGCGAGGATCTGCTCGCGCATGGCGTCGCCCTCGCCCAGCAGCAGCAGCTCGGAGGGCGCCAGGTCCTGCGCACCGATGGCGGCCTTGCTGGCCAGCCGGTGGTCGGCCGGCATGAGCACCATGAAAGGCTCGTCGAACAGCGGCTGAGTCACGACGTCCGCCTCGGTGAACGGCTGCGTGATCAGGATCGCGTCGAGATCTCCATTGCGCAGCTTGGTCGCGAGCTCGGAGATCGAGCCCTCCTCGACGTACAGCGACAATTTGTTAGACGTCTCCTGCAGCAGCGGGATGAACTGCGGCAGCAGGTACGGGCCGATCGTCGGCAACGTGCCGAGCGCGATGGGGCCTTCGAGCTGGTCCTTGTCGGCTTCCGCGACGTCCTTGATGGCCGCCGCCTGCTCGAGCACGCGCCCCGCCATCTCGACGATCTTGCGTCCGAGCGGCGTCGGCAGGATTTTCTGCTTGCCGCGCTCGAACAGGACGCCGAGTTCCTCCTCGAGTTTCTTGACCGCGATCGAGAGGGTCGGCTGGCTCACATGGCAGCGCTCGGCCGCGCGGCCGAAGTGCTGCTCTTGCGCCAACGCGACGATGTAGCGGAGCTCGGTCAGGGTCATGGCCGGACATCTTCACTCGCCGCGCCGCGCCAGTCCAACAATCGGCCGCAAATCGCGGGAAAGGCCGATTGCCCTGCCCGCGACCGACGCCTCATCATCCGCATCATAGGCATTGGTATTGGGGATTCAGGGTATCGATATGGTCATCAAGCTACGCCAACTCCTGGCCGCCACCGCCGCGCTCGCGGTGCTCGGGCCGGTCTCGTCCGCGCAGCCCGAGGACAAGTACCGGGTCAAGGAGGAGCAGGCCCGCACGGGCACGCTGTTCATCCAGCACGGCGTCACCAAGGCGCCGATCGACGTGAACCGCGACTATTACGAGCTGTCGCCCGAGGACAAGGCGATCGTGCACGGCTGGTACGAGTACATCGCGCCGGGCGACGAGCCGCCGTTCCCCGTCAACGGGCTCGCGCCTATCTACAAGGCGATCAACAAGGGACGCAACATCGCGCCCGGCCACGGCGAGTTGTTCCTCGCGGTCACGGTGGGACCGGACGGCAAGGCGAAGAAGGTAGAGGTCTACAAGTCGCCCGGGCAGGACATCACGAGGTACATCTCCGAGGTCATGCTCCTGACGAAGTACAAGCCGGCGATCTGCGAAGGGAAGAAGTGCGAGATGCAGTTTCCGCTGTCGCTGTCGTTCTCACAATTGCAGTAAGGCTCGCGAAGTTGGAGCTGGTCGGCCTTGCTATTTGAGGAAGCTTCGAACGATGTGGGTGGCGGCACCGGCCGCCACCAGGACTGCGATGAGCTGAACTGCCCGAACTCCTCGTGGGTCGACCTTCCCTAACGCTTCATGACCGAGAGCCCGAAACACCACGTATGGTCGTACCATCACTAAGATCGCAACGACAAAACCAAGCCCAAAGAAAATTCGACCAATGATTAGGTTGGATTCGGTGTCCATTGATTGCTCCGAATTTCTAGGTTCGCTGAAACCCTAGCGACATCCGTCTCCCGACGTCTCCGTGTTAGTCGTTGTGACCACGGATGAATGACAACATGCGAGACCTCCCTGGTCGTGCAGTGCGGCAGAGCGTTGAATGTTTGCCCTGCTAGCTATCTGTCACAAACGTAGGAGAACTCTCACCTGCGGAGAAAATCGTTCACCACGCCTAGGGGAGTGGCTGGATTCCCTCGCTGCGAACTATCCACTGCCCATTCGCCGGGAAGCCCGGGTTGAGCGCACCCTCGCCGCTGCCCCCGGCCACCATCAACGCGGCGGCCAGCAGCAACGAACCGTTCGATGGAAAGTAGGTCTCGGCCGCGCGGCGATAACCGGGCCCATCTACCCCGATCCCGGCCGCATGCGGCGCCGAGTCGGCGACGACGTGTACGCGCGGCGTCATGCCGGAGACGCCGAACTGGAAGTTCTTCGTGTCGGTCAGCAGGAACTCGACCGCCAGCTCGGGTTCGTCGAGCCGCGTCGCGGTCATCGCGAGCATCGGCCAGTCCCAGCCCCAGGTCTGGCGCAGATCCCACGAGCTGACGACTTCATCGAGCGTGCGGCGCATCGTCTCGCGGTCGACGCCCATGCCGGGCAGGAGCCCGAGCGCGGCGACGAACGAGGGGTGATCGCGGTTGGGGCAGCTTCCCGTCGCATTGCTCTTGCACTCGGGCGAGCGCGCGCGTTCCCAGAGATCCGGCTGGGACTCGGCGGCGAGGTACAGACCGTCCTTCTCGGGTAGTTTGGAGAGGCGGAACAGCAGGTTGTCCCACTCCGTGTTCTTCGGCAGCCCGAGGCGCTGACGCCACTTCTGCGCGGTGGCGACGCCGTAACGCCAATACTCGAGCTCGAAGGTCGGGTTGTAGGTCGTGAGCGGCGGGAAATTTTCCTGCGCCGGGATGATCGGCGGGCCGAGGATGAAGCGCTCGGCCTTCTTGTCGAAGTACGGCCAGCTCACGAGCAGCTCGGCGGTCTCGAAGACGAGGGTCTTGTACTTGTCGAGCGTCTCGCGCGTGGGGCGCGCGTTGTAGAGCGCCTCCGCGAGGTAGATAGGATGCGGCTGCTGCCACATGATGAACGGGTTCACAGTGCTCGGGCTCTCGCGACCCTCCGGCCCGACCATCTTCGGCCACCACGCGCCGCGCACGCCGCGCGACTTCGCGCGTTCCTTCGCGCCTTCGAGGTTCGCGAAGTACCACGGCATGCTGCGTTCCAGCAGTTCGGGCCGGCCCCACACCGCGAAATGCGCCGAGTGCCACGCGTGCATCTCCATGTGGAACTTGCCATTCCAGCTATTGGAGAACAAACCCTCTTCCTGCGGCGGCACCGTGCCCGCCTGGTTGATCGCGGCGAGGTACTGCGACAACACGATGCGGCGCTCGAGCTCCTTCGCGAGCGGATGTTTGCTGCCCGTGAAGTCGATGACGCCGCCATTTTTCCAGTAACCCTGCCACCAGGCGGCCACTGCGTTGCGCGCGGCCTCGGTGGCCGGCGCGGTCATGGGCGGTTTCTGCGAGAACTCGACCAGCAGCGTGACCGTGTTGCCGCGCGGCGCGACGATGCGGTACTCGTGCGGGCCGCCTTTCTCGATCTCGAGATCGCGATCCCCGGAAAGGACGACCGAGTAGTGCGTGTCGTCGAGGATCCGCGCAAGCTTCAATCCTTCCGCGTTTCGCGAGATTTCCTGCGTGACATGCGACTCGGGATTGGTCCAGTCGGCGGGATTCGGATTCAGGTTGGGCGAGACGCCCGGGAACCTGAGCGCGAACCCGACGCGCCCGTCGAAGATCAGCGGCGAGGTGACACGCGCGATGATGATGTCGCGCGTCGGATGCACCGAGGTTTCGACCTCGACCTGTTTTCCCCCGAACAGGAAGGTGCTCGTGAGTTTGCCGTTCCACATGTCGAGCGATTGCTTCGTCCGCGTGATGTCGGCGAACGACGCTTCCTTGCCGTCCGCGCGCAGCAGGCGCAGGCCGAGCCGACCCAGCGAAAAACGATGCGGGTTCTCGCGCAGCCACTTGATCTCGGGCGCGCTGGCCTGGTCCCAGTTCTCGAGCCAGGGATACCAGAGCTTCCGGCCGCGCACCGTGAGCGGCCGGCTCGCCTGCGAGATGCGGAAGTTCTTCGGATTCGGAAAGCTGTGCCAGGCCCACTGGGCCTGCGTCATCAGCGGCACGAGCGGTGAGTACGGGTCCTGGAAAGTCTGCAGGCCGGTGATGTCCGCGGTGAAGCCGATGCTCCCGTTGCCCACCATGAACGGCGCGGCCGGGTCGACCTCCGTGATCGTCGGGTTGTGCCGCGTGACCAGCGCGCGCCGGTCGATGGGCGTGCCCTGGATCTGCGCCGCGACCGACGGAAGCGAGAGCGCCGCGAGCACGCAGCCTTGCAATACGCGTTTCAGCATGGGCCGAGTGTGCCAAAAGCCGGCGTTGCGTGCTCGCCGATGACCGCATCTGATCGAATTTGATGTATGGTTGGTAGGAGAAGACGGTGCCAGGCACGGAAATTCCGGGAGAAGCGGCGATGGGTTTGCGCAGGTTGCGGCG
>JAFAGC010000022.1 GCA_023423065.1 Pseudomonadota bacterium
GGGCGCGACGGCCCGGGGCGGCGTCGCCGGCGCGGACCTCTTCCCGCGCGTGACCGTCACGGGCAGCGCGGGCTACGTCGCCGGCTCCTCCAGCGCCCTCGGCGACCGTGGCTCGGATGCCTACACACTCGCCCCCGGCATCTCCTGGGCCATCTTCGATCTCGGCCACGTGCAGGCGCGCATCGGCGCCGCCAGGGCCCGCAACGAAGGCGCCCTCCTGCGTTACGAGCAGACGGTCCTGCAGGCGCTCGAGGAGACCGAGAATTCCCTCGTCACCCACGCCCGCGCACGGGACCGGCTCGTCCACGACGAGGAAGCCGTGAAGGCCAGCAATACCGCCGCCGACCTGGCCCGGGTGCGTTATGAAAACGGCGCCAGCGACTTCCTGCAGGTCCTGGACGCCGAGCGCACCCTGCTCGAAACCGAGGACCGTCTCGCCCGCAGCCGCACGGAGGCCGCCACCAGCCTGATTGCGGTCTACAAATCGCTGGGCGGGGGCTGGGCTCTGTAAAGTAAGGCCCTGTAAAGTAAGCCCATGAGTACTGATCCCGTATCAATGGAAGGACTGAGCCTCGAAGCGCGGGCCGCCCTGGAGGGCATGCCCTCCTTCATCCTCCCGCCCCTGGAATCCCGCGAGCGCCTGCTGTCCGCCGCCGCGCGCGCCAGCCGCCTGCTGCTCGAGTCGCCCAACGCGATGGAAGCCATGCCCGAGGTATTGCGCATGCTGGGCGAAGCCGCCGACGTGGATCGCACCGCGCTCGCGCTCGCCGAGATCGACGCCGCCGGCGAACGCTGGCTCGTGATCAAGCACGAGTGGATCGCCGAAGAACTGCGCGGCATGTGCAATGGCGAGTGCAACGACGACCAGTATTCCGACGTGCACTGCTCGATGCTGCAGGCCGGCAAGAGCATCGTGTT
This sequence comes from Pseudomonadota bacterium, assembly GCA_023423065.1. GTDB lineage: Bacteria > Pseudomonadota > Gammaproteobacteria > Steroidobacterales > Steroidobacteraceae > CADEED01. Next base: position 919 of record JAFAGC010000022.1, read on the forward strand.
CTGCCGGGAGACGACGCCCGAACAGGAAGCCGAGAGCATCACGAGCGATCTGGCCAAGAGCTCGGCCATCGTGCCGATCCTCGTCGACGGCGAATACGTCGGCGTCATCGGCTTCGACGACTGGCGCCGCGCGCGCAAGTTCGACTCGTCCGTGGTCTCCGCGCTCGAGATCGCGGCCGGCCTCGTGGGCGCCGCGCTGCATCGCGAGCGGCTGGTCGAGACCATGCGCCGCGAGCGCGAGCTCGCCGCCGAGGAACGCATCCAGCAACTCCATCGCGCGAACGCCTCGCTGCGCGCGAACCTGCTGCGACTCTCGCGCGAGAGCGACACCGCGGATTTCATCGCGGGCACGCTGATCGACGCCACCCGCCAGCTCGATGCCTCCGCGGCCTTCGCGATCGGCTTCGACACGGCCAACGACTGCTGGAAGGTCTTCATGTTCGTCGAGGACGGACGCGTGACTTCTCCGCCGTTCCAGGAAACCGCGACGGAAGCGCAGACGCACGTCAGCGAGATCCTCAAGCAGTTCCGCGAGCCCATCTTCTATCCACTCGAGCCGCTCGACCGGCTCACCTGGCCGGGCGTCGCCGACTGGCACGCGCGCGAGGGCCACAAGAGCGTCTACCTGTTGCCGCTCGTGTTCGGCGAGAACAGCATGGGCTTCATCGGACTCGTATTCCGCCAGAACGAGGCGCTGACCGCCGAGCGCACCGAGATCGCGATGGCGTTCGCGCACCAGGCGACGCTGTCCATCGGCATCAAGAAACTCAGCATGGCCGCGAAGACCGCGGCGGTGCTGGCCGAGCGCAACCGCATGGGCCAGGAAATCCACGACGGTCTCGCGCAGGGCTTCACGGGCATCCTCATGCAGCTCGGCGCGGCGGAGGAAGCGATGCACGAATGCGCGCGCAACTCGCCGCTGCCGTCCATCCTCACGCGCATCCGCGATCTCGCGAAGGAAGGCCTGGCCGAGGCGCGCCGCTCCGTGCAGGCGCTGCGGCCCGATCAGACCCGACGTCTCGGACTGGAATTCGCATTGCGGCAGCTCGCGGAGCGCTCGTGCGTGCAGGGCCGCGTCGTGTGCACGTTCGAAGGCGGCATGCAGGGCGACGGACTCGCGCCGGAGCATCAGCACGAACTGCTGCGCATCGCGCAGGAGGCCGTCAGCAATGCGATCCGCCATGCGCAACCCGCGCACGTCATCATCATGCTCAACGAAGATTCCGCTTCCTGGTCGCTCGCCGTGCGCGACGACGGCCGGGGCATGACGCTGATGCCCGAGCTCTATGCGAGCCAGGGTTACGGACTCGCGAACATGCGCGAGCGCGCCGGGGCGATCGGCGGCAAGTTCCAGATCACGAGCAAGCCGGGCATCGGCACGCAGGTCGAAGTCCGCCTTCCCCGCCGCGTGGCCGCATGAGCGTCGCAGGAGCGAAAGTGGCGACCCGCAAGATCCGCGTGATCCTCGCCGACGACCATCCGGTCGTCCGCGACGGCCTTGCGGCCATCGTCAATCAGCAGGCCGACATGCAGGTCGTGGCCGAGGCCGGCGACGGCGCCGAGGCGCTCGCGTTGTACGAAGAACACAAGCCCGACGTGATGGTGCTCGACCTGCGCATGCCGAAGATGGACGGCGCCGCCGTGGTCGCGAAGGTGCTCGAGAAGTACCCGAAGGCCTGCCTGCTCATCATGACCACGTACGACGGCGACGAGGACATCTTCCGTTCGCTGAGCCAGGGCGCGAAGGGTTACCTGCTCAAGGATGCGCCCCGGCAGGAGATCCTCTCCGCGATCCGCGCGGTCGCCGAGGATCGGCCGTACACCTCTTCCAGCGTGGCGGCCAAGGCGCTGCAGCGCATGGCGAAGCCGAGCCTCACGTCACGCGAGCTCACGGTGTTGCAACTCGTCGCCGAAGGCCGCAGCAACAAGGACATAGCGCGTCGCCTCGACATCACAGAGGGCACCGCGAAGACACACGTGAAGGCCATCCTCGGCAAGCTCGACGCGATCAGTCGCACCGAAGCCGTCGCCGTCGCCCACAAACGCGGGCTGATACATCTATAAGAGGGTGCCTGGCACGGAAAAGCCGGGAGAAGGCCCGCGAATTGCACGTAGGACGCCTGTCAGAATGCGATGACCGCACGCGCCAAGGTTCGAGACTTCGTTCGCAAACAGGTTTCGTGAACACTGGAGTCGTAGGTTCACGAACGCAGTCGAAAGACAGCACGAACGAATCTACACGTGGACACAGGGCCATTTTATGGATGTGCACTGATCCACAACGGAGGCCGCGTTTTCACGCGGCCTCTTTTATTTCTCCTCCCGCAGGATTTTCTCCATCGTCTTCCCCTTGGCGAGCTCGTCGATGAGCTTGTCCAGCTGGCGGACCTTGCGCATCAAGGGATCTTCGACCTCTTCCACGCGCACACCGCACACGACGCCGGTGATGAGCTTGCGCTTGGGATTCATCGCGGGCGCCTCGGCGAAGAACGTCTCCACGTCGCACTCCTGCTTGAGCTGACGCTGCAGGCCCGCCTGTGTATATCCCGTCAGCCAGCCGATGACCTGGTCGACCTCGCGCTTCGTGCGATTCTTGCGCTCCGCCTTCTGCACGAGCAATGGATAGATCTTCGAGAATTTCATCGAGTAGACGCGATGTCTCACAGCAGCCATTCCGATCTCCGTTGGTCAGTCCCGATCCGGCGCGCCGAGCGGAAAATACTTCCGGAATGGCCGCGCTTCGTCGACCGCGCGCGCCACCGCGGGATGGGCGAGCAAGCGTGCGCGATAGTTCTTGAGAAAGCCGTGCGCGGCTGGAATCGGGTGCGCCCAGTCAGCGTAGAACAACGACGGCGCCGCCGCGCAATCCGCCATCGTGAACGCATCGCCCGCGCCCCAGGTGCGCCCCGCGAGACGATCATCGAGCCAGGCATAGATGGTATCGAGCATGCCGCGCGCCTCTCGCACGCCGAATGCATCGCGATCGCCTTCCGGGCGACGCACGTCGAGCACGATCTTCTGCATCGGCACCATCACGTAGTTGTCGAAGATGCGATCCAGCATGCGCGCCTCGATGCCGGCGTCGCCTTCGGGGATCAGCCGCACGGGACCCGGGTGATGGATCTGCAGGTATTCGATGATGGTCGTGGTCTCGACGATCGTGCGTCCCTCGTCCACGAGCACCGGAAATTTCCTGATCGGCCACAACGCGGCGAACTCGGCCTGCGCGACCGGATCCTCGAGCATGCGGTACTCGAACGGCGTGCCGTTCTCGTAGAGCGAGATCAGCACCTTCTGGGTGTACGAAGAGAATGGATGGGCGTAGAGCTTCAAGCGTAGCGTCCTGTCTTGCGGGCGTCGGGAATGAAGTGTCGAAGTAGATAGATGATCTTGAACCACCCCGATACCTCGATGACCAGGAGCGCACCCCACAATTTCGAGCGCTCCCCCTTGTACCTCGCCTTCCAGTGCCAGATGGAAACCAGCACCGCGTGGATCATGAAAGGCACCATTGCGATGCTGACCAGGAGCATCGATACGATCTCCCAACTGCCGAGCCTCACGATGGCGGCACCGGAATCATTCGAGGTCGAATTCGAAGCCGTGGCGATGAAGATGACCAGGCCAATCAGCGCGAGCAATGCGAGCCGCTTGAAAATCCTGTAGTGCCAGGCGAGTTCTTCTTCGTTCATTGGTCACCATCGAGCTCGACCTGCGCGGTCAGCCCTTCCTTCGGCCCGGAGTATGCGTCGACGCAGGCACGCGCGCAGGCGCGGCGATATCGAGGTTGACATGCAGTCATAGTCCCCACAGCTTTGCCCCCACGTGCAAGCCCAGGACCCAAGGTGACTGCACACGCATGCGGCTAATATGCTAGAAACCATGCCAATTTTCGACCAACCCATCTTCAGTCAAATGAGCACGGAACCATGACCATCCGAAAATTCGCTCCCCGCCCGATGAAGCTCAGCATATTGACCGCCGCCCTGCAGGAACTGACGCCGCGCGAGAAGCGTGACCCGGATCCGGACCTCGCGATCGAGGAATGGCTGCAATTCGCGAGCGAAATCGGCTCGCCGAACATCCAGCTCTCGGCCGCGCTGCATCCGACGCTGAGCGACGTGCCGGCCGAAGCGATGCTCGATCCCGTGGCCAACACGCTCGACCTGCGCGCGCCCTTCGACAAGAACCGCGCCGCGCGCGTGCTCAAGGCGATGAAGGCCACCGGCGTCGGGCTCTCCGACCTCGCCTACTTCGACAACATGCTCGTGGACGATCCGACCGCGCGCAAAGCCAAGTACGACTTCATGCTGCGCGTGTTCGATGCCGCGGCGCTGGTCGGCGCGTCGGCCGTGTGCGGCTTCGTCGGCCGCAACATCAAGCTCGAGATGGACGAGAACCTCGTCATGTTCGAGCAGGAATTCATCCCGCTGCTGAAAGAAGCCAAGGCGCGTGGACTTTCGTATCGCGTCGAGCAATGCCCGATGCCGGGCTGGAACGTCCTCGACCGCTGGCACAACAACATCGCGTACGCGCCGGGCCCGTGGATCGCGCTGCACCGAATCTGCGAGAAACACGGCGTCGGCGACCAGTTCCGCATCCATTACGATCCGTCGCACGCGATCCTCATGGGCCAGGACACGCGCTCGATTTTCCAGTACCTCAAGGACGAGGGTTACGGCTTTCTCATCGGCGGCTTCCACGTGAAGGGCCAGGTGGTCGACTCCAAGGGCGTCTCGGCCTGGGGCTACGGCGGCCAGACGATGAACCGCGGCGACTGGATCAACGGCAAGCCGTCGCCGAATCCCGCGGACGCGGTCAACGCCTGGAAGAAGCAGGTCGCGCTCGCCGAGCACGAGTTGCCCGGCACCGCGCGTCACGATCCTCTCGCCTACCTGCAGAACCGCTCCGTCGACTGGCTGGACCATCAGCTCGCGGCGCGCGAACTGCTGTCGATCGATCCGGCGGAAACCTACCTGGTGGTCGAGCACGAATATCCGCCGGCGCGCATCCAGGACAAGGCGCGGCTCGCGCCGATCCTCGAGGGCTCGCTCGCGTTCGTGAAATCGATCGACGAGGCCGCCGCGGCGATGTACGCGCTTCAGCACGAAGTGATGGCCGCGCAGGGGATTCCGATCCAGGGTGTGGGCCGGCAGGCGTATCGTTCGTGAACTGATTCGCTTCGCCGAGGCTAGTAACTCCAGCGCACTCCGGCCGTGACGACCTGCGAGTCGTATTGCAGCGGCGCACGGTCGGAGTCGCGGTCCTCGACACGTGCCTTCAGGTCGAAGTGCAACTTGCGGAGCATGCGGTAGCTGAAGCCGAGTTCCTGGATCAGAACGCGATCGTTGCGCGGATCGGGCAGCGTGACGCCGGTCCCCAGGTAGTCCTGGTCCTCGAGCCCCGCCTCGAGTTTGAAGGCCAGGCGATCGGTCGGCCGCCAGCTCGAGGCGATGCTCACGCCGTCGGCGATGAAGTAGTCGGACTCCGCGTCGAGATAGGCGCGCAGCTTGCGCCAGCCGCTCAACTCGAAGCGTAACTTGATGCTCGGGTCCCACTTGAGCGCCGCATCCCACACGAGACCGCTGAAGCTGCCGCGCGTGTCGACCAGCGTGCCGGCATCGGCGTATTCCCGTTTCAAGTAACCGACGTTGCCGTCGAGCGAGGTCTTTTCGCTGAAGGCGTAGTGCGTGCGGAAGTTGGCGCCGCGCTCTTCGAAGTCCCGATCGAACACTTGTCCGTCGAGCGATCCCGACTGCTCGAAATCCGCTTCGGTCGCGCGGTAACTCAGGGCGAATTCGTTGTCCGACGAGGTCGTGAACTGCAGGCCGAGGCTGGCGGAATCCGTCGAGGAGTCGTCGACGCGACGCACGTCGGCACTATGCCCGGTGTCGGCATGACGTCCCGCGGCGCGCAACGACCATTGCGGCCCGAGGTGGAACGCGAGTTTCCAGGACGCGCCGATCGTTTCGACCTCGTCGCGCCCGAGGAACTGCGTGTTAGCGAAGTTGGCGAGCGACTTGCGGTAGTCGCCGCCGAACTCGCCCGCCCAACGGCTTCCGGCCTGCCACCGCCATTTCGCGCCGGCCGCTCCCGACGTGTTGTCGAGGTGGTCGTTGTTCGCGTAGTCATCGTGGTTGGCCCTGGCATCGACGATCACGGTCTGTCTCGACCACTGCCACTCCTGCACGAGCCCGAGCGAGAGACGGGTGATGTAGTCGCTGCGCTCGATGCCCGGATCCAGCGCGACCGGGTTGTCCGGAAGACGAAACAGGTTGTCGTCGTAGCTTTCCTGCGCGCCGACGGTGAGTGTGAATCCCGGATCTCCTTGTTCCTGCGCATCAGCCGCAGGTAAATGGACCGCCGCGAGCGCGCCCAGCGCGAGTACCCGATACTTCATGTCGCTCCTCCAATGGCCCAAGCCGATGCGGAAGCCAGCAACGCGACACCGGCCGGCAGTATCCAGCTGCCGACGTAGCGTCCCATGCCGATCGGCTCGAGGGGCCTGACGAAAAGTGGATAGGCGAGCAGCGTGACCGCGACCTGGATCAGCGACAGCGCGAGCGCGAACGCGGTGAGGCTCGGCGCGAAGGCGGCGATCAGCAGGTTGGGAATCCACGTGACCAGCGATACGCGCAGGTTCCAGGTGAACTCGTTGCGCGTGCGGCCCGTGGCCTGCGCGAGCATGCCGGCGTTCTGGCCGAGCGGTCGCAGCGCGCCGAACAGGGTCATCAACGGCACCAGCGCCGCGACCGCGGCGAACCCTTCGCCGTAGAGAATCCTGACGACCCACGGCGCGAGCATCGCGAGCCCGGCGTAGATGACGCCGCAGAAGATCGCGGTGGTGCGCAGGCCGCGCACGAATTCCGCGCGCAGCGCCGCGGTGTCCTTCTGGTGGAAGGCGAGCGCGGGCAGCGTGAGCCGCACCATGAGCGGCTGCACGAAGCGCAGTGGATAGCCGATCAGGTCCTTGGCCAATGCATATACGCCGAGCATCTCCGGCCCGAGCGCCTTGCCCACGATGAGCTGGTCGGCCTGCATGCGCAGCTGGCTCACGAGCTGCGTGCCGGCCTGGAAGATTCCGTAACGCAGCGCGCGCGGCGCGAGGCCGCGGTCGAACATCAGGCCGGGATGCCATTCGAACGGCGCGAAGGCCGCGAGCAGCAGCAGCTTCAGCGTGGCGAACACCAGCATGCCGGAGACGATGGCCAGCGGTCCCCAGCCCTCCCCCAGCAACCACAACACGACGACCAGGCTCGAGAGCCGCGCGCCGAGCTCGATCTGCGCGAGCCGCGTGGCCTGGAATACGCGGATGTAGTTTGCCTGGTACTGGCCACTGAGGCCGATCACCAGGAAGTTGAGCGACAGTAGTTCGAGCAATGGAACCAGGCCGGGCATGCCGTAGAAAGCCGCCACCGGCCGCGCGATGGCCAGCACGATCAGGGCGCCCGCCGCGCCCAGCGCCGTGCTGATCCAGAACAGCGTGGAGTGCGAGCGGCGCGGCGCCTCGCCGAGATGCACGCAGTAACTCGACAGTCCCATGTCCTGGAAGGCGGCGACGACGAACAACATCACGTTCACGATGGCGAGAACGCCGAATTCCGCCGGCGTCAGGAAACGCGCGGCGACGGAGATCTGCAGCAGCTGCGCCGCGGCGCTCACGAGCGTCACGGACACCGTCCAGGCCGCGGCGCCGGTGCGTTTGTTCACGGCAGGCACTCCGCGATCATGGTCCGCGCGCGGTTGCGTTCGCGCTCGACCGCGGCCGCCACCTTCGCTCGCCAGGCATCGAGCGACTGGAGCACGGTCATCACCTGCGCGATCAGCGATCCGTCGAACAGCGAGTGCACGGGATGCGAGAGCTCGGGCAGTCCGAGCTGGCGCATCACGCCCTCGGACTTGTGCTCGTAGTTGAGCGCCACGGCCGGTGTGCCGAAGTTCATCGCGATGATGGCGCTGTGCAACCGCGTGCCGATCAACAGGTCGCAGTCGGCGAACAACTCGCCCAGACCCACGTCGTCGAGCTCGTCCATCACGACGTGAAACCGCTCGGGACGATTCACGTGCGCCGCGACGCGTCGTGCGTTCTCGCGGTCGTCGCGTGGATAGTCGCCGAGGCTCGTGCAGGTGGACGCGGCCACGACGTCGTAGCCGGCGTCGATGAGCCCGATCACGAGCGTGGCGAAGGCCGTCTCGTAGCTTTCCTGCGTGATGTTCAGCCGCCGGTCGAAGGGCGCCAGTTCGCGCAGCGTGATCGCGATCATCGGGCGTTCGTCGTTTCGTGTTCGCAGCCAGTCGATTGGTGCGCGCGTGCGCTCCGTGGGCGGCACGACCCAGGCGGTATCCGCGCCGGCGGCGAGGTTGCGCGTCGGCAGCCGGCTGCGCTCGATGAGCGCGCGGCTCACCGGTTCGCGCAACGCGACGATGCGCGCGGTGCCCAACAACATGCGCGCGAACCGCCTCGGCAGCGGGCGCTCGAACGGACCCAGGCTGTGACCGGCGAGATACAGCGGCCGGCCCGCGAGCAGCGCCGCGAACGGATATTCGAACTGTCCGCCGCCGTACAGATCGACGAAAAACGAACCGCCCACCTGGATGACCGCGTCGTATTTCGCGATCGCGGCGACTTCGCGCCGGAAACTCGTCGGCAGCAGCCGCAGCGGCCAGCGCCATCCGGTGCGCACCGCGAACCACATGATGAGCGGGATCAAGCGGCTCGCGAGCCGGTCCTTGCCCGGCAACCTGGCGGCGCCGTTGCGGTGCCAGTGCGCGAACGGATCGTCCTCGACGCGGCGATCGAGCATTCGCGCGGCGACCTCGGGACTGCGACTCACGATCGTGATCTTCGCGCCCGGGCGTTGGCGCTCGATCTCGTGGATGAGCCCGCGCAGGATCGCGCAGTCTCCGCGGTTCGCGCAGGTGTGGTTGCCGATCAGCAGCAGTTTCATGGCTGCGGCGCCACCTCGGCGAGCATGCCGGTCGCGGGCGCATGCTCGCGCAGCAACGCGTCGTACAGATCCTCGAGCGCGCGCGTGCAATGGTGGATGTCGAAGCGGTCGGCGATGAACGCGACGGCCGAGGCCGACATGAACGTGGCGAGCAGATCGTCCTGCAGCAGTCTGGTCAGCTTCTCGCCGAGCGCGGCGACGTCGCCTTCGGGAAAGGCGAAACCGGTGACGCCGGGAAGAATGCCTTCGGTCGCGCCGCCGCGCGCCGAGGTGACGACCGGCACGCCGCAAGCCTGCGCCTCGAGAATGGAGATCGGCAAACCCTCCGCATCGCCGTTGGCAGCGGTGACGCTCGGCAGACAGAAAATCCGCGCGGAGTCCAATTGACGCTTCACCGCCGCACTGCTCACGCTGCCGAGGAATGCCACGTTCACGCCGAGCTGCGTCGCGACCTCCCGGAACCTCGATTCCAGCGGGCCGTCTCCCGCCATGACCAGCTCGGCGTCCCGCACCCGTTTGCGCACGTCGGCGAAAGCCCGGATCAGCAGTTCGCCACCCTTCTTCTCGACGAGGCGTCCGACGTACAGGATGCGTTTCGACCGTGCCGCGACCGGGGTGCCCGAAAATGCGAAACGCGTGCGGTCGACGCCGATGTAGCGCACGGTGATGGATTCGGGCGCGATGCCGTAATCGATCGCGCGCTGGCGGATCGCCTCGCTGACGGCGACGAAGTGCACGCCGCGTTGCTTCGACAGCGCGAACAGCCGGTCGGGGTAACGGCGGTTCGCGAGAGAAGTCCGCGAACGCCGCCATTCGTGCTCGTGCACGTTGATGTCGAAGCCGTGCAGCGTGACGACCAGCGGCAAGTCCAGTTTCTTCAGCAGCGGCCAGTAGTCGACGGCGTCGGTGCCGAAATGCACGTGAACCAGCGCAGCCTTCTCCGCGCGCAGGCGCTGCGCGGCGCCGGGCGGCGCCAGGTGCAGCTCGCGCAGCGCTCGCTTGTAGAGCCGGCTGGGCAGCGTGGGCGTCGCGCTGTGCAGCAGGCGCAGGTCGAGTCCATCGACGGGCAAGCCGGGTTCGACCCGATGAGTGCCGACGAGCACGGGCCGCCAGCGCGAATAGGCCCGCAACTGCTCGCGAATGAAGGTTTCCGAATACGGCAGCAGGCCCGCGCGGCAGACGAGTACCTTGTTCATGTGTTCCTGGGCCCGGATCGGGCTGTAAAGCCTGCGCACCTGGTTGCGGAATGCGGCGCGGCCGAAGCGGCGGCGCGCCTCGTCGCGCGCGGCGGCGCTCATCCGCGAACGCAGCGACGTGTCGTCGGCCAGTTCGATGACGAGCTGCGCGAGCGCGTCGATCGAGTCCCCGACCAGGCCCGACGAGCCGTGCGTCACCGCGTCACGGTTGCCGATGCAATCGTTGACCACGCAGGGCACGCCCGCGGCCATGGCCTGGATGACGGAGATCGGCAGCCCTTCCCATCTCGATGTCTGCAGGTAGACGTGTGAGCGCGACAGCAACTCCATGACCTGCTCGCGCGTGCGCCAGCCCGTGATCTCGCATCCCGCGGCTTCGAGCACGGGCCGGTAGTTCGATTCACCGTCCCCTATCCACACGAATCGCAGGTCCGGGCGCCGGGCGCGCACGGCCCGCGCCACGGCGGCGAAGGAGTCCGGCGCCTTCTGACGAGAGAGCCGCCCGAGCGTGACGACGATGCGTTCGTTCGTCTCGCGTCCGTCGACGTCGAAGAAACGTTCGTCCACGGGATTCTCGAGCAGCAGCGCGTCACGGCCGGATAATCGCGACAGCAGCTCCGCTTCGCCGCGCCCACAGCCCACCGGCGGCGCGCCGGTGCGCGCCGCCACGGACTCCAGCGACTTGAACACGGCGTTGCGCACGCGCCGCTCGGGATCGAGGAACGAAAGCCCGTGCGGCGAATAGAACACGCGGCACGGCCAGCGCATCGCGTGGTGCGCGAAGCGCCCGACGAACCCGGCCTTGGACGAATGCAGGTGCAGCACGTCCGGCGCGAACGTCGTGACGGAGCGCGCCAGCGCGCGCCAGAAGTCGACCGCGAATTTCACGTGCAGGCCGGAGGCCGGCGGCACGCGCACGAACTCCACGCCCGGCGGAAACAGCGCCGCGAGATTGGCCGGCGTCTCGGGCCGCTCGCTGTACACGACGACCTGGCGCGCACCGTCCGCCGCGAGCTCGTGCGCGAGCGACACGAGCACGCTCAGCGTGCCGGATGCGGCGCATTCGGTGGCGTGAACGACTTTCATGACGCGGCGTTGCCCGCGCGCAGCGCCGGTTCGGCGGCGAGCGGTTCCGAAAGCCCCGCCCTCGCCCGTATTTCGGCGAGTACGCATTGCGAGTTCGCGGTCCAGGTGTAGAGGTTCAGGCGACGCACGCCATTGCGCCGCAGGGTCTCGCGGATACGTGCATCGCGCGCAGGCCCGCTCAACAGGGCCGCGAGTCCCGCGGGATCGAGCGGATCGAAGTACAGCGCCGCATCGCCGCACACCTCCGGCAGCGCCGCGGCGCGCGCGGCGATGACCGGGCAGCCGTTCGCCATGGCCTCGAGCGCCGGCAGTCCGAAGCCTTCGTACAAGGACGGAAACAGGAACCATGCCGCGTTGGCGTACAACGTGCCGAGATGTTCGTCGGGCACGAAGCCGAGGAACTTCATGCGCGGATCGGCGGCGCCCGCCGAGCGGAAGATGCGCGCATCCGCGGCGCCGGCCACCGCGATGGTCCACGGCAGGTCTCGCAATCTCGACATCGCACGCGCGACCACCTCGAGGTTCTTGTTCGGCTTGAGACTGCCGACCAGCAGCAGGTATCGCCCGGCATCCAGCCCGTAGCGCGCAAGGATTTCCGCGACGTCGCCGCGCGCGAGTGCGTGACTCCACCCCTCGCGTCCAACTACCACGCGATTCGCGACGGCGTATCGGGCGCGAATCTCGCGCGCCGAGAATTCCGACACCGTCATGACGCTGTCCACGCGGTTGCGCAGCAGCGAAAGCAGCGCGTCGTGCCACCAGCGATATCGCGCGGAGAAACATCGCGGCACGGCGCGCACCGTCGCGTCGTGCACGGTGATCACCTGGTGACGTTTGGACACGGGGCCGGAGTAGCTGAAGTTCACGAGCAGGTCGTCGCGCGCGAACAGCGGCAGGGTCACCTGTTCCCACGCGTGTCCGCTCAGCCACGGTAGTTTGCGCACCCGGATGTGCCGCAGCGGCAATTCGCGCGCATCCCCCGGCACGGCGAGCACCAGCTCGAGTCCGGCGCCCTGCTGCGCGAGCAGCACGTCGAGCGCGAGCACGGTTTCGCGCGCGTAGCGCTGCACGCCGGTGTGCGGCTGCGCGAGAAAGCGTCCGTTGAGAATCACGCGTGTCACAACTTCTCCTCGACCTGCCATTTGCCCTGTGTCTTGCGGAACAGCACGGGATCGCCGTCCGCGGAAATCCGCGTGGCGAGCGACTGGAACCCGGCCGGCGCTTCCGCGAGCGTCGGCGCCCCCTCCTGCCATCCGCGGAACTGCGGCTCCAGAGTCCATGCAACCGCCCACTCGCCGGCGCCATCGGTGCCGGTCGCCAGGTAGTGATGCGAGCCCATGCGGTATGCGGTGACGTCACGCGAAACCAGTCGCGCCACGGTGCGCGCGGCCTCGAACGCGGGCTTGGGCGCCAGGTTGGTGCGCACCAGCCCGAAGCGGTGCTGCGCGTCGGTCTGCGAAGGCCCGTCGTCGATGAGGTCGTACCACCACACGCCCGCGATCCACGGGCGCGATCTCGCGAGCAGCATGAATCGCACCAGGTAGTTGGCCGCTTCGCGCTCGGAGACACCATGGCGGCCCTGGTTCGTGGGCCAGCCCATCTCGGTGACGTAGACCGGAATGTCGCGAGCGGGCTCGGCGGATTCCAGCAACGCGTGCAGCCGGTCGAGGCTCAGGATCGCGCCCTCCGGATTCACGCGATAACGAAACAGCGTGTAGCTGTGCACGGAGACGGCATCGACGTGCTCGAGGCCGCCGGCCGCGATGAACTCGCGAAACCACTTGAGATCGACGCCCGCGGTCGCGCCGGCGATGACCTCGGCATCCGGGTTCGCGGCGCGGATCGCGGCCGCGGCGGGCGCGAGCATGCGCGCGTAGTCGGCGGCCGAGCCGTTCTTCGCGGCGGGCTTCGAGCCGAACCCGCTGTTCCACTCGTTCCACACCTCGAACTGCCGCACCGAATCGCGCAGGGTTTTCGTCACGAATCCCGCGTAACGCGCGTAGGCCGCGATGCCCGCCGGTGACACCGGAAAGCCACCGCCGTCGTGAAACTTGTTGCCGTACGCGAGGATCACGACCGGACTGTGACCGCGTTGCGCGAGCTTCCGCATCGCCTGCCGCGACTCGGCGTAGCGCGCGGGATACTCGAGCACGCCCGCGCTTTTTTCGACACCGCTCCAGTACGCGTCGTCGCGAATGCTGTTGAAGCCGCCCTCGTCCACGAGTCGCAGCACGGTGGCCGCATCCGAGCGCGCCATCGCGAGGTGCACGCAAACGCCGAACTGGAATGCCGCGGCGTCTTGCGACACCAGTAGCAAGGCCAGCAGCAGACCGGGCATCCGCTTCATCGCGCCTCCGAGGGCGTCGCGTCGCGCTGCGCGGCGTGGCGGGCGCTGAAGAGATCGATGAGCACCGACACGCACAGGGTGATCGCGATCGTCAGCGCGGCCGAAACGAGGCCGAGAATTCCGAGCCCGGTCCGCGACAGGGACTCGCCCGGAAACACCATCAGCAGGGCTTTCTGCGCGGAAACGTGCAGGATGAAGATGACCAGCGTGTGACGGCCGATCCGCGCGAGCGGACGCGCGAGCGCCGCGAAGCGGCACAACCCGCGCGACAAGGCGAGCGTCAGCACGCAACCGGCGAGCGCGGCCGCCAATGCGGGCGCGAACGGCTCGAATACCCGCAAGTTGAGATCGACTTTCGCCGATCCGATCGAGAGTGCGAACACGGCCGCGGCGATCACCACGGTGGCGGGATGCACGACCGCGCGTCGCGCGGCGCTGCTGTTGCGCAATGCCTGCCCTGTCCACACGAAGGCCAGGCACAACGGCAGCAGATCGAGGCTCCAGGGCCAGCCGATGTAATCGGCCATCGGCAGTACCGCCGCCGCTCCGACGGCGAGTACTGCCGCGGCCGCCCACCCCCCGCTGTTCTTCACGCCGAGCGCGAGGGCATGAGTCGCGAACAACGCCACGAACAACGCGGGCAGGAACCACAAATGCGACCACGGCAGCGTCTCGCCGGTGGCCCAGGCGACGCCGGACAACATGCCGGATACCGATTCGTCGCGTGTCACGCACTTGATCGCGCCGACGACGAGGGCCGCGATCAGGAAAGGCGCGAGCAGCCGGCGCGCGAGTTTCGGCAGCGAGCGCAGCGGATCGCCGGGACGCATCACGCGGCCGCTGAGCATGAAGAACAACGGGACGTGGAACAGGAAAATCGCCGCGACGAGCGCCGGCCAAGCCATGCTGAGCGCGCGGTTGTGGCCGAGCACCACCAGCGCGATGGCGATGCCGCGCGCAACGTCGATCGACGCGTCGCGTTCGGCCGGTGCGATCAGCGCGCGGGGCATGGCAATGTCCCCTGCGATTGTTCGACGACCGTGGTCCGCGCTTCGCGGCGCAGATGGCCCGACGCCACGCCCGCGATCAGCCAGAACGTGGCCTGGACCAGGTCGGGGATGGCGATGAACCAGACGATCAGGAACCCGATGAGACCGAAGCACAGCTGGCGCGACTCGGCATCGGTGCGTCGATGACAGGCGACGACCAGCGAGCCGGCGAAGGCGCAGAACGCGAACACGCCCGGCAGGCCGGTGGTGGCGAGCAGCGTCGCGAGGAAACTCGACGCGCGCGTGCTGCCGACGCCGACGCCGAGGCCCGCGCTCTCGATGAAGGTCCGCAGCGCGAGCATGTCCGCGGTGCTGCGGCCGACGCCCGAGGAACTGTCCGCCTTGTTGAGCACCAGGTCCTGGAGCGCCTGCGAGTCGAGCGCGAGGTAGTCGACGCCCACGAACACCAGGCACGTGAACGCCACGGCCGCGGCGACCCGCACCTTGAGGCTGCCCGCGACGCGCCGGTCGAGCAGCAGCCAGACACCCACGAGCGCGACCAGTCCGAAGTAGCCCAGCGACGAAGTCGACAACATGAGCACGCACAACGCGAACACGCCGAGCGCCGGCGCGCGCCCACCCAGCAGGAACAGGCCGAGGCAGCCCACGAAGTTGTAGCCGAGCAGTGACGGCTCCCAGAACGTCGAGGTGATTCGCTTGATCGGGCCTGCCATCTGGTCCGGGAACTGGCCCACGCCGGTGTTGGAGTTGATCACTTCGGTCGGCCATGGCAGGCCGGCGTAATACGCGACGAGTTGGTACAGGCCGAGCACACACGCGAACGCGAGACCGTACGCGATGCCTTTCAGCGCCCAGCGCACCCCCTGCTCGTGCGTGGCCACGAGGTAACTCGCGAACGAGAACAACATGAAGTTTGCGACGAGGTAGAAAGCCTGGATGATGTTCGTGCCCGAGGGCGAAACCGCCGTGAAGGCCGCCTCGTTGATCGAGCCGCGGCTGCCCATCGCGTGTGCGATGCCGGCGAAGACCCGGGGCAGGAACACCGCGCCGAGCAACCCGATGGCCGTGAACGCGATCAGCCACAGTTGCGGCGCGGTCCACCCACCGGCCGCCGCCGGACCGTTCGCTCCCACGCGCATCCGTTCGCGCAGGTAGTGAACGAATCCGACGGCGGTCAGTAGATAGGCGGGCGCCATGCCGGCCAGGCGTCCGCCGGCCGTCAGGACGAATGGCGAAGCGCCCTGCAGGAAACACGCGAAGCCGGTGGCGGCCAGCCAGTGCAAGGGGCTGCGCAATGCCAGGAACAGCAGGACCAGGAAGAACGGCGCGAACGCGGTCAGCTCCATGTGCCTCCCGTCGCCCAGGGGGACGCAAGGCCGAGTGCGGCGCGTTCATCGCCCCGAGCCATCGCGGGTTCGAGCAAACGCAGCAGCTCGCCGGCTTTTGCATTCCAGTCCTCGGCACGCGCGAGCTCGCGGGCGCGCTGAACCCGTGATTCATCGGCGGCCAATACGAACGCATGGGCGACGGCGGCTGGAAACGCGCCTTCGTCCGCGGCAACGCAAAGCGTCGGTGGAAACGATGCGCCCGAGCGCAACGTGGAAGTCGCCGCGATGGCCAGACCCGCCGCCGCGTATTCGTACAGTTTCATCGGGCTGCGGCCCGCATTCGCGCTGTCTTGCGAGAACGGCAGCAGACCGACCGCGCACGCTCCGAGCACCGCCGGCAATCGAAGATAGTCGACCGGTCCGAGTGCGAGGACATTGGGCAGACGAAGCGCGCCCGCGACGCGGTCGCCTCCCGGGCCCGCGAGCAGGAAATGGATGCGCGGCAATGCGCGTGCGGCGGCGCGCAGCGCGTCGGTGCTGAAACGGCCGTCGAACGCGCCGACGTAGATGGCACGAGTCGCACGTTCGCCCGGCAGGCCTCGTGGATCCTCGCCGGCGCGAGCCGCGGCGAAATGTTCGTAGTCCACGCCATTGCCGATCACGTGCACCGTGCGCCCGCTCAGCGCGCGCAGATGCGTGGCCACGACGTCCGACGTGCCGATCAACACATTGGCGCGCCGGCAGAGATCCTGTTCCAGGTCGACGATGCGATCGTCGCCGCGCATCTGCGCGTACAAGTCGGTGGCGCGATACACGAGCGCCTTCGGCGAACGCACGACGAGTCCGGCGAGCCGCGGTTCGTCGACGATCAGGGCATCGGCTTCGTGCAGGCGCAGGGAACCGGTGGCGGACGAAGGAGACGCCAGCATCGTGGCGACGTGCATCGCCATGAGCGACTTGCTTCGTCTGGCCAGCGCCCACGGCAGCAGCGAGAACGGCACGATGTCGCGCACAGCCGCGATTTCGCTGCCGCCACGGGCCCAGCGCGCGAACCGGCGCCGCACGAATGCATCGCCCAGCCGCAGCAGGTGGGCGGGAGACACGGGCGCGCTCACGTGCAGTACTTCGTGGCCGCGCGTGGCGAATGCCCTGGCAAGATGATGCGAGCCCACGACGAAATCGCCGCCCATCGCGGTGTGGCTCAGGAACGCCGCCCTCATGTCGCCCCACCGCCGATCAGCAGGTGACGTGCATCCGCCGGCATCGCGAGCACGAGATCGCCCAGGAATCTTTCCTGTAGTTCGAAGTGCGCGGCATCGACGGCGCCCGCATCCGGCACGATCTGCGAGACGCGCACCAGCATGCCGTCGACCACCCTGCCCTGCAGGCCTTCGCTGAAGATGTGCGCACGCGTCCGCCACGCATTGGTGCTGTACAAACCACCGATGCGGATCCAGTAACTCACCGCCTCGCTGCGGCCCGGCGCGCTCACGAGCATGCGCGCGCCCGGGACCGCGGTCGCCGAGAGTGTGGCGTCGGACTTGCGCAGCACCGCGTAACCCTGCGACGTGTAGCAGAGCTCGGGGCGATGGATCTTGATCTCCTGGCGCTGGTGACGGCCGTAGGCCAGCGCGAGCATCACCACGTCGCCGTTCGCGTTGACGTAGCTGCGCATGAGCACGTCGTCGTACGGCGCCTCGGGATCCGTCTCGCCCGGCCGCTGGCCGCGCGGGTCGATCGCCGTCACGGGGCCGTCGAGCTCGCGCCATCCCGCGAACTCGCGCGGCACGACATCCGCGAGCGGCGTCGCGTCGTACGCGGCCGCGGCGCGCGGAGTGAGATACCAGGCGGCACCCGCCGCCAGCATCGACGCGCCGACGAGCATCACGTGACGACGCGACGCGCTCATGGTGTATGCCTCACCGGAATCAGCCGCGGCGGCGGACGCAGCGTGCGGCTGAACAGCATCAGCAGCCGATCGAAGGCGAAGAAGCCGCCGAACGCCATGGCCACTTCGAGCAGGCCGGCGTGATCGTGAAACGCCTTGCCGCTGCTCTCGCCGCGGTAGTAAGTGATCAGCACCAGGAGGATCACGCGAACGATGTTCGCGAGAAACGCGATCGGCAGGACGCTGAGCAGCAGCGCGACGTTGTGCGCGCGACTCTCGTGTCCGGCCAGGTAGACGTAGAGCAGACCGATGCCGGACAGCGCCACCATGGAGTTGAGTCCCGAGCAGGCGTCCGCGATCAGCAGGCTGTAGGAGCCGATGGTCAGCACGACGCCGTCACGCGCGATCGGATAACCGAACACGTGCAACGTCGTGTCGACCACGGCCGAGACCCAGCCCTTGAGCGGCAGCAGCACCTGGTCGAGCAGCGATCCGGGGATCGGCGCCAGGAATACGATGAGCGCGATCGGAAACCACAGGCGGCGCAGGCCCTCCCGACCCATCGTGAGCCACACCACGCCGAGCAGGATCGGAATCTGCGCGATCACCTCGAACAGGTAGATGGACTGCGAACGAGCCAGCACGTAGAGCAGGAGGCCGGAGAAGACCAGCGCGGCACCGGGTGCCGCCGGTGCGTTCGTGTCCGCGCGCAACGCCGCGTGCTCTCGCCAGACGAGCCAGAAGACGATGGCGAGGATGATCGGCCCCTGCGCGTTCTGTTCGAGCCGCCAGAAGACTCGATAGAGATCCACGTACGTCGGCACGAACAGCAGGGCAAGACCTCCCGACACCCAAGCCCAGTGCCATCGCGCTGTCGAAGCTGCCGGCGCTTGCATGCGCCGTCACGCTCCGAGCATGACGGCGCCGACCAGCTTCGCACGCGTGGGCGCCAGGCGTGCCTTGGCCGCCTCGATATCCGCCAGGCGCGTCGCGTCGCGTTCGGTGACCAGCAGGCAACCGCCGCAGCGCGCGGCGATGAGCTGGGCATCGGCGTATTCGAGCAGCGGCGGCGCCGTGGCGATCACCACGTCGAAACTCACCGGCAGCACCTCCATGAGATCCGCGAAGGTCGCGCGGGCGAGCAATTCCTGCGGATTGGGGACCGCGGAGCCCGCGCACAGAACGGACAACTGCGGAAAACCCGGCACACCCACGAGTCCGACCGCCAGCGGTAGTTGGCCCGCGAGTATCTGGGCGAGGCCCTCCTCCTCCGTCAATCCGAACAACTCCCGCTGGCGTGGCGTGCGCAGGTTCGTGTCGACGAGCAAGGTGCGCTCCCCGGTCTGCGAAAGCGCGATCGCGAGATTGGCCGCGAGGTGCGCGGAACCGTGGCCGCTACGCGCCTCGAGCACCGCGAGCGAGCGACGCCGCTCCGAGAACCAGCGCATCTTGAGCTCGCTGCGCAACTGCCGCAGCGCTTCGGACGCCGGGCTCAGCGGCTCGTACGCGGCGTACAACGCCGTGTCGAGATTCGAGGAGCCGTACTCGGCGACGGCGTATTCGAATTGATGCGCCAGTCCGTCGCGCAGCTCCGCTTCCGGCACGCGCGACCAGTCGAGTTTCGTCTGTTTGTTGATGACGGTGGCCATGCGACGTGTACCTCGTGTGGTCAGGCGGAGGCGCCGCGCGGCGCGAGCGTGAACATGCCGCGTCGCTTGCGGCCGATTCGGGGCGGACGCCGCGGTCGCGGCACCTCGGCCAGCAACACGACGCCGGTCGCGAGCGTGATGTCCGTGCCGTCGCGCACGCGCCGGTCGCGCCACTCGAACATCACCGCGAGCGCCATGCCGAACAACGCGCCGAAGAATAGCGACGCGATCGCGTTCAACATCACGCGTGGGCGCGCGGGCGCGATCGGCCGCGTGGCGGGCACCAGCACGGCCACCGTGCCCTGGTCGAGCTGACTCTCGAGCCGCACGGCGCTCGCGCGTTGCGTGGCCGCATCGTAGGCGCGCTGCGCGCTCTCGACTTCGCGGGTCAGCACCTCGCGTTCGTCGTTGACACGCTTGAGTTCCAGGATGCGCTGCTTCTGCTCCTCGAGCGAGGCCTCCATCTCCTTCGCGCGCTGCGTGGCGATCTGCGCGGACTGCTCGATCGAGCCGCGCGCGGTCTCGAGCTCCGCCGCCAGGCGGCGGCGCAGGGACTCCACCTCCGCGGCGGCGCTGACGTAGTTTGGGTGGCTCGATCCGTAACGCTCGGCGACTTCCGCGAACTTGCTCTCCGCGCGCGTGAGATCGGCCTTCATGCTCTGCAGCAGCGTGTTGCCGAGGATGTCCGGCAGCTCCGCCGTGCGGCCCTTCTCGAGCGCCTGCTTCATCTGCTGGCGACGGGTCTGCGCGTCGGTGGCGGCCGTCTGCGCGGCGAGCGCTTCGGTCGAAATCCCGGCGAGCCGCGCGGTCTCGACGTCGAGACGGCCGTCGGTCGTGACCAGTTCGTTCTTGCGCTGGAACTCCGCGAGCCGCGACTGCGCTTCCTCGAGCTTGGCGCGCAGGTCGACGAGTTGCTCGTCGAACCAGCGCGACTGGCGCCTGGCCGGATCCAGCTTGAGTTCGATGGTCGTCTGGATGTACGCCTCGGCCAGCGCGTTGGCGATCAACGCGGCATCGCCCGACTCGGGCGCCGCGTACGAGATGTGGAACACATTGCTGTTGCGCGACAGCTCCACCTCGACGTTGGCGAGCAGCCGGTCCGCCAGCCACTCGCGCAGCTCGGCGCCGCCGTTGGCGCGGGTCTGGAATTCCTCCTGCAACGCACGGCTGTCGGCGAGCCGGTAACGATCGACCACCTTGAGCGCGACACTGCGGCTCGCGGCGATGTCGGCCTGGGTGTTGAGATAGCTCACGAGCTGCGGCGAACGCACCGCGTTGCCGGTGACGGGATCGACGTCCTTGATCTCGGCCACCAGCGTCGCGCGCGCGACATAGGTTTCGGGCAGCAGCAGGCTCACACCGGTGACGAGCACGAAGAACGACACCAGCACGGTCAGCACGAGACCGCGCCGCGCACGCAGGATCCGCAGCAGTTGGGCGAACGTCAAAACAGACTCTCCTTGACGTACACCACGTCATCTTCCTCGAGGAGTTCGGCGCTGCCGATGGACTTCGTGAGTTCGCGTCCCTGCGCATCGCGCCGCTTGACGATCACGCGGCGCTCCGAGCCTCGCGGCGTCAGGCCACCGCCCGCCGTGATGGCGCGCGACAGCGTCATGTTGCGTTCGAGTCGATAGGCGCCGGGCTTCTGCACTTCGCCGTAGATGTAGAAACGCGGCGCGCGCAACACGTTGACCGTGTCGCCGTCGCCGACCACGGGGTTCTGCGAGGCATCGCCGCGGAACAACGCCGCAAGATCGAGCGTCTGGCTCGACCCGTTGCGGCGAAGCAGGACGGCCTGGTCGCCGCCCGAATCCTCCGCGACACCGCCGGCCTTGGCGAGCAGGTCGAGCACCCGGGTCGTGCCCTCGAGGAAATACTGCCCCGGCTTGCCCACCTGCCCCAGCACCGAGACCTTCTGGCTCAGGTATTCGACGATGAGCACGGACACCTGCGCCCCGCGGATGAAGTTGCCTTCCTGCAGGCGTTGCGCGATCACCTGTTCGAGCTCGCGGGTGGACAGGCCTTCGGCCGCGATCTGCCCGATGAGCGGGAACGTGATGTTGCCGGACTCGCTGACGCGAACATCGGCCGCGAGGTCGGCGTAACCGAACGTGGAGATCTTGAGCAGGTCGCCCGCGCCGAGTCGATAGTCCTCGCCGCCGCGCGTCGTGGCCGCGCCCGCCCACGCGGCGAGCCCGAGCGTCAGGAGCACGAAGTACTTCGACACTCGGCTCATTCGGCGGCCCTCGCGGTATCCGCGCTCAGCGTGGGCTTGGCGGGCGCGTCGTCGGGAGACGCGTAGACGATCTCCGCCGTGGCGCGCGCACGTTCTAGATAGGTGTCCGTGGCGTCGCGATTGCGCGTGTTGCGCAGGAACTCCTCGATCATCGGCTTCGCGCGCTCGAGCGTGAGCGGAACGTCGTCGTCGATGCCCGTGATCGACATGAGCAGCACGCTGTCGTTCTCCGCCGGGTTGATGAACAGGTCGCCGACACTCGCCTTCGCGAACGTCGGCAGCTCGTCGACCGGCAGCTGCTCGGGCGAAATGCTCGCGAGCTGCGTCTCGTACTTGATGCCGCGCGCATCGAGGATGGCGCGCACCTCGTCGACCGACTTGACGTCCTTCAGCGCCGCCGACACCTGCGGCGTGACGTCCGCGCCGGCCGCGCGAAAGGTCGTCACGCGAAACTTGCGGCGGTTGGCAAACAGCAGCGGCTCGCGGTTGTAGTAGTCCTCGATCTCGGCCGCGGTGACCACGGACTTCGGATACACCACGCGCTCGGCGAAGATCTGCGCGAGCAGTTGCCGGCGGGCGTTCTCGAGCGACTGCACGAACGCCGTGTCGCGATCGATCTTCGCCGCGAGCGCGGCCTGCACCAGCAGCTCCTCGGAGGTCAGCGAGTCGATGGCGCGCCGACGCACCTCGGGCGTCACCTCGCCCACGCCGCTGCGCTCGAGCACGCGGTTGAGCTGCATCACGGTGATTTCCTGGCCGTTGACGGTGGCGACGACCTGCGATCCCTTGCCGCCGGGCGACGACGAGCCGCAGGCCGCGAGCAGCGCGGCGAGCGCGAGTCCGCACGCCAGTCGCAAGGTCGTGTTCTTCGATGTGTGGATCATGGTCGTTCCCCTCGGTCAGTAAGCGCGTTTGTCGGTGAGCACCATGATTGCGGTGCGAAACAGGATCATGATGTCGAGCCACAGCGACCAATGACGCAGGTACTCGAGATCGAACTCGATGCGCTTGGTCATCGAGCCCAGGTCGTCGCCGCCGCGATAGCCGTTCACCTGTGCCCAGCCGGTGATACCCGGCTTCACCTTGTGGCGGACCATGTAGCCGGGAATGAGCCGGCGGTATTGCTCGTTCACCGCGACCGCGTGCGGCCGCGGGCCGACGATGCTCATGCTGCCTTCGAGCACGTTGAAGAGCTGCGGCAGTTCGTCGAGCGACGTACGGCGGATGAACGCACCGAACGGCGTGACGCGCGCGTCGCCGCGGCTCACCTGCGTGTAGCTGCGATCGCCGTCCTCGGTGACGGTCATCGAGCGGAACTTGTAGACCGTGATCGGCTTGCCATCGAGGCCATAACGTTTCTGGCGGAAGATGACCGGGCCGGGCGAGGTGATCCGCACGCCGATCGCGACGAACGCGAGGACCGGCGCCAACATCAGCGTCGCCACGCCGCCCACCGCGATGTCGGTGAGGCGCTTCGCCAACGCGCGCACGCCGTAGAACGGCGATTCGCGCACCGCGACCAGCGGAATCCCGCCGATGAGATCGAACCGTGCCTGGATCAGGTTGAAGGAGTACAGGTCCGGGACGAAGTAGATGGACACCGTCGAGTCGCGCAGCCCCTCCAGCAGCGCCAGCACGCGCGGATCGTGGTTCATGGGCAAGGTGACGTAGACGACGTTGATGTCGTTGCGCAGCACGTAGTCGATCACGTCGGAGCACTTGCCGAGCAGTCGACCCGGTGCGAGCGGCGGCACGCGGCTGTCGAGGCGGTCCTCGAAGAACCCGACGACCTCGATACGCAGCAGCCGGTCGTCGCTCAGTGTCTTCTGCAGCCGCACTCCGAGCGGTGTGACGCCGACGATCACCGCGCGACGCAACGGCTGCGCGGGACGCAGCAGCACGTGGTGAGCGGCCCACTGCGCCGTCCAGGCCGCAAATGGCGTGAGCAGACCCCAGCTCAGCAGCACCCGGTCGTCGAAGTGATCGCCGAGCGCCGAGAGGTTCATGAGCATCCACACGCAGGTGGTGAACAGCGCCCAGCGCAGCGTCAGGTCGACGAGCTGCTGCAGCGCGTTGCCCCACCCGCCCCGCTCGCCGATCTGCGGCACGCCGAGCAGTTCCGCCGCGCCCGCGAACCCCAACACCGCGATGAGGAAGTACGGTCCCCGCAGTGGCTCCTCGCGCCAGGCGAGGCAGGCTGCCAGCACCAGCACCGCCACCACCGGGTTGAGCAGCGATTTGATGACGAACACCGAGGAGGGGTCGGCGGCACTGAGGCCC
>JAFAGC010000080.1 GCA_023423065.1 Pseudomonadota bacterium
CGTAGGTTTTGCCCTACCGCAGCGCGCCATTCGCGCAGACGCGCGCTTACCGATCAGTAGCTTGTCATCGGTACTTCATACAGTGGGTCAGAAGCGAAGGGGCTGTATGCCCCTGGATGCACGCGCGCTGGCTCGACGTCACGGTGAAATTCGGGTGTGGCGTTGGATGCCAAAACGAAGAGGCACAAACTCGACCGAAGCCGTCCCTACCAAGCCTGAGCGAAGGGATCCAAAGCCAGAACGAAGGGAAACATTAACGGATGGGGAAAGCAGCCCATTGAACCATGTATGGTTCAATGGGCTGCTTACCCGTTGAATTGTCATAGTTGGAGCCGGCCTGTAAGCCGGGTTCTGTCGAGGACAGTCATTCCTCTGGAATCGCCGTCACCGGCGACTTCAAGCGGCCTACCCGGAAGCACGGGGGGACACCCGCTGCCACTTGCGTGGCGACTTCCCTATTTGGCCTTGCTCCAGGTGGGGTTTGCCGTGCCGTCCGTGTTGCCACGTCCGCGGTGCGCTCTTACCGCACCGTTTCACCCTTGCCAGCTTCATTGCTGAAGCTTCGGCGGTTTGCTTTCTGTTGCACTTTCCGTCGGCTCACGCCGCCCAGGCGTTACCTGGCACCTCGTCCGCAGGAGCCCGGACTTTCCTCCCCATTTCGCGAGAAATGCAGCGACCGTCCGGCCGACTCCGCGCGCACCATAACGACATGGGATCGCAGGTACAAGGTTGCGCGAAGCTTTATTTTTCGGCGTTTTTCGCGAGCGCCAGTGCGCGCGCATACGCCTCGTTGCGCTTCGAGCCCGTCAGTTTCGCGGCCACCGCGGCGGCCTTGCTCGGCGCGAGCTCGGGCAGCAGCGCGCGCAATGTTTCATCCAGCGTGAGGCGCGCGCCCTCTTCGTCCGGCAGGTCGCGCGCGCCCTCCACGACCACCGTGATCTCGCCGCGCGTGAAATTCGCATCGCTGCGCGCGAGCGCGGCGAGCTCGGCGAGCGTGCCGCGATACACGGTCTCGAACACTTTCGTGAGTTCGCGCGCCACCGCCGCGCGGCGCGTGGCCCCGAATGCCGCGCTCATGTCCTCGAGCGATTCGGCGATGCGATGCGGCGCTTCGAAGAACACCTGCGTGCGCGATTCGGTCGTCAGCGTCGCCAGGCGCGCGCGCCGCTCGGCGAGCCGCGCCGGCAGGAATCCTTCGAACGAGAACCGCTCGGTGGGCAAACCGGCAATGCTGAGAGCGGCGGTGATGGCCGAAGGTCCGGGAACGGCGACCACACTCATGCCCTCCTGCGCCACGCGCCGTACGAGCTCGAAGCCCGGATCCGACAGCAGCGGCGTACCCGCGTCGCTCACGAGCGCGATGCGCGCGCCGCCGCGCAATTTCGCGAGCAACTCGTCGATACGCTCGGCTTCATTGTGTTCATGCAGCGACACGAGTGGCCGCGAGAGGCCGAGAGTCTGCAGCAATTGCCCGGTTCTGCGCGTGTCTTCGGCCGCGACCCATTCCGCGGCCGCAAGTTCATCGCGTGCGCGCGGCGACAGGTCACCGAGATTGCCGATGGGCGTCGAGATCACCGCGAGACGCCCCTTGGTTTCAGCCACTATACTTCTCCACCGCATGGACTGCGGCCAATGCGAAGGCTAAGCGACGCATGATTTCCGTGAAAGCACTGAACAAGACCCTGATGTTGTCCGTGGTTGTCGCCACGGCGTTGATGTTGGCCGCCTGTCCAACTACCCCGCGGCGGGGTGGGCCTCCGAGCGTCGATCGCGCCGAGGCGCTGGTACGCGCCGGCGACCAGGCGGGCGCCGCCGCCGTGTACGAGAGGCTCGGCAACGAAACGACCGGCAGCGACCGCTCGGAATTCCTGCTGCGCGCCGCACGTGCCTGGCTGGCCGCCGGCCGCCCGGCCGACGCGGATCGTGTGCTCGCGACCATCACCCCGGAGCTCACCCAGCAGCAGTCGCTCGAGAAGAACCTGCTGCGCATCCAGTCGTCGCTCGCACAGGGCCAGGGTGATGCGGCCTGGCGCGAGATCAGCGCGATGCAGGCGCCGACGGCGCCCGCGGCCGCGGCGCGCTACTACGAGACGCGCCAGCAGGTTGCCATCGCGACCGGTCACCTCGTGGACGGCATCCGCTCGCAACTCGCGCGCGAGCGATTCATCGCTCCCGGCGACGCGCATGCGGCGCGCACCGAGCTGCTGTCCCAGCTGCGCGCCGCCGCCGATCGCGGCATCGCGCTCACCGCGCCGCCCGGAAGCGACGCCACGATCCGCGGCTGGATCGAAGCCGGAACCATCGCCGCCGACAACGCGCGAAATCCCACGCTCGGCGCCGCGCGACTCGCGGCATTCCGCTCGCGTTTCCCGTCGCACCCGGCGCTGGCCGCCCTCGCGAACGAACCCAGCGTCGGCGGCATGGACCAGCCCGCGGCGCTCGACAAGGCACCGCACGTCGCGCTGCTGCTGCCGCTCACGGGCCGCACGTCGGCGCCCGCCGCGCAGATCCGCGATGGCTTCATGACCGCCTACTACCAGGCGCCCGCCAACTCGCGCCCGCGCCTGCGCGTGTACGACACCGCGGCCGGAACCGTCGCCGAAGTCGTCGCGAACGCCACCGCCGCCGGCGCGGAGTTCATCGTCGGCCCACTCACGCGCGAGGAAGTCGTCGCGGCGTCCGAGATCCTGTCTACGCGCCCGCCCGTGCTGGCGCTCAACTTCCTGCCGGCCGAGCAGCCGGCTCCCCAGAGATTCTTCCAGTTCGCGCTGTCTCCCGAAGACGATGCCCGCGCCGTCGCGCGATTCGTCGTCGCCAGCGGGCAGCGCCGCGGGGTGGTGCTCACTCCCGAGGGAGACTGGGGCAATCGCGTCGCCGCCGCGTTCGACGAAGAGCTGCGCGCGGCGGGCGGATACACGCTCGGCCAGTCGAGCTTCGGCGGTGTGCGCAACGACTTCGGCGAAAGCATCACGGACGTGCTGCGCACCGACGACAGCCGCGCGCGCCACCAGCGCGTACAGGCGGCGATCGGGCAGAAGCTCGAGTTCGAGCCTCGCCGGCGCGCGGACATCCAGTTCATCTTCGCGCCGAGCCAGCCGGGCGCCGCGCGCCTGCTGCGGCCACAGCTGCGGTTTCATCTGGCGGGCGACATTCCGACCTATACGCTCGGCGATGCCTACGATCCGCACCCGACGGCGAATCGCGAGATCGACGGCATGATGTTTCCGGACATGCCCTGGATGCTGGGCGATACGGGACTTTCCGGCGAGGTTCGCGAAGTGGCGCGGCAGGCCTTCGGAGATGCGTTCGCGCGGCGCGGCCGCCTGTTCGCATTCGGCTACGACGCCTACCGGATCGCGAGCGCCTTGCAGCGTGGAGCACCGCTTGATCCGCAAGGGCTTACGGGCATGCTGTCGCTGGACGAACAAGGGCGCGTGCGCCGCTCGCTCGATTGGGTGCGAATCCAGAACGGAGTGCCGGTGCCGCTCGGCCCGGCTCCGCTGCCCTCGCCCACGCCCTGAGCGCGGTCCCGCGCGCGGCGCCGACGGCATGGATCGCCGTCAAACCGGGACGCTGGCCGAGAACAGCGCCGCGGCGTTTCTCGAAGCCCAGGGCTTTACGATCTTCACCCGCAATTTCCTGCGCCGCGTGGGCGAGCTCGACATCGTCGCGCGCTCGGGCGATCTGCTGATCGTCGCGGAGGTGCGAACACGATGCAGCGATCGATACGGCGGCGCGGCCGCCAGCATCGGATGGAGCAAACAACGCCGCATCATCGCGACCGCCTCGCTGCTGTTGCAGCGGTATCCGGAGCTTCGCAAGTGCCGAGTGCGGTTTGATGTGCTCGTGGTGAAGGATGGGGCGATCGAGTGGATCCAGCATGCTTTCCAGGCGTAAACGCCACTATTAACGCCGCCGAAGCGGCGGCGTCCGTGAATGATTAAGAAGACGGTAGCGCGGGATGTTTTGCTAAATGTTCCCGGGCCGTTCAAGATCGCGGGCGCATGCCAACACTCGACGAGCTGTTCCAGAACAACCGGGAATGGGCTGAAAAGATCCGGCGGCAGGATCCGGAATTCTTCTCCAAGCTCTCTCGCCAGCAATCTCCCAACTACCTGTGGATCGGGTGCGCGGACAGTCGTGTGCCGGCGAACCAGATCGTCGGGCTGCTGCCGGGTGACATCTTCGTCCATCGCAACATCGCCAACATGGTGGTGCACACCGACCTGAACTGCCTGTCGGTCATGCAGTTCGCCGTCGACATCCTCAAGGTCAAACACATCATCGTCGTGGGCCACTATGGCTGCAGCGGCGTGCAGGCCGCGATGCGCCGCATGCGGGTCGGCCTCGCCGACAACTGGCTGCGTCACGTGCAGGACGTACACGAGAAACACGAGCACTCGCTGCGCGACCTCCGCGGCGAGAGCGAGGCACAGGATCGCCTTTGCGAGTTGAACGTCGTCGAGCAGGTGCAGAACGTCTGCCAGACGACCATCGCGCGCGACGCGTGGGAGCGCGGACAACCGCTGAGCGTGCACGGCTGGATCTACGGCATCGCCGACGGACTCGCGCGCGACCTCGGCACCACGGTGTCGGATTTCCGGGCGGCCGGTGCCGTCTACCGAGCGGCGATCGCCAAGCTCAACGACCCGGCACACTCATGATCGCCGGCGCGGGGCCGCACGAGTAACCGCGCATGTTCGTCAACATGTGGATGACGCGCGATCTCATCACCGTGGATCCCACCGCGACCCTCGCGCACATCGCCGCGACGATGGCGCGCCACAAGATCCGACGCCTGCCGGTCGTCAGTCCGTCGCCGGACGGTCCGAAGCTGCTCGGGATCGTGTCGAACTCCGACGTGCTGCACGCCTTTCCGACCAACATCAATCCGCTGGCGATCAACGCCGCCGGCGATGTCGCGGCGCTCGAGATGAGCGGCGCGCGCAAGCGGATCTACGCGGCGGATCTCATGGCGCGCGATCCGCTCACCACCACCCCGGACGCGCCGCTCGAGGCCGCCGCGCGGCTCATGCGCGACCGCAAGATCGGCGCATTGCCGGTGGTGGGCAATCACGTACTCGTCGGACTGATCACGGAATCGGACATCTTCCGTGCGCTGCTCGAGGTGTTCGACGCGCCGGTGCGCGCGGTCCGCGTGACGTTCTCGCTCGGCGCGGGCGAAGACGTGCTGCCGCTCGTCGCGGAAATCGCGCGCCGCCGCTCCATGCGCGTGACGAGTTTCATGGCGCTGCCCGGCCACGAACCGCCGTTATGCGTGGTGCAACTCGCGGGCGAAAACGCGGACGCCGCGCTCGACGACATCTGGAAGTCGAAGCACCGCGTGATGAACGTCGTGAACTTCGTCCCGGGGAGGGACGGAACGCCGGCTACTTGACGACCTTGAGCTGCGGCCGGCGGCTGCCGTCGTCGGGCGGCGAAGGCTTGGTCGGCGGCTCGGGTCCCAGGTCCTGCTCGGAGAACACCATGCCTTCCCCGGTTTCGCGCGCGTAGATGCCGAGCACCGTCACCACCGGGATCCGCACGTGGTGCACGACACCGGCGAAACGAGCCTCGAATTCGATCCAGTCGTTGCCGATCACCAGCCGCTGCGTCGCGGTCGATGAGAGATTGAGCACGACCTTGCCGTCCTTCACGTAGGCGCGCGGCACCTCGACGCCGGGCTTCTCAGCGTCCACGATGATGTGCGGCGTCTCGCCGTTGTCCATCATCCAGGCGTGCATCGCGCGTATGAGATATGGGCGCTTGGAGTTGCGCGGGCGGTCGTTCATGCCAACCGCATCTCTCGCTCGGTCTCGGAAAGGCTCGCGCGGAACGCGGGCCGCGAGAAGATGGTGTTCGCGTACTTGAGGATGGGTTGCGCCGGTGGCGGCAGGTCGATGTCGTATCGCGGCAGGCGCCACAGGATCGGGGCGATCGTCGCGTCGACCATCGAGAATTCGTCGGACAGGAAGTACGGCTTGAGCTTGAAGAGGTCCGCGCTGCCGAGCACGTTGTCGCGCAATTCCTTGCGCAACTGCGCCGTGTCCTTCGCCTGGCCCGAGTCGATCTTGCGCGCGAGGTCGTACCAGTCGTGCTCGATCTGGTAGAGCGCGAGCCGTGCGCGCGCGCGCGACACCGGGTCCACGGGCATCAGCGGCGGATGCGGAAAGCGCTCGTCCAGGTACTCCATGATCACACGCGAATCGTAGAGAACGAGGTCGCGATCGATCAGGGTGGGCGTCGTGTGATACGGATTGAGGTCGAGCAGGTCCTCGGGATACTTCCCGGGCGCCACGTCGACGATCTCGATCTCGATCGCTTTTTCCGCGATCACGATTCGCGTGCGATGACTCCAGGGGTCATCGGGCGCCGAGAACAGCGTCATCGTAGCGCGTCGGCTCGACACTCACTTCCTCCTAAGGCTGAAGCGGCGCGAGGAACCGTTCAGCGGACGTCCTTCCAATACTCCGCCTTCAGCATCCACGCAATCGCCGTGAACATCAGCAGGAACAACACGACCCAGATACCGAGACTCTGCCGCTCGACCTGTGTGGGGTCGCCGACGTATTGCAGGAAATTCACGGTGTCGCGCACGAACTCATCGTACTGCTCCGCCGTGAGACTGCCGACGACACCCGGCTCGAATCCCTTGAATTCCGCGACCGTTATGGGATTGCCCTCGGGTCCCGCCCGTTCGACATCTTGCGTAACGATGGTTTGCACGCCCTGCAGGCTCGACAGCACGTGCGGCATCGCGGTGCCCGGCAGCTGGAGGTTGTTGACCCCCGTCTGACGGTTGGACGGATCGGCGTAGAACGTCGTCAGGAAATTGAACACCCAGTCGCTGCCGCGCGAACGCGTGACCAGGGAAAGATCCGGGGGCGCCTTGCCGAACCACTCCATCGCATCCTTCTCGGGAAGCGACGTCTTGAGGTAGTCGGTGAAGCTGTCGCCCGGCCGAACGAGATAGGCGTCGCGCACGTCGTCGGGAATCTTCAGGTCCTCGGCGATGCGCGAATAACGGATGTACTTGAGCGAGTGGCAACCCGAACAGTAGTCCAGGAAATTGCGCGCGCCACGCTGCAGCGACGGCAGGTTCGTGATCTGGTTGTCGGCGGAACGTTGCCAGCTGGCGTGCCCGCCTTCCGCGGCCGAAACCGCGCTCGCGGCAACGAGCACCACGATCAGCTCGATCAGCGCGAGAGTCTTAATGCGCATGGTAAGTCACTCGATCAGGAACCGGACCGTTGCCGTCGGCCTTCGACACGAACGGCAGCAGGATGAAGAAGCCGAAGTACACGACCGTGAAGATGCGCGCGAGCAGCACGTAGATGCCGTCCGCGGGCTTGAGGCCCAGCCACATCAGCATCACGAACGCCACGAAGAACGCGCCGAGCAGCAGCTTCGAGGCGATTCCGCGGTAACGGATCGACTTGTTCTTCGCCCGGTCGAGCCATGGCAGGAACAGGAAGGCCGCGACCGACAGCGCCATCAGCAGCGCGCCGAGCTTCTGGTCCGGAACGGCGCGCAGGATCGCGTAGTAAGGCGTGAAGTACCACACCGGCGCGATGTGCTCCGGCGTCGACACCGGGTTGGCGGGCTCGAAATTCGGCGCCTCGAGGAACAGGCCACCGAAGGTCGGCACGAAGAACACCACGATGGCGAACAGCGTCAGGAAGACGCCGACGCCGACGATGTCCTTGAGCGTGTAATACGGATGGAACGGAATGCCGTCGAGCGGCTTGCCGTCCTTGCCGAGCTTCTCCTTGATCTCGATGCCGTCCGGGTTGTTCGAACCGACCTGCCGCAAGGCCACCAGGTGCAGCGCGATCAGCAGCGCGATCAGGAACGGCAGCGCGATGACGTGCAGCGAGAAGAAACGGTTGAGCGTCGCGTCCGCGAGGCCGTAGTCGCCGCGGATCCACTCGACGAGATCCGGTCCGATGCCCGGGATCGTGCCGAACAGGTTGATGATCACCTGCGCGCCCCAGTACGACATGTTGCCCCAGGGCAGCACGTATCCCATGAACGCCTCGGCCATCAGCGCGAGATAGATGAGCATGCCGATGACCCACAGCAGCTCGCGCGGCGCCTTGTAGCTTCCGTAGAGCAGCGCGCGCGCCATGTGCAGGTACACGACGATGAAGAAGAACGACGCGCCGACCGCGTGCATGTACTGCAGCAGCCAGCCGTACGGCACTTCACGGCGCAGGTACTCGACCGAGTTGAACGCGGTGAGCTCGCCCGGCTTGTAGTGCATGGTGATGAAGATGCCCGTCACGATCTGCATGACGAACACCAGCAGCGCCAGCGATCCGAAGAAGTACCAGATGTTGAAGTTCTTCGGCGCGTAGTAGCCGGTGAGCTGATCGGCCACGAACTGGTCGACCGGCAGCCGCTTGTTGAGCCAGGCGCGGAACCCGCCCTTGTTTTCGATGACGGCGGACATTACGCGACTCCTTCTTCGGCTCCGGCATCCACGCCGATGACGAGCTGCGTATCACCCTTGAAGGAGTACGGCGGAACCTTGAGGTTGACCGATGCGGGCGAGCCTTCGAACACGCGACCCGCCATGTCGAACTTGGAACCGTGACAGGGGCAGAAGAAGCCACCGGGCCAGTTCGTGGCCAGCGTGGCATCGCCCGGCGTGAAGCGCGCCTTCGGCAGGCAGCCCAGATGAGTGCACGTTCCGATGGCGACGAACACTTCCGGCTTGAGCGCACGCGAGTCGTTGCGCGCGTAGTCGGGCTGTTCGGAGCTCTCCGACGCGGGATCCTTGAGCTCTTCGTCGTGGCTCTTGAGCGAAGCCAGCATCTCGGGCGTGCGGCGCACGACATAAATCTGCTGCTTGCGCCACACGAACACCGCCATCTGGCCGGGCTCGATCTTGGTCAGGTCGACTTCGGTCGGAAGACCGGCCGCGCGGGCGCTCTCCGAGGGTTTCCACGATGCCACGAAGGGCACCGCGGTCAGGATCGCTCCCACTGCGCCGGTACCCACAGTGGCGGCTATCAGAAACTTGCGCCGACTCTCGTCTACTTCAGGCACGGCATCGCCGGCCACGTGATCGCTCATTCTTGACCTCAAATCCGAATCTCACCCAGGCGCTCGAGGGCGCAAAATGCACCGCTGCGTCCAACCCGGGAGGCGGCGCATTATACACATGCGGATCATGGCTTAAGGCTGACTCATGGGAACTCGACCCCTGCTGCGAATCCTGACTTTCATCGGTCTGTCCGCGATCGTGGGACTGGCCGCGGCATTCGTCGCCGTGGTAGTGCGGCCGGAGCTGATCGCGCGCCGTGTGCCCGCCGCGCAGCCCCCCGCACAGACGGCGCCCGACGTCGAAACGTCGGCCCTGCCCACCGCGAACACGATTCCGTCGGTCCCGGACAACCTGCCACCCCGCGTGAATTCATTCGCCGACGCCGTCCAGCGCGCGGCGCCAGCGGTGGTCAACATTTATACAGCGCGACTGGTCACCGAGCGCATTCCGCCCAATGCCATCGAGGAGTTGTTTGGCGACGCGCGCCCCCGGTATCGCCAGCGAGTCGAGCGCAGCCTGGGTTCGGGCGTGATCGTCGACAACGCGGCGCACGTCGTCACGAACCATCACGTGATCGCGACCGCGGACCTGATCCGCGCGCAGCTCGCGGACGGACGCGTCGCCGACGCCAAGATCGTCGGCCGCGATCCGGACACCGACCTCGCCGTGCTCAAGCTCGACCTCAAGGAAAACATCCCGGTCATGCCCCTGGGCCATTCCGACCGGCTGCGGCCCGGCGACATCGTGCTCGCCATCGGCAATCCCGTCGGGCTCTCGCAAACCGTCACGCAGGGAATCGTGAGCGCGACGGGCCGCGGACAGCTGGGCGTCGCGACCTTCGAGAACTTCATCCAGACCGACGCGCCCATCAACGTCGGCAATTCCGGCGGCGCATTGATCAATACGAACGGCGAACTCGTGGGCATCAACACCGCCGTGCTCGCCAAGAATCTCGGCGTGGAAGGCATCGGTTTTGCGATCCCGGTGAACCTGGTTCGGGGCGTCATGAACGAGATCCTCACCAAGGGTCGCGTGGTGCGTGGCTGGATCGGAATCCTGCCCACCGACATCGACGACATCGAGGCGCGGCGCTTCAACCTGCCCCAGGCCGGCGTGGTGGTCGCGAAACTCGTCATCGGCAGTCCCGCGGCCGAAGTCGGCATGGAGCCGCGCGACATCATCCTCACGGTGAACGGCGCGAAGGTGCAGAGCGCACAGGACGCGCTCACACGCATCGCGAACGCGAAGCCCGGGGACAAGATCAAGATCACCGGGCTGCGCGGGTCCGGAGAGAAGTTCGCGAGCGAGATCGAGGTCAGGGAACGACCGTACGCGCGAGCCGGTTCTAGTTAGGTTCAGGGCGCTTCCGGGCGGGCGCGCGGGTTTTCACGCGCAAGCGCGACAAAGGAAAACGCCGGCCAAAGGCCGGCGTCCGTAAAGTGGTCAAGAGTCGCTTCGACTGACTACTGCAGGCAAACCACGACGTTCGCGGCGTAGCTGCGCCAGTTGATCGGGATCACGAACGAGCGGCCCGTAGTCGCGGCGGCCTGGGAGGCGTTGCTGCGGTCACAGATGGTCGGCGTGCTGATCACGAAGTTGCGGCCGAAGTCGCGGCGCGCGTTGCCGGAGATGGTGTTCGCCACTTCACCCACGAGATCGCGCACGTTCTGCTCGCCCGTGTCGGTTTCGTTCATGCACATCAGCATCACCGACAACATTCCGCGGGGCGCGGTGAAATAGACCTTGCCTTCGCGGTTGCCGGAAATTCCGATGACACCTGCGTAGTCCTGGACGACGGCCGACTTGTCGATGCAAAGATAGGGCGAACCGACCGTCGCGGGATGACCCGTCGCGGTCTCGAAGAAGTGGACCGTGCCATTCACGAAGGTTCTGACTTCTTCAGCGTCCAACATGTCTATTACTCCCCGATCAACTCGGCGAGCGCTTCATTGAGCTGCTCGTCCGTAAAAGGCTTGCACAGAAATCCGTTCGCGCCCTTTTCGATGGCTTCCACCGCGGTGGCCTTATCGGCGAGCGCCGACACCACGAGTATAAGCACATCGGATTTGATTTTGAGGACGTGTTCGACGCATTCGATACCGTCCATCTCCGGCATCGTCAGGTCGAGCGTCATCACGTCCGGCATGAGCTGCTTGAACTTGGTGACCGCGTCGAGGCCGTTAACGGCGGTGCCGACCACCTCGAGGCGGTCGTTCTGCTGCGAACGCTCGATGCGACGGCGCATCACGTTCGAGTCGTCGACGATCATCATGCGCAGGGTCTGGAGCGGCTTTGGCACAGCACTCATGGTCTCAGGATCTCCTTAAGCGACGGCCGCGGCGCCGGCCGAGTTCTGCTGGGCCGGGAACGACAGCGACAATTTCATGTTCCTTCCGATTTCGGAGTTGAGCGAGATCCGCCCTCCGAGACGTGCGGCGATCTCCGCGATGACGTCCATGCCGACCCCGCGGCCCGCATCACGCGTCACGTCCTTGGCCGTGGAGAAGCCCGAACGGAACACCAGCATCATGGCTTCCTGGTCGGAAAGCGCCGAGGCATCGGTCTGAGAAATGATGCCCTTCGTCACTGCCGTCTTGCGCAGCTTGTCCGGCGTGAGGCCGCGACCGTCGTCCTCACACTGCATGCGGAACGCGCGACCGCCTTCGGTCATTTCGAAGTTGATGCGGATGTGGCCCTCGGGCGACTTGCCCGCGGCCTGGCGCTCGGCCGGCGTCTCGATGCCGTGCACGACCGCGTTGCGGATCAGCTGGATCAGCACGTCCTTGACCGGACGACGATAGGTCTCGGGAACCTGGTCGTGGCCCCTGCAGGTCACGATGACCTTCTTGCCGTGGTCGTTGGCGATGCGGTCGGCGAGTTGCTGCGCCGAGGCGACGAAACCTTCACGCGCCGAACGCTGCAGCGTGGCTTCCGCCGCGACGGCGTCCTCGCTGAGCTTCGGCGTGCGAGTCGCGCTGTCGCCCGTGTGGACGGCCTGGCCGGCCTGCGAATGCTTGCCGAAGCTCTCGCGGAAGCTCGCGAGCTTCGTGACCATGTCGCGCACCGACTGCGAGTGCGAGACGAGGTCGTCGAACTTCGTGAGCAGCGGCAGGAAGTCGTCGCCGGTCAGATCCGTGCGCTCACGCAGCGCGGCGAGATCGTTCTCGAGCGCATGCGCGCGGGCTTCCATGCTGCCGAGGCCGATGGCCGCGGCTTCGCCCTTGATGCTGTGGATCTGGCGGAACAGACCGTCGATCTTGCGCCGGAACGTCGCGCTGTCGCGCGCCGGGTCGCGCAGCGTCGCGTTGATCATCTTGAACGCCACGTCCGAGTCGTCGAGGAACGACGAGAGCTGGTTCGGATCGACGTGCAGGATCGAGAGGAACGCGTCCATCTGGCTCTGCGCCGAGTCCTGCGCGCCCTTGAGCTGCGCGGCCAGGGCGACGCGAGCGGTCACGTCGGCGACCGACACCAGCACGTGGGTGATAGCGCCTTCGCGGCGCACGCGATGGAAGTTGAATTCGAGGTAGCGGGTCTCCGCGTCCTTGCTGCCCTTCTCGCCGACCTGCAACTCCACTTCGTTGAGCGGGTTGATCGAGCGGATCAGGTTTTCCTTCGTGCGCTCGCTCCACAGCACCTTGACGAACTTGGTGGCGATCGCGAGCGTCTTCGGCGTCACGAGATCGCGCAGCAAGTCTTCGAAGGTGATGCCGGAGACCGATTCGCGCTGGAACAGCTGCGCCGTCGCCTGCGAGTGAATCGTTCCGATCTTCAGGTCTGCGTCGAGCAGGAAGAGACCTTCGCGCACGGTCGAGAGGATGTCTTCCGTCTGCTGACGCGCGGCGGCGGCCGCGGCGGCCTGCTTGCCGCGGGCAAGAGAGAGGTAACCGACGAGCGCCGCGAGGGCGGCCGCGAGACCCACGCCGATGAGCACGACCGAACGCAGGGCCGTCGCCAATGCGTCGGAGGAGCTTTGCAGACCCGCGATGATCTGCGCGAGATTCTTCTCGAGCTGCGGCGTGTAGACGCGCGCCTGCGAAACGGCGGCGGTGACCGCGCGCTGCAGTTCGCGACCGTCCATGTTGAGCTGCGTGCCTTCACGCTCGCTGTCCGAATACGGAATCGCGGTGAAGTCGGCCACCGGGTCGAGCGCGGGCTTGTACTTCTTCCACGCCGCGTTCATTTCCTCGATGGTCTTCTGCACGTCTTCGTCACCACCGATGCCGCCGATGCGCACGCCGCTGCCGGTACGAAGACCGCTGGTCGAGGCCTCGAACTGCGCCGTGGCGCGCTTCAACTGCTCGATCGAGTCGCGCACGAAGCCGCGCGCGCGCAGTCGGTCCTGGATCGAGTTCAGCGCCGTCTGCATGCGCGAGGGCTGCTGCTGCAATTCGCCGATGGCGCGAACCGCGGTGTTGTTTTCCACGAGGCGGCCGGCGAAGTACCAGGCGGGCGCGAGAACGCCGACGAGGAACGCCAGCGCAAGGATACCCACCGCAACCCACACGGCGCGGGCGCCCTGCATGCGCGATGAAATCGTTTTCGTTTTGTTACCGGTCTTGCTCACGGATATCTCCCTCCATCACTCCGGCTTGAAGACGATGCGCTGAACCGCGAGACGCGATTCGGTCGAATCGAATTCTTCGAACCGGGCGGATTCCATTGCGTCGATGGCGGCGGCATCGAACAGGCCCGCGGGCTCGCTCGAGACCACGCGCACGCGCTCGGTGCGCCCCTCGGGCGTCACGTAGAACTCGACTCGCACCCAGCCTTCGACGCCCTTCGCGGCAGCCGGGTATTTCGGACGCGGCGGCCGCGTCATCTTGAGCGGGGGCAGCTTCGGCGCGGCGGCGGCGGTCACGGCCGCCTGCTGGGCGCTCGCGATCGCGCCGCGCAGGTCGGCGAGATCGGCATCGCCACCGAGGCTCTCGGCCGCGTCGAGGAACGCGGCGGCTTCGGTGACCTGCTTCGACGCGACGCGCGCACGCGCTTCGGCGATCAGGCGCGTGCGCACTTCGCGCACCACCTGCACCGTCGTCGGGTGGCGCACGTCGAGCAGGCGCAGGCGCTCCGCGTTCGACACGGCCGAATCGTTGGCCGGCGACAGCAGGTTGCCGCTCGCGAGACGTTCCTGCGCGGTCTTCGCATAACGGGCGATGTCGTCGTTCGTGCGCTGCTGCTTCTGGGCGGCGGCGGTGATGTCGCGCTGCGCGGCGTTGAGGGCCGCGGCGGACACGCCGTTCTCGCGCGCGGCGGCCAGCATCGCGGTGACCTGCGACGAGTCGCCCTTCGCGGCGGCGTCACGCGCGGCGGCCAGCAGTCGCTGGTTCAGCTCGTTGTTGAGGCGCGAGACGAGTTCGTTCGAAGCGCCCGCGCCACGCAGGGCCTGGATCGCATCGAGCGCGGACTCATTGTTCGGCGTCACGAGACGGCCGTTCGCCATGCGCGACTCGGCGCTCGCGACCAGGCGCGAAACCGTCACCTGGCGCCGCTTGCCGTCGAGCTCGCGGTTGAGTTGCGTGATCTGCGCCGGCGGCAGGAGGGCGTCCTTCTGCGCGGCATCGAGCAGCGCCTGGGCACGATCGAAGTTCTGCGCGGCGAGGGTCGCCTGGATCTGCGCGAGCGCGGTCTGCGCGCGCATCGAGTCGAGGCGCGCGTCGACTTCGGCCAGGCGCGGATCGTTCGCATCGATGCTGCGCGCGGCTTCGAGCTCGGCGAGCGCGTTGTCGAAGCGGCGCTCGTCGAGCGCGGTACGCGCGCGTGCGATCAGCAGGCCGCCCAGGCGCTTGAGGCCTTCGGTGGCTTCCGCGTTGCCCGGATCGATGACCAGGACCTGGCGGAAGTGTTCGAGAGCGTTGTTCTTGGTGGGCTCGATGTAGCGGCGCTCGTCCATCGCGAGACGCGCCTTCTCGAGCACTTCGTCGAGCGTCGCGACCGGAGCCGAGGCCTCGGACGAAGCGGCGGCGGGAGCCGTGGAAGCAGCAGCGGCCGGCGCGGCATCCGCGACCGGAGCCTCGGCGGGCGAGCCGCCCTTCATGAAATACCAGCCGGCGCCGGCGGCGGCGAGCACCGCGACGACGATGCCGATCATCATCACCGGTGACTTGCCGGATTTCTCTTCTTCGCCGCCCGAGCTCGAGCTCGGCGCGGTGACCGCGCTCAGGGCTTCGGCGGTCGAGGAGATGCGGGCCGCGTCGTTGACGGCGCGCAGCATCGGAGCGGATTCGACCGGCGTGTCCACCAGCGCGTGGATCGCGCCTTCGAGCATCAGCGAGTCGACCATGCCGGCGGACGCCGAGTCACGGATCGCGATCACGACCGGGTTGTGAGGGCTGCCGGAGATCGGCGCGAAGTCCTCGGGATTCAGGCCACGCAGGTCGGCGACGAGGATCGTGCGCGTGCCGGGCTTGAGCATCGCGGCCGCGGAGCCGAGGCTGTCGGCATGCCTGAGCATGCAGGTGGATTCGAGCATGGGTCCGAGCTGGGCCCACAGATCGAGGTCGGGCGTCGCGATGACCGCGAGCGGCTTCTTGGATTTGAAAGAGCCGGCGCCGGAGTTGCTCCGGAGCCCGGTGTCACCTTGCGCAGCGGCGCCAAATTCACGTGCTTGCATGGACCCTCGACCTCGTCGAATTGCGGTGGCGCGTTCACGCCATGAGGTTTGTCTCGTCCATGACCCCTCACGTGCGGAACGACAGTGGGGGACAGTATTAAGTTAGTGATTTGCCGCTGAGCGGGACTGAGTCACATCACGCGCACTGGAATTGCCCAGGGAAGCCCGGATCGCGACCTGGGTCACACAGGAGAATGGGTGCAGCCCCCCTATTTCTAGTTGGGGACCCGGCGGATCTGGGCGCCGATCTGCGCCAGCTTTTCCTCGAGCGCTTCGTAGCCGCGATCGATGTGATAGATGCGCTCGATTTCCGTCCGGCCCTCGGCTACGAGGCCGGCCAGGACCAGGCTGGCCGAGGCGCGCAGGTCGGTGGCCATGACCG
This sequence comes from Pseudomonadota bacterium, assembly GCA_023423065.1. Taxonomy (GTDB): domain Bacteria; phylum Pseudomonadota; class Gammaproteobacteria; order Steroidobacterales; family Steroidobacteraceae; genus CADEED01. Next base: position 16,045 of record JAFAGC010000080.1, read on the forward strand.
GTGCGGCGGTGAGCTTGGGTACGCCCTTGATGATGGCCGTGTTGCCCTCGAGCCGGATCTCGGCGCCGAGCCGGCGCATCTCGAGCATGTGCATGAACCGGTTTTCGAAGATCGTCTCGACGATGGTGCCGACGCCATCCGCGATCGTGTTGAGCGCGGCGAATTGCGCCTGCATGTCGGTCGGAAACGCCGGGTACGGCGCGGTGCGGATGTCGACCGATTTCGGACGCTTGCCCTTCATGTCCACTTCGATCCAGTTCGGACCGATGCCGACCTTCGCGCCCGCCTCGATCAGCTTCGCGGTCACCGCGTCGAGATGTTCCGGGTTCGTGTTCTTGATGCGCACGTTGCCGCTCGTGATCGCGCCCGCGACCAGGTACGTGCCGCCTTCGATGCGATCGGGCTGGACTTCGTAGCTCGTCGCGCGCAGCTTCTCGACGCCCTGGATCACCATCTTGTCGGTGCCGGCGCCCTGGATCTTCGCGCCCATCGAGATGAGGAAATTCGCGAGGTCGACGACCTCGGGTTCGCGCGCCGCATTCTCGATGATCGTCTCGCCGTCGGCGAGCGTCGCGGCCATCATGAGGTTTTCGGTGCCGGTCACCGTCACGGTCTCGAGATTGAGCCGCGCGCCCTTGAGGCGTCCCGCGCGTGCGCGGATGTAGCCGCCCTCGATCTGGATCTCCGCGCCCATCTGCCGCAGTCCGGCGACGTGGATGTTCACGGGCCGCGCGCCGATCGCGCAGCCGCCCGGCAGCGAGACGTCCGCCTTGCCGAAGCGCGCGAGCAGCGGCCCCAGCACGAGGATCGACGCGCGCATGGTCTTGACCAGCTCGTAAGGCGCGAAACATTCGCGCGTGGTCGAGCCGTCGATCTCGACGCGCATCTTCTCGTCGATGGTCACCGACACGCCCATGCGGCCTAACAACTCGATCATGGTCGTGACGTCCTGCAGGTGCGGGACGTTGCGGATGGTCACCGGACCGTCGGCGAGCAGCGCTCCGGCAATGATGGGCAGCGCGGCGTTCTTCGCACCGGAGATGCGCACCTCCCCTTCGAGGGAAATGCCACCGTTGATCTGCAGCTTGTCCACGGGAGTCTCGCCAGGCGCCGGAAAAGGGCCGCTAGTTTACTGGGGTCAGACCCCATTTCCAGAAAACGGTGCCAGACCTCATCTCACTAATCGAACAGATGACGAGGTCTGGCACCGTTTTCAGGAAATGGGGTCTGACCCCCTCAACCGCCGGACTCTTCCGGGGTCAGCGCCTCGATCGACAGCGCGTGAATCTCGCGCCCGACCAGTTCGCCCAGCGTCCTGTAGACGAGCTGATGGCGCGCGATCGGCCGCAGTCCCGCGAATTGCGGCGCGACGATGCGCGAGGCGAAGTGGGTGTTGTCGTCGGACTCGACGACGACATTCGCGCCGGGCAGTCCCGCCCGGATCAGATCGGCGATGCGTTCAGGGGTGATGTTCATGGGGCGAGTTTAATTCGCGAAAGGGTATGATTCCCGCATGAATGCCGAGGTCAAGACCGATGCGGACTCGCTGATCGCGGCAGGCCGGCGGGCGCTCGGCATCGAGCAGCGGGCCATTTCGGCGCTCGCGCCCCGGCTGGACGAATCCTTTGCGCGCGCCTGCCGGATCTGCCTCGACTGCCGCGGCCGGGTCATCGTCACCGGGCTCGGCAAATCCGGGCACGTCGCCGGCAAGATCGCCGCGACCCTCGCGTCCACCGGCACCCCCTCGTTCTTCGTGCATGCCGCGGAGGCCAGCCACGGCGACATCGGCATGATCACGCGCGACGACGTGCTGCTCGCCATCTCCAATTCCGGCGAGACCGCCGAGGTGCTGCTCCTGATCCCGCACCTCTCGCGGCTCGGCGTGCCGATCATCGTGATGACCGGCAACGCGAAGTCCAACCTCGCGCGCACGGCCACCGTGCATCTCGACGTGAGCGTCGACGAGGAGGCCTGCCCCCTCAACCTCGCGCCCACCGCGAGCACCACGGCGACGCTCGCGCTCGGCGACGCGCTCGCGGTCGCGCTGCTCGAGGCGCGCGGCTTCACGCCGCAGGATTTCGCGCGCTCGCACCCGGGCGGCGCGCTCGGCCGCAAGCTCCTGTTGCACGTCGCGGACATCATGCGCGCCGGCGATGCGCTGCCGGTAGTTAGTCCGGGAGCGCTACTGGCCGAGGGCCTGGTGGTCATGTCGAAGAAGGGACTCGGCATGTGCGTCGTCGTCGAGGACGGCCGCGCGCTCGGCGTGTTCACGGACGGCGACCTGCGCCGCGCGCTCGACCGCAGGGCCGACGTGCACGTGACCAAGATGCGCGAAGTCATGACCTCGCCGTTCAAATCGATCCGCTCCGGCGAACTCGCGGCGGAAGCCGCGCACCTGATGGAGCAGTACCGCATCACCGCGCTGCCGGTGCTCGACGAAAAAGGCGCGCTGGTCGGCGCGTTCAACGTGCACGACCTGCTGCGCGCCGGGGTGTTGTGAGCGACGTCGCTCCCGCGGTCGGGCAATTCCACCGCCAGCTGCGGCGCGTGAAGCTGCTCGTGCTCGACGTCGACGGCGTCCTCACCGACGGGCGGCTGTTCTACGGCCCGCGCGGCGAAACACTGAAAGTCTTTCACGTGCGCGACGGCCACGGCATCAAGGCGGTGGCCAAGGCCGGGATCGCGGTCGCCATCATCTCCGGCCGCAAGTCGCAGATGGTCGCGAAACGCGCGCGCGATCTCGGCATCAAGCATGTCTTCCAGGGCGTGAGCGACAAGCTCGCCGCGCTCGAGAAACTCGCGAAGTCGCGCCAGCTGACCCTGGCCGAATGCGCCTGCGTCGGCGACGACACGCCGGATGCGCCCATCCTCGCGGCCGCGGGTCTCGGCATCGCGGTGGCCGACGCCCACCCGGACGCGCGCGCGGCGGCGCAATTGACCACCGCCTTGCCGGGCGGGCATGGAGCCGTGCGCGAAGTCTGCGACTGGCTCGTCGCGGCGCGCGCGGCGGTCGCATGAAAGCCTCCCCATGAAAACCCGAAGGTGGTCGCGTCCTCTCGGCGCCTTCGCACTCGTCGCGCTGGTGGGAGGCGTGTATTTCCTGGGCCGCGCCGCCCGCGGCCCGAATGACGTCGACTCGGGCGTCATTCTGCCACCCGACCCCGGCTATGCCGCTCGCGACGCCGAAGTCATCGAGACCGGATACGACGGCCGCGAGCGTTACCGGCTCCGGGCCCAGACCATCCGCCAGCAGGCCGAGGCCGGCGTCATCGAGCTCGAAAAGCTCGAAATGGACTATCACCCCGCCGCCCAGCCGCGCATCCCCGGCGAGTCGAATTCCGAGGCCGCGCCGAGCGAGGTCTGGCACCTGAAATCGGACCGCGGAGAGGTGCGCGCGAACGGCGACGACGTGGAACTCACCGGCAACGTCCAGGTCACCGGCCGCGCACCGGGAAGTGGCGAACCGCTGACGCTGCTCACCGAAATCATGCGGATCAACACGCCGACCGAGTTCATCGAGACGGACGCGCCGGTCACGATGCGCTGGTCGGGACATGAGCTGAACGCGCGCGGCATGCAGGCCGACTTGAAGGCGGGTACCCTGCGTCTAGAATCCGACGTCCATGGCCGATTTACACAGCAATAAGCCGTTCTCCCGCGCCGGCATCGCGCTCGCGATGTTGTTAGGCGGCGCGCACGCGTGGGGCGCGGCCTTGCCGTGCGCCAACCAGGAAATCGTGGTCGAAGCCAAGCCGATGGAAGTCGACTACCGCAACAACAACGCGATTCTTCGCGACGTCGTCATCACCCAGTGCGACATGCGCATCCAGGCAGCCGAGGCGCGCGTCACCGGCGGCCTCGATTTCGAGAACAGCCAGTGGACGATTTCGGGCGATGTGCGCATCACCGCCGAGGGCGGCAAGCTCAACTCCGACAAGGCCGTCGTTTCGTTCCGCGACAACCTGATCTCGCAGGCGACGATCACGGGTGCGCCCGCGCAGTTCGAACAGCAGCGCGACGACGGCAGCACGTCGCGCGGCCGCGCCAACACCATCGATTACGAAACCGGCAAGGGCACGGTGAGCCTCATCACCGATGCATGGCTCTCCGACGGGCGCAACGAAATCAGCGGCCAGAAGCTGGTTTACAACATCCGCACGCAGAGCGTTCAGGGCCAGGCGCGGCCCAGTGCCGACGGCAAGGATCCCGAACGCGTCCGCATCGTCATCCAGCCGCGCGAACCGGGCGAGAAGGCGCCGCCCAAAGAAGAACAGCAACCATGAGCGTGTTGCGCGCCTCCCACCTCGCCAAGAGTTACAAACGCCGTCAAGTGATCACCGACCTCTCCCTCGAGGTGCAGAGCGGAGAGATCGTGGGCTTGTTAGGCCCGAACGGCGCCGGCAAGACGACGGCCTTCTACATGATCGTGGGACTCGTGCCGGCCGATGCCGGCACCGTGACCATCGACGAGCGCGACATCACCACCCTCGCGATGCACCAGCGCGCGCAGGCGGGCATCGGCTACCTGCCGCAGGAAGCGTCGGTGTTCCGCAAGATGAGCGTCGAGGACAACGTGATGGCGATCCTCGAGACCCGGGAAAGCCTCGACGAACAGGCGCGGCTGGAACGGCTCGAGCAGATCCTGGGCGAACTGCGCATCGCGCACGTCCGCAAGAGCCCCGGCATGGCCCTGTCCGGCGGCGAACGCCGCCGCGTCGAAATCGCCCGCGCCCTGGCCGCGGAGCCCCGTTTCGTGCTGCTCGATGAACCATTTGCGGGCGTCGACCCGCTTTCGGTCATCGACATCCAGCGGATCATGAACGAGCTGTCCGCCAAGGGCATCGGCGTCCTGATTACCGACCATAACGTCAGAGAAACCCTAGGCGTCTGTGGGCGGGCGTACATAGTCTCGGGGGGTACTGTGATCGCCTCCGGATCCTCCGAAGAAATCCTTGCCAACCCCCAAGTCCGTGAGGTGTACTTGGGTCAGTCCTTCCGCTTGTAGCAATCCGAAGCCGGCGGAAAAACCTTCTACTTTCATAGTGTTGGGACACGCGAACCAGTGTCGATGATGAAGCCCTCATTGCAGCTGAAGCTGGGTCAACAGCTCACGATGACCCCGCAGCTGCAGCAGGCTATCCGCCTCCTGCAAATGCCGGCACTGGAGTTGCAGGCACACATCCGCGAACAGCTCGAAACGAACGTGATGCTCGAGCCCGTGGACGAGTACGAGGGCACTGGCACGTTCGAAGCACTCGAGCCGCATCCCATGCCGGACGAGCAGCGCGTCGACGCGCAGCCGGCGCCGGAAGTCACGGTCGAAGCGGAAGTCATCGAAGACGCGTGGAGCGAACGCAGCCCGGGCTCGGATTCCTGGCGCGACGACGACGAGCGCGCCGCGGAAGTCGCCGACGAGTCGCAGCTCACCCTGCAGGACCACCTGCTCGGCCAGCTCGAATACGCGAATCTGCCGCCGAGGGATCTCGCGATCGCACGCGCCATCGTCGATGCGATCAACGACGACGGATACGTCACCGACTCGTTCGACGACATCGCCGCCACGCTGCGACCGGAGGTCATCGCCGAGCCGGCCGAGGTCGAGCGCGTGTTGCAGCTCGTGCAGACGCTGGATCCGCCGGGCGTCGCCGCGCGCAACCTGAGCGAGTGCCTCTCGCTGCAACTGCGCACGCTGCATCCCGACACGCCGGGCCTCAAGCTCGCGCTCGCGATCGCCGACAAACATCTCGACCTGCTCGCGGACCGCGAGCTCACGCTGCTGCGCCGCGAGCTGTCCGCATCGGACGACGAACTCGCGCAGGCCGTCGCGCTGGTGCGCGGGCTGCACCCGCGCCCGGGCGCGACCGTGTCGGCCGCCAAGGCCGAATACGTGGTGCCGGACGTCTTCGTGCGCCGCACGGACCGTGGCTGGACCGTCGAGGTCAACAGCTCGACCCTGCCGCGCGTGCGCCTCAACCAGAGTTACGCCGACATGCTCGGGCGCGGCGCCGGACATTCCTCGATGCGTGCGCAGCTGCAGGAGGCGCGCTGGCTGCTCAAGAGCCTGGAGATCCGCAACGAGACCCTCATGAAAGTCGCGAGGAGCATCGTCGAGCGGCAGACCGCCTTCCTCGAACATGGCGAGGAGCGCATGCGGCCGATGATCCTCAAGGACATCGCCCAGGCCATCGACATGCACGAATCGACCATCTCGCGCGTCACCTCGAGCAAGTACATGCACACGCCACGCGGCGTGTTCGAGCTCAAGTACTTCTTCTCGAGCCAGGTCGAGGCCGCCGACGGCGGTGGCGCCTCCTCCACCGCGGTGCGCGCCAAGATCCGCAAGCTCATCAAGGAAGAGGACCCGGGCAATCCGCTGTCCGACAGCCGGATCGCCGAGCTTCTTTCGGGCGAAGGCATCGCCGTCGCGCGCCGCACGGTGGCCAAGTACCGCGAAGCCCTCGGGCTCGCACCCTCCAACGAACGCAAGGCAAAGGCAGCAGCCAGGTAGAGAATCAGGTAGATAGACTCAGGCAAACAAGGAGACGGATCATGCAATTGTCGCTAGCCGGTCATCATGTTGAAGTCACTCCCTCCATGCGCTCTTACGTGGAAAAGAAGCTCGAACGCATCTCGCGTCACTTCGACCACGTGATCGACGTGCACTGTGTCCTGACCGTTGAGAAACTTCGACAGAAAGCCGAAGCGACGCTGCATGTTCGCGGCAATTCCATCCACGCCGATGCCACCGAGGAAGACATGTACGCCGCCATCGACCTGCTGGCCGACAAGCTCGACCGCAGCGTGATCAAACATAAGGAACGGAAATCCGACCACCACGCGGCCGCCGCACGGAAAGCGGTAAGGCAATCCCAATAGGGCCACAATAGGCACATGAGGCTCATCCTCGTCAGCGGGCTGTCGGGATCCGGCAAGAGCGTGGCATTGCACATGCTCGAAGACGCCGGGTTCTATTGCGTGGACAACATCCCGGCGGCCCTGCTGAAGCCTTTCATCTCGCACACCCTGCGCAACAACGATGCGCAGTACAGCCGCGCAGCGGTGGGCGTCGACGCCCGCAATGCCGCGGCCGAGATCGAAACCGTCCCGCCCCTCATCGAGGAGCTCAAGAAGAGCGGGATCCACTGCGAAATCGTGTTCCTGCTCGCCAACGACGACGAGTTGCTGCGGCGGTTCGCGGAGACCCGGCGCAAACATCCGATCACCACCGACCACGTGTCGCTCAAGGAAGCCATCGCGATCGAGCGGCGGCTGCTGGAGCCCATCCTCAACGCGGCGGATCTGGTCGTCGACACCTCGCGCATGGGCGTGCACGACCTGCGCGAGCTCATCAGCCAGCGCGTCGAGAAACGCAGCGCCGGCCGGTTGTCGCTGCTGGTGGAGTCCTTCGGCTTCAAGAACGGCATCCCGGGCGACGCGGACTTCGTGTTCGACGCCCGTTCGCTGCCGAATCCGTACTGGGATCCGTCGCTGCGCGCGCTCACCGGCCGCGATGGCGACGTGATCCGCTTCCTCGAGGCGCAGCGCGGCGTGCACCGGCTCACCGAGGACATCCTGCAGTTCGTCGCCACCCGTATTCCCGAGCACCAGGCAGCAAATCGCCGCTATCTCACCATCGCCATCGGTTGCACCGGCGGCCGTCATCGTTCGGTGTATCTCGCCGAACGCATAGCCGAGCGGCTTTCGCAGAACTATCCAGTCGTCTCCATCCGCCACAATTCTCTCGGCGAGCAGCGTTCCATCACGCGCGCTCCCACCCTCGCCGGCACGCAGACCACCTCCGTAGCCTGAATCGGCCTGAATCGGGGACAGATTTATTTATTGACGATGACGAGGACTCGACGAGTCCGTCTCCGTCTCATCGTCAATAAATAAATCTGTCCCCATCCCGAGGACCCCAATACACTCGCGCCCGTCATGGCAGAGACTGCGCGCTCGAACATGAAGGAACGACGGCTCGCCGCCCTGCGCAGCGCGCTGCGCGAGGGTTCGTGGCGCGGCGCCGCTCGCATGATCGGCGCGATGCACCCGGCGGAGATCGCGTTGCTGATCGAATCGCTGCCGCCGGCGCAGCGCGAGGTGGTCTGGAATTTCGTCGAGCCGGAGATCGAAGGCGACGTGCTGGTCGAGCTCAGCGACGAGGTGCGCCAGTCGTTCATCGAGGGCATGAACGAGGAGGACCTGCTCGCGGCGGCCGAGGGCATGGAGGTCGACGACCTCGCGGACCTGGTCGGCGACCTGCCCGAGACCGTCATTCAGCAGCTCGTGAAGTCCATGGACGCCCAGGACCGCGAGCGCCTGAATACCGTCCTCTCGTACGAGCCGGACACCGCCGGCGGCCTCATGAATACCGACACGGTGAGCGTCCGCGCGGACGTCACCGTGGAAGTCGTGTTGCGCTACCTGCGCATGCGCGGCGAGCTTCCCGACAAGACCGACCGGCTGTTCGTGGTCGACCGCAACGACCGCTACCTCGGCACCATCGCGCTGACCCGCCTGCTCACCGAGGATCCGGAAAAGACGATCGGCGACATCATCGATCCCGAGGCGCCGCGCATCGCGCCCGAAACGAACGCGAACGAGGTCACGCGCCTGTTCCAGGACCGCGACCTCGTGTCGGCGGCCGTGGTCGACCATTCCGGCAAGCTGCTCGGACGCATCACGGTCGACGACGTCGTCGACGTCATCAGCGAAGAGGCCGCGCATGAAGTCATGTCCGCGGCGGGCCTGCGCGACGAGGAAGACGTGTTCGCGGGCGTGTTCCCGTCGACGCGCCGCCGCCTGCTGTGGCTGGGCATCAATCTCGTCACGGCGTTTCTCGCGGCGGCCGTCGTCAGCCGCTTCGAGGGCACCATCGAGAAGGTCGCGGCGCTCGCGGCCCTCATGCCGATCGTGGCGAGCATGGGCGGCATCGCGGGCACGCAGACCGTCACGCTGATCATCCGCGGCATCGCGCTCGGCCAGGTCGAATGGGTCAACGCGCGCTGGCTGTTATGGAAGGAAGTCGCCGTCGGCGGGCTCAACGGCCTGATCTGGGCCGTGATCGTCGGCTCGGTCACCATCGCGTGGTACGGCAGGTGGGAAATCGCCGCCATCATCGCCGCCGCCACGCTGATCAACCTGCTGTGCGCGGCCGCGGTCGGCGTGGTCGTGCCGATGGCGCTCAAGCGCATGCGCATCGATCCGGCGCTGTCCGCGGGCGTCATCCTGACGACCTTCACGGACTGCATCGGGTTCGCGACCTTGTTAGGCTTGGGCGCGCTGTTCCTGACCTGACGAATCCGTCCCGAGGGAGTCGTGAAAAGAACCATCGCTCTCGCCGCGTTCGCGCTGCTCGCGGCCTCATGCGCCTCGTTCGTGGGACCGCGCTACAACCACCACGTCGGCAACACGCTCGAGCTGCGCGCGGCGGCTCCCGGCAAGGTCGCCATCGGCGAGTTCCGCAAGGATCCGGGGGCGCGGAACGATGTCGACGAACTTCGTTCCCAGGCGCTCGACATCGAATCGCCGTACGGTTCGTACACCGCGTACCTGCAGGAAGCGTTGAAGATCGAATTCGACCACGCGGACCTGCTCGATCCAGCCTCCAGCACGCGGATCGACGGCGTATTGCTGCGCAACGGGTTCGGCGCGACGGCGGATCGCGAGTTCGTCGAGCTCGAGGCGGAGCTGACCGTGTGGCGCGGCGCGGAGGTCGCGTATCGCGGCTCCAAGTCGGCGCGATACGACTGGCACGCCAACTACCACGTGGCGGCCTCCCGTGCCGTCGCGAACTACCAGGTCGGCGTGCAGCGGCTCATCGCCGCTTTCATCGCCGACCCGGAGTTCGTCGCGGCGCTCGGGAAGCGCTGACGCCGCGCGTCAGAGGTACAACGCGAGGATCTGCCCGAGCACCGGCGCTTCCTTTGCCGAACTGCTGCCGAGCCGCTTCGCCTCTTCGACGATGAAGGCCTTCGATTCGTCGGTGCCGAGGTCCGCGATCGCCTTGAGCGCGACGCTGTGGTCCTGCCAGCTCATCGCGGGATCCTGGTAGACGGACTTGAGCAGCCCGAAGTGGCCGGTCGCGCCGATGTTTCCGAGCGAGGAAATCGCCGCCTGGCGTACGTATTCCTGCGGATCGCGCGCGAGCGCCGCGAGCGTGTCGATGGCCGCCGGATTGTTCGTGAAACCGAGCGCGTACACGTCGAGGAACGTGTTCGGCGTGCGCTCGCCGTTGATCTTCGCGATCAGCCCCTTCACCGTTTCGTCGCTCGCGCGGTAGCCATACGCGATGTTGGCGATCTTGCTCGCGAACTCCTGGACGCCGAGCGCCAGCGGCTGAGTGAAGATGGGCTCCACCACGGCGGGCTCGTCGACACGCCACATCGGGGTCTTTCCGCGTGTCACGAACGTGCCGATGCGACGCTCGCCGCCGTCGTTGGTGGTGACGTCCGCGCTGATGTACGTCAGCGTGATGAACGGCGTGTACGCGTTGGTGCGCATGTTCTGCATGCGGTAGGTCTTCAGCCGGATCGCCGGCGGCTCCGTCGCCTTGTCGGAAATCTGCGCGGGCAGGCCGCGCGAACCGAGCTCCGCCTGCAGTTGGGTCGCGAGGAAGGGCACGGGATCGATCGGCGCGCCGTCGATCTTCACTTCGCCCGGCAGGATGCCGCTGTGGAAGATCCGGCCGTCGGCGCGGCGTTCGTCGACGAGCGAGAAGACCTTCGGCGCCGGAGTGCCGGCGACGACGTACTTGAGGGCCGACGGCGTCGGCGCCTTCGCCTCGTAATTGAGCTGCGGCATCGCGCAGCCGGTGAGCGCGAGACCCGCGAGCGCGAGTGCCGCGAGAAGATAGCGAGGAATCATTCGAGCCCCTCCCAGGGATGGTGTCCGCCATCAAACTATCGCGCGGTCGACATGCGCCCGTCAAAGGCTCCCCGCATTGACGACCCGATTCCGGACGTGGTCTATTCCGCGCCCGCTCGAAGAGGCATCCCATGCGCAGAATCGCCGAAGCCCTCACCGACAACGAGATCGCCGCCTGCTTCCCCGTCATGTCGCAACTGCGACCGAAAATCGCGGAACACGAATTCGTGGCGCTCGTGAAACGCCTCGCCGCGACGTGCGGTTTCCAGCTCGCTCGTCTCGACGACGACGGCATCAAGGCGGTCGCGGGATACCGCGTGGCGGAATGGCTGGCCGGCGGCCGGTACCTCGAAATCGAAGACCTCGTCACGGCCGAGGGCTCGCGTTCGAAAGGTCACGGCGGCGCCCTGTTCGACTGGCTCCTCGCCGAAGCGGCGCGCCGCGGGTGCCGGCAGTTGCGCCTCGTATCGAACGTGCGGCGCACCGACGCGCACCGCTTCTACCTGCGCAAGGGCATGCGTATCGAGGCTCACTACTTCTCGATGGACGTGCCCTGATCGAATCCGCCTGGGGCGAACGTGTAGAGGGTCACGGCCGAGTCCGCGGGAGCGGATTCCGCGCGCAACGCCACCGTGAGCGCGTGCTCGTCGGAAGGGCGGTACTGCCAGAAACGCCAGCGCGACGGATCGTCCTTCGCGAAGTCGACGCCGCGCATCCGATGCGCATCGTCGAGATCGAACGAGGCATTGCCCAGTCCCGCGGCGATGCCTTCACCGGTCGCCTTGAGCCACGCCTCCTTGAGCGTCCACAACGCGTAGAAGCGCGCGGGACGTTCCGGCTCCGGCAAGGCCGTGAGCCCGGCCGCTTCGCGGCTCGTGAAGTAACGGGGCGCGAGGTGCAGCGGCGCCTTGCGCGTGCGCACGTTCTCGACGTCGATACCGATTTCCGGCATGCGACTCACCGCACACGCGACGAGCCGCTTCGTGTGCGCGAGATTGAAATGCAATCCGAGCCGCTCGAACCGGGACGCGAGTGCGGGCTTGCCGCGCTCGCCCGTGGCGAACGACCAGTCGCGTGGCGCGACTTCCGGCGCGTACATCGACAACACCCGGCGCTGCAGCGCGCGGGTCACGAGGAACTGGTGGCGAAGCTCCTCGCTGTAGAGTTTCCCGCGCCGCTCGATTTCCTCGGCGGACAGGAGATCGGCATGGGTCGCATTCAACGCCGGATCGTCCAGCTCCCGGTCGAACGCGAGCCAGACGTGGATCTCTTGCGGCGCGAGTTTCAAGGCGCGAGGAAACCCGCGAGATCGTCACGACGCGCGAGCGCGTCGCGATAGCCGAGTTCGATGAGCTCCCGCGTGTAGCCGGACTCGAACATCAGGTAACTCGCGAGCAGGCTGCCGCTCGCGCCGCGGGCGCCGATGATGCCCATGAGCGCACGCAGGCTCAAAGGCAGCTCGTCCGCGTGTTTCACGGCGATCTCGGAAGGATCCACGCTGGGCGCGATCATGAGCGTGCGTATCTGGCGCGATCCCGTCACCCCTCCAGCCGCCGCGGAGAGCCGGTTGATGCGCGTGAGATGTTCGAGGTCCGCCGAGATCTGGTCGCTGAACAAGGTGTCCAGCATGTAACCGAACAACTGTCCCGGCGTGGGCGGCGAGTCCGATGCGATGAACCGCGGAATCGCATCGAGATGCGTCGGGCGCACGCCGACCACCAGGATACGGTCCGCGCCGAGATGGATCGCGGGCGACAGCGGCGCCGTCTGCCGCATCGCTCCGTCGCCGAAGTACTCGCCGTGCAGGCAGATGGGCGGGAACAGGAACGGAATGGCGAGGCTGGCCATTAAATAGTCGAGCGACAGCGGCACGCGTTCCCCGTGACGCTGCGCGCGCGACCACTCGGAGATCGTGGTATCGGCCTCGAAAAAGGACACCGATCGCGCCGTGAAGTAACTCGTGGCGCTGAGCGCGACCGCGCGCAGGTCGCCGCGCGCCACGCTCGCGCGCACCGCCTCGAAATCGGTGACCCGGGACAGCAGCTCGCGCAGCGGCGAGTTGTCCAGCAGCGATCTGGGCGGGCCCATCCGGCCGCCGGTCAGCAACGATCCCAGCCAGCGCGCGCCGGCCCGCAGCATCGCGCCGACGTCGGACCGGTACACCTGGTGCACGCGGAAATTCGCCCAGACGTGTTCGATCTCGGCCACCGACTGGTGCCAGCGCACCACGTTGCTCGCGAGGATGCTGGCGGCGACGGCGCCCGCGGAGGTGCCGACGATGATCGGGAACGGCCATTCGGGCCGGGGATGGATCTCCGCCAGCGCTTTCAGGACGCCGACCTGGTATGCGGCCCGGGCCCCACCGCCCGTCAGGATCAATCCCGTGCGAGAAACCCCGCCGCCGGTGCTGTTAGTATGCCCCTCCCCCACGATCCATCCATTCAAGTCACGGAGAACAACATGCTCGCACTTCGAAGGACTTTGGTCACCGCCCTCATCGCCGTGACCGCGAGTGTAAGCGCCGGATCTCCCCCCGCCGCACCGGCCGAGGGCTCCGCCGCGCCGGCGTTCAAACTACAGGACCAGGCCGGCGAGTGGCACACGCTCGATCAGTACAAGGGCAAGTGGGTGGTGCTGTACTTCTACCCGAAGGACAACACCCCCGGCTGCACCACCCAGGCCTGTGAGCTGCGCGACAACATCTTCGCGTTCCGCAAGGCCGACGCCGTCATCCTCGGTGTGAGCGTCGATGATGTCGCCTCTCACGAGAAGTTCGCCAAGGAACACAGCCTGCCGTTCGACATCCTCGCCGACCCGAGCAAGGAAACGACGAAGGCTTATGGCGCGGTTTGGAGCCCGGCTCCCGGCGTCGAGCTCGCGTCGCGGACCACGTTCCTGATCTCGCCGGACGGCAAGATCGCCAAGCACTGGGCGAAGGTCGATCCGAAGGGCCACTCGGACATGGTGCTCGCGGAGATCAAGGCGCGTACGCCAGCCAAAGCCGGTTGATCCGGCCTCTTCGACGACGGCCGGCGGAGCCCATCCGCCGGCCGTTTTTCCTTGCGCGACTATTTCTTGTCGCCGCTGCCGGGCGGATCGAGATCCTGTCCCGTGTTGTCCTTGAGCTTGGGCAGCATCGCCTCGTAAGTAGTCTTGTCCGAGGGCGAGAGATTCGGGTGCCCCGCGAATACGCCGACCGTGATCCCGCCGATCACGTAATAGGTTTCGCCGGGTTCGATTTCGAGCGTCAGCACGTCCTTCGCTTCGGAGTGCACGACGTACTCGTGTTTGCCGGCGGGCACCTCGATCTTGCAATACGTGCCGCTTTGCAGCTTGCAGAGCTCGACACCGTTTTCGCGCACCTTGTAGCGGATCGCGGAGCCCGCGAATTTCTTCTCGCGGAAGAAAATCACGGTGCCGGTGCCGCCGCCCGCGGCCTCGACGGCCGGCGCCTCGGATGCCGACGGCGCGGTATCGGCGGGAGCCGCCGTGTCCTGCGCGAACGCGGCCAGTGGGACGAATAACGCCGCGATGAACGCGGTTCTAAATTGTCTGCGATACATCTTCCTCTCCCTCGTTGTTCTCTTCTTCGGTCTGCGCTTCCGCCGGCGGAGCGGTCGGCTCCGTCGCGGGTAAATCGACGTCGGCCGCGGTCCTGGCGGTGGCCAGCGTTCCGGCCGGAACGACCATGGCCCCGCCGCGCACGAGCATCCCGAAAACGCCCGCCGCGATGCTGACGTTCAGGGATGTCTGGGTCCTGTCGCGGCCCGTGCGACCGATGACCATCGAACGCAGCTTTATTTCGGTGTCGCCCACGCGCACGAAACGCGCCGCGAGGATCAGTTCGCCCGCCTTGCCGCCGGCGCCGGACTTCGCCGCGTGCACGACCTCGCCTTCGCCGATCGAACCTGCCGGTATCACGACGGCTTCACCGACGCGCACGTCGTCGGCGATCACGATGCGGAAGCGATCGCCGTTGCGATTCCGGTTGGAGGCGATTTCCTCGTCCACGAGGATGGAAACCGGAGTGAGCGCGGGGACACGCAAGAGGGCCGATGTTGGTGCTTCCGGCGATCCAGTCGCGGGCGCCTCGATCGACGGCGTGTCCTGCGCAACGGAAGCGCAAGGCTCGAACGCCACCAGCAGCAGCGCGGGTAGTAAGAGCGAGGGTCTCACTACCCGGCAGTATATGCCTCAGCCGGGCGTTTCCAGTACGGCGGAGTGACGTAGCGCGCGCATCGCGCCGTCGAGACCGGCGAGCGTCAGTGGAAACATGCGGTTACCGACGAGTTCGCGAGTCAACTGGATAGACGGAGTCCAATCCCAGCGCTCTTCGGGTTCGGGATTCAGCCACACGAGCCGTGGGAAATGAGCCGCAATGCGGCTCATCCACGTGCGGCCGGACTCCTCGTTCCAGTGCTCGACGCTGCCGCCAGGCTGTTCGATTTCGTACGGACTCATCGTCGCGTCGCCGACGAGCACCACGCGGTAGTCGGGATTGAAGGTGCGCAGCATCGACCACGTGCTGGTCGAGACGCTGAACCGGCGGCGGTTGTCCTTCCACAATCTTTCGTACGGAAAGTTGTGGAAGTAGAAGTACTCGAGATGCCTGAATTCCGCGCGCGCCGCCGAAAACAACTCCTCGCAGATCTGCACGTGATCGTCCATCGAGCCGCCGACGTCGAGCAGCAACAGCAGCTTCACGGCATTGCGCCGCTCGGGCACGAGCTTGAGATCCAGCAGGCCGGCGTTGCGCGCGGTGGCGTCGATCGTGCCGTCGAGATCGAGTTCCTCGGCCGCGCCCTCGCGCGCGAATCGCCGCAGGCGGCGCAGCGCCATCTTGAGGTTGCGCGTATTGAGCTGGCGCGCGTCGTCGTAGTTCGAAAATTCGCGCGCGTCCCAGACCTTCACGGCACGCCGATGGCGCGATCCGTCCTGCCCGATACGCACGCCTTCCGGGTTGTAACCCTGGCCCCCGAACGGCGAGGTGCCGCCGGTGCCTATCCACTTGTTGCCGCCTTCGTGCCGGCCGCGCTGCTCGGCCAGCCGCTGGCGCAGGGTCTCGAGCAGTTTGTCCCAGCCGCCCAGCGCTCTTGCTTCGGCGTCGAGCCGCTCTTTCTCTTCGTCCGTGAGCAGCCGCTCGGTGATGGCGCGCAGCCATTCGGCGGGGATCTCGGCGACTATCTTCTCGAACAGTTTCTCGGCGCCCGCGAAGTGTTCGGCGAACACGCGATCGAAGCGGTCGAAATGCCGCTCGTCCTTCACGAGCGCCAGGCGCGCGAGGTAGTAGAACTCCTCGGGCGAATACCGCGCGACGCGCGCCTCCAGCGCCTCGAGCAGCGCGAGGAACTCGGGCAGCGTGACCGGGATGCCGCCGGCGCGCAGATCGGTGAAGAAGCGCACGAGCACGGCGCGCTCCCCGGCTCAGCGGGCCGTTCTGCGATTGAGGAACACGAGCTGCTCGAAGAGGTGCACGTCCTGCTCATTCTTGAGCAACGCCCCGTGCAGGATCGGGATCGTCTTCTTCGGGTCGTCCGAGCGCAGCGCCTCGGGCGGGATGTCCTCGGCGACCAGTAGTTTGATCCAGTCGAGCAACTCGGAGGTCGACGGCTTCTTGCGCAACCCGGGCGTGTCGCGCACTTCGAAGAAGGCCGTGAGCGCCTCGCGCAGCAGTGCGGACTTCAGGCCCGGAAAGTGCACGCGCACGATCTTCTCCATCGTCTCCTTGTCGGGGAAGCGGATGTAGTGGAAGAAGCAGCGGCGCAGGAACGCGTCGGGCAGCTCCTTCTCGTTGTTGCTCGTGATGAGGATGATCGGCCGATGCCGCGCGCGCACCAGCTCGCGCGTCTCGTGCACGTAGAACTCCATGCGGTCGAGCTCGCGCAGCAGGTCGTTGGGAAACTCGATGTCGGCCTTGTCGATCTCGTCGATGAGCAGCACCGGCTGCACGTCGGACTCGAACGCCTCCCAGAGCCTGCCGCGGACGATGTAATTGCGGATGTCGTGCACGCGCGAATCGCCGAGCTGCGAATCGCGCAGGCGCGAGACCGCGTCGTATTCGTATAGTCCCTGCTGGGCCTTGCTGGTTGACTTGATGTGCCACTCGAGCAGCGGCCGCGCGAGCGCACGCGCGATCTCCTCCGCGAGCTGCGTCTTGCCGGTGCCGGGCTCGCCCTTGATGAGCAGCGGACGGCCGAGCGTCACCGCGGCATTGACGGCCATCATGAGATCCGGCGTCGCGACGTAACGATCGGTGCCGGTGAATCGGGTCTCGCTCATGCTGCTCCTGCTGAAGGCTACTGGGCGGCTGGCCTCAGCGTGAGCTTATGCGCCGCGGGTCCCGGTAGGAATGGCGTCGGTTTGCCGTTCGCCCAGTCCTCGAATCCACTGCGGTAGAACGGCGACAACGGATGCCCGGAAGGGCCGCCCGGCAATTGCAGGTATCCGTCGGACTCGCGCCCCGGTGAGACCGCGAAACGCTCCGACGCGCCGAACGCGCCGCTCTGCACGCGCGGCATGTTGTGATCGCCCGGCAGCTCGAGCGTCGGCATGTCGACCAGGCGCGGCAGCAGCGGCAGCGCGCGCGACAGCGGATGACGCACGGAGACCGGTTCGAGGCGGCCATACGTGCAGCTCGCGATCGTTCCGCATTGCTCGAGCAGGACGTCGATCGTCGCGTCCACGCGCGCGAGCAGGTACGCGCGCCACTCGCCCTCGCTGGGCGGCCCGATCGCGCCCGGCCGCTCCGTGACGAGCCGCCAGCCCGCGGCCTCGAACTGCGCGGGTCTTTGCAGGTCGGCGCCGCGGCCCATGTGCGCTGCGACGAGCCCTGTCCACAGGCCGTTCAGCGTCTGGCCGCGGAATTCTCGCACCAGGCGGTACCCGACGGAGTCCGGGCTCGCCTCGGGTTTCCATTCGCTGACCAGCGCACGGAACTCGCGCCGCCGGGGCGCCTCTGCCAGTGCCTTCTCATCGAGGAGGGTGAGCAGCAGGTCGGCCCAGCGCGCCTGGAACCGCGCGCGCGAATCGAGCTGGACGGCGAGCATGTCGGCCTCGGTCGCAGGATGCGCGAGACCCAGCAACCCATCGCGGATCTGCCGCGCACGCGCACCGATGTCGTAGCCACCCGCGCCCACGTCGACCTCGTCGTCGCCGAGCACGGCTTCGAGCGCGCCGTCGACCACGCGATTATTCGCGGTCCACAGGCGCCCGACCGGTGGATCGGCGAGCCGCGGATGATCGGTCGCGTCGCGGAACTCGAGCGGCCCGAACAACCTGTCCGGCCCGCTGGCGCGCGGCACGCGGCCTGACAAGGTCCACGCGATGCGTCCGCCGATGTCGCCGAACACGGCGTTCTGTCCCGGAATGCCGATGCCCGGCGCCAGCGCCAGCGCTTCATCGACCGTGCGCGCACGCTCGAGTCCCAGCAAACCGAAGTTGGTGGCCGCGGGGCGCATCGCGAGCCAGGCGATCTGCAGGCACTCGTCGGCCCCGAGTCGATGCTCGTCCGCGTCGTCGAGCACGACACCCTCGCCCACATCGGTGTATTCGACCTCGACGTCGGGTTTGCCGCGCACGCGGATCCGTTCGCGGCGTTTCGAGCGTTCGTCGAATGAACAAGGACCCCAGCGCACATCGGCGAAATCGCCGTAGCTGTTGGTGAAGCCCCAGGCAATGCCGCCGTTCGAGCCGGCCGCGACTGCCGGCGTACCCGGCAGCGTCACGCCGGTGATGTCGAGCGTGGGCGCCGCGGTGACTCGCAGACGCGCCGGATACCAGACCACCGGCACGCCGATGTCGAGATGCATGTCGTTGGCGATCAGCGCGACGCCCGACTTGGTATGGATGCCGGCGATCGCCCAGCTGTTGCTGCCCGGCGCCGCCGGCTCGTCGGTCCGTTCGCCGGACTCGACCCCGGCGGGGGTGGCGGAATCGCCTGCCCCCTCGGCCGCCGGCGAGAAACGCAGCAGCGACGGAAAGGGCCGGGTGAGCACGTCGGCACGCCGCCCGCAGGCGGCTTCGATGCAGCGCGCATCCGCACTGTAGTTAGGCGTGTCCCATTCGGAGTGCCCGGCATACACGAACGAAATCAATTCGTGCGCGGCCTCCGGCGTGGCGCGGTTCGCGGCCGCGTTCTCGAAGCGGCGGCGCCCGATCTCGCGGCGCAGCGAGTTGTACTGCAGCTGCCACCACATCGAATGAACCACGAGCACCGAGTCTTCCGCCGCCCAGGGCCGCGGTTCGGCGCGCAACAGCAGGTATTCCCAGGGCCGCGCGCGCAATGAAGCGAGTCCCGCGTTGACGCCGCGCGCGTAGGCCTCGATGACTTCGCGCTCCGCCTCGGGCGCCGCTTCGATCACGCGGCCGGCGACGCGACGGAACGCGAATCGCCGTGCGCTTTTGTCCTGCGCGAGCGCGACTTCACCGAACAACTCGGACAACTCGCCCGCCGCGAAACGGCGCGACAGGTCCATCTGGAAGAAGCGGTCCTGTCCGTGCGCGAATCCCGTCGCCCAGGCAAGGTCGGCGCGTGAAGCGGCGGTGATGGTCGGGCGGCCGGCGGCGTCGCGTTCGATCGTCGCGGTATCGGCGGGGCCGGCGCCGGGCGCGGTGGCCGCGATCTCACCTTCGATCTGCGGCAGCGAGAGCCGCAGCGTCCACCAGCCCGCGGCGAACGCCAGCGCCGCGATGGCGGCGATGGCGGTCAAAGCCCATCGCAGCCAGCGCATCGTTCAGTCTTGCGGAACGCGCAGGATGGTCATCGCGTTGGTGCCACCCGTAATGCCCGCGAGCTCTCCCTTGGTGACGATCACGAGGTCGCCTTTTTCCACCAGCTCGAGCTGCAGCAGCATGGTCAGGATCGCCTTGAACAGCTCGGTGGTGCGCACTTCGGGAATGTCGAAGGGTACCGGGTACACGCCGCGGTACAGCGTGACGCGGCGGCGCGTCGACTCGTGGCGCGTGAATGCGTAGATGGGAATGTCCGCGCGCGAGCGCGACATCCACAGTGGCGTAGTGCCGGATTCGGTCAGGGCGACGATGGCCCGCACCTTCATGTGGTTGGCGGTGTACATCACCGCCATCGCGATCGCTTCCTCGGTGCGGTCGACGACGCCTTCGACACGATGACGGATGCGCTGGTGCGTCAGCTGGTACTTCTCCGCACCGTTGATCACTTCTTCCATCGCCTGCACGGCCTTGATGGGATGTTTGCCGACGGCGCTTTCCGCCGAGAGCATGACGGCGTCGGTGCCGTCCATGACCGCGTTCGCGACGTCCGAGACCTCGGCGCGCGTCGGCACCGGGCTCGTGATCATCGATTCCATCATCTGCGTCGCCGTGATCACGACCTTGTTGCGCGTGCGCGCTTCGTGGATGATCGTTTTCTGCAGGCCGGTGATGGCCGCGTAACCCATTTCGACGCCGAGATCGCCGCGCGCGACCATCACGACGTCGGATGCGTCGATGATCTCGGCCAGGTTGTGGATGGCCTCGTGGCGCTCGATCTTCGCGCACACGTGACCGTATCCGCCCGCCTCACGCAGCAGCTTGCGCGCGAGGTTCATGTCGGCCGCATCGCGCGCGAACGACACCGCGATGTAGTCGCAGCCCTTGCTGGCGATGAACTTGATGTCTTCGCGGTCCTTGTCCGAGAGCGCCGGCGCGGAAATGCCGCCGCCCTTGAGGTTCACACCCTTGCGATTGGACAGCTCGCCCCCCGCGATGACCGTCGTGTCGATGCGCGTGCCCGTGACCTTGGTCACCTCGAGCTCGATCAAGCCGTCGTTGAGCAGCAGGATGTTGCCGGGCTTCACGTCCTTCGGCAGATCCTGGTAGGCGCAGCCAACGACCTGTTCGTTGCCCGCGTTGGGGTCGTGCGCCACATCGAGCGCGAACGCCTGGCCGTCCTTCAGGTCGACCTTCTTGTTGGTGAAGCTCTCGATGCGGATCTTCGGACCCGCGAGATCCGCGAGGATGCCGACGTAACGCCCCGCGCGCCGCGCCGCCTCGTGGACCATGTCGATGCGGCGACCGTGCTCCTCGTGTTTGCCGTGCGAGAAGTTCACGCGCGCGACGTCGAGGCCGACGCGGACCATTTCGGTCAGGACTTCGATGGAATCGGTGGAGGGCCCAAGGGTCGCGACGATCTTCGTACGCGAGTGCATCTGACGATCTTGCATAGGGCGCGCATTCTGCCATGCGTAGTCGGGCCCGTGGCGCATAATCAGCCACGTTTTTCCGTGTTTTCAGGAGGGAAGGAAGATGTCTAGACAGACCTGGCTTGCCTGCGTGGGCGCGCTCGTCCTCGGTGCATCGACGGCGGCCGGCGCCGCGGACGCACCGGCGAATAGCCGCGTATTCGAGATCCGGACGTATTACACCTTGCCCGGGCGCCTGGATGCCCTGAACAAGCGCTTCCGTGAGCACACGATGCGGATCTTCGAAAAGCACGGCATGACGAATATCGGTTACTGGACGCCGCAGGACAGTCCCGCGAAGGAAAACACGCTGATCTACGTGATCTCCCACGCCAGCCGCGAACAGGCGAAGGCCAACTGGGCGGCATTCCTCGCCGACCCCGAGTGGCAGAAGGTCGCCGAGGAGTCGCAGAAGGACGGGAAGATCGTGGAGAAGATCGAGTCGGTGTTCGTGGACGCGACCGACTACTCGCCACTGAAATAGTGAGTAAGGGGACATTCCCCGTTTTCTATCAAACGGGGACGGACCTCGGGGTAGCGGGACGTCAAGGGGCTCCGCCTCAGACAGTCTTGCGCCCTCAAGGTCGAGCGCGCTTCAAAAAAGGAAATGAGGACATTTCCTTTTTTGGCGTTCGGTCGTCGTTCGCTATGCGCCTTTACGTCTGCAAAATCGGGGCGCTGAGAGGCACTACGGCGGCGCATGGCCGCTCACTCCTCCCCGCTCGACATTCGGGCGCAAGACTGTCTGAGGCGGAGCCCCTTGACGTTTCGTTACGTCGAGATACGCGTCAGTAGCCAAACAAAGAAAAGGCCGCCACTACTTCGTGTAGTAGTGGCGGCCTCTGTTGGCTGGGAGGAAGAAAGATCGGCTAGCTACTGCTTCGCGCGTTCCTGCAGCATCGCCACCGCGGGCAGCGTCTTCCCCTCGACGAACTCGAGGAACGCGCCACCACCGGTCGAGATGTACGAGATGCCCTCTTCGACACCGTACTTCTCGATGGCCGCGAGCGTATCGCCGCCGCCGGCGAGCGAGAACGCGGGCGACTTGGCGATCGACTGCGCGATCGTCTTCGTGCCCTCGCCGAACTGGTCGAACTCGAACACGCCCACCGGGCCGTTCCAGATGATCGTGCCCGCGCGCTGCAGCATCTCGCCGAAGCGCTCGGCCGTATCCGGGCCGATGTCGAGGATCATCTCGTCGGGACGCACGTCGTGGATCGAACGCACGTCCGCGTGCGCGGTCGCGGCGAATTCCTTCGCGACGACCACGTCGGTCGGCAGCGGGATCTCGGCGCCGCGCTCCTTGGCCTGCGCCAGGAGCTTCCGCGCGATGTCGTGCATCTCCGCTTCCTGCAGCGACTTGCCGACGTTGATGCCGGTGGCCGCGAGGAAGGTGTTCGCGATGCCGCCGCCCACGATGAGCTTGTCGACCTTCGCGAGCAGCGCTTCGAGCACCGTGAGCTTGGTCGACACCTTGGAGCCGGCAACGATCGCGACCATCGGCCGCGCCGGCTTCGCCAGCGCGCGCTCGAGCGCCTCGAGCTCGCCCACGAGCAGCGGACCCGCGCAGGCGACCTTGGCGAACTTGCCGACGCCGTGCGTCGAGGCCTCGGCGCGGTGCGCCGTGCCGAACGCGTCCATCACGTAGACGTCGCACAGCGAAGCCATCTGCTTCGCGAGGTCTTCCTTGTCCTTCTTCTCGCCCTTGTTGAACCGCACGTTCTCGAGCAGCACCGCCGTACCGGGCGGCGTGTCGACGCCGGCCAACCAGTCCTTCTTGAGCGACACGGGCTTGCCCAGCAACTCGGAGATCCGCGCGGCCACCGGCGCGAGCGAGAACTCCTCCTTGTAGACGCCCTCTTCCGGGCGGCCCAGGTGCGAACTCACGAAGACCTTCGCGCCCTTGTCGAGTGCGAGCTGGATGGTCGGGAGCGACGCGCGGATGCGCGCGTCGCTCGTGACCTTGCCGTCTTCGACCGGAACGTTCAGATCCTGCCGGATCAGGACCCGCTTGCCGGCGAGGTCCAGATCCGCCATGCGCAACACGTTCATGGCGCGACTCAGGACGCCTTGGACCAGGCGACCGTGGTGTCCAGCATGCGGTTGCTGAAGCCCCACTCGTTGTCGTACCACGAGCACACCTTGACCAGCGTGCCTTCGCTGACGCGCGTCATCGTCGCGTCGTAGGTGGACGACGCCGGATCGTGGTTGTAGTCGATCGACACGAGCTGCTTGTCGGTGTACGCGAGCACGCCCTTGAGCGAGCCTTCCGCGGCTTCCTTGATGACCTTGTTGATCTCGTCGACCGTCGTGGCCTTCTTCGCCACGAACGTGAGGTCGACCAGCGACACGTTGATCGTCGGGATGCGCACGGCGAATCCGTCGAGCTTGCCCTTGAGCTCCGGCAGAACGAGACCCACGGCCGCGGCCGCACCCGTCTTCGCCGGGATCATCGACATCGTGGCGGAACGCGCGCGGCGGATGTCCTCGTGATAGACGTCCGTCAGGCGCTGGTCGTTCGTGTACGCATGGATCGTCGTCATCAAACCACTGACGATGCCGATCTTGTCGTTCAGCACCTTCGCGAGCGGCGCGAGGCAGTTCGTGGTGCACGACGCGTTCGAGATGACGGTGTGCGAAGCCTTGAGCGTGTTGTGGTTCACGCCGTAGACGACCGTGGCGTCGACGTCCTTGCCGCCCGGGGCCGAGATGATGACCTTCTTCGCGCCGCCGGCGAGGTGCTTGCCCGCATCCGCCTTCGTGGTGAAGAAGCCGGTCGACTCGTACACGTACTCGGCGCCGACGGAGGCCCAGTCGATCTTCGACGGGTCGCGCTGCGCGAACACCTTGATCTTGTCGCCGTTCACGACGATGTTGTCGCCTTCGACGCCGACGGTGCCCGGGAACTTGCCGTGCGCGGTGTCGTACTGCGTGAGGTGCGCATTCGTCTGCGCGTCGCCGAGGTCGTTGACCGCGACGATCTGGATTTCGTTGGTGCGCTTCGACTCGTAGAGCGCGCGCAGGATGTTGCGGCCGATGCGTCCGTAACCGTTGATACCTACTTTGATCGCCATCTTTCCCGTTCCTTTTTAACGTCTTTACGTCGTAGTCAAATCAAGAAGACAAAAGTTGCTCGACCTGCGCCTTGAGCTCGGCGCTCGTCAATCCGAAATGCTTGAACAGGTCGGGGCCCTTGCCCGACGCGCCAAACGTGTCGATACCCATGACGCGACCGGCACTGCCGACATAGCGCCACCAGGACTGCGTCGCGCCCGCTTCGACGGCGAGGCGCCGCGTGACCGAAGCCGGCAACACGCTTTCGCGATACGGCGCGGGCTGCGCGTCGAAGGCCTCGCAGCACGGCATGGAAACCAGTCGCACGCGTTTGCCCGCGGCCTGCAGTTCCTTCACCGCTTCGGCGGCGAAGCCGACTTCGGAGCCCGTCGCAATGACGATGGCTTCCGGCGGACCGTTGCTGTCGATCAGCACGTAACCGCCCTTGCGCAGCGCGACCAGTTGCTCGGGCGTGCGCGTGTGTTGGGGCAGGCCCTGGCGCGTGAAGATCAGCGCGGTCGGGCCATTCTTGCGCTCGAGCGCCGCGACCCAGGAGGCCGCCGACTCGACCGCGTCGCAGGGACGCCAGATGTGCAGGTTCGGCATCGCGCGCAGGCTGGCGAGATGTTCGATGGGCTGGTGCGTCGGTCCGTCTTCGCCGAGGCCGATCGAGTCGTGCGTGTAGACCAGCGAGACCGGCAGGTGCTGCAGGGCCGCGAGCCGGACCGCGTTGCGCGCGTAGTCCGAGAACACGAGGAACGTGCCGCCGTACGGACGGAAGCCGCCGTGTTCGGTGAGGCCGTTCATGATCGCGGTCATGCCGAATTCGCGCACGCCGTAATAGACGTAGTTGCCCTTGAAGTTGTCGACCGTGAGGTCGACCGAGTCCTTGCGCTTCGTGTTCACGGAACCCGTGAGGTCCGCAGAGCCGCCGAGCATCTCGGGTAGTTTGGGGCCGAGCACGTTGAGCGCGACCTGCGAGGACGCGCGCGTCGCCTGCGCGCCGGTCACGGCCGCGCCGGCCGCGAAGGCCGCCTGCACGATCTCGTTCCAGTCGGCGGGCAGGTCGCCCTTCATGCGGCGCTCGAACTCCGCGCCTTCGGCGGGGAATTCGCGCTTGTAGCGCTTGTAGATGCGGTTCCACTTCTTCTCGGCCGCGGCGCCCGCTTCCTTGTGATCCCACGCGGCGCGGATGTCGTCGGGCACGACGAAGGGCGGATGCTCCCAACCCAGCGTCTTGCGCGCGTTCGCGACTTCCTCGGGACCGAGCGCCTCGCCGTGGGCCGACTTCGTGCCCTGCTTGTTGGGCGCGCCCCAGCCGATGATGGTCTTCGTGCAGATCAGCGTCGGCTGATCCTTGCGGGCCCGCGCCTTCTTGATGGCCGCGGCGACCGCGTCGCTGTCGTGACCATCGACGTTCCTGATGACGTGCCAGCCGTACGACTCGAAACGCTTCGGCGTGTCGTCGGTGAACCAGCCCGCGACCTTGCCGTCGATCGAGATGCCGTTGTCGTCCCAGAAGCAGATGAGCTTGCCGAGCTTGAGGTGCCCGGCGAGCGAGGCGGCCTCGTGCGAGACGCCTTCCATGAGACAGCCGTCGCCGAGGAAGCAATACGTGTGGTGATCGACCAGCGCCAGCCCCTCGCGGTTGTACTGCGCGGCTAACAACTTCTCGGCGAGCGCAAGGCCCACCGCGTTCGCGAAACCCTGGCCGAGCGGACCGGTGGTGGTCTCGATGCCCATGTCGAGATCGCGCTCGGGATGACCCGCGGTGCGCGCGCCGAGCTGGCGGAAGTTCCTGAGCTCATCGATGCCGACCGGGTAGCCGGACAGATGCAGCAGGGAATACAGCAGCATCGAGCCGTGGCCGTTCGAGAGCACGAAACGGTCCCGGTTCCACCATCTCGGGTTTCCGGGGTTGTGTTTGAGCACGTCGCGCCAGAGCACTTCGGCAATATCGGCCATGCCCATCGGCGCCCCGGGATGTCCCGAGTTCGCGGCCTGGACGGCGTCCATCGAAAGCGCACGGATGGCATTGGCCAGCGTTCGCCGGCTCAGTGAGGGGTTTGTGGTATCCATAAAAGGGCGCGCATTGTCCGCTACGTGGGGGGTGGGGGCAACCCGGAAACGGCGAAAATCGCCCCCGCGGGCCCGCCCTGTCCGGGGCGCACCATGCCGGCACAGGTGCCGGGCGTTCATTGTCTCGTGGACATCGTCCGCCGGCGCCGCCGCGGGCGTCCGCAGGGCTCCGTCAGGCGCGTTCGGAGAGCACGATCCACTTGTCCGACAGCAGCGGCGCGGACACCCGGATGATTTCGCGGATCGCGAGGCCCGCCTGCCGGAACTCCTCGTGGAGCTCGGCGGTCGACACACGGGACAGCGGCGTGCGACCGATGCCTAACTTCCCGAGGGTGTGTGAAGCGACGTAACGGAACGTGTACTTGTGCCGATAGTCGACGATGACCCAGCGGCGCGAGACGCGCGCGAACTCGCGCAACATGCGCACGCGCGTGACGGGATCCACGTGCATCATGAAGCGGATGCTCACGACGCAGTCGAGCGAATCGTTGAGCAACGGAAGCGCTTCCGCGTTGGCCTGCACGTAGCCGCGGATCGGAGGTTGTTTGCCCTCTCCCGTCTGCGGCTGCGGAATCGTGGCCGCCTTCTGCAGCATCTCGAGGGAGATGTCGCTGCCGACGATTTCGTATCCTTCTCGCGCCATCGCGCCCGTGAAGCGGCCCGTGCCGCACGGCAGGTCCAGGATCGTGTGCACGCCCGTCGTCTTCGACAGCGCCTTGCGGATCGCGGCCCACTTGCGGGCATTGCGCTTCTGGCGCTCGGGCGAGCTGAAGCGGTGGAAGTCGTAGTCCTCCGCGACACTCGCGCTGCGATAGAAATCGCGCTTGTAGTCGTAGCCGTCTTTGCGCGGCCGGCTCGGATCGCTCTTGCCCGGTCTCTTCATGGCGGACGACACTTTAGCAATTTACCAATGTGTATCCCGATTTTTTGTAAGACGCCTTCCAGAGTCGCGTTATGACGACGCCGTTTCACGTTTTCTCCGAGGTAGTTTGCGACCTGGTTCACCACCATGCAGCGTGGGGTCGGATGCCGTGACGCGCATCACCCGCCGCATCGCCGCATGTTTGTAGAGTTCCGCCGAATGAGTGCCATCCGAGTCATCCAGTTCACCGACCCCCACCTGTTTGGCGATGCATCGGCGACCCTGCGCGGCGTCAACACGCTCGAGACGCTCGAGCGCACGCTCGCGGACGCTTCCGGTCACCTGGCCGTGGCCGATGCCATCCTCGTCACGGGCGATCTCGTGCAGGATGACGCGACGGGGTACGCCAGTTTCCGCCGGTTGTTCGCGCGCTACGGCAAGCCCGTGTTGTGCATTCCCGGCAACCACGATTTCGTCCCGCAGATGCGCGAGGCGCTCGCCGATCGCCCGTTCGAACTGGATGGCCCGGTGGACATCGGCGCGTGGCGCATCGTGTTGCTCGACAGCGTGGTGCCCGCCCAGGCCGGCGGCCGGATTTCGAGCGAGATGCTGACGAAACTCGACGAGGATCTCGGCCGCGCGCGCCAGCGGCACGCGATGGTGTGCCTGCACCATCATCCGATCGCGATGCAGAGCCGCTGGCTCGACAACGTCGGCCTCGCCAACGCCAACGAGTTCTGGTCCGTCATCGAAAGTCACCCGCAGGTAAAAGCCGTAGTCTGGGGTCACGTGCACCAGGCATTCGAGGGCGCGCGCCGCGGCGTGCGCCTGCTCGCGACGCCTTCGACCTGCGCGCAGTTCCAGCCGCGTTCCGATCAATTCGTCATCGACGCCCTGCCGCCCGCCTATCGACTGCTCACGATGCATTCGAACGGCGCGATCGACACTGGCGTGCATTTCCTGACTGCCGCAGAATCCGCGGCATGAAATCCTTCCAGGCGCCGCGGCGAGGCCTGACTCTCGGCCTCGCGGGCCTGCTGCTATTGCAGTGGGTTTGCGGCGTCGCGCAGGCGCGCGGTCAAGCGGCCGTGTGGTCCGTCAAGGGCGAACGCAACACCGTCTACCTCGCGGGCTCCGTGCACGCGTTGCCGAAGGATCACGCGCAGTTCTCTCCCCAGCTCGAACGAGCCTACGCGGCGGCGAAGGTCGTCTACATGGAAGTCGACCTCGACGACATGGACCCGCTCGAGGCGATGCAATTCGTGACGCTGCGCGGCACGTTGCCGCAGGACCAGTCGCTCGCCGACCTCGTTGGCGCGGAACGTTATGCGCGCGTCAACCAGACGGCGCTATCGCTCGACGTTCCCGAGATCGTGATCCAGCGCCTCGAGCCGTGGGCCGCCGCGATGGTGCTCACGCAGTTCGCGTTGCAGAAGTCGGGATTCGATCCGCAGCTCGGCATCGACATGCAGCTCGTGGATCGCGCGCGCGCCGACAGCAAGCCGATCGAGGGACTCGAGACCGTGATCGACCAGTTGAGCATCTTCGATGCGCGCAGCATGGAAGAGCAGACGCGGTTCCTGATCGAGTCGGTCGACGACATGCTGACGCTCGAACGCGACCTCGCGCGCCTGGTCGAGGCATGGCGCGCGGGCGACATGCGCGGACTCGAGCGCGAGTTCAAGAAGGAACGCGCGCAGGCGCCCGGCCTCTACGACGAGTTGCTGGGCGCGCGCAATCGCAAGTGGCTGCCGAAGATCGTCGATCTGCTCGACGACGACCAGGACTACCTCGTCGTGGTCGGCACATTGCACTTCGTCGGCCGTGACGGCCTCCTCGCGCTGCTCAAACGCGCGGGCTACAAGGCGAACCCGTTGCCCGCCGCGCCCGCCGGCGCCGCGCGCTGATATTGCGGAAGACGCAGGGAGCCGTGCGCAGCTTCGCGATCTTCCTCGGCCTCATCGCGCTCGCGCTCGCGGGCATCGCGGTGCTCGCCTATCCCGCCTGGGAGCTCACCCAGTCGCTCGGTTTCGATTTCAAGTTCCACCGCGTCGCGAGCCGCATCGCGATGCTGACGTTCTTCGTGGGATTCCTGTTCGTCGCGCGGCGGCTGCACGTGTCGGATCGCGTGAGCCTCGGCTACGGACTGCCCGCGCGCGATTTCCTGCGCGAGCTCGTGAAGGCGTTCGTGCTCGGCGCCGTGCTGATGCTGCCGGTGCTGCTGACCATGGTGGCGCTCGACATGCGCGCGCTGAAGCCGGCCATCGACCTCGACGCGGGTGGATGGACTTCGCTGATCCTCATGGCGATCGGCACGGGACTCGTGGTCGCGCTGCTCGAGGAGACCGCGATGCGCGGCATCATGCACACGGCGATCGCGCGCGAATCGGGCGCGGTGCGCGCCATCGTGCTCGTGTCGCTGGTGTACGCGGCATCGCACTTCTTCGCGAAGACGCGCATTCCGCCCGAGCAGGTCGACGCCGGTTCCGGTCTCGTCATGTTGTCGGGATTGCTGCGCAGCTTCGGGGATCCGCTCGCCATTCTCGATGCGTTCCTGTGCCTGACCGCGGTGGGCGTCATCCTCGGCGTCGTGCGGCATCTCACCGGGAACATCGCCGCCTGCATGGGCCTGCATGCGAGCTGGGTCGCGATCATCGCCGTCGTGCGCGAAACCTCGGTGCGCAACGAGTCCGGACCCGCCGCTTTCCTCATGAGCGACTACGACGGCTTCATCGGCTGGATGGTGCTCGGGTGGACGATGGTCATCGGCTACGCGCTCTATTGGTGGTATGGCCGCAAGGGAATAAAGGGGACATTCCCCGTTTCCTAGCAAAAGGGGACAGACCGGCGTTCTCGCAAGACACGGAGAACCCATCGAGCCCGGATATCGAAGTCCGTCCCCGTTATTTTTCCGGCACCAACTCGAGCAGAGTCGCCAGGCGCCTGAGTGGATCGTCGAGCTCGAGCAGACCCTGCTTGTCGCCGAGCGAGAGGGGTAGCAGCTCGGTCAGTCGCGCGCCCACCCAGGCGGCGTCGTCGAGTTTGCGTTCGACGTGCGTGTACTGCGCTTCGAGATCCTCGAGCGCGCTCCGCACGGTTTCGCGCAGGATCGCGCAGTTCGCGGGCAGCGGCAGCGCGGCTTCCTCGGGAAGCCACTCGATCTCGGCCATGTTCAGCCCATCGTGCTCCCGCCATACGCGCCGCACGCGGAACTTGCGGTCGCCGATGCACGAGATGCCGAGCAGACCGTCCTTGAGCTTGAAGAAATCCACGATGCGGGCGCTGCAGCCCACCGTCGCGGTCGTCGCGACTTCGCCGGCCTCGTCGCCTTCGTCGATGAGCACCACGCCGAACGGCCGCTCCTCGCGCATGCAGCGGCGGACCATGTCCGTGTAACGAGTTTCGAAGATGCGCAGCGGCAGCGGACCGCCGGGGAAGAGCACGGTATGGAGCGGAAACAGGGGAATGACGCTGTTTTCCGCGGCCATCGTCAGGATCTCCCCGTGAGCCTCTCGAGTAGTTTGCCGTGCAGCCCGCCGAACCCGCCGTTGCTCATGATGAGCACCTGGTCGCCGGATTTCGTCGCGCGCAGCAGGCCCGCGAGCAGGTCGTCCATCGTGCGCGCGAGATTGCCCTTGCTGCCGAGCGAGGCGACGACCGCGTCGGCGTCCCAGCCGAGATCCGGCGGCGCGTACATCCAGACCTCGTCGGCTGCGGCCAGCGACGGGGCGAGGGTATCGCGATGCACACCCATCTTCATGGTGGCCGAACGCGGCTCGAGCACGGCGACGATGCGCTTCCCGCCGACCTTGCGGCGCAGCCCGTCGAGCGTCAGCGCGATCGCGGTCGGGTGATGCGCGAAGTCGTCGTACACCGAGACTCCCTGCACCTCCCCGCGCAGCTCGAGCCTGCGCTTCACGCCGCGGAATTCGGCGAGTGCCGCGATCGATTTCTCCGGCGGAATGCCGACGTGATGCGCGGCGGCGATCGCCGCCAGCGCGTTCTCCGCGTTGTGGGCACCGAGCAGCGACCATCGCAGCCGGCCGAGTTGCCCCGGCCCGCGCAACACTTCGAATTCGGAAAAATCCTGCGGCGCATTTCCGGCGGGCATCCGCAGCGTCCAGTTGGGCGGCGGCGGCGCGTCCGCGCCCTCGCGGCCCGGATCCTTCGAAAACGTCTCGCGCGGCGTCCATGCGCCCATCGCGAGCACCGTCGCGAGGTTCGGGTCGCGGTGATTCCAGAGAATGCGGCCGGACGGCGGAATCGTGCGCACCAGGTGGTGAAACTGTTTCTGGATCGCGCCGAGGTTCTCGTAGATGTCGGCGTGATCGAATTCGAGGTTGTTCAGGATCGCGGTGCGCGGACGGTAGTGCACGAACTTCGCGCGCTTGTCGAAGAACGCGGTGTCGTATTCGTCCGCCTCTATGACGAAAAACTTCCGGCCGCCGAGCCGCGCGCTCACGGAAAAGTTTCCGGGTACGCCGCCGATCAGGAATCCGGGCTCGAGCCCGGCGTGTTCGAGAATCCACGCGAGCATGCTCGACGTCGTGGTCTTGCCGTGTGTGCCCGCGACCGCGAGTACGTGCTGGTCGCGCAGCACCTCGCGCGCCAGCCACTCCGGTCCCGAGGTATAGGGAATGCCGCTGTCGAGCAACGCCTCGATCACCGGCACGCCGCGCGTCATGACGTTGCCGACGACGACCACGTCCGGCCGCGGCGTGAGCTGCGCCGCCTCGAAGCCGCTCGTGAGTTCGATGCCGAGCGCCTCGAGCTGCGTGCTCATGGGTGGATAGACGTTCTTGTCGGAGCCCGTGACGCGATGCCCCGCCGACTTGGCGATCGCGGCGATGCCACCCATGAACGTGCCGCAGATGCCGAGAATGTGAACGTGCATGCAGGTCCTAGGCCGGCTTCGCAGCGACGCCGAACAACAACGTAAGGATCACGTAACCCCCGAACTGGAATCCGAGGAAGAAGATGGTCGAGATCAGGTAATTCCAGTCGAACGCGGCGCGGATGATGCGAACCATCACGACGACCAGCCAGCCGACGAGCAGCATGAACAGTAGGTAGAGCGCATACGGC
Source organism: Pseudomonadota bacterium (assembly GCA_023423065.1). Taxonomy (GTDB): domain Bacteria; phylum Pseudomonadota; class Gammaproteobacteria; order Steroidobacterales; family Steroidobacteraceae; genus CADEED01. The sequence goes on from JAFAGC010000080.1 coordinate 48,187, forward strand.
GCCGCGCTTCCCGATTCCGGTTTCGCGATGTACGACTCCAGGGTGACGACGATCGGCGCCAGCGCCGGCAGGAACAGCGCACTCATGCTGAACCATGCGGTCATCGTCTGCGTGAATCGCTCGCGCTTTCCGGCGATTCGCAGCCCGATGTCGAAACACCAGAGCGTCAGCGCCGTCCCGGCGAGGATCGGCAGCGGCCACGAGGCGGGTGGGTCCGACAGAGTCAACGTCATGATCGCGGAGACGACCGCGTGGACCGCGATCACGACCAGCAACAGCGCCGTCGAGGCCGGCAGGCTGTCGGGCCCGCGCCGCAACAGCGCGATGTCGCCGATGACGCTGAACAATGCGCGCAGATTCCCAAGCATAATGCGGCGAAGATTGTACACGTCACCCGGAGTCTCCAGACCTTGATGATCGACAAAGCCGCGGCGCTCGCCGCGTTTTCCGACAAGGCCCTGCGCGCGTCCACGCTTGCGCTCGACACGGAATTCATGCGCGAGAAAACCTACCGCGCGGAGTTGTGCCTGTTGCAGATCGCGGAGAATGGCGAGGCGGTGTGCATCGATCCCATCGTGCTGCCGGACCTGTCCGCGCTCGTGCCCGCGCTGAGCGCGCCCGGAATCGTGAAGATCATGCATGCGGCGCGGCAGGATCTCGAGGTGCTGCTGCCGGCGGTCGGGCTCGTACGCCCCGTCTTCGACACGCAGATCGCGGCCGCGCTCGCCGGTCATCCCGCGCAGATCGGCTACGCGGAGCTCGCGCGCCGCCTGCTCGGCGTGGAACTGCCGAAGGCCCACACTCGCACCGACTGGTCGCGTCGCCCGCTGTCGCCCGAGCAGCAGGAATACGCGCTCGACGACGTGCGGCATCTCGGCGCGTTGCGCGACAGCTTGTTGGAAGCGCTCGCGCCGCGGAACCGTATCGCCTGGCTGGAAGAGGAGCTCTCCGCCCTCGGCAACGAGGACGTGCTGCGTGTCGCCCCGGCCGACGCCTGGAAGAAGGTCAAGGGATTGCCGACGCTCGATGCGGCGCGGCACCAGCTCGTGCAGTCGCTCGCGGCCTGGCGCGAGCGGCGCGCCGACGAGCGCAATCGCCCGCGCGGCTGGATTCTCGACGACGCGGCGCTGCGCGAGATCGTATTGCACCTGCCGCGTTCGCTCGAAGCGCTCGCCGCGTTGCCCGAGATGCCGGAATCCGTGGTCCGCAAGTGCGGCGAAGAGTTGCTGCAGATCGTACGCGACTGCGGCATTCCCGATCCGCCGCCGCCGCTGCCGAAGCGCGAGCGTCCCGACGCCGAGCAGGTCGCGCTCGTGAAGCGCCTGGCGGACATCGTGGCCGACGTCGCGAAGCAACTGGAAATCAGCGCGGAGGTGCTCGCGACGCGCCGGGAGCTGGAGAAGCTCGCGTCCGGACGGCGCGATGTGTCGCTGCTGCGCGGCTGGCGCCAGCAGGTGGCGGGCGAAAGGTTGCTGGCGGCGCTCTAGCGTCGCGCGCGACTATCTACGCGACCGCTTGCGCGCGGATCTGGCGCGCGTCGACTTCGCGGCCGCCTTGCGCTTCACCTTGCTGCGAACCTTGCGCGCCTTCGCGCGCACGACCGCGCGCGTCTTCGCCTTGGCGCGACGCGCGCGCGCGATCCGCGACGGGCGCGGATTCGCCTTCTTGAGCCGCACGGCCTTGCGCGCGCGCTTCTTCGCCTTGACCGTGGCGCGTTTGGCGGCGACTCGCGACCCCTTGGCCTTCGCCTTCTTTTCCTGCCTGCGCGGAACGGCCGCCGCTCCACCGCCCGCGGCGAGCGTATCGAACATCCTTTGCGTGACCACGTCGATGTCCCCCTCGGCGTCGATCACGCGGATCAGGCCGGTGTAGGAGTAGTAGCCGGAGACCGGCTTGCGGGTCTTTTCCTCGTAGACACGCAGGCGCTCGCGCACGGTGTCTTCCTGGTCGTCGGGGCGCTGCACCACCTGGTGGGCGGCGCTGCCCGGTACGCATTCCGGCGGAATCGACGGCGGCGCGGAATCGACGTGGAAGACCTTGCCGCACAACTCACAGACGCGGCGGCCGGACAGCCGCTTCACGAGCTGGTCGGTGTTCACCTCGAAGAGCAGCACGACGTCGATGGGCTTGCCGAGCTCGGCGAGCAGCTTGGTCAAGCCTTCCGCCTGGGCGATCGTGCGCGGGAAGCCGTCGAGGATGAAGCCGTTCGCCGCATCGGACTTCGTGAGCCGGTCGCGGATGATCTCGAGCATCGTCTCGTCGTCGACGTACGCGCCCGCGGCCATGATTTCCTTGGCGCGCAACCCCAGCGGCGTTCCATCCGCAAGGTGCTTGCGCAGGATGTCGCCCGTGGACACGTGCGGAATGCGGAAATGTTTTACGAGACGCTGGGCCTGGGTGCCCTTGCCCGATCCGGGCGCGCCCATGAGTACGATGCGCATGTTAGATTTGACCTTGAAACCTGCCCCCTCGAAGGGGCGTCACAGTACCCAAACCACTACCGTTCGGCAAACGCCGGCGAGACATCAAACGAGACAACGGAAGCCCACATGAGCAAGCGCCCTACCGCCCGTAAATCCAAGCCCATGAATGCGTTTTATGCTCAATCGGGTGGCGTCTCGGCGGTCATCAATGCGTCCGCCGCGGGCGTCATCGAAGCGGCGATGAAGTCGAAGAAAATCGGCAAGGTCTATGCGGGACGGCACGGCATCGTCGGCGCGTTGACCGAAGATCTCATTGACGTGAGCCGCGAGTCGCTCGCGACGATCAAGGGCCTGCGCCACACGCCGGCCGGCGCGTTCGGCAGCGCCCGTTACAAGCTCAAGAGCCTCGAGCAGGATCGCGCGAAGTACGAGCGCCTCATCGAGGTCTTCAAGGCGCACGACATCGGTTATTTCTTCTACAACGGCGGCAACGATTCGATGGACACGGCGAACAAGGTGTCCCAGATCGGCGATCAGCTCGGCCACCGCGTGATCTGCGTCGGCGTGCCGAAGACCGTCGACAACGACCTGCCGCACACCGACTGCACGCCCGGCTTCGGCTCGGTCGCGAAGTACATCGCGGTCTCGACGCGCGAAGCCGCGCTCGACGTCGCCTCGATGGCGAAGACTTCGACGAAAGTGTTCGTCATGGAAGTCATGGGACGCCACGCCGGCTGGATCGTCGCGGCCGCGGGGCTCGCGGGCAAGGGCCCGGACGAGGCGCCGCACATCATCCTGTTCCCCGAAATCGCCTTCGACAAGGAGAAGTTCCTCGCGAAGGTGAAGGATGTAGTTAGCCGGGTGGGTTACTGCGTGGTCGTCGTGTCCGAAGGCGTGCACGACGCCGACGGCAAGTTCCTCGCGGACGCCGGCACCAAGGATGCCTTCGGCCACACGCAGCTCGGCGGCGTCGCGCCGGTCGTCGCGAACATGGTCCGCGAAGCGCATGGCTACAAGTACCACTGGGCCGTGCCCGACTACCTGCAGCGCGCCTCGCGCCACATCGCCTCGAAGGTGGACGTGCAGCAGGCCTACGCGATGGGCAAGGCCGCGGTCGAGCTCGCGGTCAGCGGCCAGGACGCTGTCATGCCGACCATCATCCGCAAGAAGTCGAAGCCCTATAAGTGGGTCGTCGGAAGCGTGCCGCTGTCCGAGGTCGCGAACGTCGAGAAGAAGCTGCCGCGCGATTACATAACCGAGGACGGCTTCGGCATCACCGAGAAGTGCCGCGCCTACCTGCAGCCGCTGATCGAGGGTGAGGACTATCCGCCCTACAAGGATGGCCTGCCCGTGTACGTGAAGATCAAGGGCGTCGCGGTCAAAAAGAAGCTGAACACCGAATTCAAACCCTGAGTTCGGCGCACAAAGTCAGGCCGGGGGATGCGTTTACGCAAGCCCCGACCAACTCTCTTGCGACCTACGGCGCTGTCTCACGCTGTCATTCCCTGAATCGGGTTGGCCGGGCCTCTGCTCGGTGTTATTGTCCGCGCCCTCTTATGGGCGGCCGGCTCTGCGGACGTCCGTAACCAACTAATAAATCGCTGATTTCCGACAGGAGTTCCGCATGACTGCCACGACGTGGCTGTGGCTGGCCATTGGTGCCGGCATCGTCGCCGTTCTGTACGGCGTGTTCTCGATGATGGCGATCCTCAAGCTTCCCGCGGGTAACGCGCGCATGCAGGAAATCGCGGCGGCCATCCAGGCCGGCGCCAAGGCCTACCTCAACCGGCAGTACACGACGATCTCGATCGTCGGCGCGGCGCTGTTCATCGTCATCGGCTTCGCGCTCGACTGGTACACGGCGGGCGGCTTCGCGGTCGGCGCGGTGCTCTCGGGCCTGGCCGGATACATCGGCATGAACATCTCGGTGCGCGCCAACGTGCGCACGGCCGAGGCCGCCAACAACGGACTCAACGCCGCGCTGCAGGTCGCGTTCAAGGGCGGCGCCATCACCGGCATGCTGGTGGTCGGCCTCGGCCTGCTGGGTGTCGCGGCCTACTACGCGTTCCTCGCGCACATCCTCCCCACCGACAAGCAGGACGTGGCGCTGCATGCGCTCGTAGGTCTCGCGTTCGGCGGCTCGCTGATTTCGATCTTCGCGCGACTGGGCGGCGGCATCTTCACCAAGGGCGCGGACGTCGGCGCCGACCTCGTCGGCAAGGTCGAAGCCGGCATTCCCGAGGACGATCCGCGCAATCCTGCGGTCATCGCGGACAACGTGGGCGACAACGTCGGCGACTGCGCCGGCATGGCCGCGGACCTGTTCGAGACCTATGCGGTGACCCTGGTCGCGACCATGCTGCTGGGCGGTCTCATGATGTCGGGCATGGGCGTGAACGCGGTGATCTATCCGCTCGCGCTCGGCTCGGCGTCCATCGTCGCCTCGATCATCGGCACGTTCTTCGTGAAGACCTCCGAGGGCGGCAAGATCATGAACGCGCTGTACAAGGGCGTCATCGTCTCGGGCGTCATCTCGGCCATCGCGTTCTGGTTCATCACCGAAGCGCTGGTCATGAACACCGAGGCCGAGCCGGCGCTCGCGCGGCACCTCTTCTACTGCGCGCTGATCGGCCTCGCGCTCACCGCGGCGATGATCGTCATCACCGAGTACTACACGGCGACCGAGTACAGCCCGGTTCAAAAGACCGCGGCGGCGTCGCAGACCGGCCACGCGACCAACATCATTGCTGGCCTCGGAGTGTCGATGAAGTCGACGGCACTGCCGGTCATCGCGATCTGCCTGGCCATCTACGGCGCGTATGAGTTGGGCGGCCTGTACGGAATCGCGATCGCGGCCACCTCGATGCTGTCGCTGACCGGCATGGTCGTGGCGCTCGATGCGTACGGCCCGATCACCGACAACGCCGGCGGCATCGCCGAGATGTCGGGCCTCGACAAGAAGATCCGCGACATCACGGATCCGCTCGACGCCGTGGGCAACACGACGAAGGCGGTCACGAAGGGTTACGCGATCGGTTCGGCCGGTCTCGCCGCGCTCGTGCTGTTCGCCGACTACACGCACAACCTCGAGACCCACCTCGCCGCCACCGGTCGCGAGATGGTGTCGTTCTCGCTGTCCGATCCGGCCGTGATCATCGGCCTGTTCATCGGCGGCCTCGTGCCCTATCTATTCGGCGCGATGGCGATGGAAGCCGTCGGCCGCGCCGCGGGCTCGGTTGTGACGGAAGTGCGCCGCCAGTTCCGCGAGATCAAGGGGATCATGGAAGGCACCGCGAAGCCGGAGTACGGCACCGCGGTCGACCTACTGACGCGCGCCGCGATCAAGGAAATGATCGTCCCCTCGCTGCTGCCCATCCTGATCCCGGTGATCGTGGCCTTCGGCCTCAACTGGCTCATGGGCCCGGGCGCCGGCATCCGCGCGCTCGGCGGCCTGCTGATCGGCACGATCGTCACGGGCCTCTTCGTCGCGATCTCCATGTGCACCGGTGGCGGCGCCTGGGACAACGCGAAGAAGTACATCGAGGAAGGCAACTTCGGCGGCAAGGGTTCCGAAGCGCACAAGGCCTCGGTCACGGGCGACACGGTCGGCGATCCCTACAAGGACACCGCCGGTCCCGCGATCAACCCATTGATCAAGATCATCAACATCGTCGCGTTGTTGCTGGTGCCCCTGCTGTAAGAAATGGGGACATTCTCGTCGGTCGCATGCGACCGACCCTGGCAAACGGGGACAGATCTGACGGTCTGTCCCCGTTTTGCTTCTGGGGAAGTGAAATAACATCCCCATCTCGCCGGTCCCCCGAATGAACCCCGAGGAGTCGCGAGAAATGGCGAACGAACATTTCCCCGTCGAGAAATCCGAAACCGAGTGGCGCTCGCTGCTGTCGCCGGAGCAGTTCCGCGTGCTGCGCGAGCACGGCACCGAACGCGCGGGCACGAGTTCGCTCAACTACGAGAAGCGCACCGGCCAATACGAATGCGCCGCCTGCGGCCATCCGCTGTTCGAGTCGAGCACGAAATACGAAAGCGGATCCGGCTGGCCCAGCTTCTTCCGGCCGTTGCCCGGCGCGGTCGCGACGACCACGGATACTTCACACGGCATGACGCGCGTGGAAGTGCATTGCGCGAACTGCGGCGGTCATCTCGGTCACGTGTTCAACGACGGTCCCGCGCCGACCGGGCAGCGTTACTGCATGAACGGGATTTCCCTCAAGTTCGAGCCGAAGTAGTCCTGGCTACCTGCGGCGGACTCCGGGCCGCGTGAATCGTCCGGAATCGCTGATCGAGGATTCGCGCGCCGCGGGGTCCTTGTCTGCGTCGACGACCGGCCCGGCGTTGACGAGCACCGCGCTCACGAGCTTGTTGAGTCGCGTGCAATAGGCGGCCACTTCGGGACTCGCCTGGTCCTGGAAATCCTCGAGCGCCTGCGCGATGTCCTGCAGGCGTCGCTCGATCCGTGAATCCATCTTGAGAGAGTGCGTGACACAGGCGCTGACGCAGGCCGTGATCTCGGCGTCGAGGGCGCCAATCTGGGTGCCGGCGATGTTCAGTCCGCGCATTTCGAGCGGACAGCCCGCCTGCAGATGCTCGCGCCACATTTGCGACAGTTGCATCGCCCATCGCCTCCCCTGAGGTTAGCGGGGGAAACTACCGCAAATTTCCGCCACAGTCCTGCGCAATTTCCGGCCGCGCGGGCCGGTCTTTCTGGACGTCGGGACTCGCCGCACGGAGGTCCGCGTGGCGCGTCGCCCACAGGCCAGCGTCGCGGTATCGCCGATGCGTCGTAACTGCCTGATTGGCTTGGGGAACAGAGCCCCATCAGGAACGTTGCGGACCCGCAATGGCGGGCAAACAAAAGTCTCCGCGGCCGGCGCGGCCTAACTGGTCACGAGGCGACGCGGCGGGTTTCGACACGGTCCAATCCAACTACTGCGGGAGAATTCGATGACCACGCTTGCCAGGTTCAATGCCTTCGATGCCGTCGTCGCACGGGTGTGCGACCTGCTCCAGCCGCCGGTGCTGCTCGGCATCCGCCTGTGGGTGAGCTGGCAGTTCCTCGCGTCGGGCTGGCTCAAGCTAACTACCTGGGACACGACGGTCGAGTTGTTCCGCAGCGAGTACCGCGTGCCGCTGCTGGCGCCCGAACTCGCCGCGGTCGCGGGAACCTTCGGCGAGCTCGTCTTCCCCGTGTTGCTCGTGGCCGGCCTCTTCACCCGCGTCGGGGCGCTCGGCCTGTTCGCGGTCAACGCGGTCGCGCTCGCTTCCTACTGGCACGTGCTCGGCGCCGATGGCTTCGAGGCCGCCCGTGGCCAGCACTACCTCTGGGGACTCATGCTGATCGTGCTGATCGCGTTCGGTGGAGGCCGCTGGTCGCTCGATGCTCTGCGCGGCGGACAGGGAGCGCCGCGCTAACTAAGGTCGGCGAGCACTGACAATACATCGCGTCGCGCGCGAGTCGCCGCGCGTCGGCGCGGTGACACAATTCCCGCGGTGGAACCCCGCACCGCCTGGATCACGCTCGCCTGTGCCATCGCCGCGATTGCGCTCGGCGCGTGGCTGCTGCGCCCGCGATCCAGCCGACGCTCGCACCTCGCGACCGTCGGCGCCTGGACCGCGATTCTGCTCGGTTACGGCTGGGTCGGCGTCCTCGCGCTTGCGTACTTCACCGGCAGATTCGGTCCCGACAGACTGTGGTTCCGCGCGCCTGCGTTCTATGTCTGCGTCGCCGTGCTGGTCGCGGGCGCCGCCTGGTGGTTCACGCGGGACATGCCCGCGCGTCTGCGCCTCGGCATTCCCGCCGCCGCGCTCGCGCTGCTCGGCGCGGTCGGAATACTGTTGCGGCTGGATGGACGCTCGACGCCCATCGCGATGATGATGCCGACTCTGAACGCGCGCGCACCCGACCTCACGTACTTCGACACCGCCGGAGAACTGCGCAGCCTCTCGGAGCTGCACGGCAACGTGGTGCTGATCAATTTCTGGGCGACGTGGTGCGCACCCTGCCGGCAGGAGATGCCGCTGCTGTCGAAGATGCAACGCGAGCACGGGGACGACGGATTCGTCGTGTTGTACGTGTCGCTGGAAGAGCCCGCCGTGCTCGAGAAATTCCTGGCGACGAACCGCTTCGACGGCATCCAGGGCCGGCTCGATCGCGCGCCGGATTTCTACGACGCGGGCAGGTTCTATCCACTGAGCTACCTGATCGGCCGCGACGGCGAGGTCGCCGAACGCTGGAGCGGCCGGCCCAACGAAGACTGGCTCGCGTGGATCATCGACGAGCAGCTCGCGGCCGCGCCCGCCGCGCGCCCGCGATCAACCCGCCTCGAGCACGATGTCCCAGCGCGCGAGCAGTGAATCGGTCTCGAGACCGCTCGTCGGCGGACCCACGTCGGCGATCAGCAGTTTGCGGCCCTCGCCGGTCCGCTCGAGGATGAAGTCGCCGTCGTTGCGCGCCTCGCCTGGAAAATACATCTGCGTGACCAGCCGGTTCGACTTCCCGGACACGCCGAAGTGCACGTGCGGTGGCCGCATGCCGCCGCCAGCCGGGTAGGCGCCGGGCTTGATCGTCTTGAAGCGGTAGCGGCCTTCCTCGTCGGCCACGAGATTCGCGTATCCCTCGAAGTTCGGATCGAGCGGCGCGTTGTTGTCGTCGTCGGGATGCGTGTAGCGCCCGTAGGTGTTCGCTTGCCAGATCTCGATGCGCGCACCCGCCACCGGTTTGCCGGTGACGTCGAGTACGCGGCCCATCACGTGGACCACCTGCCCGGCCGCCCGCCCCGCGCGGCCCTTCACCGTCGTGAGATCCGCGTCGGCGTCGAGTGGTTTTTCGAGTGGATAGAAAGGACCCGAGGTCTGCGCGGGCGTGCGCCGCGGCTGCGCGGCGGCGGCGACGCTGCTGAGTACGCTGGCCACACCCCAGGCACCCGTTGCGGCCAGGAGACTTCGTCGCGAATACCGGGTCGAGCGTCGCATGCGGCACCTCCAACGTTCACTGACCGGGTGGGGGCTCCCAGAGTTCGACCTTGTTGCCATCCGGGTCGACGACCCAGCCGAACTTCCCGTATTCGGACTCGTCGACCTTGTCCATGACCTCGCAGCCCTCCGCCCGCAGCGCGGCGACGAGCGCATGAATGTCCGCGACCCGGTAGTTGATCATCACGCCCGCGCTGCTCGGATCGAAGTAGTTCGACGACGCGTCGAACACGCTCCAGACGGTGGTGCCCTCGCCCGCCGGATTGTCCGGCGACTTCCAGCGAAACGCGAAGCCACCCCATTCCTCGATGTCGATGCCGAGATGGCGCTGGTACCACTCGCGCAATCTCGCGGGGTCGCCCGACTTGATGAACACTCCTCCGATCCCGGTGACCCGCTTCATGCTCCCTCCGGGCGCTGGCGGCTACAGGTGCCTGACTTGTCCGTCTCGAATCGAACCGCGCCTCGATGGCAGCCGTCGTGATAGGTTTTCGGCATGCCCCGCATTCAACACCCACCCGGCTTCGCCGGGAAGCCGTTCATCGCATGAATACGCCTCCGCGTCGCAGCAAGATCTCGCTCACATTCGGCATCATCCTGCTCGCACTCGGGCTGCTGGTGGTCTTCGGCAGCTGGCGCGGTTACCAGCTCGACACTCGGATTCTCGAGCGCGGCGCACGAACGGAAGGACATGTCACCAAGAAGGTCGTCGCGGCGGCCGCCGACGGCAAGAGCGATCACGGCCTCGACTACTGGTTCGCGCTGCCGGACGGCAAGCGCATCGAGGCGCATGCCGGAGTACCGAAGGAAATGTGGGACGGCGTGCGCGAGGGCGACACGATCGCGGTGGCCTACTCCGAGGCTTATCCGCGGCGCAATTTTCCCGTGGACGCGGGCGTGACGTCCGGCGGGATCACGATGTTCTTCGGCGCGTTCGGAGCGGTGTTCGCGGTGCTGGGCGGACTGCTGATCGGCGGCCACGTGCGCGCGGGTCGCGCGGCCCGCTGATCAGGAGGAACGCCGGGACGGTGCGCGCGAGGCGGCCCGCCGACCATCGCGCAATCGCGGACGGCTGCTGGCCCGCAGGCCGCGGCGGGTTCCGGAACACCAGGCGCCCGCGCGTGCGCGGCTCGCGCCGGTCATGAGCGGCAGGCGCGATGCGGGCCGCACTCCGGTCGGATGCTGGCCGCGGAATCGGCACGGCGCGGCGGCTTGGTCTTGTGCAACTGACATGAGACTGTCCCCGGGAATCTTCTTTAGTTAGTCACGATGCGCGATCATGCGGCGGTGGCGAGCTTCGCCGGCCGCGCGATCACGAACCCCTGTATGTAGTCGACGCCCATCTTGCGGGCGGCATCGAGCGCGGCGCTGTCTTCCACCTGCTCGGCAATGATCTTGAAATTGAGCGTGCGTGCAAGCTTGATCATCGCGGTCACCATGGTCTGGTTGACCGAGTCGCGCGCGAGATTGCGCATGAACGAGCCGTCGAGTTTCAGGTAGTCGAGCGGCAGGCTCTTCAGGCTCGAGAAGGAACCGACGCCGGAACCGAAATCGTCGATCGTGAACTTGCAGCCCATGCCGTGCAGCACCTCGACGAAGCGGCGTGCGTGCTCCATGTTGCCGACCACCGCGCTTTCGGCGATCTCGAAGCAGATCTGGTCGGGCGCGACGCCGGTCTGGTCGAAGGTCTCGACGACGAACTCGAGGAAGCCCGAATCTCCGAGCGTCTGCCCGGAAATGTTGATCGCCACGCAGCGATCGCGCGCGAGCTGGAATGCGTTCTTCGACAACGCGGACAACGTCGTCTGCACCACCCAGCGGTCGACCGACGCCATGAGCCGGTAGCGCTCGGCCGCCTGCACGAACTCGCCCGGCTGAATCTCGGCTCCGGACTCGTCGAGCATCCGCAGCAGCACTTCCATCGAAGGCCCGTCCGTATCGTTGCCGTACGCCGAAACGATGGGCTGGTAGTACAGCGCGAAGCGTTCTTCCTTGAGCGCGACCTGCAGCTTCTGCAGCCACTCGATTTCGCCCGTGCTGCGCGCCAGCGCCTCGTCGCGCGCCGAATAGACCGATACGCGGCCGGCGCCTTCCTTCTTCGCGACGTAGCAGGCCGAGTCCGCCGCGGCGAGCAATTGCTCGACCAGCCCCGCCTCGCGCCCGATCTCGATGAGGCCGATCGACACGCCGATGTTGAACACGCGGTCGTGCCACACGAACCGGTACGCCGCGATCGAACGGCACACGTCGTCGGCGATCTGCCGCGCCTTGTCGAGCGGGCAGCCCACGAGCAGCATGCCGAATTCGTCGCCGCCGAGGCGCGCGACGGTATCCGAATCGCGCACCGCCTCGCGCAGCAGCTTCGCGACCTCGCGCAGCATCGAATCGCCCGCGAGGTGTCCGCTGGTGTCGTTGACGATCTTGAAGCGGTCGAGGTCGAGGTAACACAACATGTGCGTGCCCTCGCCGCGGCGCGCCGACTCCGCGACCTCGCCGAGGCGCCGTTCGAACTCGCGCCGGTTCACGAGACCGGTGAGCGCGTCGTGCGTCGCCTGGTAGGACATCTGGCGGTGCAGGCCGCGCAGCTCCGTGACGTCGTGCAGCAGCACGACCGCACCCACGAGATCGTCGTTCACGCGCAGCGGCGATGCGGCGAGTTCGATGGCGCGCTCTTCGCCACCGGACTTGCTGACCAGCACGGCGCGCCTCGACGTGGCGTGCGGAGCGCCGCTACCGCCGCCGACCGCTTCGCTGATCGGATCCGCCAGCAGCTTGCGGTCGTTCTGGTCGATCAGGCTCACGACGTCCTCGAGCGGCTTGCCCTGGGCCTGGATCGTCATGACGCCGAGCAGTTTTTCCGCGGCCGGGTTCATGAACACCAGCCGGCCTTCCAGGTCCGTCGTGACGATGGCCTCGGCGAGCGATTGCAGCGCGGCCACCTGCAACGGCGGCGGCGGTGGCGGCAAAGGCGGCGCCACCATCGCGGCGCGTGCGATGGTTTCCTGCTCGTGCAGCTTGCCGCTCGCGAGCGCGCGCAGCTTCTTCGTGGGGATGACTTCGACGCCGGTCACGAGCAGCGCCGGCTGTCCCTCGAAATCGATCAGCGAGGTAGTTAGCTCGAGCAGGCTGACCTGGCCCTGCAGGCCCACGATCTCGACCTCGAACCGCTCCGGGCCGTGCGCGCCCGTGAGGCGGCGGCGCAGATTCTCCGCCACGAGATCCGCGTACTCGGGCGCCACGATGTCCGCGAGCGTGCGGTCGATGAGATCGACGCGCTCGGCGCCGACGAAACTCGCGAACTGGCTGTTCGCGTAGAGGATGACTTCGCGGTGCACGAGCACGGCTTCATGAATGCGCTCGCCGAGTTCGGTGAACAGTTTCGGCCCGGATCTTTCGCGTCCGGAGATCCGCGACGCACGCTGCAGCAACTGGTTGACGGAGAGACCCAGGGCCTGCACGTCGAGCTGTTCGTGGCTGACCTCGATCGACTGCGGCAGGCGTTCCCCACTCACCGCGCGCTGCACTTCGAGCGACAGCTCGGAGACCGCCCGCAGATCGCGCCGCTGAAACAGGAACAGCACGAACAGCAGCGTCGCAACGAGTGCGAGCAGCACGCAGATCAACCCCAGAATCGACATCCCCAGTATTGCCCTGTTGTTATTAGTGCGTCGTTTTGTGCAGGGCATCCATGCCCGTCGGGAAGATTATCCGAGCGCGGCAAGCGCCCATGCGACATTAACCATAAAAATAAGCGTTGTGACGACTGGTTCCGCGACGAAAGGAAGCCCTTTCAGACCTCGCTTTGGGGCAGAATAAGTAGCATCCCAAGTCACGGAGAGAATCATGCAGACCGAGTTCGCGCGCGCCCAGATGATCACGCAGCAGGTACGTGCGTGGGACGTGCTCGACGATCGCGTGCTCGACGCCATGCGCCGCACGCCGCGCGAACTCTTCGTGCCCGAGCGCTACGAGGGAATCGCGTTCGCGGACGCCGACATTCCGCTGCGCCCGGGCCAGCACATGTTGCCGCCGAAAATCGTCGGACGGCTCCTGCAGGCGCTGGATGCCCAGCCCGGCATGCGCGCGCTGGTCGTCGGCTCGGGCACGGGCTTCGTGCCGGCGTGCCTTTCGGCGATGGGTGCGAGCGTGCGCGCGGTCGAAATCGATGCCGAACTCGCGGCCGCGTCGCGCGGCAACCTCAAGGAGGCCGGGTTCGGCCAGGTCGAGGTCGTCGCGGATGACATCTTTCACTTGGATTTCGGCAGCGGCTACGCGCTAATCGCGGTGTGCGGCGCGCTGCCGCTGTACGACGAACGGTTCGCTCGCGCGTTGTCCGTGGGCGGGAAGGCTTTCGTCGTCGTCGGCGCGAGCCTGCCGCAGGAGGCTCTCTTGGTTACACGTACCGCGAATGACGCCTGGACCAGCACGGGACTCTTCGAGACGTCGATCGATGCGCTCGAGAATGCCGCGCGTCCGGAACGTTTTCAGTTCTGATGATCCGGGAAATGCCCGTTACCGAGCTCAAGGTCCGGCGCGACCAGGGAGAGTCGCCGCTGGTCATCGACGTGCGCGAGGACTGGGAACTGCAACTTGCGAGCATCCCGGGCGTCGTACATGTGCCTATGAACCAACTACCAGCGCGCCTCGGGGAGTTTTCTCGCGACGCTGAGACAATCGTGATGTGTCATGCCGGCGGTCGATCCTTGCGGGTCGCCCACTACCTGGCCAACCAGGGGTTCACGAACGTCGCCAACCTGACCGGCGGAATTTCTGCCTGGAGTCAGGAGGTCGATGCAACCGTGCCCCGGTACTGAATCGTCTAAGCTTTTCGCGAAGTTGCCCTGGCCCCGGTGGCAGGTGATATAGTGATATACAACACTAACGAGGATTCTAATTAATGCGCCGTCTAGTCGCCCTGGGGATGGGATGCCTCATCTCCGCCACCGCATCCAGCGAAGACCTTCTGACCATTTTCGACCAGGCAGTCGTGAACGATCCCCTGGTCCGCGAAGCGGAATTCACCCGCAAGGCGACGCGTGAGGCGCGCCCGCAGGCCTGGGCGGCGTACCTGCCGCAGATCAACGGGCAGTGGACGAAGAGCAAGGAAGAAGGCTCGCAGAACAGCCTGTTCCCGCGCCTGGTTCCCGTCGATCCCGATGATCCGACCTCCGCGGTCGTGATCCAGCAGCAGGGCCAGGTCGGCTCTTCGGAACCGGAAACCACGCGCTGGGGTATTCAGCTCTCGCAGAGCATCTTCAACTGGGGCGGTCTCGTCGGCCTCAAGCAGGCCGGACGAATCGTCGCGCAGGCGGACGCGGACTACGGCGTCGCGCAGCAGGATCTCGCGCTGCGCGTATCGGCGCGCTACTTCGACGTGCTTGCCGCGCAGGATAACGTGCAGGCGCAGCAGGCCTCCCTCGACGCCATTTCGCGCCAGCTCGAGCAGGCGGAGAAGCGTTTCGAAGTCGGACTGATCGCGATCACCGACGTGCAGGAAGCGCGCGCCGCGCGCGACACCGCCGCCGCCGATCTGATCGCCGCCAAGCGCCAGCTCGCGACCTCGCAGGAATTGCTGCGCGAGATCACCGACCTGCAGTACGCGGTGCTCGCGACGCCGCGCGCGACGATGCCGCTGCAGATTCCCGAGCCCGCCGATCCGCAGAAATGGGTCGAGGCCTCGATGGAGCAGAACCTGTCGCTGACTTCGAGCCGGCTCGGCGCCGATATCGCGCGCGACGAAGTGCGCGTGCAGTTCGGCGGCCACCTGCCGCAGGTCGATCTCGTCGTGGGCAGGTCCCACTTCGAATCCGACGATGTGCAGAGCTTCGATCCGATTCCCGATCGCGGCTTCCCCGGCGGCAGCGCGCCCTCCTCGCAGGAATCGGACACCGACAAGTCCATCAGCCTGCAGGTGACGGTGCCCATCTGGTCGAGCGGCGGGACGCACTCGCGCGTGAAGCAGTCTTCCTATCGCTGGCAGGCCGCAAAGCAGCGTCTCGAGCGCGTGTCGCGCGAGACCGAGCGCACGGCGCGCGATGCCTACCTGGGTGTCGTTTCGGAAATCTCGCGCGTCCAGGCGCTCAAGCAGGCGCTCGAGTCGTCCGCGACCGCGCTGCGCGCGACGGAAGCAGGCTACGACGTCGGCACCCGCACCGCGGTCGACGTGCTCGCGGCACGCCAGCAGCTCGTGCAGGCGCAGACCGCCTATTCGCGCAGCCGTTACGACTACGTGCTCAACGTGCTGCGTCTCAAGCAGGCAGCCGGCATCCTCGACCGCAAGGCGCTCGAGGACGTCAACGCCTGGCTGGAGAATCCGCCACCGCCGGCGAACCCGCCGGTCGTGCCGGGGCAGTCGCCGCCCCCGACCTGAACGAGCTTGGTAGTTAGAGAGCCGCTGCTCCCCGTCAGGGCAGCAGCGGCTCTATGAAGTTCATGAGGCGCGCGACCGCGCCGCGATTCTCGTCCACCGCCTTGCGGCCGGCCGCGCCCATCCGGGCACGTGCCGCCGGATCGGCCAGCAACTCCCCCACGACGGCCGCGAGACCGGCCGAATCCTGCACGAGGCGAACGGCGCCGCGCTCCACGAGCAGTCTGGCGATGTCCGCGGAATTGAAATTGTGCGGCCCGGCGACGATCGGCAATCCCAAGGCCGCCGGCTCGAGCAGGTTGTGCCCGCCGATGGGCACGAGGCTTCCACCCACGAAGGCCACGTCGCCCGCCGCGTAGAACGGCGGCAATTCGCCGAGCGTGTCGAGCAGGAAAACCTGCGTCTGCGGCGTCACGGGATGGCCGCTGGTACGCGACACGAATTCGATGCCCTGCTCGCGCAGGCTCGTGGCGACGTCGGCGAATCGCGGTGGATGCCTCGGCACGAGCACCAGCAGCGCGTTCGAGTATCGCTCGCGTACTCTTGCGTGCGCGGCGATGAGCTCGTCTTCCTCCTTCGCGTGCGTACTGCCCGCGACCCACACCGGACGATGCACGCCGAGCAGGCGCCGCAGCTCGTGTCCGCGCGCCTCGATGTCGGGTGGATAGCCGAAGTCGAACTTGATGTTGCCCACCACGTGAGTGAGCGCCGGGTTCGCGCCGATCGACACGAAACGCTCGGCGTCCTGCGGGCTCTGCGCGGCGATGAAGATGCCGTTCGACAGCGTCTCGCGGAACAGCCCGACGAGGCGGCGGTAGCTCGTCACCGAGCGCGGCGAGATGCGCGCGCTCGCGAGCACCAGCGGCACTCCCTGGCGGCCGCAGCGGTGATACAGGTTCGGCCAGATCTCCGTTTCGAGGATCACGGCGAGTTGCGGCTTCACGCGCTGGAAAAAACGCCGCACGGAACCGGGCAGGTCGATGGGCACGTAGCGCACGTCGACGCGCTGCTTGAACAGCGCCTGCGCACGCGCGCGGCCGGTCGGCGTCACCGTCGTGAGCACCAGCGGTATGTGCGGAAACCTCTTGAGCAGCGCCTCGACGAGCGGGACCGCGGCCTGCACTTCACCGACCGAAACGGCGTGGACCCAGATGCTGCGTCCGTCGACGGCCCGGCCGAAACCGAACCGCCCGGAAAATCCCTGCCATTGGCTGCGCTCGCGAAAGCCGCGCACGGCGAGCGCGCCGATCACGAGCGGCGAGATCAGGTAGGCGATGACGATGTAGAGAAACCGCAAGCGGCTGTCGCCTACGCGAGCGATGCCTGCGGCAACCCCGCCGACTCGCGATATCCCGCGAGCAGCGTGTGCCAGTCCTGGTCCGTGAAGCTTTCGGGAGCGGCGAGCAAGGTCACCTTTTCGAGGGAGCGGTACAGGCGCACGAGCGTGGTGTCGGCCCACCAGCCGCGCTTGCGCAGCGTGCCGCGATCGAAGTCGATGATGTACACCGAATCGGGCGCGAGCAGGATGTTGTGCGCGTTGAGATCCGCGTGATAGACGCCCGCGTCGTGAAAGCGCCGGATGCAGCGGCCGATCGCCACCCACTGCGTGAGCGACAGCGGGCCCTGGAGCAGTCGCGCCGCGAGCGACTCGCTGTGCTCGACCCGCTGCGTGATCAGGTCGGCGGTATAGAACATTCCGTCGCGGCGAAACCGCGCGGCGATGGGCGCCGGGACAGGCAACCCGGCCCGGTGCAGGTGGTAAGTCAGGAACCACTCCGCGAAGGAGCGCGTTTCCATTTCGCCGCGGAACCAGTAGCGATCCTTCGATACCTTGGCCACCAATCCGCCGCGCCGGTAATGCCGCAATACGAAGCCCGCGTCGCCGGCGCGGATGAACCAGGTCGTTCCGCGGCCGCGCGCCGACCCCTCGATGGCGTCGTGCTTGCGCCAGTACTCCGGGTCGAAGAACTCCGGCGAGAAATTGCTCGTGCGGGAGGTGTCGTATAGCATCCGGCCGCCATCGATGACGGCTTCGCTGACTTCCGCTCCGACGGGCCAGTGACGCTTCATTCTTTCAAATCCACGGAAGAGCGAGAGTGCGGGCCGAATCCTTTTCGCCGGCGATGCCGCCGGACAGAGCTTGTTTGTTGCGACTCTCCGCGATCGGCGACACCTGTCACGTGGTGCCCCTGCTGCGCAGGCTGCAGGCGGCGTGGCCGCGCACGCGCTTCACGTGGGTGATCGGCAAGCTGGAAGCGAAACTGATGGGACTCATTCCGGATGTGGAGCTTATCACCGTGGACAAGGGCGCTGGCCTCGCGGCATACGGCCGGCTCCGGACCGAGATGCAACGGCGCGGCGCCTTCGATCTGCTGCTGCATCTGCAGTTGTCGCTGCGCGCCAGCGCGGCCGCCGCGTGCATGCCCGCCAGGGTGAAGCTCGGCTTCGACCGGCCGCGCGCGCGCGAGCTGCAATGGCTGTTCACGAATGCGCGCATCGCGCCGCGCGACCGCGAACACGTGCTCGACAGCTTCCAGGGCTTCGCGGACGCGCTCGGGATTCCGCGCCAGCCGCTGCGCTGGGACATCCCGCTCACCCGCGACGCGCTCGACTACGCCGCGCACCTGGTCCCGGATTCGCGGCCGACGATGGTGATCAGCGCCTGCTCGAGTCACCGCGCCCGCAACTGGCTGCCCGAGCGCTACGCGGCCGTGGCGGAACACGCCGTGCGACGGCACGGCATGCGCGTCATCCTGAGCGGCGGACCCAGCGGCGTGGAACGGGAGATGGCGCAGGCGATCTCGCGCCACCTGCACGTGCCGGTGATCGACCAGGTCGGCAAGGACACCCTGCCGCAGATGCTCGCATTGCTCGCACGCTCGACCGTGCTCGTCACGCCCGATTCGGGTCCGGCGCACATGGCGACCATGGTCAATCTTCCCGTCATCGGTTTGTACGCGGCCACGAATCCCGCGCGCAGCGGACCCTACCTGTCGCGGCGCTGGTGCGTGGATGCGTACGAAGCCGCGGCGCACAAATTCCTCGGCAAGAGCCCTGCGGACATTCCCTGGACCACGAAGATCGAACGTCCCGGAGTCATGGAGCTCATCGAGGTGAATGCCGTCAACGCAAAACTCGACGAGCTGCTAGCCTTGAGTCCCTCGGCGCGACTGGCGTGAAAATATCCTCATGAAAGACATACTGGTTCCCATCAGCCCGGGCGAGCTGCTCGACAAGATCACCATCCTGCGCATCAAGGCGGCGCGCATGAGCGACGCGGCCAAGGTCGCGAACGTCAGGCACGAGCTCGAGCTGCTCGAGAAGACCTGGCGCGACTCCGGCGCGGCCGCGGGCAACATCGGCGACGAAGAAGCGAATCTCACGCGCGTGAACGAGGCGTTGTGGGTGATCGAAGACGACATCCGCGACGAGGAACGCGCCCGGCGTTTCGGCGAGAAATTCATCGAGCTCGCGCGCGCGGTGTACATCACGAACGACGAACGCGCGGCGATCAAGAAGCGGATCAACGTCGCGCTCGGGTCGAACATCGTCGAAGAAAAATCGTACACGCCGTACAAGTAGAAATGCAGACCAGCCGACGCGGGTTGTTGAACCTGGGCGTGGCCGCGGCGACCGCGGCGGCGCTGAAACCCGCCCGGCTGTTCGCGGCCGACGCGGCCGGAATCCTCCGGCCGATGACCGGCGGCATCGTGCCGATCGCGCGCGAGGAATATCTCGCGCGCATCGCGAAAGCACAGCGCCTGATGGCGCAACAGGGAATCGGCGCGTTGCTGATCGAACCCGGCGCCTCGCTCGTCTACTTCACGGGCGTGCGCTGGTGGCGCAGCGAGCGGCTGACCGCGGCCGTGCTGCCGCGCGAAGGCGAGCCGGCGCTCGTGACGCCACATTTCGAGGAACCCTCGGTGCGCGAGAGTCTGATGATCCCGGCCGAGGTGCGCGTGTGGAACGAACACGAGGATCCGCTCGCGGTCGTCGCCGGCATCCTGCGCGACCGCAAGGTCGAGGACCCGGTGGGCATCGAGGAGACCGTGCGTTACTTCGCGATCGACGGCCTCATGCGCGCGATGCCCGACGTGCAGATCATGGCCGGCGCCGGCGTGGTGCGCGGCTGCCGAATGGTGAAGTCGCCGGCCGAACTCGCGCTCCTGCAGAAGGCGAACGACATCACGCTCGCCGCGTATCGTCACACCTGGCCGCGGGTCCAGCGCGGCATGAGGCCCGCGGACATCGGCGCGTTGATGAAGTCCGCGCACGAGGCGCTCGGCGCGCGCCACGAATTCGCGCTCGTCCTGCTCGGCGAGGCCAGTGCCTATCCACACGGCTCCGGCAAACCCCAGGCGGTGCGCGACGGCGAAGTCGTGCTCATGGACTGCGGCTGCAACGTCGAGGGCTACCAGTCCGACATCTCGCGCACTTTCGTCTTCGGAGAGTCGACCGCCGAACAGCGCAAGATCTGGCAGCAGATGCGCGAGGGTCAGCAGATCGCGATCGAGACGGCGCGCGTGGGCCTGCCCGCCGGCGCGGTGGACGACGCCGTGCGTGCGCGCTACGAGAAGTGGGGATACGGCCCCGGCTACGAACTGCCCGGCCTCTCGCACCGCACCGGCCACGGCATCGGCCTCGACGGCCACGAACCCGTGAACCTGGTGCACGGCGAGACGACCCCGCTCGCACCCGGCATGTGCTTCAGCAACGAACCCGGTATCTATCTACCCGGCAAGTTCGGGGTCCGGCTCGAGGACTGCTTCCACATGGGTTCCGAGAAGCCGGTGTGGTTCACGGCCCCAGCCAAGTCGCTGGACGAGCCAATCTAGCTCATGGACGCCCCCGCTTCGGGGGCGTGAGATTCGGGGCGTCAGCCCCTGACCAGATTGTATTCGGCGGCGCAGTAGGGGCACTTCGCCCACCCCGTCTGCTCGATCGGTAGATAGACCCGCGGATGCGAATTCCACAGGTACATCTGCGGCATCGGGCAGGACAGCGGCAGATCGCTCTCATCGACCTTGTACTGGTTCTGGGCGTTGGGCTGGATCAGGGGCTTGGCTTGGGCTTGCATGGGCGCGGATTATACGGGGGCCGACGGGGCGGGTTCACCCATCCTTGCCCGGCTGACCCGCGGTTTCGGCGCCCATCGTCGCATCCCAGATGGCCGTGACGGCGGCGCGGGTCTCGGCGAAATCCGCCGCTGGCACGACCGGTTTCGCCCCTTCCAGCGACAGGTGATGCGAGCGTTCGCGGTACGCCCGGTAGGCGTTCACCAGGACGTCCACCGTCGACTGGGCCACCAGATCGGCGGACGCGACGGATTCGAGCTGCCGGATCGTGTCGGCGAACATGGCCACGGGCGGATGGGTCTTCGCGTGCAGCAGCGCCCAGTACTGCGCGAGAAATTCGATGTCGGCCGTGCCGCCCGGATCCTGCTTGATGTCGAACAGGCCCGACCCGGGCCGCGCCCGCGACAGCTCGCGCCGCATGCGTTCGCGCATCTTGCGCACCTCGTCGCGCAGCGTGTCCCGCCGGACGCAGCGCATCAGCAGGTCGATGCGCACGCGCTCGAACTCCTCGCGAAAACCGCGATCGCCTGCCACCGCGCGCGCGTGCAGCAGCGCCTGGTGTTCCCAGGTCCAGGCCTCTTTCTCCTGGTACTCGATGAACGCACCGATACGCGTGATCAACATGCCGCCCTTGCCCGAGGGCCGGAGCCGCACGTCCACCTCGTAGAGACGGCCCGCGGCCGAATGCATCGTGAGCAGGTGGATCACGCGTTGCGCGAAGCGGATGAAGAACACCTGGTTGTCGACCGGCTTCGCCGCGTCGGTTTCCGCGCCCTCGGTGCCCGAGTCGTGCAGGAACACGAGATCGAGATCGGATGCGTATCCGAGCTCGTAGCCGCCCAGCTTGCCGTAACCCACCGCGCAGATCCTGACGACGTGGCGCGCGCCGTCGTCGCCCCCTTCCTTCGAGCGATAGTGAGGCACGCCGAACTGCGCGGTCATCTGCTTCCACGCGAGCTGCATCGCGTGCTCGACGATGATCTCGGCGATTTCCGTGAGGTAGTCGCTGACGCGCATGAGCGGAATGCGCCCCGTCAGGTCCGCCATCGCGACACGGAAGATGGCGGCGCGCTGGAACTGGCGCAGCACTTCCACCTGGCGCTCGGGCTCCTCGTCTTCGAAGTTCGCGAGCCGCGAAGCGACTTCCGCCTCCAGCTCTGCGCGCGAGGGAGGCAACGCGCCGGCGGTGTCGTCGAGCAGCTCGTCGAGCAGCAGCGGATGCGAGGCGATCTGCGCGGGCAGGAACTCGCCTATCTTCGCGACATCGACCAGCTTGCGCCGGACCGTCGGGTGTTCGTTGAGCAGCGCGAAATACGCGGACCGCGAACCGATCGCCTCGAGCACTCGCAACACGCGTCGCAGGACGTCGGCCTGCGAGGAAGGCGCGCCCGGGGGAACGTCCGCGATGGGCGCCAGCAGGCGCGGGATGAGCGTATCGAGCCTGGCACGGCCCGGCGCGTCGAGCCGGCGCACGGCGCCACCGTTGCGGAACTCGACGAGCAGGGCCGCCGCCGCGTCGGCATCGCGAAAGCCGCGCGCCGCCAGTGCCGCCGCGAACTGCGGCGCATCGGCGCCGCGCACCCACGCTTCGATGATGCCGCTGACGCCGGGGACTTCGGCGGATGCCGCCTCGTTGCGCGCGAACACGACTTCCTGGAACGCGCGCGTGACCCGGGCGCGATGCAGCCCGAGCTCGGTGTAGAGCACGTCCCAGCTGGCGACATTCATCGCGCTGGCGATGCGCGCGCGCGTCAGCGCGTCTTCCGGCAGCGTGTGCGTCTGCTGGTCGGCGAGCATCTGCAGCCGGTTCTCGAGCCTGCGCAGGAATAGATAGGCTTCCTCGAGCTCCTGCGCCACCCGGCCCGGCAGCAGTTTGCCGCCGGCGAGCTGCGGCAGCGCGGCCAGCAGCGACGGCGTCTGCAATCTGCGGTCCTGTCCGCCGCGGATGAGCTGGAAGGCCTGCACGATGAATTCGATCTCGCGGATGCCACCGGGGCCGAGCTTGACGTGTTCGGCGAGATCGCGGCGCGCGACTTCCTTTTCGATCAGCGCCTTCATCTCGCGCAGGCTTTCGAAGACGCCGAAGTCGAGGTAACGGCGATAGACGAACGGCCGCACGCTCTCGGCGTGGATCGACCTGTACGCGGCGGCGCCGGTCGACGCACGCGCCTTGATCCACGCGTAACGCTCCCAGTCGCGCCCGTGCGTCTGTAGATAGTTGTCGAGAAAGGCGGCGCTCACCGCGAGCGGCCCGCTGTCGCCGAAGGGCCGCAGCCGCATGTCGACGCGGAACACGATGCCCTCGACCGTGCGCTCGCCGAGGATGCGGATCACGAGACGGCCGAGCCGCGTGAAGAAATCCTCGTTGTCGATGCTGCGCGATCCGACGGTCGCGCCCTTGTCCGGAAAGAGAAAGATGAGATCGATGTCCGAGGAAAAATTGAGCTCGCCGCCGCCGAGCTTGCCCATGCCGAGCACCACCAGGCACTGCGCTTCTCCCGCCTCGTTGCGCGGCTCGCCCCAGGCGTGTGTCAGGTCGCGATGCGCGAAATCGACGGCCGCGGGGCTAGCCGCGTCCGCGAAGGCGCTGGTCTCTGCCAGGGTCTCGGCCACGGTGGCCAGGCCCGCGAGATCCCGCCAGGCGATGCGCACCATCTCGCGCGTGCGGTGGCGCCGCAGCGCGGCCATGAACTCGGCGAGATCCGGTTCCGCGCCCACGGCCGCCTTGAGCCGCGCTTCCATCTCGCCGGGCGCGAGCGGCCGATCCAGTGCCACATCCCCCACTAGCCAGTTTCCCAGCGAAACATCGCGTTGCAGGCTCGAGGCCACGAAGTCGCTCGCGACGAGCACGCGGGACAATGCCTCGCGCAGCGCGGCATTCGCCCCCTCGAACGGCACGAAGGCACCCGACTCGCGCAGGCGTGTCAGTTGCTGCTCACAGAAAGTCGCGAGTTCCGGCGTCACGGGCGCGAGACTCTACTAGAAATAGCGCTTGCAGATGACGTGCAACGGCCTACGATTGCCTCATGAAAACCACGCGCGTTCCTGTGCTCCTCGGTGCCGCGCTCGTACTGTCGGCCGGCTGCGCGAAGTTCGAAAGCCAGAGCGAAGTCGAATGGGCCAGGTCCGCGCTCGCGCGCAACCCCGCCTACGAGATTCTCGCCACCGACACCTCGGCCGGTGTCTTCACGGTGCGTGATACGGCGAGTGGTGAGGTCCAGACGCTGCGAGTGGAAGACCTGGTCGCCACGCCCATCTCCGCCACGAAGAACGCGCAGGCCCCGGCCCAGCCAGCGCCTGCAGCGGCCCCCGCTCCCGCGCCGGACACGGACTCCGCGGCGCCCGCCACCGATGCCGCCCCCGGGACAGAGCCCGAGACCGAGCCACAAACTACCGAGCTCGTCGCCATCGAACGCGCCAACGAAGGTTCCACGATCGTCGAGGGGCCTGGGTTCAGCATCAAACGCGGCGGCGAACCGGCCGCGCCGGAAAACGACAACGGCACGCTCGAGGGCCCCGGCTACAGCATCACCCGCACGGATCCTTCCAAACGCCAGGCCGCCCCGCGCGCGGAGCCCACGGCGTCCGCCGCCGAACGGCGCTCGGATCCCATCATCTGCCAGGGCGACCGTCTCATGCGCATCGATGGCGAGACGCTCGACTTCTCCGGCGACGCGCTCATCGCCGAGAACGGCTGCGATCTGTACATCACCAATGCCCGCATCCGCGCCGGCGGCGTGGGGATCATCGCCCGCCAGGCCCGCGTCCACATCGTCAACAGCGAAATCGGCGGGACGCTCGGTTCCTACGAAGCCTCCGACGGCGCCGAAATCTACGTGGCGCGCTCCACGTTTTCCGGAGTCGGCCGGCGCTTCGACACCGCCACGATGAACGACCTGGGCGGGAATGAGTACGAACTCGAACACTGATCAACCCACCCGCCTCGTCGGGTAGGATGCGTCGCACAGATCGCTCGGAGATTCGATGACCTACTGTGTCGGCGTGCAGGTCGATGAAGGCCTGGTGTTCCTGTCTGATTCGCGCACCAATGCCGGTGTCGATCACATCAGCACCTTTCGCAAGATGACCATCTTCGAGGTGCCCGGCGAGCGCGTGCTCGTATTGCTTTCCGCCGGCAACCTCGCGACCAGCCAGTCGGTCACCGGCCTGCTGCGCGAGCGAGTGAGCCACGCCAAGGCCAGCCTGCTCACCGCGCGCACGATGTCCGATGCGGCGCAACTCGTGGGCCACGCCGTGCGCGATGTCTATCACCGGGACGCGCACGCGCTCAAGGAACACGGCATCGAATTCAATCCGACGTTCATCATCGGCGGCCAGATCGGCGGCGAGCCGCCGCGCCTGTTCCACGTGTATTCCGCGGGCAACTACATCGAAACCACGGCCGACACGCGTTACTTCCAGATCGGCGAGTCGAAGTACGGCAAGCCGATCATCGACCGGGTCGTGAAGGCGGACACTCCACTCGCGGCGGTGGCCAAGTGCACGCTGATTTCGATGGATTCGACCATCCGCTCCAACCTGTCGGTCGGCATGCCGCTCGACCTCGCGGTCGTGCGCCGCGACACCCTGCAGATCGCGCAGCAACGAAGCATCGGCCCGGACGACGCCTATTTCAAAGTCATCCGCGAGGGCTGGGGCGAGTCATTACGTAACGCGTTCTACGCCCTGCCCGATCCCCAGATACCTTAAGAGGAAATGGGGACATTCCTCGTTTCCTAGCAAATGGGGACACACTTCCGAAGGCACGTCCCCCTTTGCGCGCCAAAGGCGGGGAACGAGAAATGTCCCATTTTCCGTGCCTGGCACCCGGCGGCCCTGAACCGGGACTCGGACCGTGCGAGGCGCACGTTTCGGAATTCCGGAGTTTCCTTCGCGGCGGATCAGGCGTAGTTTGTTTGTCATGTGGGAGAGGACGACAATCCGTCGCTTGGCCCTGCCGGCCCTTCTCGCCCTCGCCGGCGGCATGTGCCCTTCATTTACTTTCGCCGATCCCAACAACGCCAGGCGCGCCCCGGGCTCGCCCGAGGATCTCGGCGGCGCGCTCGCGGATCCCGAACCTTTGTTTGCCGCGCCGACGCGTCTCGATCGCATCGGCCGCGTGATGACCCACGTGATGGTGAACGGCAAGGGCCCGTTCCGCTTCGTCATCGACACCGGCGCGAGCCGTTCGACCCTGGCGCCGCACCTCGCACGCGCGCTCGGACTGCAGCCATCGGTCGGCAAGAACGTCATGCTCAATGGCGTCACGGGCGCCGCCGAAGTGACGACGGTCGCGGTGGACAGCATCGAGATCGGCGAGCTCAGGTTCTTGAACCAGAACCTGCCCGTGATCTTCACGTCGATCATGGGCAACGCGGACGGCATCCTGGGCGTCGCCGGCTTTCACGACCAGCGCATCGACGTCGACTTCAAGCGCGACCGCGTCACCGTGCTCGAATCGAACGGCCGCCGGCCTCACTACAGCCTCGTGACCTCGCGGGCGCAGCGCAATGAAAGCGGCCTCATGATTCTCGACATGCGCGTCGGCCGCGGTCTCAAGGTCAAAGCCGTCATCGACACCGGGGCCGAGCGCACCCTCGGCAACATCGCGCTGCAGAACGAATTGAACAAGCGCCGCCGCGGCAAGCGCGAAGTGATCAGCGCGATCGTGCACGGCGCGACGCCGGACATCACCGATGGCGAAGTGCAGCTCGTCAAGGAAGCCACCATCGGCGACATGACGCTGACCAACTTCGAAGTGATCTTCGCGGACTTCCACGTCTTCAAGCACTGGGAGCTCGACCAGGAGCCGGCGATGCTGATCGGCATGGACATGCTCGGCGTGCTCGACCGCCTGGTCATCGACTATCGCCGCAACGAAGTGAGCGTATTCGGCGAACGCGGTTCCAGCTCGCGCACTGTCCAGCGCTGAGCCGCCCCCTATCCGACCGATCATTTGACTGCCGTGGCGGCGGCTGTTACAGCTGCGCCATGTCCCCGCCGATCACTGCAACCGTGCGCGAATGGCACGGCGTCGACGCATCCCGGTTCCGCGATGAAATCCTGCCGGGCGGTCAGCCCGCGCTGCTGCGCGGGGCCGCGCGCGACTGGCCCGCGGTGCGCGCGGGCCGCGAGTCGCCCGCCGCGATCGCGCGCTACCTGCGCGGCTTCGATCTCGGCACTGCCCTGCACACGATGTTCGCCGACCCCGCGATCGACGGCCGGTTCTTCTACAACGACGATCTGAGCGGCTTCAATTTCGAGCGGCGGCAGCAACCGCTCGGCGCCACGCTCGACGAGTTGCTCGCATCGATCGACGCGCCCGCGCCGCGCGCGATCTACGCCGGTGCCATTCCACTTCCGGAGAGCCTGCCGGGTTTCGCGCGCGACAACTCGCTGACGCTGCTCGATCCCGCCATCGCGCCGCGCATCTGGCTCGGCAACCGCGTGACCGTGCAGACGCATTACGACGTCTCGTACAACCTCGCGTGCGTCGTCGCGGGCCGCCGCCGCTTCACGTTGTTCCCACCCGAGCAGCTCGTGAACCTGTATGTCGGCCCGATCGAATTCACGATGGCCGGCCAGCCCGTGAGCATGGTCAGGCTCGAGGATCCCGATTTCGAACGGTATCCGCGTTTTCGCGAGGCGCTCACCACTGCGCAGGTCGCCGAGCTCGAACCGGGCGACGCGCTGTTCGTCCCGTACATGTGGTGGCATCACGTCGAATCGCGCGAGCGATTCAACGTGCTCGTGAACTACTGGTGGGACGATTCGCCGCCCTGGAACGGCTCGCCGTTCGAGGCGCTGACGCACGCGCTGATGTCCGTGCACTCGCTGCCGCCGCACAAGCGCGCCATCTGGGAGAAATTCTTCCGGTACCACGTGTTCGACGATGCCGCCATCGAGCATCTCCCGCCGGACCGCCGCGGCATCCAGGGCCCGCTGGACCAACGTCTCGCCACGAACATCCGCGCGTGGCTGATCCGCGCGCTGACGCCGCAGCGCCGCTGATCCGGTCGGTGCCGGGTGAAAAATTGCCGGGTTTGCCGGGCAATCCGCTTCGGGCGGGACTCGACTCAGCGGCGCAGCCGGAACGAACCGAGTTTGCGACGCTGCCCGTTGAGCAGCGCCTCCACGAGATGCACGCCCGGATAGTGTTTGCGCGTGGTCAGTTGCGCGAGGCCTATCTTCTTCGCGAGCCGCACGCGGCCGCGCGCCGGCAGCTCCACCGCCCTGAGCTTGAAAGTCTTCGCGCCGGTGCCGCGCGCCTTCGTGAAGTGCACGACGAGGTCGGCCATGACGCGCTGAACCCGCGGGGCCGCGTTGACGAGATCGAATGAAATCGTCACGGCCCCGCCGATCTTCGGCTGCGCCGGAGAAATGTGGACGCCCCGGATCGAAACCTCGGCCTTTCCGCCGAAACCGAGTGCCTTCAGCGCGCCCGGGTCGGCGCGTTTCACGGCCGAGCGCAGCGCGTGGCGCACGACCCATTCGCGTTCCGGCGTCGCGTCGCGCAGCCAGCGGCTCGCGACTTCGGTCAGCAGCGCCGGATGATCCTTGCCGATGTCGTTGAGGTTGTTGGCGACCGAGCGGCGCACGTAGAGCTCCGGGTCGTCACGCAGCAGCTCGAGCAACCCGAGCACCGGGCGCGGATCGCGCTGGAAAGCGCGCAGCCGCGGCGCCCACGGCAGCCGCGGACGTGTGCCCTCGGAGACCAGCCGGCGAACGTGATGACTGGGATCGGTCGTCCATTCGCGCAGCCGCGCGAGCGTGCGCTCGGGATGTTTCTCGAGAAACGCGCGGATCGAGAATTCCGCGGTGAAGAGCTGTGTCAGCGCATGCTGCGCGCGCATCGACTCTTCGAAGTGATCGAGCCCGTGGCGCGCGACGAAGAACAGATGCGGCATGTAGAGGAACCCGGACATCCCGTTCGAGGCGCGGTGCTCGTGCGGCTGCGAAGCCGATTCGACCAGGATTCCGACGGCGAGCGGATAGTCCTGCGGCAGGTGTTTGCGCAACGCCTCCGCGACGCGGAAGCCGCGCCCGGTGAGCGACAACGGGCCGTACCCGCGAGCTACGTCGCGCAGGAATTCGTCGTGCGGAAAATCCGCGTGCACCGCGCGGATCATCCCCGCGATGGCGCGCGGCGCGCTCGGGCCGAACTGATCCTTCAGCTGGTACGCCATCGGCGACTACAGAAAGTTATTGGGCCAGATCATCGTTCGCCACATGTGCGCGACCGGCGAGCCGTCGAAGCCGAGACCTTCCTTCGGCTGCCGGAAATGACGACCGATGAGGTCTTCGAACAAGCGTGGGTCGATCTCGGGTCCGGGCTCGAATGCATAAGTGTCGAAGAGGGTGACCTGGCGCGCGGTCATGTACCACCTGTGATTTCTTGCCTCGGCATGAGCTTTTCTTATGTATTCGGGCGGTTCGTAGTCCGCGCCGAAGTACTGGCGATACGCTTCCGGGTATTCGTAGCCGACGGACTCGTCCGCGAAGTAGCGCAACGGCTGGTGAAAACGCACGGCCCAGGCGATCTCCTCGTCCACGTACGGCGCGATGAGCTGCGCGCCCCAGTAGCCATGATCGGTGCGGATCAGCGCGCCGTTGGCGATGTCGTGCAGTAAACACGCCATGACGACCTTCTCGTCGAGGCCGGCTTCGAGCGCGAGTTTCGCGGACAGGAAGTGATGCCGGCGCGCCATGGGGCCGAAGCGCAGTAGATAGAAGTCGAGCAGCGCGGGCTTCGCCGGCATGCGCGGCAACCCCGGGTTGTCCCCCATCATGAACACCGCGCCGCGCCGGTTCTCCTCGAAGAGCTGCGCCTCGAAGTCGGGCAGGTCCGTGCCCAGGCACGCGATGGGTTGCGGCAGGATCAGCCGCTTGCGATTCGCCTGGGGCCAGTCCTCGTCGCGGGTGTCCATGGCGCGGTCACTGTCTCGCGGTCGCAAGCCTGAGGCCGAGGCCGATGAACATCGAGCCGGCGACCTTGTTGAGCACGCTCGCCATCGACGGCCGGCGCAGGAACATCCCGCGCAGGCTGGCGGCCGCCACCGCGAGGATCACGCACCACACGAGGCCGAGCGACATGAAAGAGACGCCGAGCACGAGGAACGCGGCCACCTTGGTCGTACTCGTGGCGCTGATGAACTGCGGCATGAGCGCGAGGAAGAACAACGCGACCTTGGGATTCAGGATGTTGGTGATGACGCCCTGGCGGAACGCGGACCACCCGCCATCGGCGCCGCGTTTTCCCGCGTCCCCGGGCAGACCCGACGCGCGGGCCAGCAATGCGCGCACGCCGATGTAGATGAGGTAGGCCGCGCCCGCGAACTTGACGGCCATGAAGGCGTAAGGCGACGTGGCGAGCAGGGCCGAAAGCCCCAGCGCCGCGAGCAGCGTATGGACGATGCTGCCGGCGGTGATACCGAGCGCCGCGGCGATTCCCTCCCGGCGCCCGCCCGCGAGACTGCGTCCGAGGATGAAGAACGTGTCCTGACCGGGGGTCAGGACCAGGACGACGGCCGTCGCGATGAAGAGCCAGTAGTGGTGGATGCCGAGCATGGGCCGCACTTTAGCAGCGCCGGAGCCCGGCGAGGGAACCGGCGAGCGTTCTCGCGTTACCCAGCGGTGGGGAAACACAACGTGTCCCTAGCACATCCCTCGCGCCCCGGACGCTGTCGGCGTCGTGCGACGCCGCAACGACACACGGTGCGGCCCGCCGCGCGATGCGTGCTGTCATCGCAAGTCGGTGCAACCGGGCGGACGAATAGTTTGACCGACGATCGCCCGGCGCGCACGTGCTCCCATCGGTGGGGAACCGGCACACCGAGGGAAGACACTCACCTCGAAACAGCGGGATGGATACCGACGGCATGCTTTCGATCCTGGTCTGTCATTCCTACTTCCTGAACTTCGACCGGAAGCAGCAGCAGCGCGCGAAGCCCTATCCACCGCTCGCGACGCTCCAGGTCGCGTCGATGTTGCGCGCCGCGGGACACGAGGTGTCCTTCTTCGACGCGATGCTCGCCGAAGACCTGGCGCGCTTCGAGCGGCAGCTCGACGTGTTGCGCCCGCAAGTCGTGCTGTTCTACGAGGACAACTTCAACTTCCTGAGCAAGATGTGCCTGGGACGCATGCGTCGCGCCTGCTGCGAGATGCTCGGGCTGGCGCGCGCACGCGGCGCGAGGCAGATCGCCGCGGGCTCGGACGCGTCGGATGCGCCGGACAAGTATCTCGGCGCCGGCGCCGACGTCGTGTTGCATGGAGAAGCGCTGCCGACATTGATGGCGCTCATCGACCGGTTGAACGCCGACGTGACCCTGCCCGCCCCCGTGCTCGCCGACGGACTGCCGGATGCCAGTCATGCCGTGGGATCGCAGACACGACGCTCGCATGCGAGGGTCCAGCTCCCGGCGCCCACGCTCGCGCCTCTGCCCTCCTGGGACCTGATCGACATCGAGAAATACCGGCGCGTCTGGCGCCGCGCCCACGGTTATTTCAGTCTCAACATGGCCGCCTCGCGCGGCTGCTCGTTTCGTTGCAACTGGTGCGCGAAACCCATCTGGGGCAACCAGTATCTGCAGCGCCCTGCGGCGGAAACGGCCGCCGAAATGCTCTACCTGTACCGGCACTACCGGCCGGATCACATCTGGTTCGCCGACGACATCTTCGGCTTCCGCGTCGACTGGGTGAACGATTTCGCCGCGGCGCTCGAGGCCGGCGGCGGCGGCGTGCCCTTCACTATTCAGCTGCGCGCGGATCTCGTCAGCGATCGAATGGCGCAGGCGCTGCGCCGCGCCGGCTGCCGCGAGGTGTGGATAGGCGCCGAGAGCGGCAGCCAGAAAATACTCGACGCGATGAACAAGGGCACGACGGTGCACGAGAACATCGTGGCGCGCCGCCGGCTCGGCGAAGCCGGGATCCGCGTCGGCTTCTTCCTGCAGCTCGGCTATCTCGGCGAGGAGCTCGACGACATCCTGGCTACCCGGCGGCTGATCGACGAAGCGCGCCCCGACGACGTGGGCGTGAGTGTGTCCTATCCACTGCCCGGCACGCGGTTCCACGAGCAGGTGAAGGAACAGCTCGGGCCGAAGACGCACTGGCAGGAGAGCAACGACCTCGAGATGATGTTCTCGGGCACGTACGTCTCGGAGTTTTATCGCGCCGTGCGAAACCTGCTGCACGACCAGGTGACGCACCCGGATTCCCACGACGTGGAGCAGCGCTGGGCGCGGCTCATCGCCGACGAAGCCGCGTTTCGCAATGCCGCGCTCGGCGACGCCGGCGAGCTCGCGCCCGCCATTGGCTGACATGAGCGACATCCTCCTCACGCACGGCTATTTCCTCGCCGAGGACGAGAAGGAGCGGCAGATCATGAAGCCGTATCCGCCGCTCGGCCTCCTGTATCTGTCGGCGTTCCTCAAGCGCGCGGGATTCAGCGTCGAGGTGTTCGACAGCACTTTCGCGCAGCGCGAATCTCTCATCGAGCGTTTTGCGGGCGGCCGCGGCGTCGTCGGCATCTACACCAACCTCATGACGCGCCGCTCGGTGCTCGAAATCGTGCGGGCCGCGAAACGCGCCGGCTGGACCGTGGTGCTCGGCGGGCCGGAGAGCGCGAACTACTGCGCGGAATACCTCGAAGCGGGCGCGGACGTCATCGTCATCGGCGAGGGCGAACACACGCTCGCGGAGCTGCTGCCCGCGCTGGCGCGCTCGGGACCGCACGATCTGCACGCCGTGCGCGGCATCGCATTCCGCGACTCCGGCGGAGCGCTGCAACGCACGCCCGACAGACCGAAGGAGCCGGACATAGACTCCCTCCCTTGGCCCGATCGCGAAGCCATCGACCACGGGCTCTATCTACACGCCTGGAAGACTCACCACGGCGCGAGCAGCATCAACCTGATCACCGCGCGCGGCTGTCCGTACCGCTGCAACTGGTGCTCGCACGCGGTGTACGGCTTCACCCATCGCCGCCGCAGCCCCGCGAAGGTCGCCGACGAGGTGCAGTGGATCGTCGAACGTTATGCGCCCGACCAGGTCTGGTACGCGGACGACGTATTCACGATCAGCCATCCGTGGCTCGCGACCTACCACGCGGAGCTCGCGCGTCGTGGCATCCACCGGCCGTTCGAAACCATCACGCGCGCCGACCGCCTGCAGAGCGATGAAGCCGCGCGCCTGCTGCGCGAGCTGGGCTGCTACCGCATCTGGATAGGTTCGGAGAGCGGCAGCCAGAAGATCCTCGACGCCATGCAGCGCGGCGTGACCGTCGAACAGGTGCGCCGCTCGTGCCAGCTCGCGAAGAAGTACGGCATCCAGGTCGGCATGTTCCTGATGTGGGGCTACGAGGGCGAGGAGCTCGAGGACATCGAGGCCACGGTCGAACACGTGAAGGCCAGCGATCCGGACGTGTTCTTCACCACCGTGTCCTATCCGATCAAGGGGACGGGATACTTCGACAAGGTGCGCGGCCGGATCGAACTACCGCTCGCGTGGGCCGAGGCATCCGACCGCGACTACGTGATCGGCGGGCGACACGGCAAGGACTACTACAAGCTCGCCGACAAGTGGTTGCGCAGCGAAGTCGAGGCCTTTCGCCTCGAAACCGCGAATCCGGGGCGTGCCGCGGAATTGCTCGGCACCGCACGCCTTGCCCGCGAACAGATGATTTCGATGTCCGGCCGATGAGCGACGTGCATCCAGACCTGCCTCCTTTCGCCACGATCCGGGCGGCGCTGGTCAGCGTCACCGACCGGTTGGTGGGTGAGATCCAGTCACCACAGGACGTGGCCCCGGACTGGAACGACTTCGAGTGGGGCATCGCACGGTCGGTGTGTGTCATGCACGGCCTTGCGGGCATCCTCCCGGGACGCCTGCGATGGCGCGGTCCGGATTCCTGGACGCGGTTCCTCGGTGAGCAGCAGCGCCACATGCGCCTGCGCGAAGCACGCGCCCGCGACATGCTCGCGCGCCTCCACGGGGCAACGTGCGCGCGCGGCATCGCCATCGTGCCACTCAAGGGCTCGGCGCTGCTCGCGCTGCGAGTGCACGAGGAAGGTGTGCGCCCCATGAGCGACATCGATTTGCTCGTCGCACCCGGGGACCTCGCGGCTCTCGGCGAGACATTGCAGTCAGTGGGTTATCGGCCGCGTTATACGACGCGGCGTCACGCCGTCTTCGTCCCCGTCGATCGGCCTCTTCCGGATACCTTCGGCGAACACGTGGACGTCCCGTTTCGCATCGAGGTGCACCTCGCGATCGCGGAGCCCCTGCCGGTCTCGATGGTCGACATCACGGCCCGCGTGTGGCCTGGCGAGGTACGGCCCGGCGTGAACGCCTACTCCGGCAACGCCGCCCTCTTCTGTCACCTGCTGCTGCACACGACGGGCGGCATGCTCACGAACACCCTGAGATTCATGCAGGTCATCGATCTCGCCCGTTTCGCGCCGCGGCTCACGCCGGGCGAGTGGTCCGGACTCACGGCCGACGCCGGGCACTGCTGGTGGATGTATCCGGTGCTGCAGATGGTCTCGCGTTTCTTTCCGGGCGCGATCCCCGCGGATGTTCTGGCCACGACACGCGCGGCCAGCCCGACGCTCCTGCGTCGCTCGCGTCACGAACTCGCCGAAGTATCCTGGAGCAATCTCCGCATTCCAGCCTTGCCGGGCTATGAATGGTCGCGCTCGCCGCTCGAGTTCCTGCGGTACGCGCGCAGTCGCCTCGTCCCGGAACGCCAGGCGCTGGCGGAGCTCGACGACGCGGTCGCCAATCAGCCGGCGCTGCGGCGAGTGCCCTGGTATGACCAGTCGCACGTCACGCGCATCCTGCGCTGGATCACATCGCACCCACCGCGCGTGCAGACCATCGCCACGGTGCTCGCGGGACAGGCCCGGCGATGATGGATACCGCCGCGGACGACATCCCCGCGCGCCGCTGGCCGCATGCGACCGCGCCGCGGCGCATCCTCGCGATCCGTCTCCAGGCGCTCGGCGACACGATGATCACGCTTCCCTATCTACTCGGCGTCCGGCGCCGCTTTCCCGATGCCGAACTGCACCTTCTCACGCGGGAAGAAGTCGCGGCCGTGCCGAAGGCGATGGCCCAGTTCGACCGCGTGATCGCGCTCGGGGGCGATCGCAATCGCTTCCGCATCTGGCTTTCGGCGATTCGCCACACGCCCGCGCTCCTGGCCCGTCGCTATGACGTGGTCCTCGACCTGCAGAACAGCCGCATCAGCAACTTCCTGCGCCGCGCGATCAGGCCCGAATCCTGGTCCACGTTCGACCGCCATTCGCCCCGCCCGGCCGGCGAGCGCGCTCGGCGAACCATCGCGGCGGCGCTCGGCATCGATGCCGGGATGCATACGGCGTTCGAGCTGCGCGGCGATGGCCCCGACGTCGACGACCTGCTGCTCGAGCACGGCTGGAAAGCCGGCTGCGATCTCGTCGTACTCAACCCCGCGGGCTTCTCTCCGGCCCGCGCATGGCCGACCGCGAACTACATCGAATTCGCGCGCCTGTGGATCGGTCGCCATCCGCGGAGCCAGATCGTGCTGCTGCTCTTGCCTTCGAAACGCGCCAAGGCCACTGAAATATCCACTGCACTGGGTGAGCACTGCATCGATCTCACCGGCCGTGCGGATCAGCTCACCGCCTTCACGATCGTCGGGCGGGCGCGGTTGGTGCTTTCCGAAGACTCGGGCCTCATGCACATGGCGTGGATCCAGGGAACACCCACGCTCGCGCTCTTCAGCGACAGCCGGCGCGACTGGTCGGCGCCCCAGGGAAGCTGGAGCGACTGCCTCGATTCCTCGGACCTGCCCTGCGGGCCGTGTGGACTCGAGATCTGCAAGTTCGGCGACAACCGTTGCCTCACACGTTACTCGGCGAGACAGGTATTCGAACGCGCGGAGAAATTGGCGCACCCACGGCCAGCCTGACGTGCCACGCGCCGACTACGCCACGCCTAACCACCACTTCGCGAAGTGCGTTGGAGACATCGATAGAGGTTCTCGTGCCGCTCGACCATCCAGCGCAGGTCATGGACGCGACTCCATGCGTACGCCCGTGCGCACAGACGTCGATATCGCTCCGGCTCCCGGATCAGGCCTGATATCGATCGCGCGA
Source organism: Pseudomonadota bacterium (assembly GCA_023423065.1). GTDB lineage: Bacteria > Pseudomonadota > Gammaproteobacteria > Steroidobacterales > Steroidobacteraceae > CADEED01. Next base: position 84,179 of record JAFAGC010000080.1, read on the forward strand.
GGCCCACTGCATCTCCCGCGGCAGACGTCAGGCAATGCTCGTCGCCGAGATCTGCCGCAAGGCCCACCCGCGTCGCACAGACGGCCACTCCGCTCGCCATCGCCTCGTTGAACACCACGCCCTGGGATTCGTAGCGGGACGTGTGCAACAGGAAATGCGCACGCGCGTAGTACTGGTGAAGCATCCGGTTGGACACGGGCTCGACGATCTCCACGATGCTTGACATGCCATGCTGGTCGACCAGCGCCGCGGTGCGGCCGTCGCGATGTCCGTGACCGACGATCATGAGCCGGCAATCGTGCTCGTCGCTGACGTGTCGGAACGTCTCGAGCAGCGTATCGATGTCCTTCACGGGGTGGCTGTAGGCCACGTGCAGGAACACGTACGGCGGCGACAATGTCTTGCGCGCAAAAGGGAAGCGATCGAGGTCGACGCAAAACGGCAAGGCCTCGGCCGTGGCCGGCGGGATGCCGATGTCCGCAAGGCCTTGCGCCTGGAAATTCGTCAGCACGGTCAACGCATCGGCGCGCCGGCAAACTCGCGCATTGATACGCTGTTTTTTCCGGCTGAGCAGATCGCCGAAGTTGCGCTCCGGCAGCCGTGCAACCTCTTCCGCGTGCAAGGAGACGAGACAGGGAATGCTCAGCAGTGCGGCCAATCGCGTACAGACGTGGCCGGCCGGGAACGATCCGATCGCGTGAAACAGATCGACCCGGCGTCGCAGGGCGTCGAACAGGATCATGGCCGAGAGCAGCAGCAGATCGAGGGGAAGCAGCGGGGTCCGAAACGGCAGAAAACGTAGTTTGAGGCGCGGGTGCACGGCACTCGTGTCGGGTTTCAGGAGCGAATACACCGTGATCGAAAAATCGTTCGACAACCGCTCGAGGCAGGCAGCGAGCGCCGGAATGCCTTCGGCATATTGACCGGTACCGACAGGCCCGGTGCCGACGACGGCGACGTTCATGTGTCGGCGATCAGCCATGCGCGCCCAGCAATGACCGAAGCTTGTCGCGCGCACGTCCGGCGCGCAGTCGTGCCCAGGCCAGGAGAGTGATGCCGCCGACTGCCGTGCGCGACCGCCCCAACCAGCGATCGTTCACGAACAGGACGTCGAACTGCTCCTCTCCGGGGCGCCGGGCAATGGGTGAGAAGCCGAACCGCCCCATCAACGCATCGATGTCCGGCCAGAGGCGCTGGCCCTCCCAGAATGCGCGCGTTTCCACCTCAACGTGTACGAGGCAGACGCGATCCCGTATCCCGTCGATGCCCTCGAGGACCTCGTACGCAGCGCCCTCGACATCGATCCACAGCGCGATCGTGCGGGCCGGTTCCGCGAGTACGTCACCCAGTAACGTGTCGAGTCGCACGCCACGCACGCGTATGGGCGTGGATGTGAATCGACAGTCGGCCGTGCGCTCGCGGATCGAGCTGATCATCTTGCGCCACTCTGCATCGCGCGCGGTCGCATCGACCACGTTGAAGGTCAGGTCTTCGTCGCGGTTCCATGCCGCGTAGTTGAATAGTTCGATTCCCGCCGCCGCGAGACTGGCATCCCCCGCCAGTGCGTCGAAGCTGACCGGATTGGCCTCGAGCGCGATGACTCTCGGGACCGTGGCCTTGAATCGCTTCGAGTGAAAGCAATCGAACGCTCCGACATCGCAAATCACCTCGGCCCCGAGATGTTTCGCAAGCAACCGGAAGAGGAACTCCGAATTTACGATCGGTAGCGCCACGTGTGCTCCCATGTGGAACACGGATGGTGAATCCGCATCCGGTGATCTCGATGCGACGCCGAAACGCAATTCATCCGCCGCCCCCGTGAGTCGCGAGCACCGAACGATACTGCGCCTCGAACAGCCGGGCGGTGCAGTCGGCGTCATCGGCGAGCGCCCGTCGGCGGGCTTCGGCCGCCAGCGCGAGGCGCAGCGCGTCATCGTCGATGAGACGGATCAGGTTCGTCGCGAGCGCCGCCGCATCGCCTGGCGGCCCGGCCAGTGCCGCGTCCGGCGCCCATTCGCTCACGTGTCCAACCTGCGTGCCCACCGTGGGCACACCCAGCATGGCCGCCTCGAGCATCGCGACCGGCCCCGCTTCGTGCAGCGAGGAAACGACGTGGATGTCTGCGCGCGAGGCGACCTCTCGCACACGCGCGGAATCGACCCAGCCGTGGAAGCGCACGCGCGTGCCGAGGCCGAGCGAACGCGCCAATTCATGGATTTCACCATTCATCCCATCCAGGCCCGCGATGTCGAGTTCGACGTCGCGCCCGGCAGCCACGACATTCGCGATTGCCCGCAGCAACATGCCTTGGTCCTTGATGAGGTTCAGGCTCGCCACCTGGAGCACGCGCACCGGCCGGAATCTGTCGCGTGCGACCGGCTCGCGCGGAGGAAATGTCTCGCGATCGACGCCGAGCGGAATTCGAATGGCTCTCGCGCCGAAAGCACGCGCCGCCTCGATGATCGGCGCACTCGCGGCACTCACCACGGCTGCGCGTCCCAATACCCAGCGATTCACACATCGCTGGCGCAGGCTCAGGCCGCCGCCGTAGTCGATGGAGTGAATACCGACCAGCTCGCCGCCGGCGATGTGCACCAGGTGCGGCCGCCCGATCCGCCGCGCCGCGAGCGCTCCGACGAGCCCGACGGTTCCCGCCCAGATCGAATGCACGAGATCGAACGGCTCGCGGCGGTGTTCGGCCTGGATCGCCTGGATCACGCGCAGGTGACGAAACGCCCCACCATCATTCAGCACCTCGGCATCCAGCACGTTCTCGCGTGTGGGGGCCGCGGCCCGGTGCAACGCGTACACCTTCAAGTCGTGCCGTCTCGTGAGACGACCGACCAGCCACATGAGCGCGGGAATGGTGTGCATCTTGTGATGGCTCACCCCGGCCGGCACGACCCACGCGATCTTCATGCGGGCTTCGAACGCAACAGGACGGCAAGCGCGGTCGCCGTGTCCGCCGCGGCAACGCCACGTTCGAGCCGGAACATCGGAAGCCGCCGGAGGCTCGCGCGGAGACCGCGCCAGGACGGTCGCGAAGCCGCATAGGGCTGATCGCGGTCCAGCATGCGCAGCAGTTCGCGCGCCGACAGTCGTCGCAACAGCGGCCCGCCGCGCTTCGACTTCCGACGCGACAGCACCGCGACGGCGACCAGCCTGGCGGGAAGCCGGAGCTTGCGGCGCGTCGTGCTGCGCAAATCGACTTCATATTTGCGCACGCCACTGTGGCGCCGCTCGATCACGGGCGCCCGCCGGATGCGCCGCGCGATCTCCGCGGGCATGAGTCGCGGCGTCTCGAGTCGCAGGTGCATGTAGTTAGGTACGCCGGTCACCGTAAGCCGGCGCGGATCGACGAACACCACGTCCTCGGCCAGCACGCCGAGGCCCGCGAGCATGCATTGCACCGTCGCGGTCGATTTCCCGGCGCCGCTCTCGCCGAGCAGCAGCACCGCGCGGTCTCCGTCCCCCACGCAGGCCGCGTGCAGGGGGAGCACGGGCTGAGTGCGCGCGACCAACGTGAAGACCGCGAACTCGAGAAGTTCGCGGCGCAGTTCATGGCGCCGCGCCAGCATGGCCGGTGACGCCACGACCAGGGCGCAGCCAAGGGCGGGCGCCACCACCGAGTAGTTCGACGCATCGATCGTCGCGCCTATGAGCCCGCCGCCCGACGAGAATCTCGGCGGCGGGGGGGCCGCCGCCCCGCAGGGCCCGCGGGCCG